>NZ_JBFBHD010000003.1:4146-5551 GCF_040685015.1 Microbacterium meiriae | reverse complement strand
GAGTCCGGCGGTGTCCTACTCTCCCACAGGGTCCCCCCTGCAGTACCATCGGCGCTGTGAGGCTTAGCTTCCGGGTTCGGAATGTGACCGGGCGTTTCCCTCACGCTATGGCCGCCGAAACACTATTGATGTTTCAATCAAACCTAAAGCAATGATGAATCATTGTTGAAGGTAGTTCTCGACCGTACATCGAGAACCACTCAGTGGACGCAAGCACCAACAAACGGTGTGTTATCAAGTCATCGGCTTATTAGTACCAGTCAGCTGCACACGTTACCGTGCTTCCACATCTGGCCTATCAACCCAGTAGTCTGGCTGGGAGCCTCTCACCCGAAGGTATGGAAGTCTCATCTTGAGGCCGGCTTCCCGCTTAGATGCTTTCAGCGGTTATCCATCCCGAACGTAGCTAATCAGCGGTGCTCCTGGCGGAACAACTGACACACCAGAGGTTCGTCCAACCCGGTCCTCTCGTACTAGGGTCAGATCCTCTCAAACTTCCTACGCGCGCAGCGGATAGGGACCGAACTGTCTCACGACGTTCTAAACCCAGCTCGCGTACCGCTTTAATGGGCGAACAGCCCAACCCTTGGGACCTACTCCAGCCCCAGGATGCGACGAGCCGACATCGAGGTGCCAAACCATGCCGTCGATATGGACTCTTGGGCAAGATCAGCCTGTTATCCCCGAGGTACCTTTTATCCGTTGAGCGACAGCGCTTCCACAAGCCACTGCCGGATCACTAGTCCCGACTTTCGTCCCTGCTCGACCTGTCAGTCTCACAGTCAAGCTCCCTTGTGCACTTACACTCGCCACCTGATTGCCAACCAGGTTGAGGGAACCTTTGGGCGCCTCCGTTACTTTTTGGGAGGCAACCGCCCCAGTTAAACTACCCACCAGGCACTGTCCCTGAACCGGATTACGGTTCGAAGTTAGATATCCAGAGTGACCAGAGTGGTATTTCAACAATGACTCCACGGTAACTGGCGTCACCGCTTCAAAGTCTCCCACCTATCCTACACAAGCCACACCGAACACCAATACCAAGCTGTAGTAAAGGTCACGGGGTCTTTCCGTCCTGCTGCGCGTAACGAGCATCTTTACTCGTAATGCAATTTCGCCGAGTTCGCGGTTGAGACAGTTGGGAAGTCGTTACGCCATTCGTGCAGGTCGGAACTTACCCGACAAGGAATTTCGCTACCTTAGGATGGTTATAGTTACCACCGCCGTTTACTGGGGCTTAAATTCTCAGCTTCGCCTTGCGGCTAACCGGTCCTCTTAACCTTCCAGCACCGGGCAGGCGTCAGTCCGTATACATCGTCTTGCGACTTGGCACGGACCTGTGTTTTTAGTAAACAGTCGCTACCCACTAGTCTCTGCGGCCTCCAAACGCTTTCGGAGCACGTCC
>NZ_JBFBHD010000003.1:1801-4053 GCF_040685015.1 Microbacterium meiriae | reverse complement strand
AAGTCCTAATACGTCGAAGGCCCCCCTTCTCCCGAAGTTACGGGGGCATTTTGCCGAGTTCCTTAACCACGATTCTCTCGATCTCCTTGGTATTCTCTACCTGACCACCTGAGTCGGTTTGGGGTACGGGCGGCTAGAACCTCGCGTCGATGCTTTTCTCGGCAGCATAGGATCATCCACTTTTTATCCGCATCGTGTCTCAGCCTGTATGAGTCGCGGATTTGCCTACGACTCGGCCTACGCACTTGCACCAGGACAACCATCGCCTGGCTTGGACTACCTTCCTGCGTCACACCTGTTAATACGCTAACCGCACCAGCATGGGGTCACGTGCTCCCCTCCACGGTGTCACCCGAAGGTGACGATGTGAAGGCTCGGACGTTTAGCACCACTGGATTAGCTTGGGCGGTTCTTCGCCGGTACGGGAATATCAACCCGTTGTCCATCGACTACGCCTGTCGGCCTCGCCTTAGGTCCCGACTTACCCAGGGAAGATTAGCTTGACCCTGGAACCCTTGGTCTTTCGGAGGACGTGTTTCTCACACGTCATTCGCTACTCATGCCTGCATTCTCACTCGTGTAGCCTCCACGGCTGGTTTCCACCGCCGCTTCGCTGGCCACACGACGCTCTCCTACCCATCAACACGGCTGGACCACGAAGGCCTACCAATAATGTCAATGCCACAACTTCGGTGGCGTGCTTGAGCCCCGTTACATTGTCGGCGCGGAATCACTTGACCAGTGAGCTATTACGCACTCTTTCAAGGGTGGCTGCTTCTAAGCCAACCTCCTGGTTGTCAGAGCAACTCCACATCCTTTCCCACTTAGCACGCGCTTTGGGACCTTAGTTGGTGGTCTGGGTTGTTTCCCTCTCGACTATGAAGCTTATCCCCCACAGTCTCACTGCTGCGCTCTCACTTACCGGCATTCGGAGTTTGGCTGACGTCAGTAACCTTGTAGGGCCCATCGGCCATCCAGTAGCTCTACCTCCGGCAAGAAACACGCAACGCTGCACCTAAATGCATTTCGGAGAGAACCAGCTATCACGAAGTTTGATTGGCCTTTCACCCCTATCCACAGCTCATCCCCTCAGTTTTCAACCTAAGTGGGTTCGGTCCTCCACGACGTCTTACCGTCGCTTCAACCTGGCCATGGATAGATCACTTCGCTTCGGGTCTAGGACATGCGACTGAATCGCCCTATTCAGACTCGCTTTCGCTACGGCTACCCCACACGGGTTAACCTCGCCACATATCGCTAACTCGCAGGCTCATTCTTCAAAAGGCACGCTGTCACACCTACCAGGGGTGCTCCAACGGTTTGTAAGCAAACGGTTTCAGGTACTATTTCACTCCCCTCCCGGGGTACTTTTCACCTTTCCCTCACGGTACTTGTCCGCTATCGGTCATCTGGGAGTATTTAGGCTTATCAGGTGGTCCTGACAGATTCACACGGGATTTCACGGGCCCCGTGCTACTTGGGATACTCTCCACGCCAGAACACGCATTTCGACTACGGGGTTGGCACCCTCTATGACCGGCCTTTCAAGACCGTTCGTCTATACGCTTCTGTAACGTCGCCAGCTCGGCAGAACTGACTGGTGAGTCCCACAACCCCGAATATGCAACTCCTGCCGGATATCACACACACTCGGTTTAGCCTGATCCGGTTTCGCTCGCCACTACTAACGGAATCGCGGTTGCTTTCTCTTCCTGTGGGTACTGAGATGTTTCACTTCCCCACGTTCCCTCTACCCGCCCTATATATTCAGGCGGGAGTCACTAGGTCGGCACGCCGCCCAGCGGGGTTTCCCCATTCGGACACCCTCGGATCAAAACTTGCTTATCAGTTCCCCGAGGCTTATCGCAGATTGCTACGTCCTTCTTCGGCTCCAGATGCCAAGGCATCCACCGTTTGCTCTTAAAGACTTGAAATCACATGAGTTTGAATCAAAAACTCGACCCCATCCGAAGATGGAATCAGAAATTGACTAATGATCTTTAAGATCATCTTGTGCAACCAGCTCGAAAGCCGGCTGCAAGATGCTCGCGTCCACTGTGTAGTTCTCAAAGTACGGGCGGAACCCCCATCCACCTGCCCCCACAGGGACAAACAGAAAGAGGTCCAGAGGTTCAGACCAGACCCCGAAGGATCCGCATCCGGTCCCTCAGGACCCAACAGCGTGCAGGCACCGGTCCCCTCACCCAGAACCTTCCAACCACCGAAGCGGCGTACTAGTCCCGAGATCAGCT
>NZ_JBFBHD010000003.1:0-1704 GCF_040685015.1 Microbacterium meiriae | reverse complement strand
CCGATGCCATGTCAAATGTTCCACCCATGAGCTCCCAGCGAAGAACGTATGCCTTCGATCTGGGTTCTGGACGCCGAAGCGTCAGATGCTCCTTAGAAAGGAGGTGATCCAGCCGCACCTTCCGGTACGGCTACCTTGTTACGACTTAGTCCTAATTACCGATCCCACCTTCGACGGCTCCCTCCACAAGGGTTAGGCCACCGGCTTCAGGTGTTACCGACTTTCATGACTTGACGGGCGGTGTGTACAAGACCCGGGAACGTATTCACCGCAGCGTTGCTGATCTGCGATTACTAGCGACTCCGACTTCATGAGGTCGAGTTGCAGACCTCAATCCGAACTGGGACCGGCTTTTTGGGATTCGCTCCACCTCACGGTATTGCAGCCCTTTGTACCGGCCATTGTAGCATGCGTGAAGCCCAAGACATAAGGGGCATGATGATTTGACGTCATCCCCACCTTCCTCCGAGTTGACCCCGGCAGTATCCCATGAGTTCCCACCATTACGTGCTGGCAACATAGAACGAGGGTTGCGCTCGTTGCGGGACTTAACCCAACATCTCACGACACGAGCTGACGACAACCATGCACCACCTGTTTACGAGTGTCCAAAGAGTTGACCATTTCTGGCCCGTTCTCGTATATGTCAAGCCTTGGTAAGGTTCTTCGCGTTGCATCGAATTAATCCGCATGCTCCGCCGCTTGTGCGGGTCCCCGTCAATTCCTTTGAGTTTTAGCCTTGCGGCCGTACTCCCCAGGCGGGGAACTTAATGCGTTAGCTGCGTCACGGAATCCGTGGAATGGACCCCACAACTAGTTCCCAACGTTTACGGGGTGGACTACCAGGGTATCTAAGCCTGTTTGCTCCCCACCCTTTCGCTCCTCAGCGTCAGTTACGGCCCAGAGATCTGCCTTCGCCATCGGTGTTCCTCCTGATATCTGCGCATTCCACCGCTACACCAGGAATTCCAATCTCCCCTACCGCACTCTAGTCTGCCCGTACCCACTGCAGGCCCGAGGTTGAGCCTCGGGATTTCACAGCAGACGCGACAAACCGCCTACGAGCTCTTTACGCCCAATAATTCCGGATAACGCTTGCGCCCTACGTATTACCGCGGCTGCTGGCACGTAGTTAGCCGGCGCTTTTTCTGCAGGTACCGTCACTTTCGCTTCTTCCCTGCTAAAAGAGGTTTACAACCCGAAGGCCGTCATCCCTCACGCGGCGTTGCTGCATCAGGCTTTCGCCCATTGTGCAATATTCCCCACTGCTGCCTCCCGTAGGAGTCTGGGCCGTGTCTCAGTCCCAGTGTGGCCGGTCACCCTCTCAGGCCGGCTACCCGTCGACGCCTTGGTGAGCCATTACCTCACCAACAAGCTGATAGGCCGCGAGCCCATCCCCAACCGAAAAATCTTTCCAAACGCAGACCATGCGGTCACGTCACATATCCAGTATTAGACGCCGTTTCCAGCGCTTATCCCAGAGTCAGGGGCAGGTTGCTCACGTGTTACTCACCCGTTCGCCACTGATCCCACAGAGCAAGCTCCGTGTTCACCGTTCGACTTGCATGTGTTAAGCACGCCGCCAGCGTTCATCCTGAGCCAGGATCAAACTCTCCGTAAAAAGAAATTGCATACGAACCGGGGAAAAACCGGAACGCAGCGAGTTTGATGCTGACCAAAGAGATAAATCATTGCTGACTATCC
>NZ_JBFBHD010000002.1:1079940-1725493 GCF_040685015.1 Microbacterium meiriae | reverse complement strand
ACGCCCGGTCACATTCCGAACCCGGAAGCTAAGCCTCACAGCGCCGATGGTACTGCAGGGGGGACCCTGTGGGAGAGTAGGACACCGCCGGACTCTTTTTAGTCAAGAAGGCCACCCAATGCTGGGTGGCCTTCTTGCGTTAACGCGATCGCTCCGCGGCGCGGCCCGCAGGACGGACTCAGCGCGCCAGGCGTGCCTCGAGCGTCGCCGCGGTCTCGCGTACCGCTTTCGCCAGCGCAGATTCCCTGCCGTCGTCGTCGGCCCAGGTGACCGCCACGGCGGCGACCGGCCATCCCGCAGCGTCCCGCACCACTGCGCCCACGGAGCGCAGTCCGTCCGCGACCTCACCGTCCTCGGTCGCATACTCGCGGACGCGGACTTCGCGGAGGAGTTCGCGCAGTTCGCCGGGCCTGCGAGGACCGCGCCCTGTGCGGTCGGAGAATGCGGAAGCATCCGGATACAGCGCCCGCACCTGTTCGCGGGGGAGCGCGGCGAGCATCGCGCGTCCCGTTGCGGTCAGATGCGCCGGGAGGCGCACGCCCACGTCGGTCACCAGTGCCGGGCGTCGCGGCGCCCGTTCCTCGACGATGTAGAGCACATCGCCGCCGCTCATCACCGCGAGGTGTGCGCTTTCCCCGAGATGGTCGGAGAGTGCGGCGATGAGCGGACGGCCGAGCCGTGCCAACGGCTGCTGCCGCGCATAGCCCCCTGCCAGCTCGAAGGCCGACGTGCCGAGTCCCCATCGACGCTCCTCACGGAGGTGCAGGACGAAGCCATGTGCGGCGAGCGTGCGGAGCAGGTGATAGACGGTCGACCGCGGGAGCGAGAGCTCGCGGGCGATTGCGGACGCCGCCACCGGAGCCGGTCGGCCTGCCAGGTAGCTGAGGATGCGCAGGGTCTGCGCGGCCGCCGGCACCTGAACGTGGTCGGTCTCCTCGGTGTCTGGTATCACAGACACAGGTTCCCACGAAGCCGCGTCCGCGTCGACTCCATGGGTGTGGAATCGAGACATGAGCGATCCTGCCCCTGTCATCGTCGGCGCCGCCCCTCTCTCCCCGGCGGAGGTCGTCCGCGTGGTCCGGCATGACGTGCCCGTCCGGGTGGATCCCGCCGCGCTGGCGAGGGTCGCCGAGAGCCGCCGTGTGATCGACGGCCTCGCCGCGGACCCGCACCCGCACTACGGGGTGTCCACCGGCTTCGGCGCGCTGGCGACGACTTTCATCGCTCCTGAGCGGCGACTGCAGTTGCAGGCGAGCCTCATCCGCTCCCATGCCGCGGGGACCGGCGCCGAGGTCGAGCGGGAGGTGGTCCGCGGGCTCCAGCTGCTGCGCCTCCAGACGCTCGCCTCGGGGCGCACGGGCGTGCGTCCTGTCGTGGTCGAGACCTACGCCGCGTTGCTCAACGCGGGCATCGTCCCCGTGGTCCGCGAGTACGGGTCACTGGGGTGCTCCGGAGATCTCGCCCCGCTCGCCCACATCGCCCTCGCGGCGATGGGAGAGGGCGAAGTGCGCGACGCCGCCGGGCGTCTCGTCGACGCGGCCGACGCCCTCGCCGCGGCCGGCATCGCTCCGCTCACCCTCGTCGAGAAGGAGGGGCTGGCCCTCATCAACGGCACGGACGGCATGCTCGGCACCCTGGTGCTCGCGCTCCACGACCTCGAGACGCTGCTGCTCACGGCGGACGTGGCGGCGGCGATGTCGGTCGAGTCGCAGCTCGGCACCGACGCCGTGTTCGCCGCCGACCTCATGGCGCTGCGTCCGCAGGCGGGCCAGGCGGTCTCCGCCGGCCACCTCCGGGCGCTGCTCGCCGGCTCGCCGATGGTCGCGAGCCACAAGGGCCCGGAGGACGGCCGCGTCCAGGACGCGTACTCGCTGCGCTGCTCGCCGCAGGTGCACGGCGCCGCACGTGACACGCTCGGGCACGCCGCGATGATCGCGGAACGTGAGCTCTCCAGCGTGATCGACAACCCCATCATCACCCTCGATGGACGCATCGAGTCCAACGGCAACTTCCACGGGGCCCCGGTCGCCGCCGTCCTCGACTTCCTGGCGATCTCCATCGCCGACGTCGCCTCCGTGTCCGAGCGCCGCACCGACCGGGCGCTGGACCCGGCCCGCAGCCACGGGCTCCCGCCGTTCCTGGCGGCGGAGGTCGGCGTCGACTCCGGTCTGATGATCGCGCAGTATGCGGCGGCCGGCATCGTCTCGGAGCTCAAGCGCCTCGCGGTTCCGGCCTCGGTGGACTCCATCCCGTCCTCGGCGATGCAGGAGGACCACGTCTCGATGGGCTGGGCCGCGGCGCGGAAGCTGCGGCGCGCGGTCGACGGCCTCTCGCGGGTCCTCGCGATCGAGATCCTCACCGCGGCCCGTGCGCTCGACCTGCGCGCGCCGCTGCAGGCGGGCCCGGCGACCGGAGCCGTGCGCGACCTCGTCCGCACCGTCGCCGCAGGCCCCGGACCTGACCGCCACCTCTCGCCCGAGATGGAGGCCGTGACCGCCCTCGTCCAGTCGGGCGCCGTCGCCCGTGTCGCAAAGGAGCACATGCATGACTGAGGACACCGCAGCGCGTACGGTACGCGCAGCCCGAGGTGCCGAGCGCACCGCGAAGAGCTGGGGCGCGGAAGCGGCCAAGCGCATGCTCATGAACAACCTCGATCCCGAGGTCGCCGAGCACCCGGAGGATCTCGTCGTCTACGGCGGGACGGGCAAGGCGGCGCGCAACTGGGCGGCGTACGAGGCGATCGTCCGCACGCTCGACGAGCTGGAGCCGGATGAGACGCTCCTGGTCCAGTCCGGGAAGCCGGTGGGGGTGTTCCGCACCCATGAGTGGGCACCGCGCGTGCTCATCGCCAACTCGAACCTCGTCGGTGACTGGGCGACCTGGCCGGAGTTCCGCCGCCTGGAGGAGCTCGGGCTGACCATGTACGGCCAGATGACCGCCGGCTCCTGGATCTACATCGGCACGCAGGGCATCCTGCAGGGGACGTACGAGACGTTCGCCGCTGTGGCCCGCTCGCTGGGCCGGGATTCCCTGCGGGGCACGCTCACGTTGACCGCCGGCGCCGGCGGTATGGGCGGGGCGCAGCCTCTCGCGGTGACCCTCAACGAGGGCGCGGTCCTGATCGTGGACGTCGACGAGACGCGGCTGGCCCGCCGCGTCGAGCACCGGTACCTCGACGAGTACACCACCGACCTCGACGCGGCGGTGGCCCGGGTCGTGGCGGCGAAGGACGCCGGTCACGCCCTCTCGGTCGGCGTCGTGGGCAATGCCGCGGAGATCTTCCCCGAGCTCCTGCGCCGGGGCGTGCCGATCGACGTGGTCACCGACCAGACCAGCGCCCATGACCCGCTCGCCTACCTGCCGATCGGTATCGACGTGTCGCGCTGGAAGGCGGAGGCCGCGCGCGATCCGGAGGAGTTCACCCGGCTGTCCCGCGCGTCCATGGCGGCCCACGTCGCCGCGATGGTCGGCTTCCAGGACGCGGGGGCGGCCGTCTTCGACTACGGCAACTCGATCCGCGCGGAGGCGCAGCTCGGGGGCTTCGACCGGGCGTTCGCGTTCCCGGGCTTCGTCCCCGCCTACATCCGCCCGCAGTTCGAGGAAGGGCGAGGACCGTTCCGCTGGGTGGCGCTCTCCGGAGACCCGGAGGACATCTTCAAGACGGACCGTGCGATCGCCGAGCTCTTCCCCGAGGACGCCGCGCTGCACCGCTGGCTCGACAAGGCGGGGTCGGCCGTCCACTTCGAGGGGCTGCCGGCGCGCATCTGCTGGCTCGGCTACCAGGAGCGGCACCTCGCCGGGCTGAAGTTCAACGAGATGGTCGCGTCGGGAGAGCTCTCCGCACCGATCGTCATCGGCCGCGATCATCTGGACTCCGGGTCCGTCGCGTCCCCGTACCGGGAGACCGAGGCCATGAAGGACGGCTCCGACGCGATCGCCGACTGGCCGCTGCTCAACGCCCTCCTCAACACCGCCTCCGGGGCCTCATGGGTGTCGCTGCACCACGGCGGCGGGGTGGGGATCGGCCGCTCGATCCATGCCGGGCAGGTGACGGTGGCGGACGGTTCGGCACTCGCCGCGGAGAAACTCGCGCGCGTGCTGACCAACGACCCGGGAACCGGCGTCATGCGGCATGCGGACGCCGGTTACGAACACGCCAGGGAGGTCGCGCGCGACCGCGGACTGAAGGTGCCGATGCTGTGACGACCACCCTCATCACCGGGATCGGGGAGCTGACGACCAATGTCGCCGCCGAGGGCGATCCGAGCGGCACGCTCAGAGACGCCGCCGTGCTGGTCGACGGCGAGCGGATCGCGTGGGTCGGTCCGTCCGCGGGGGCCCCCGCGGCCGACGAGGTCGTCGACGCCCGGGGGAGGGCCGTGATCCCCGGATTCGTCGACAGCCACAGTCACCTCGTCTTCGGAGGCGATCGCGCGGCGGAGTTCGAGGCGCGCATGGCGGGGCAGCGGTACGCGGCGGGCGGCATCCGCTCGACGGTGCAGGCGACCCGGGCGGCGAGCGACGACGAGCTGCGGAGCCGGCTGCGTGGCTTCATCGAGGAGCTGCGGACGCAGGGCACCACCACGGTCGAGATCAAGAGCGGCTACGGTCTCGCCGTCGCGGAGGAGGAGCGCCTCGTGCGCCTCGCCGCCGAGGTGACGCCGGAGGTCACCTTCCTCGGGGCGCACGTGGTGCCGGTCGAGTACGCTGACGATCCCGATGCCTACGTCGACCTCGTCGTCGGGCCGATGCTCGACGCCTGCGCCCCGCACTCTCGGTGGATCGACGTGTTCTGCGAGACCGGCGCCTTCACGGTGACGCAGTCGCGGCGGATCCTGGAGGCGGGCATCGCCCGGGGTCTCGCTCCTCGCGTGCATGCGAGCCAGCTCGGCCCGGGCGATGGCGTGCGGATGGCGGTCGAGCTCGGGGCCGCCTCCGTGGATCACGGTACCTACCTCACCGACGCGGACGTCGCCGCGCTCGCCGCGTCGGACACGGTGCTCACGCTGCTCCCCGGTGTGGAGTTCTCCACGCGTCAGCCCTATCCGGACGCCCGCGGACTCCTGGACGCGGGGGTGACCGTGGCGCTCGCGTGCGACACCAACCCGGGGTCGAGCTTCACGTCGTCGATGGCCTTCTGCATCGCCATCGCCGTGCGCGACATGGGTATGACCACGGCGGAGGCGGTCTGGGCCGCCACGGCCGGCGGGGCGCGCGCGCTCCGGCGCGACGACATCGGCCGGATCGCCCCCGGTGCGCGCGCCGACCTCGTGCTGCTCGACGCCCCCTCTCGCGTGCACCTCGCGTACCGGCCGGGGGTGCCGCTGGTGCAGCGCGTCTGGAAGGACGGGACGGCCGTCGTCTGACCGTCCCGCCCCTCATCGCAGGGCTTCGGCGCAGACCACGGCGGCAGCGGCGGACCATGCCTGCGGACGGCAGGCGGCCGGGTAGGGGACCGGTCGGCCGCCGTCGACGCGAGGCTCGCCCGAGTGCAGCTCCGGCACGCGGTAGTCGAAGCCCTCGGCGAGATCGAGCAGCTGGGCGGCGATGCGTCCGGCATGATCGGTGAGGCCGGCGCGGAGCATCCCGTGCACGGCGATCGCGGTGTCGTGGGTCCACACGCTGCCGCCGTGGTAGCTCAGCGGCCAGTATCCCGAGGCCTCCGTGGACATCGTGCGGACGCCGTAGCCGCTCGACATCGTCTCACCGACGAGCAATTCCGCGCAGGCGTGCTCCTCGTCCGGATCGAGCAGCCCGGTGCCGATGAGATGGCCGATGTTGCTGGTGAGCGTGTCGACCGCGGCGCCGTGGGCGTCGAGGGCGATGGCGGGGTACCGCCCCTCCGGCGTGGTGACCCAGTAGGCCTCCCGGAAGCGTCGCCGCAGGTCCGCCGCCCACGAACGCAGGTCGTCACCGCCGGCTGCGCCCAGCTCGTCGAGGAGCGCTGCTCCGCGCACTGCGGCCTCGTAGGCGTATCCCTGCACCTCGCTGAGCGCGATCGGACCTTCCGCGAGACGGCCGTCGCGCCACTGGATCGAGTCGCCGGAGTCCTTCCAGCCCTGATTCGCCAAGCCGTGGCCCGACTCATCCGCATAGTCGATGAAGCCGCTGCCGGAGGCGTCGCCGTGCTCGATCATCCACGTCACTGCGGCGCGCAACGCGGGCTCCAGGTCCTTCAGCTCCGTGATCGTCAGGCCGGCCGCGCGCGCGTCGGCGAGGAGGCAGATCCACAGCGGTGTCGCGTCGACCGTGCCGTAGTAGAGCGGAGGCAGCAGCACCCCCTCGCCGGGGAGGGAGAGCTCCGCGCTGCGGAGCTCGTGCGCGATCTTGCCCGGGGCCTCCGCGGTGCCGGGGTCGTGCACCGTGCCCTGGAGACGCGCGAGCACCCGCAGGGTGGAGGCGGCGATGTCGCGGTCGGCGGCGAGGGCGAGACGGGCCGCCCAGATCGAGTCCCGTCCGAACAGGGTGAAGAACCAGGGGGCGCCCGCGGCGTAGAACGCCTCGTCCGGCTGATCCGGCAGGGCCAGTCGCAGGGCATCGAGGTCGGCGCAGGCGCGCTCCAGCCAGCGCGCGGCGCGAGGGTCCGCTCCGGTGGGGACGGGCCGGACGCCGGCTGTCCGTGGCGACGACGTCACGACCAGGGTCGGATCGTCGAGGTCGACCGACCACGTCACCTCGACCTCGCCGCGCGGAGGGACGGTCACCCGCCAGGCGAGCAGCATCTCCCGACCGTCGATCGACACGGCGGCGTCCACAGCGTGCAGCGTGAACGACGCCTGCCCTGCGCGGCAGCGCTCGCCGTCCCACGACCACTCCTCGCTCCGGGCCACCCCCGCTTTGACGAGCTGCAGGGGGGTGAAATCCGGGCGGATGCGCACCGTGAGCTCGGCCGTCACCTCGTGCATGAGGTGCGAGGACACCCGCAGGGTCTCGGTCAGTCTTCCCGCCTCGACGGTGCGATCCCGGTCGAGGCGCACCTTCGGATCGGCGGCGGCATCGTCGAGTCCGCGCAGCAGGCCGGTGAACAGCGCACGCTGCGGGACCGGCGCCGAGCAGGCGATGGCTTCCAGGGCGGTGTCCCGCACCTCGAGTCCGATCGTGGCGATGTGACGGACGTCGCCGTGGTAGACCCCGTGGATCGGGGCGCCGCCCACGTCGCCGTCGCGGTCGGACCAGACCTGGGTGGGGGCGTCGAGCACCACCACGGCGTCGTCGAGCAGCGGCTGGAGGTGGGGGCGGTCGGTCATTCCTTGACGGCTCCTTCGGTGGAATTCATGATGCGGCGCTGGAAGATGAAGAACATCACGGCGACGGGGATCGTCATGATGAGCGCCGCGGCGAGCTTGAGCGGGTACTGGGTGCCCTGGCTGAGCTGCCCGCTGGCGAGCGAGGCGACACCCTTCGTGAGGGTCGTCAGCGCGGGGTCGTTCGTGGACACGATGAAGTGGCTGAGCTCGTTCCACGACCCCTGGAACGACAGGATGACGATCGTGATGAGGGCGGGCGTCGCCATCGGGAGCACGACCGACCAGAAGGTCCGGAACGCACCGGCTCCGTCGATCCGTGCCTGCTCCTCGACCGAGGCGGGGATCGACTCGAAGAAGTTCTTCATGATGAAGACGCCGGCGGCGTCGACCAGCAGAGGCAGGATCATGCCGGCGTAGGAGTTGAATATGCCGAGCTGGTTGATGACGAGGAACTTCGGGATGAGCAGGACGACGGTCGGCACCGACATCACGGCGACGAGGGCCGCGAACACGACTCCTCGACCGCGGAAGCGCAGACGCGCGAGCGCGTATCCGGCGAGGGAGTTGAAGAACACCCGCCCCGCGGTGACGAAGATCGTCACGATGGCGCTGTTGACGAACCACGAGGGGAAGTCGGAGTTGGCGAAGAGCCGTTCATAGGCGGCGAACGTCCACGACTCCGGGAGCAGGTTCACGCCGGAGCTCGCGGCGTCCTCGTCCGTCTTGAAACTCGTGAACACCTGGATCAGGAACGGGTAGATGTAGATGACGGCGAGCACGATCAGCACGGTGTACAGCACGATCTGCCAGGTCAGCTGCGTGCGCGAGAGCCTCATGACGTCCCTCCCTCGCGCCCGACCTCGTACGCGCGGATGCGGCGCCGCGATACCGGCCGGTCGCGCAGCACCCAGCGCTGCAGCAGTGTGAAGATCACGATGATGACGAAGAGGATGAAGGCGATCGCCGCGCCCTGACCCCACTCCTGGTCCGTGAACGCCGTCTTGTACGACAGGTACGCCGGGGTGAGGGTCGTCTTGCTGGGGGCGCCACGGGTGCCGGTGTAGATCTGATCGAACACCTGCCAGCAGCCGATGAGCCCGAGGGTGAGCACCGTGAACAGCGTCGGCCGCAGCTGCGGCAGGGTCACCCGCCAGAACCGCTGCCACCCGTTCGCCCCGTCCATCATGGCCGCCTCGTCGACGTCCGCGCCGAGATTCTGCAGACCGGCGAGGAAGAGCAGCATGAAGGTGCCGGAGGTCGTGAAGATGGCCATCAGGATGTAGGCGCTCATGGCGATCGACGGACCGGCGAGCCACTCCCACCAGGAGATGCCCAGCATCCCGCCGCCGGCGAGCGCGGCGGGTCCGGTGTCGATGCCGATGCCGCTGAGCGCGAGATGCAGGATGCCGCGGGGGTCGTTGAACCAGTTCGGACCGTTCAGGCCGAACCAGGCGAGCACGCTGTTGACCGCTCCGCTCGCGGAGAACAGGAAGAGCCAGAGCACCGTGATCGCCACCGAGCTCGTGACGGAGGGGAAGTAGTACGCGGTCCGGAAGAACCCGCGGCCGCGCAGCACCGCTCTGTTCACCAGGACGGCGAGGAACAGGGCGATGGCCGTCTGCAGGGGCACGACGAGCAGCACGTACCAGGAGTTGTTGCGCAGTGCGGTCCCGAAGTCCTTGGTCGCGAGGCCGCCGTCGGCCAGCACGGCCGAGTAGTTCTCGGTGCCCACGAACGAGACCGACGGCGAGAGGGGGCTGCCGCGCCCCGCCCAGTCCGACATGCTGACCCAGAGGGCCATGAGCACGGGGACCAGCAAGAAGACGCCGAGGATGAGGATGACCGGCGCCGTGAAGAGCCACCCGGCTGCGGCCTCGCCGCGGCGGAGTCCGGAGGCTCCCCCGCGGCGAGACAGGGCCTGTCCCGCCATCGCTACTCGACGATCGCTTCGAGGTTCGACTGCACGGTGTCGAGGATCTGTGCGGGGTCTCCCGTCTTCAGCGACTCGAGCTGCGCGTTGAAGTCGGCGATCACGTCCGCAGCGCCGTCCTGGTTGGGCGGGAACTGCGCGTAGTCCGCTCCCGCGAGGAAGGGCGCGAGGTCCGGGTTGTCCGCGGTCCACTGGTCGGCGGCGGAGGTGATCGACGGCATCGGGCCGAACGCCTTCGAGAAGGCGAGCTGGCTGTCAGCACTGGTGAGGTACTCGACGAGGTCGAGGGCCGCCTGCTGGTTGGGGCTGTCGGCAGCCATGCCCCAGCAGTTCGTGAACTGCAGGGTGCCCTGGCCGCCCGGTCCTTCGGGAAGCTCGGCGACGGTGTAGTCCACGGAGCCGAAGTCGTTCGCCATCGCACCGGTGATCCAGTTGCCTTCGATCACCATCGCGGCCAGCTCCTTCCCGAGTGCCTCGCCGCCCCAGCCGGCCCCGACGTCCTTCGCGTAGGCGAAGGTGCCGTCGACGAGGTGGGTCTGCACGTACTCCAGCGCCTCGACGTTCGCGGGGTCGTCCGCGATCGCCGTGCCGTCCTTCACGAGCCCGCCGCCGGCCTGCGCCATGAACGTGCCGACGCGCTGGTACTCGGCTCCGAAGGCCAGACCCACGTGGTCGGCGGTGGTGAGCTTCTGCGCGACGGCCGCGAGGTCGTCCCAGCTCTTCGGGAGGTCGGCATCGGTGAGTCCCGCCTCCGCCCACATGCGTGTGTTGATCACGAGCGCGAGCGTGGAGAAGTCCTTGGGCGCACAGTAGAACGTGCCGTCGAGGGTGAAGTTCTCGACGAGGGAGGGGTAGAAGTCGTCCTTGTTCGAGAGCTCGTCGCCGTACGCCTGGAGGGAGCCGTTCGAGGCGTACCCGGCCATCTGCTCCGGTGCGAGGTAGAAGAGGTCGGCGGGGTTCCCGGCGGCGAAGCCCTGGGAGAGCTCCTGCGCCAGGTCGCTCGCCACCTGGAGGTCGACCTCGGTGCCGGACTCCTCGGACCAGGCGTCGAGCGCCGACTGCACTGCGGCGGTCTCGGCGTCGCCCGACGAGCCGATGAGGATCGTGAGGCCGTCGTCGGAGGAGGTGAGGTCCGTGTCGCCCTCGCTCTGCTCCTCGCCTGAGAACCCGGAGCCGCACCCGGTGAGCACGAGGGTGGTGGTGATCAGGACCGCTCCGGCGCCGAGCCAGGCGCGTGTGGTCTGCCGTGTCATGTCTCTCTCTCCTTTGATGAGGGCCGGCGGGCAGGAATTTGAACGATCAAACTCTGCATGGAATACGCTAGGTGCGGCAGTGCGGACGTGTCAAGCCGCCGGGATCGAGGAGTGCGATGGCCAAGGCCCCCACGGTGGAGGATGTGGCGGCACACGCCGGCGTCTCCCGCCAAACGGTGTCGAACGTCCTGAACACCCCGGACATCGTCCGGCCGGCCACCCGGGAGCGCGTGCTCGCCTCCATCGACGAGCTCGGCTACCGTCGGCACGCGGCGGCCCGCCGGCTGCGCCTGCGTCGGAGCTCGACGATCGGCATCCGGCTCGACCCGTACCTGGGCGGGATCTCGGGGGTGGTGCTGGATCGGTTCGTGCACGCCATCACGGAGCGGTCGAGTGATCGCGGCATGCGCATGCTCGTGTACGCGGCACGGACCCCGGAGGAGGAACTCGGCCGGCTCGCCGAACTGTGGGACGGATCCGAGATCGATGCGGCGATCCTCACCGGCACCGTGCGCGACGATCCCCGCGTCACGCGGCTGGACGCGCTCGGTCTGCCGTTCATCTCCTTCGGACGGCCGTGGGCGGACGACGACATCTCCGATCCGATGCATCTCTGGGTCGACGTGGACGGCGCGGCGGGCACCAGGGCGGCGACGACGTATGCGCTCGAGCACGGGAGCGCGGTGACCTTCCTGGGCTGGCCGTCGGGGTCGGGCACGGGGGACGATCGAGAACGCGGGTGGCGCGAGGCCGTCGCGGAGGCGGGGGCGCACGGCGCCAGGGTCGTCGCCGAGGACTCGGTTCCCGAGGCGCGTCGGGCGATCACCCAGGCGCTGGAAGACGGCATCCGGGCGGACGCCATCGTCTGCGCCAGCGACTCTCTCGCCGTGGGGGCCCTGCTCGGCCTCGCCGACGCCGGGAAGACCGTCCCGGTCATCGGGTTCGACAACACGCCCACCGCCGAAGCCTTGGGATTCTCCAGCGTCGAGCAGCGACCGGAGGATGTGGCGGAGGCGATCCTCCATCTATTGATGGGGCCGACGGGGGACGTCGTCGCGCCGCGTCGGGTCGAGTCCGGCTCGGCGCACGCGCTCATCACGCCCGAGCTCGTCGTGCGCTGATCCGGCGCGTCGCCCGGGCCGCTCCTCTGCTCAGCGCGCGGCGAGGCCGGCGAGCAGCTCGAGCACGCAGAGGGCCGCGAGTCGCACGGTGCGACCGTCCTCGGCATCCGCTGTCGCATCGACCTCGGCGATGTCGGCGCTCCGGACCCGCGGGTCGGTGGCGACACCGCGCGTGAGGGCGCGCAGCTCCCACGCCGCCAGGCCTCCGGGGACGCTGGCCGGGCACCCCGGGGCGACCGCGCGGTCGCACACGTCCACGTCGATGTCGAGGTGCACGCGGGGCTCGACGCCCGCCCCCGCGATCTCGACCGCCTCGGCCACGACGTCGGCGATCCCGCGACGGCGCACGTCGTCGAGCGTGACGACCCGGATGCCCCAGTCCGCCGCCCGGCGCGCGTAGGCGGCGGAGTTCGCGAAATCGGCGAGGCCGATCTGCACGATCCGGGTGGGGTCGATGCGGGCGGTGGGGAGGCCGGACGCCGCCGGGGCGTCTTCGACGAGTCGTCGCACCGGCGTGCCGTTGGAGACGCCGTCGCGCAGGTCGAAGTGGGCGTCGAACGTGATCAGGCCCGTGGCCTCCGCACCGAGGGCGACAGGGTAGGTGAGGGAGTTGTCGCCGCCGAGAGCGATGACGAGGTCGGACGCTCGCGCCAGCTCCCGGACCCGCTCGATCGTCCGTGCCTCTCCGGTGTCGCCGTCCGGCTCCGGCACGTCCCCGGCATCCGCGATGCGGAGCACCTCGTCCAGGTCGATCGTCGGCGGGCCGAGGACCGTCGTGCCGTAGCGGGGGAGCGCCTCGCGGATCGCGGCCGGCGTCGCGTGGGCTCCGGTCGGGGACAGCGAGGTGCGCCAGGTCGGGACGCCGAGGAGCACCGCATCGGCCGTGTCCTCGAACGCGGGCCAGGCCCCGGCGCGCGGCCAGGACGGATCGTGGGACAGCGCCATGTCAGACTCCCGGGATCAGGGCGTGGGCGACGGTGAAGATCGCAAGGCCGGCGAGGGCGCCGACGACGGTGCCGTTCAGACGGATGTACTGCAGGTCGCGGCCGACCATGAGCTCGATCTTCTCGGTGGTCTCGGCGGGATCCCAGCGCTCCACGGTGTCGGTGATGATCGAGGCGATGTCGTGCCGGTACCGGTCGACGAGGAAGACGGCCGCGTCCGAGACCCACGTGTCGACCCGGCGCTGCAGGGCGGCGTCGGTCGTGAGCCGCTCGCCGACCTCCTGCAGGGCCTGCACGGCGCGACGCCGCAGCCCGCTCTCCGGGTCGGCGAGGGAGGTGAGGAGTCCGTTCTTGGCGGTGTTCCAGGCCTCCGCCGCCAGGGCGCCGACGCGCGGGCTGTCGAAGAGCGCGGCCTTGGCGTTCTCCAGCTTCTCGCGCGTCGCGGGGTCGTTCTGCAGAGCGTCAGCGAGGCGGGACAGGTACCCGTCGATCGCGAGGCGGGCCGGATGCCGCGGATCGGCCTGCACGGCGCGGACGAACTTGACCGCCTCGTTGTACACCGTGTCGTCGATCAGGCGGTGCGCGATCTTCGGCATCCACCCGGGGAGTCGTCGGGAGACGAGTCCGGCGAAGGACGCGGCGTTCGCGTCGAGCCACCGCCCGATGCTGTCCACCGCGAGGTCGACGGCGCCGTGGTGCGCTTCCGCGTCGACGATCTTCTCCAGCCACGCTCCGGCGGGCGGCCCCCACTCCGGTGCGACGAGGTGCTCGCGGGCGAGGTCGGCGAGGAGGTCGCGCACGTCGTCGTCGCTCAGCGCGTTCAGCACCGCCGTCGCGACCGTCGCGCCCTCGGCAGCGACCCGCTCGGCATGCGGGGTCTCGCGGAGCCACTCGCCGGCGCGGAGGGCGATCGCGGTGCTGGTCAGCTTGGTGCGCACGACGTCGGCAGCGAGGAAGTTCGTCTCCACGAACTCGCCCAGCGTGCGGCCGATCTCGTCCTTGCGGTTCGGGATGATCGCGGTGTGCGGGATGGGCAGGCCGAGCGGACGGCGGAACAGCGCCGTGACCGCGAACCAGTCCGCCAGCGCGCCGACCATCCCGCCCTCCGCCGCGGCTCGCACGTAGGCGAGCCCACCGACCCGCTCCTGGAACGCGAACGCGACGATGAAGGCGAGGGCCATGAAGATGAGGGCGCCGAGCGCGACGGCCTTCATCCGCCGCAGCGCGCGCCGACGCTCCTGGTCGGCGACGGAGAGCAGCGTCGTGGGTGTTCGCGGCATGACGTCATCCTTTCACGGGGCGAGTAGCCTCGATACGTGATCGAAGACATCAAGAAGCGCGCTCTGCACCGCACCAGCATCCTCGAGGGTCAGATGCGCGGTGTCGCGCGGATGATCGAGAACGAGGAGTACTGCATGGACATCATCACGCAGTCCCGCGCGATCCAGCGCTCCCTCGAGTCGCTCAACCGTCTGCTGTTGGAGAACCACCTGCGCACGCACGTCACCCACATGTTCGAGGACGGCGGCGAGGAGCGCGACAAGGCCGTCGGCGAGCTCCTCAAGGCGTTCGACTTCGACCGCAAGTAGGCGGGCGCCGCCGGCCGCTCAGCCGGCGGCGATATCGTCGGCGACCGTCAGCGCCTCCTCGATCCCGGCCAGTCCCCGCACCAGCTCCGCCTCCTCGATCACCAGCGGCGGGGCGATGTGCACGCGGTGGAAGTGCGTGAAGGGCCAGACTCCTGCCCGCTTCGCGGCGGCTGCGAACGCGGTCATCGGCGCGGCATCGGTACCGGTCGCGTTGAACGGCACCAGCGGCTCCCTGGTCTGCTGGTCCCGCACGAGCTCCACCGCCCAGAACAGGCCGCGGCCGCGTACCTCACCCACGCTCGGATGCGACGATGCCCACGCGCGCAGCGTCGGGCCGACGATCCGCTCACCGAGGTCGCGTACCCGTTCCAGGATGCCGTCGCGGCGGTACACCTCGAACGTGGCGACACCGGCCGCGCAGGCGAGAGGGTGTCCGGAGTACGTGAGCCCGCCCGCGAACGGAACGGTGTCGAAGGCTGCGGCGATGCGGTCCGAGATCACGACGCCGCCGAGCGGGACGTAGCCCGAGTTCACCCCCTTCGCGAAGGTGATCAGGTCGGGGCGCCCCTCGAAGGCGTCGATGCCGAACCATTCGCCGAGCCGGCCGAACCCCACCATCACCTCGTCGGCGATGAAGACGATCCCGTAGCGGTCGCACAGCGCGCGCACCCCGGGCAGATAGCCGGGCGGCGGAAGCAGCACGCCGTTGGTGCCGACCACTGTCTCGACGATGATCGCGGCGATCGTCTGCGGGCCCTCGAGCTGGATGGTCTGCTCCAGATGCGCGAGGGCGCGCTCCGTCTCCTGCTCCGGCGTCTCGCTGTGGAACGGGGAGCGGTACAGGTACGGGCCGAAGAACCGCACGGCGCCGGTGTCCGTGACGTCGTTCGCCCAGCGACGGGGGTCGCCGGTGAGGGAGATCGCGGTGGCGGTGGAGCCGTGGTAGCTGCGGTACATCGACAGCACCTTCCGGCGGCCCGTGGCCTGCCGGGCCATGCGCACCGCGTACTCATTCGCCTCCGCGCCGCCGTTCGTGAAGAACACCTTCTCGAAGCCGTCCGGGGCGACCTCGGCGATGAGGCGCGCGAGCTCACCCCGCACATCATTGGCCATCGACGGCTGGATGGTCGCGAGCCGCCCGGCCTGCCGCTGGATCGCAGCGACGAGGTCCGGGTGCTGATGGCCGAGGTTGAGGTTCACGAGCTGGCTGGAGAAGTCGAGGTAGGCGGTGCCCTCGTAGTCCCAGAACGTCGAGCCCTGGCCGGCGGCGACCGGCAACGGGTCGATCAGCGCCTGGGCGCTCCAGGAGTGGAAGACGTGGGCGCGGTCGTCGGCGCGCACCTGCGCTTCGGCGTCGGGGGCGGGGAGGGGAGAGGAGACTCCGTGGCGGTCGGTGAAGGTCGTCATCGTGATCGCTCCTCGTCAGTGGTTGCTCGGGAAGCCGAGGTCGATCTGCGACGGGGTGTGGTCGGGCCACCGCGTCGTCACGACCTTCGACCGCGTGTAGAAGTGCACGGACTCCGGGCCGTAGATGTGCGCGTCGCCGAAGAGGGAGTCCTTCCACCCTCCGAAGGAGTACGCGCCGACGGGCACCGGGATCGGGACGTTGACGCCGACCATGCCGACCTCGATGTCGAACTCGTACTGCCGTGCCGTCCCGCCGTCGCGCGTGAAGATCGCCGTGCCGTTGCCGTAGGCGTTCGCGTTGACCAACGCGACGGCCTCCGCGTAGGAGCCCACGCGCACGACGGACAGGACCGGGCCGAAGATCTCGTCGTCATAGACGCGCATGCCAGGGGTGACCTCGTCGATCAGGCTCACGCCGAGGAAGAAGCCGTCGCCGTCGAACTCCGCGCTCGTGCCGTCGACGACGACCCTGGCGCCCTCTCCGGGGGCTCCCGCGACATACGAGGCGACGCGATCGCGGTGCTCCGCGGTGATGAGCGGGCCCATCGCGCTCGCCGGGTCCGTGCCGGGGCCGATCGAGAGGCCGTCGATGCGGCGGGCGATCGCGGCGACGAGGTCGTCGGCGATGTCGCCCACCGCCACGAGCACGGACACCGCCATGCAGCGTTCGCCCGCGGAGCCGTAGGCCGCGGAGACGGCGGCGTCGGCGGCCGCGTCGATGTCGGCGTCGGGCATCACGACCATGTGGTTCTTCGCGCCACCGAGCGCTTGGACGCGCTTCCCGGCGGCAGACGCCCGCTGGTAGATCGCCCGGGCGATGGGCGTCGATCCGACGAAGCTCACCGCCTGCACCCGCGGGGACTCGAGAAGCGCGTCGACGGCCTCCCGGTCGCCGTGCACGACGTTGAGGACGCCGTCCGGCAGGCCCGCCTCGTGGAACAGCCGTGCGAGCCACACCGCGGCGGACGGATCCTTCTCACTGGGCTTGAGGACGACGGTGTTGCCGCAGGCGATGGCCGAGGCGACCATCCACAGCGGCACCATGACCGGGAAGTTGAACGGGGTGATGGCGGCGACCACCCCGACCGGCTGCTTGACGGAGTGCACGTCGACCCCGCGGGCGACCTGCTCGCTGCGCTCGCCCTTGAGCAGATGTACGAGGCCGGCCGCGAACTCGACGTTCTCGATGCCCCGGGACACCTCGCCGGCCGCGTCGGACAGGACCTTGCCGTGCTCGGACGTGACGATCGCCGCCAGCTCGTCCGTGCGCTCCGTGAGGAGCTGGCGGAGCCGGAAGAACACGTCGGCGCGTTTGATGAGGCTCGTCTCCCGCCACGCCGGGAGTGCCGCAGCCGCGGCGGCGACGGCGGCGTCGACCTCGGCGGCCGAGGCGAAGGCGACCTCCTTCGTGACGGCTCCTGTGGCCGGGTCGAAGACGGGGCCGCGGCGCGCCGCAGCGGCCGTCTCGGTGCCGTTGATGAGATGACGGACGGTGTCCACAGGTGCTCCTTCGCAGTGGGTCGCGTATCGCACACTCTGACCGAGGGTCGCTACGCTGGGGCTCGGCCCATGCTCACAGAGAACGGAGCCCGTGCAGAGTGGCAGAGCGTCAGGAGTTCTTCTTCGGTCGGACAGACCGTCCGGATCGGCGCTCGTCGGCGCTGCTCGTCGGGGACGTCCTCGCTCTTCCCGCGGTCCAGGAGGGAGCGCCGACCGTCCTTGTCGGCGGCCCGGCACTCGAGGCCGGGGTGCGGTGGGTCCACGTCTCGGACAGCGCCGACGTCGCCCGCCTGCTCGACGGCGGCGAGCTGCTGCTCACGACCGGCGCCGCCTGGCCGACCGGCACCGCAGCACTGCGCGTGCTCGTGGCGGAGCTGGCGGCGATCGGGGTCTCGGGCATCGTGATCGAACTCGGCCCGCGGATGTCCCGCGTCCCGGACGCGGTCATCGAGGCCTGCGCCGCCGCCGGTCTCGCCCTCGTCGCGCTCGCGGTGGAGGTGAAGTTCGTCGCGGTGACCGAGGCCGTGCACCGGGCGCTGATCGAAGCGCAGACCGCGGCGCTCCGCGAACGGCAGCGTCTGCATGATCTCTTCACCGCCCTCAGCCTCCGTGGCGCACCGGCCGACCTCATCGTGTCGGAGGTCGCCCGTGCGCTCGACGTCCCCGTCCACCTCGAGAACCTGGCAGGAGAGGTCGTCGCCGTCGAAGCTCTCCGCGTTCCGGTCGGCCAGGCTCTCCGTCCGCCCGGCCCGGATGGCGGTGACCGTGTGCCGGTGCAGGCGCGCGGTGTGCGCTGGGGCTGGCTCATCGCGGCGGACGGTCCACCGCATCCCGCCGGTCGCGCCACCGTCTTGGAGCTGGGGGCGACCGCCCTCGCCTTCGGTTGCCTCGCCGACGGGGAAGGCGCGTGGACCGTGCTCGCGCACCGCAGCCTCATCGAGGATCTCCTCGGCGCGCGCTTCGCCCGTGAGGAGGATGTCGAGGTCCGGCTCCGGCGGCTCGGGCTGGATCTCGCGGGCACCACCGGCACCGGGCTCGTGTTCCGCACCGACGAGGCATCGGACCGGCTGATCGCCCGTGCGCGTGCGGCCGGTCTGGCTGCGGTGGGCTCGCGGCGCGGCGCCGACGTGGTGCTGCTCGTCGCGACCGGCGTCGGCGCCCTGTCCGATGCGGCCGTCCGCCACCTCTCCGGCGGTGCGCCCGCGATCCTCGGTCCGAGCGCCGAAGGCGTGCTCGGACTCCTGGCCTCGACCCGTGCCGCGCTCGACCTCGCCGCGCGGCCGTCCGGGGGTGACGTGCCGCCGGTCCGCCGCGTCGCCGACCGGCCGCTCGAGCGCCTCGTGTCCGCCCTGCGCGACGATCGGCGACTCCAGGCGCACAGCGAGCAGATGCTGGATCCGCTCGTGCGTCACGACAGGGATCGCCGAGGCGATCTGCTCGCCGTGCTCGCCGCTCTCGTGGCGCACCCGGGCAACCGCTCCGCCGCGGCGGCCGCGAGCCACCTCTCCCGCTCGGTGTTCTATCAGCGCCTCGCGCTCATCGGCGACCTGCTGGGCGCGGATCTGGACGACGGGGAGACCCTCGCCGCCCTGCACCTCGCCCTGCTCGCCCGCCGTCGTGATACGGCGCCGCCGCTCTGAGCGGGACGGTCAGCGTGTGCCCCAGGCGAACTGCTGCTTCTGGAGCTTCGCGTAGATGAAGGTCTCCGTCGACACCACGCCCTGGATCGGACGGATGCGGTCGTTGACGAGCGCCAGCAGATGGTCGTCGTCCTCGCACACCGCCTCGACGAGCACATCGAACGATCCGACCGTGATCACGACGTAGTCGACCTCGTCGATGTCGGCGATCGCCTCGGCCACGCCCCGCGCGTCGCCGGCGACCTTGACGCCCACCATCGCCTGCCGGTGGAAGCCGAGCTGCATCGGATCCGTCACCGCGACGATCTGCATGATGCCCGACTCGGTGAGGCGCTGCACCCGCTGGCGGACGGCGGCCTCGCTCAGCCCCACGATGCGGCCGATCTCGGAGTACGAGCGGCGGCCGTCCTCCTGCAGCATCTCGACGATGGTCTTGGAGATCGCGTCGAGGGTGTGGTCCTTCTTCGACGGTGCCATGGTGCGATCCTGGCACTGCGGACGATCGCGGACAACGGGGTCCGCGTGCGCCGATCAGGCCTCGATCGGGCCGAGCCAGGCGCTCGCCGCTGTGGCGTGAGCCGACTCGGGGTCGGAGGGGTGGAACGCCCCGGCGAGGACGTCGCGGTACAGCCGGGAGAGCTCGTTGCCGGAGAAGTACGAGCCGCCACCGGCCACCAGCATCGCCTCGTCGACCACCTGCTTGGCCATCGTCACCGCCCGGTGCTTGACTCCCGAGAGCGCGGGGAACCAGCCGGCGCCGCGGTCCGCGCGCTCATCCACGTCGCGGGCGAGGGCGGCGATCTGCGGCGGGAGCGCGTCGTAGGCGAGGGCCATGTCGGCGATACGCCAGCGGATGTCCGGATCCTGGCTGTACGCGGTGCCGCTCTTCTTCGAGCGACGTCGGTGCGCCGCCGCCACGGCCAGCTCGAGGGCCCGGCGCGCGATGCCGGTGTAGACGGAGGCGAGGAGGATCTCGAAGACGGAGAAGATGCCGAAGACGATCGGGTCCGGGCTGGGTCCCGGGTCGATGCGCCGCACCACGTGCGCCGCATCCGCGACGGCGCCGTCGAGCCGCGTGGTCCGGCTCTGTGTGCCGCGCATGCCGAGGGTGTCCCAGTCATCCGCAGTGGTGACCGCGGACGTGCGGTCGACGAAGGCGAACACGAGCTTCGGCGCGTCCGGGCTCGTGGTGTCGAGGCCGTGCAGCCCGAGCTTCGTCCACACGGGGGCGAGCGAGGTGAAGATCTTGGTGCCGGTGAAGGCGTAGCCGCCGTCGCCGTCCGGGGCCGCCGCCGTGTCGCTCCCGAACAGCACGAGGTCGTTGCCGCCCTCGCTGATGCCGAACGCGAAGACCTCTCCGGCCACGGCGCCGTCCTGCACGAACTCGAGACCGGGGACCCCGCGATCCGAGAAGACCTTGGCCACGCCGGTCCAGACCAGGTGCATGTTGATCGCCAGGGCCGTTGCGGGCGCGGCGCCGGCGAGCCGCTGCTGGAGGACGGCCGCCTGCTCCAGGCCGAGTCCCGCGCCGCCGCGCTCCCGGGGCACGAGGATGGACAGGTAGCCGGCTGCGCGGAGCTCGTCGAGGTCGGCCTGGGGGAAGGTGTTCTCCCGGTCGTGGATCGGCGCGCGTTCGCGGATGCGGTCGAGCAGGTCGTCGGGGAGATACGCCGACGGGTCGAAGTCGTTCATGCCAGAGCCTCCAGGAGCTGTCGGATCGATTCCTCCGGGCGGTCGCGATGCACCGAGTGGCCGGCGCCGGCCACGACCGACAGGGAGATGCGGGGGTTGCTCGCGAGCACCTCGTCGGCGAGAGCTCCGGCGAAGATGCTGTAGACGGCGGGGTCGCCGCCGATCACGTGCGTGGGCACGGTCAGGCGGGCCGCATGTCCGCGGACGTCCCACGGCTGATTCTGGGCGCTGGTCTGCTCGACCGCCCACGCACTCGCCCGCCGGACGGCGTCGACCTTGAGCTCCTGGTCCTGCGGGTGCCAGTGCGGATGCTCCTGCCGCACGGCGTCGAGGCGGTTGTCGGCGAAGGCGCGTTCCTGGCTGTGGCGGACGATGGCCGCATCCCGCTGGACGATGTGGATCGCGGGGTCGATGAGGACCAGGCGGTGCGTCCAGCCCGTGTCGTCGGCGGCGGCCACCGTACCGGCCGCCCCGCCGAGCGAGTGCCCGACGACGGCGTCCCAGGCGCTCGACCCGGCAGGCCGCGTCGCGACGAGATCCGCGGCATACGCCGCGACGGAGTAGTCGAGGGCCCGCGGGGCGTCACCGTGGCCGCGCAGGTCCACCGCCGTCGCGTGCCAACCGGCCGCCGCGAGAGCATCGCCGAGCCGCCACATGAGTGCGCCGGACGAGCCGAGACCGTGCACGAGAAGGGCGCGTCGCCCCGCCGCGGGATCGCCCCAGCTCAGGCGGGGAAGGGTGACGGGAGCGGGCATGGCACCAGCCTACGACCGCGCCAGGACGCGGCGGGCGGAGTCAGCGCGCCGGCTCCAGCGGCGGCAGGTCGGCCGCGATGCGGAGCACTCGCGCTGCGGCCTCGTGTCCTGCGGCCAGGCGGGTCTCGAGGTCGGCGCCGTCGAGCGTCGCGGCCAGGAACCCGGAGGCGAAGGCGTCCCCCGCACCGACGGGCTCCACCACGTCCACGGTCGGCGCGGGCACGAAGACCGGGTCCGCGTCACCGGCGAAGGCCGTGGCGCCGACGTCGCCGTCCTTGACGACGAGCAGACCGCAGTGCGGAAGGTGCGCGCGGATCTCCGCGGCCGTCGCGGTGCCCCAGATGCGCTCGGCCTCGTCGCGGCCGACGAAGGCGATGTCGGCGGCGTCGGCCAGGCGCGTGAGGGTCGCGGCCGCCTCCTCGGGGCTCCACAGCGCCCGGCGGTCGTTCACATCGAAGGAGACGACGGCTCCGGCGGTGCGCGCGTCCGCGAAGAGCTGGTCGACCATCGCCAGGCAGGTCGCAGACAGCGCCGGGGTGATGCCCGTGGTGTGCACGATACGGACGCCGGCGAGCTGCGCGGGGGACAGGAACCCGGGTGCCATGCGCGAGGCCGCGGAGCCGCGACGGTAGTAGTAGACCGCCGAGGACTCCACACCGGGATCCTTGAACATCACTCCGGTCGGCGCCTCCGCGTCGAGCTCGGTCCACAGCTCGACGCGACGCTGCTCCAGCTCCGTGGAGAGGCGGCGGCCGAGAGGATCGTCGCCGAAACGGGAGGCCCAGACGGCCCGGTGGCCGGCGGCCGCGACGCCGACGGCGACGTTCGCCTCCGCACCCGCGTGGGTGATCGACGCGGTGTCGGCGGTCGTGAGGTCGGCGCCGGTCGGCGTGATCAGGGCCATCGACTCGCCGACGCACACGATCGCGGGGGAGGAGGACGGGACGGAGGGGCTCATGAGGGGGTGACCGCCAGGGGCTCGGTGTCGGGATGGGGGCTGGCGTCGCGGTGACGCAGATCGGGGAAGGACCGCACGCACACGATGGAGACGAGCAGTCCGACCGCCGCGAAGATGGTGGCGGCCAGGTACGCACCGCGCCAGTCGCCGACGTCGACGAGGAAGCCGGCGACCGCCGATCCGGCCGCGGCGCCGATGAGCTGCCCGGTGCCCGCCCAGCCGAAGGCCTCGGCGGTCTCGCTGAACTTCACGCTGGCCGTGGTGATGGCGAACAGCACCGCGAGGGCGGGGGCGATGCCGATGCCGGCGAGGATGAGCGTGCCGCCCAGCCAGTAGACGTTGAGCATGACCATCGTGAGGGCGAGGCCCACCGTGACGATGAGCAGGCGGCGCGCCATCGCCCAGGGGCCGATCGGGATGTGGCCGAAGGCGAGGCCGCCGGCCAGGCTGCCGGCGGAGAAGACCGCGAGGACGAGACCCGCCGCGAGGCTGCCGTGCTCGAACGTCGCGACCACGCCGACCTCGACCGCGGAGCAGGCGCCGATGAGCAGGAATCCGATGACGGTCGCGAGGAGCACGGGCGGCTTGAGCACGACCGTGCCCAGCGCGTTGCGGCTGCGCGGGATGCGCACGCGGCCGACCTCGGGGGAGAGGATGAACCACGCACCGCCGGCGACGAGGACGATCGCCACCAGGAGCAGGCCCTCCATGGTGCCGACCTGGGTGGAGACGAGGGTGATGACGACCGGCGCCAGCACCCAGATGATCTCCTGCAGGGACGCGTCGAGGGAGAACAGCGGGGTGAGCTGACCGGCGTTCACGAGCTTGGGGTAGATGGTGCGGACGGCCGCCTGCACCGGCGGCGTCGAGAGGCCGGCGATCATGCCCAGGGCCATGTATCCCGGGACCGAGAGGGGCAGCAGTCCCAGGCCGAGTACCGCGATGACGCAGACGGACAGGGTGAGGGTCAGCACCCGCCGCATGCCCCAGGCTCCCATCCACCGGCTGGTGATGGGGCCGGCGACCGCTTGGCCGACACTGGTCGCGGCGAGCACGAGGCCCGCCGATCCGTACGATCCGGTCTGCTGCTCGACGTGCAGCAGGATCGCCAAGGACATCATCCCGTTGGGGAAGCGCGCGGTGAGCTGGGCGGCGATCATGCGGCCCACTCCCGGCGTGCGAAGAAGATCCCGATAGCCCGCCACCCGACAACGGTACCGGGCGGCGGGGACGTCGGTGCGATGGGCCGGCGATGGACACGCCGCGACACGCCGTGGACACGCCGGACGACGAATTCCACAGGCCTGGGGATGTCGGATGCCCCTCGTAGGGTGCCTCCTGTGGATGGATCTCTCCCAGGCTCCTCCCAGCCGCGATTTCCCGCGGGTCGCCGACCCCGGGAGAGGGGGTCCGCCTGTGGAAGAAACGGTGGACAACCTGTGTTGTATCTGTAGAGAGCGGTGGAAAAACTACACGGATGTAACTACTACCCCTTGTGGTCGCACCGAATGTCCGTCCCTATATGTAGTATTGAGATCCCGGCGGAGGTCTGCCGGAGAAACCAGAGATTTGAGGGGTTCAGATGTCGATCACGGTGTACACCAAGCCTTCCTGCGTCCAGTGCAACGCGACCTACCGTGCCCTGGATGCCAAGGGCATCGAGTACGAGATCCACGACCTGTCGGAGGACCCGACGGCGCTGGAGCAGGTCAAGGCGCTCGGCTACATGCAGGCTCCCGTCGTCGTCACCGACGAGGACCACTGGTCGGGCTTCCGTCCCGACAAGATCGACGAGCTCGCGTCCCGCCTGGCGTAGTCCGACAGGCTCACCGACCCGGCCCTTCGACAGGCTCAGGAACCCAAGGAGAGAGCTATGAGCGCCGTCGCGACCGCTGCGCCGCTCCTGGTCTACTTCTCGAGCGTGTCGGGTAACACCGCGCGCTTCATCGAGAAGCTCGGGCTTCCCGCCCGACGCATCCCCCTCCACCGGAACGAAGAGGACCTCGTCGTCGACGAGCCCTTCGTCCTGGTCACCCCCACCTACGGCGGAGGTGCCGGGCGCGGGGTCGAGAAGGGGGCCGTGCCCAAGCAGGTGATCCGGTTCCTCAACGACGAGCGCAACCGGCGTCACATCCGCGGGGTCATCTCCGCG
Source organism: Microbacterium meiriae (assembly GCF_040685015.1). NCBI lineage: Bacteria > Bacillati > Actinomycetota > Actinomycetes > Micrococcales > Microbacteriaceae > Microbacterium > Microbacterium meiriae. Next base: position 1,701,305 of record NZ_JBFBHD010000002.1, on the reverse strand, counting down.
GGCAACACCAACTTCGGCGACGCGTTCTGCCTCGCCGGCGACATCATCAGCCGCAAGTGCCACGTGCCTCACTTGTATCGGCTCGAGATCTTCGGCACACAGGACGACGTGGATCGCGTGAGCGACGGATTGGAACGACGGTGGAATCTTCAGTGACCGAGACAGTGGCATTCAAGGTGAACCCCGCATACGAGGGTCTGGACTACCACGCCCTCAACGCGATGCTGAACCTGTACGACGCGAACGGGAAGATCCAGTTCGACGCCGACAAGCGCGCCGCGCGGGAGTACTTCCTGCAGCACGTGAACCAGAACACGGTGTTCTTCCACTCGCTCAAGGAGCGCCTGGACTACCTCGTGGAGAAGGAGTACTACGAGGGCGCCGTCATCGAGAAGTACTCGTTCGACTTCGTGCAGAAGCTCAACGACCTCGCCTACTCGAAGAAGTTCCGCTTCGAGACGTTCCTCGGCGCGTTCAAGTACTACACGAGCTACACGCTGAAGACGTTCGACGGCAAGCGCTACCTCGAGCGCTTCGAGGACCGCGTCGTGATGACCGCGCTCGCCCTCGCGGACGGCGACGAGAAGCTCGCCGTGAACCTCGTCGAGGAGATCATCTCCGGTCGCTTCCAGCCGGCCACCCCGACCTTCCTCAACGCGGGCAAGGCGCAGCGCGGCGAGCTCGTCAGCTGCTTCCTGCTGCGCATCGAGGACAACATGGAGTCGATCGCCCGCGGCATCAACTCCGCGCTGCAGCTCTCCAAGCGCGGCGGCGGCGTGGCCCTGCTGCTGTCGAACATCCGCGAGTCGGGTGCCCCGATCAAGCAGATCGAGAACCAGTCCTCGGGCATCATCCCCGTCATGAAGCTCCTCGAAGACAGCTTCAGCTACGCCAACCAGCTCGGCGCGCGTCAGGGTGCGGGTGCGGTGTACCTCAACGCCCACCACCCCGACATCATGCGCTTCCTCGACACCAAGCGCGAGAACGCCGACGAGAAGATCCGCATCAAGACGCTGTCGCTCGGCGTCGTGGTGCCGGACATCACGTTCGAGCTCGCCAAGAACGACGAGGACATGTACCTGTTCTCGCCGTACGACGTGGAGAAGGTCTACGGCGTTCCGTTCGGCGACATCTCGGTCACCGAGAAGTACCGCGAGATGGTCGACGACCCGCGCATCAAGAAGACCAAGATCAACGCGCGCGAGTTCTTCCAGACCGTCGCCGAGATCCAGTTCGAGTCCGGCTACCCGTACGTCATGTTCGAGGACACGGTCAACAGGGCCAACCCCATCAAGGGGCGCATCAACATGTCCAACCTCTGCAGCGAGATCCTGCAGGTGAACACGCCGACCACCTACAACGACGACCTGTCGTACAAGGAGATCGGCAAGGACATCTCCTGCAACCTCGGCTCGATGAACATCGCGCTGTCGATGGACGCCGACGACCTCGGCCAGACGGTCGAGACCGCGATCCGCGCGCTCACCGCGGTCAGCGACCAGAGCCACATCGGCTCGGTCCGTTCGATCGAGGACGGCAACGACCGGTCGCACGCGATCGGCCTCGGCCAGATGAACCTGCACGGCTACCTCGCCCGCGAGCACGTGTTCTACGGCTCGGAGGAGGGTGTCGACTTCACGAACATCTACTTCTACACCGTGCTGTTCCACGCCCTGCGCGCCTCGAACCAGCTCGCGATCGAGCGCGGCACGACGTTCGACGGGTTCGCCGACTCCACCTACGCGTCCGGCGAGTTCTTCGACAAGTACATCGACCGGGCGTGGGTGCCGGAGACCGAGAAGGTCAAGGAGCTCTTCGCGGGCAAGCACATCCCGACGCAGGAGGACTGGGTCCAGCTCAAGGCGTCGATCCAGGAGCACGGCATCTACAACCAGAACCTGCAGGCCGTGCCGCCGACCGGCTCGATCTCCTACATCAACAACTCGACCTCCTCGATCCACCCGATCGCCTCGAAGATCGAGATCCGCAAGGAAGGCAAGCTCGGTCGCGTCTACTACCCGGCGGCGTTCATGACGAACGACAACCTGGAGTACTACCAGGACGCGTACGAGATCGGCTACGAGAAGGTCATCGACACGTACGCCGCGGCCACGCAGCACGTCGACCAGGGTCTGTCGCTGACGCTGTTCTTCAAGGACACCGCCACCACGCGCGACATCAACAAGGCCCAGATCTACGCATGGCGCAAGGGCATCAAGACGATCTACTACATCCGTCTGCGTCAGCTGGCGCTCGAGGGCACCGACATGACCGAGTGCGTCTCGTGCATGCTCTGACACTTCGACAGGCTCAGTGACCCAGGAACTAGGACAAGAATGACTCCTCACTCCCCGCTCAAGCTGGTCTCCAGCGTGCAGGCGATCAACTGGAACCGCATCCAGGACGACAAGGACCTCGAGGTCTGGAACCGTCTGGTGAACAACTTCTGGCTGCCGGAGAAGGTGCCGCTGTCGAACGACGTGCAGTCGTGGAACACGCTCACCCCCGACGAGCAGCTGCTCACCATGCGGGTGTTCACCGGGCTCACGCTCCTCGACACGATCCAGGGCACCGTCGGCGCGGTGTCGCTGATCCCCGACGCGATCACGCCTCACGAGGAGGCCGTCTACACGAACATCGCGTTCATGGAGTCGGTGCACGCGAAGAGCTACTCCTCGATCTTCTCGACGCTCGCGTCGACGAAGGAGATCGACGAGGCGTTCCGCTGGTCCACGGAGAATGCGAACCTTCAGAAGAAGGCGCAGATCATCATGGACTACTACCAGGGAGACGACCCCCTCAAGCGCAAGGTCGCCTCCACGCTGCTGGAGTCGTTCCTGTTCTACTCGGGCTTCTACCTGCCGATCTACTGGTCGTCGAAGGCGAAGCTGACGAACACGGCCGACCTCATCCGCCTCATCATCCGCGACGAGGCCGTGCACGGGTACTACATCGGCTACAAGTTCCAGCGCGGACTCGAGACGGCCGACCAGGCGCGCAAGGACGAGCTCAAGGACTACACGTTCTCCCTGCTCTACGAGCTCTACGACAACGAGGTGCAGTACACGCAGGACCTCTACGACGGCGTCGGGCTGACCGAGGACGTCAAGAAGTTCCTGCACTACAACGCCAATAAGGCCCTCATGAACCTGGGCTACGAGGCGATGTTCCCCTCCAGCGTCACCAACGTGAACCCGGCGATCCTGTCGGCGCTCTCCCCGAACGCGGACGAGAACCACGACTTCTTCAGTGGGTCCGGCTCGTCCTACGTCATCGGCAAGGCCGAGGCCACGGAAGACGACGACTGGGACTTCTGAGTCCGCTTGTGCGGCGTCACGCAGTGTGGCGCCGCACCACGTCCGGGCCCGCGCGCCACACTCTTCGGCAGTTCCTTGAGGCGGCGCAGCTTGATGCGCTCGTACGCGACGTGCTGGTTCCGGCTCCGTGAGGCGGGCGTGAGATAAGACGCAGGGGGCGTCCCTCATGTTGCGGCAGAGGTCGCGGAGCCACAGACGTCAGCGTGCGCTCAGGACGAAGGCCAGAACCGCTCCCAGGACGGTGCCCGCGAGCATCGCGGCGGCCGTCCAACCGACGACGCGACCTCGGGCGACCTGGCGTTTCGTCGCGTACACGCCCGCGCCGAGGCCACCCACCACCACTGCCGCCATCGTCACGCCGGCGACGAGCGCTTGGACCCCGTAGTCCGGCGTCGGCGGGGCAGGATCGACGAGCGGAGTCGCGAAGCGGTAGGTCATGACGACGCCGAGGGCGACGAGCGAGACCGCGGTCATCGCTGCGATCAACCCCCACGCTGTCGATGTGCGCATCCGTCACCTGTTCTTCGCGGAGTTCGATGACCGGAGGTCGCCACAGGCAGAACGCGGGTCAGTGACCCGCGGCGCGCTCCGCTTCCTTCTCCGCGACGATCCTCCGGAGGCCCGAGCTGGAGAACCGATGGTCTCGGCTGTTGAAGTAGAGCTCGATGCCACTCTCCTCGCAGTACGCGCGGCCGGTGAAGTCCCGATCGCGGTACTCATCCCCGACGATGCGCACATCGAGCTTGAAGGACCGAAGGATGTCCTCGAGGTCCTGCTCCGTCGAGTACGGCACGATCTCATCCACGTGCTGACAGCCGCGAAGCTGGATGTAGCGCTCCACGACCGTCTGCGTCGGCGCGTTCTTCTCCGGGCGGTCCAGGGTCGGATCCATCTGCAGGCCGACGATGAGGTAGTCGCACTGCCGCTTCGCCTCGGCGAGCATCATGATGTGCCCTGCGTGCAGCAGGTCGAAGGTGGAGAAGGTGATCCCCACTCGCGGTCCGGGGTTGTAGTCGCGCCGTTGCGCCATGGACTCGTCAGACAAAATGTTCCCCCCTGTTTCCCGTACTCTACCGGCCCGCGCTCGCGCGTCGATTCCGGTCGCGGAGTCGCTCGCGTCAGCCGCCGTCGCCGAGCACCGGAACGCCCCAGATGCGTGCCGCGTCAGAGATCAAACGGTCCATGCCGTCCGGTGACTCCCGGCGAAGCGGCGCGTCGTCCCTGGTCACCGGGACCGGGATCGTGGCCTGTCCCGCTCCCTGCGAGACCACGATCTCGAGGGTCGGGTAGAGGAAGGCGCCCTCCTGGATGGCACCTCTCGTCACGCCCTGGATCCGATCCCGCGGCACGCTGTATGCGGTGAGGAGACGGTCCCCGCCGCGGACCACCCGGAACCCCGAAGGGTCGATGACGCCCGTGGGGCTCGCCGTCAACAGGCCGCGGGGGGCGGGGCCGAGTCCGAGGAGGGGGATCGCACGTGACAGGTAGGCTGCAACACCGTTGAGCGCGTAGGAGCCGAAGGTTCGCGCCTGCGGCTCGCGCTCCCGCAGTGCTCGCCGCTGGGTGCGCTGCAGTCGTTGGATGCGTCCGAGCACGATCCAGATGATCAGACCCGCGAGCAGTACCCCCGTCGCGAATACCAGCGATGTCGCCACAGGCGGCTCGCCCTCGACCAGGGGACGCACGAGTGTTCCCCAGACGAAGAACGCCGCCAGGGCCACAGCCATCGCGAGCATCAGTCTGTTGGCGGGCGGGTTCCGGCGCACGGGGGCTCTCTTTCAGGAAGCAGTGAGGGCGAGGGTTGTTGGGGCTGACTGACACCCTGCTCGCGGCGGTTCAGCCACCCATGAGGAACGCGGCGGTGGGAAGGGCCGACACGGCCCCCAGCACGGTTCCCGCGACCGGCCACGCGTAGCCGACGCGGTCGGCACGGGCGAAGACGAGCCCGATGACGCCGAGGATGAGGGCGGTGCCACCGAAGAGGACCGCGAGCGGCAGCGTGAGGAACAACAGCCATCCGTAGTTCGGGTCCGCCGTCCCCGCCAGGACGAAGACGATCGCGGTCGGCAGGATCCCGACGAGCGCCACGACGGTGGCCGCGACCCCGCATCCGAAGGCTCGGCGACGAGGTGACGGGATGATCTGGCTCACGGGGCGATCCTAGCCACAGCCTGATCGCGCGACGAAAGCGTCGTTCTCGGTGACCACGGCTCCTCGCGATCGGAGGATGCGAAGATGAGGGGCGAGCCGGGGGAGGGGGGGCCGATGAACACCGAACATGACGAGGACGTCAGCGCGTTGCGAGGGGTCGTCGGCCCGGTGCTCCGCGGCGGCGGTCAGTCGACGAGGGGAGCGGAGGGCGCATGCGATCGATGACCCCGATACCGGGGGACCCGTGGCCGCACGACATGATCATCACCGTCGACGATCGCCCTCACGCCCTGCTCGAACTGCTCTGGGTCCGGGAGGCGCACGGGCTGGTCCCCGTCGACGACGCGCTCCCGCCGCTCCTGGTCGACCGGCCAGCGGAGGCGGAGCGGCCCGTGGACGCGCAGACCCGTGATCACTGGGCGGAGGTCTGGCCCCGGATCTGGGACAAGGCTGTCGCGCACGCCGCGACGGAGCCGGATCGGACGTTGTTCGACCGCGCCCTCGATCCGACGATGGGTCCGGATGAGCGGGAGACGCTGCTCGGCCAGCTCGTCGGCCCCACGGCGCGGGATGAGTTCGGAGACGATGTCTTCGACGACGCGGCGTACCGCGAATGGGAGCGGCGTGGCTCCGACGCGCACCTCGCGACGAACCGCACGACACTCGCGGACAGCCCTGAACACGGGGACGTGGCAACGCTCGCCGACGCCTGGCGTCGGGGCCTCGGGAAGGTGGTGACGCTGCCGTGCCGCGGGGTGTACGTCCGGCAGATCGGACCTCGCGCCCTCCTGGTCACCGATGCGGTACGGAACGACGCCGCCACGTATCGCACGGCGCTGGAATCGTTCCGCCGGTCATCCTCGCAGCGACCGTCGACGGCGTGAGGCTTCCGCGCGCGACGTCAGAGGACCAGCGGGAGGAACGACACCATCAGGCCGACGGCACCGACCGCGGCGAAGACGACCCCGACGGTCCGCAGGACCCGGCGCAGATGCGGCGGCTCACCGATCCGGATGCGGGCCGGGTCGTTCGAGCTGTGGAACCCGTCGAGCCATCCATCGGTGGTGGCCGTGGGCTCGCTGCGGCGCAGCGGTCTCTCGTGGAAGTCGCCGCCCGCGAACCAGCGAGCGGTGCGGCGGCCGTCCCGATCGATCACGGCGATCTCGACGGGGATCCACTGCCCCTCGACGAGCCGGATCAGCAGGGCCACGATGAGGAGCGGCACGCCGATACCGAGGCCGATCCAGGACAGCACCTCGCCGACGACGGAGAGGGTGTCGACGAGCTGCACGAGTCCATCGTAGAGACGCATGCATCCGGAGTCGTGCGAGACGCGGCGCCCGATCACGGAGGGCCGCTCGCTGATCCGCCGTCATACTGCATCCTTCCCACGGATAGTCTGACCGGCATGACGGATTCTGCAGACATCCCGACGTCCCGCCCGATGGATGCCTGGCTCGACGCGCTCAGTCAGCCCACCGGTTCGCCTGGCGGAGGTGCGGCGTCGGGGGTCATGCTCGGCCTGGCCGCGGCACTGATGGGCATGGTCGCCGGATACACCCGCGAGGATCCTGCCGTCGCCGAGAGCACCGGCCGCCTCGACCCCGTGCGCGCGGAGCTTCTGCAGGCCGTCGAGGCGGACGGCGTGGTATCGGCGGGCTTCGGTGCCGCGCTCGCGCTGGCACCGGAGGACCCGGCACGGGAGGAGAGGGTGAGGAACGCCGCCCTCGACGCCGCTGCGTCCGTCGCGCGCCTCGGCCGCATCGGCATCACCCTGGTCACGGAGGCGCGCACTCTCGCGTCGCGCGGCAACCCGCACCTCGCCGTGGACCTCGCCGTCGCGGCGGAGGCCCTAGAGGCCGGCCTCTCGGGTGCCTCCCTGAACCTCCGCGCCAACCTGCAGCTCGCTCGCGCACACGGCGCCTCGCCGTCCATGCGGTCCGGGCTCGACGAGGAGGTCGGGCGATTGGCGGAGGCGCGGACCCAGGTCTCGCGGATCACGGCGGAGCTGTCTGCGCGCCTGGACTGACGTGGCGCACGAGGAAGCGCTGCATGCGCGCGCCGCGGAGGTCCTGGACAGGTGGAGTCTCTCTCCGGACGGGCCCCTCCGGTCCGGAGAAGCGGGGATCGTCGTCCCGGTCCGGCGGGCGGACGGTCTCATCGCCGTGGTGAAGGTGCAGCAGCCGGGGCCGGAGTTCGACGCGGCGGTCGTCGGGCTGGGGCGGTGGGACGGGCGAGCCATCGTCCGGCTCCTCGCGAGTGCTCCCGATCAAGGCGCGATGCTCCTCGAACGTCTCGATGCCGAGCGCAGCCTCGAGGCGATGGAGGACGACGATGCCACGCGCGTCGTCGGTTCCCTTCTCGAACGCCTGCACCGCGTCGACCCGCCGCCAGGTCTTCCGCGCCTGGAGGCGGTGGTGTCGCAGATGCTGAACGATGCGGCGGGAGCGGCGGTGCTGCTGTCGGGCGAGGACCGACGACGGTTCGACCGGTGGCTGCACCTCGTCGCGGACGTCGCTGCGATGCCCGGCAGCCGGTTTCTGCACTGGGACCTGCACTTCGGCAATGTCCTCGGCGCGGAGCGCGAGCCGTGGCTGGCGATCGACCCCGAGCCGCTCATCGGCGACGCGGGCTTCGATCTGTGGCCGGCTCTGGACAGTGGATGGAGCCGGGACCCGCGTACCGCCGATGCGGCACGCATCGTGCGTCGTCGGTTCGACATCCTCTCCGACATGCTCCACCTCGACCGCGCATGCGCGGCCCGCTGGACGAGCGCGCGGCTCCTCCAGAACACGCTCTGGGAGATCGAGGACGGCCGGCCCACGATCCCGACCGCCGCGAAGGTGCTCGACGATGCGCTTCGGTCAGCAGGGGTGTCTTGATAGCATCCCGCCCATGAGCACGCCGGACTCCGATGCCGCTCGGCCCGAGCACGACCGCGCCGCGATCAAGGAGCGCGTGTACGCCACCTTCACGGGCCTCGCCATCGTGCTCGTGCAGAACTCCAACGTGGAGCACACCAGCGCCCTGCAGGCCACGGTGACTCTGCTCGTCAGCATCGCCGCCATCGCCCTCGCGGGCTTCGCCGCCGATCTGGTCGCCCATCTCGCGGCGCACGGCAGCTTCCCCCGAGGGTCCGAGCTGCGGGATGTGCTGCGGCTCACCGGTACGGCGCTGGGATCGGCGGCGGTGCCACTGCTCGTCCTCCTCGTCGCCGTGCTCGGATGGATCGAGCTGCGGACGGCGCTGACCATCGCGTCGATCGTCTACGTCGCGATCCTCGGACTCATCGGATACGTCGCCGTCCGCCGGACGGGAGTGAGCGGATGGCAGCAGCTCATCGCCCTGGGGATCCTCGTCGGGCTCGGCGGCATCGTCGTGCTCGTCCAGCAGCTCGCGCACGGACACTGACGGACACACCCGTTGCGCGGTCCGTACGCATGGTTCATCCTGAACGTGCTGCACCGATCGACTCGGGGGGCCTTGCCGGTCGCGCTGCGGCCGACGGAGCGCCTGCCACCCAACTCCCTCCCCCGGCGGGCGCTCCGCTGCGCGAGAGGGTGCTCGCTTGCGCGAGAGTCCCGGGACTCACCCGGGTGAACATCGCTCAGCCCCTTTTCGCCGGAGGAGCTTGTGCCTATCGTCGGTGACCAACGGCGGGCTGTCGCAGGTCGGGGAACCCGTCACTCGGATCATCGGCGAGATCGAGGGACACCATGCACACCGAGACGACGCGATCGCGTACGCGCACGGCAGGGGCTCTTCTGGCGACGGCCATCGCTGCGGCGATGGTGCTCTTCGGAGCTACCCCGGCATCGGCTCTGTGGGATCCCGATCCGGTGCTTCCGCGGGCCGGCTTCTTCACGCAGGTCACCATCACCGGCTCGCAGTACCCGACGAACGTGACCGGCGAGCTGACGACGCTGGGGCCCACGCCCGGCCCCTATCCGGCGACCGGGGCCTCCGTGGAGGCCGTGAGCCCCCAGCTGATCACCATCGCCGATCCGGTCTCGGGGGCGACGGCCTCGGCGTACTGCATCGATTTCAGTACCGAGACCGGCGTCGGGGCGGGCTACAACATCGGCGAGTGGGACGAGTCCAACGTGCCCAACCTCGACTACATCAACTACATCCTCACCAACTACTTCCCGTTCGACACGAGCAACCCGATCTCCGGGCTCACGCTCGCCCAGCAGGTGGCGGCCGTGCAGAGCGCGATCTGGTACTTCAGTGACGGATTCGTCCTGGCCACCGGCACCACCGCGACCATCCGGAACGCCACGGCCGCTGTCGTCCAGGATGCGCTGGACAGCGGAGGTCTCCCGGAGCCGTCGGTGCCGACGCTCGGCATCGAGCCCGGCACGACGACGATCCCGGAAGACGGCTCGATCGTGGGACCGTTCACCGTCTCGGGCACCGCCAGCGGCACGCTCGACGCCGCCGCGGGCGTCGAGGTCTTCCTCGATCAGGCCGGAACCCAGCCCGTTCCGGTCGGCACGGCTGTCGCGTCCGGGGCGCAGCTCTGGGCGCGCTGGACCGGACCCGCGGCACCCGTGAACGGCTTCCGGATCACGGCGCAGGTGCCCCTGACGCAGGGCACGGTCTATCTCTACGACCCGGAGTCCTCGGACAGACCCGCAGCGCAGAAGCTGGTCCTCGCGCAGACGACGACGCTCCCGGTCCGCGCCGGGGTCCGGGCGACGCCCTACGCCTCCGGCGAGATCACCGTGCAGAAGATCATCACAGGTGACGGCGCGGGACTTCAGGGCGCCATCACGATCGACCTGGCCTGCACGCCCGCCCCGGCACCCGGCGTCGTCGTCTCCGCCACGATCCCCGCCGGAGCGACGGCCGCCGACCCCGTCGTCTTCTCCGGGCTGCCGGATGGGGCGACCTGCACGGTCAGCGAGTCCGCGGACGGCGCCAACGACGCGGTCACGCTCGCCGCGCAGACCATCGAACCGGCGACCGTGACGGTGGACGCCGCTGCGACCACCCCGGTGGCGGTGACCGTGACGAACACCTACGATCCCGTCGATTCGCCGAGCAACGGCGGCGGCGAGGAAGGCGGCGAGGGCGGCGGTGAGGGCGAAGGGCTCGCCGCCTCCGGGCCGACGCCGATGACGGGCGCGCTGACGGTGGCCGGGCTCGGTCTCCTGCTCGCGGGTGCCCTGCTACGGGTGCGGCGACGGGCGAACCTGCGCTGACGATGCCTCGTCCTCGTCCTCCCGCCGCGTCAGATGGTCGGCGAGTTCGGGCACGAGCACGAGGACGACGTCGACGAGCTTCCAGTCCAGCTCGTGGCACTCCTGGCGCGCGCGGTCGAGGTCGGCCAGGGAGGGCAGGGCATCGTCGACGGGCACGATGAACGCTTCGACGTGGAAGAACTGGCCTTGATCCCTCGTCCGCACCGCGACGTCGCGGACCCAGGGCAGGGTGCGGAGGTGGTCCAGCACGGCGTGGGAGTCGGGGTGCGGCTTCTCGTCGTCGAAGGTCGTCGCCCTGGTGTCCATGAGGTCGGTGATCGCCGCGCGGGTGTTGCGCCACCCGTCCCAGAGGATGCTCCCCGCGATGAAGGTCGCGGCGGCGGCGTCCGCCCACCACAGCCCGAGCCCGATCCCGCCGACCCCGACGATCGAGCCGGCCGCGGTCATCCAGTCGGCCTTGTTCATGTCCGCATCGGCATAGAGGACCTTGTTGTGCAGATCTTTGGCCAGGCGCATCTTCACACGACCGAAGTAGATCGGCAGCGGAATGGTCAGCGCCATCATGCCCATCATCAGCCAGCCCGACCAGATCACATGGCCGAACACCTGGACCGACCCGATCGGAGGCCGGTCGCCGCTCACCAGCCCGATGACGGAATCGACCAGGAGGAACGCGCCCATCGCGAAGAGGGCGACGCCGGCGACGAGGTGGGCCACACCGACGGAGCGGAAGAACCCGTACGGGTATTTGACGGTCGGCGGCTTCGCGATGATGCGGACGGCGACGAGGAAGGCGATCGGCGGGGCGAGGGAGAGCAGGTCCTCGATCCACGCGGCCTTCATCGCCTGCGAGCTGCCCATGACCAGGTAGACGCCGGTGATCGCCACTGCGAGGAACGCGAGCGTGAACCACTCGTAGCGGATCGCTCGACGCAGGGTGTCCTGCTGCGCGGGCGGAAGGTCGGGGTGAGCCCTCATCGCGCGTCTCCTCGTTCGAGCAGGAAGGACTCCAGGGTGGTGAGGAACCGGTTCTCCCCCAGAACGGTGAGCATCACGTGCTTCTTCGTCTCGCCCGCGGTCGTCGCGTCGTCGAACGGGACGGTCATCGCCGCCTTCTCGACCCAGGGGGTGTCGTCGGTGAACCCGCCGACGGCCAGGTCGAGGGCATGGTCGTGCAACCGCTCGGCCAGGTTCGCCTCGCTGTCGACGGTCCAGACGACGGTCGCGTCCAGCGTCTCGGCGAACTCCTCCACGAGGCGCACTTCGACCCCGGCCGGGTCCGACGGATCGGTCGTGTCCGTCCACGGCGGGTTGTGCGTGATCCCGACCCGGATCTGGCCGTCGCGGGCCTTGTCGAGGGTGCCGTCGACATCGGCGGGGATCGCCGTGCAGCCGGCGAGCGCTGCCGCGATCGCGAGCCACCCTCCGATGATCCCGATCTCGCGGAGAAGTGGTCTTCCGGTGCTCATCCTGCGCATCGGCGCGCGACGACCAGGCCTGCACATCGCTTCGTTCGCTCCACTGGGGTAGGAAAAACGCGCCGCACAGGCGACGCGAAGGGCATGGCTCTCACCATAGCCCGACCGGGTCATCGTCCTCTGGTCGTCCGGCCTTCCGGCTCCGACCCGTCGTCGTCGTCGTTCTCGACGCGGATGCGCCGCCCCTCCTCGATGTCCTTCCGCTCCTTCTCCGCCCGCTTATCGCTCTGGCGGGTGTCGCGTGCGGGGAGCTGGATGTCGCGCTCGGCGGCGATCCCGGCCTGAAGCTGGCGGCCGCGTTCCAGCTCCGCGTCGAATTCCGCGCCGAACAGCAGGGCGAGGTTCGCGATCCACAGCCACAGCAGGAACACGATGACGCCCGCCATCGATCCGTAGGTGCGCTCGTAGTTGGAGAAGGTGGTGACGTAGAGCACGAAGCCGAGGGTGGCGACGGCCAGCACGACGATCGCCACGAGGGCACCCATGCTGATCCACCGGAACTTGGGCTGCTTGGCGTTCGGGGTCGCGTAGTAGAGCATCGCGACGAGGAAGACGACGACGAACAGCAGCAGCGGCCACTTGGCGATGCTCCACGCGAGCTGCACGCCCTCGCCGGCGCCGATCGCGTCGCCCAGCGCCGACACCACATCTCCGGAGAGCACGAGCACGATGGCGACGATGGTCAGCGAGACGACGGTGATGAGCGTGACGAGCAGCTGCATGGGGCGCAGCTTCCAGAACGGCCGCCCCTCCTCGATCTCGTAGATGCGGTTCATCACCCGGCTGAACGCCCCGACATAGCCCGAGGCCGACCACAGCGCGAGGAGGATCCCGGTCACGAGCGCGATGCCGGCGCCGGGAGCCTGGGAGATCTGCTCGATGGGACCGCGGAGAGCGTCCGCGGTCTCCGGCGGTGCCACGTCGCCGATGATGCCGAGCACGGCGTCGGCGGCGGCCCCGCCCTGGCCGAACACGCCGAGCAGCGAGAAGACGGCGATCATGGCGGGGAAGATCGAGAGCACCGCGTAGTACGTGAGGGCCGCGGCGCCGTCCATGCACTGATCGGCGGAGAACTCCCGGACGCTCTTGACCAGGACGTACTTCCACGACCGCTTCTGCAGATCGGTCGGGCTGTCCGGCTTCTCGTCGTGCTCTGGCGATGGAGCGGACGCGGATCCGCTTCGTCCTGTGGCTGCCTTCGACATGGCTCCTCCTCGGCGTCGGCGCGAGCACTGCTCCCGCGATCCAGTCCTATGAGGAGAAGAGGTGTTCCGGCACGGGGGTTGCGCGAAGACGAGACGAGGGGGATGCTGTGCCGGCGTGCGGTCATGCGGCCGGGTAGGTGACCGTCCCGTCCGCGCGGACGACCGCGCCGGCGCTGAGCTCGGCCGGATCGACGTGCCCGGGACCGAGGATGTGGCGGACGACTTCGTCCCGCGCGAGGAGGTGGTCGGCGATGATCCGTCGATGGCACCGCCACCACACGCTCTCCGAGCACATCACCGTGACGCGCCGCTCGCGGCCCTCGGCGCGGAGCTCGTCCAGGGCCTGCCCGAAATCCGCGGAGAGGGCGTGATCGGCGTAGTTGTGGAAGCTGCGGTTCTGCCACCACGCGTTGGTCTCGAAGGGAACGTCCCTGCTCACGGGGCGGCGACCCGTCAGCCCCTCTGCACGGTGGTAGGCGATCCCGGCGGTGCGGAGGGAGGACGCGAGTGCGTCCTGGTCGAACTGCGGATGCCGCTTCGAACCGGGGAGGCGGCGCACGTCCACGACGCTCTCCACACGGCTCTCCTGCACCAACGCGAGGAACTCATCGATCGTGCGGGTGGAGTGCCCGATGGTGAAGAACGGCTCGGCCATGAGGCGACCGTAGCCCACCCCTCCCCATCCGTCGGCAACCCTTGCCCTGACGAGGTCCTCGCCCCTACGGTGAGGTGACGGGTGGCTGCGGGGCCGGAGCCGCGTCGACGCGGTGTCCGCCGTGATGAGCTCGGTGCGACTCCGCAGCCGCGGACTCGGGCAGACGATGGAGACGCTGTCCGGCGGGAACCAGCAGAAGGTCGTGCTGGCACGGTGGCTCACCGGTGAGGTGAAGGTGCTGCTGCTCGACGAACCGACCCGAGGCGTGGACGTCGGCGCCCGGAGCGAGATCTACCGGATCATCACCGAGCTCGCCGCCGCCGGCATGGCCGTGATCATGGCCTCCAGCGACATGCCGGAGATCCTCGCGCTGTCGCACCGCGCGCTCGTGCTCAAGGACGGCGGGATCGTCGCCGAGCTCGACCGTACGGACCTCCAGGCCCCCGACGTGCAGGACCGCATCTTCCGGCTCGCGAGCGGATTGGAGACGTCGGACGCCGGCGCCCGCCTCGCCCCCTCTGCAAAGGACGACCAATGACCGACACCCGTACCGCACCGCAGACCTTCACGTCTGACGCCGAGGTGCGACGATTCAGCCCCACCTGGTTCGGGGACCTCGCGATCCGCTACGCGATGGTCATCGTGATGGTGCTCATCATCGCCTTCTTCCTCTACCGCAGCGCGCGCTTCGGCACCGTCGACAACCTCCAGACGATCCTCGTCGCCGCTGCGCCTTTCGCGCTCATCGCCCTCGGGCAGACGCTGGTCATCCTCACGGGAGGCATCGACCTCTCCGTCGGCAGTGTGATCGCCGCCTCTGCGGTCTTCGGCAGCCTCACGGCCAAGGCGTTCCCCGACCAGGTGTGGCTGGCGATCGTCGCCGGTGTGGTGGTCGGCTTCCTGGCCGGGGCGATCAACGGCTTCGTCGTCTCCGTGATCAAGGTCCCACCCTTCATCGCCACCCTGGGCATGCTCACCCTCGCCTCCGGCGTCGCCTTCGTCGCCGGCAACGGCGCCCCCATCACCGGGCTCCCGCCGGAGTTCTCCCGCATCGCCAACGCCCAGTTCGGCGGCCTCACACTGCCCGTGATCCTGATGATCGTGGGGATCATCGGCCTCGCGATCGTCATGCGGCGCACCGCGTGGGGCATGCGGGTCTATGCGATCGGCGGCAACCCGGTCGCGGCGGCCATCGCCGGCATCAACGTCGGAAGGACGATCTTCAGCGTCTACGCCATCTCCGGCATGCTCGCGGGGATATCTGGAGTGATGCTCGCCAGCCGGGTGACCCTCGGGGCCCCGAACCTGGGCGTCGGGTACGAGCTCGATGCCATCGCCGCCGTCGTCATCGGCGGGGCGAGCCTGCTCGGAGGACGCGGTTCCATCTGGGGAACGGCCCTCGGCCTCCTCCTGATCCAGACCCTGAACAACGGTCTCGACATCCTCACGGTCCCCGCCTACTGGCAGAAGGTCATCAAGGGCGTCCTCATCGTCGCGGCCGTCGCCGTCGACGTCTGGGCCACCCGCCGCCGAAGCCGCTGATCCCATCCCGTCCCGTCCGCACCATCTGTTTCATCGCTCCACACACGAGAGGAACCTCATGTCCATCAAGAAGAGCCGCATCGTCGCGGCTTTCGCCGTCAGCTCCGTCGCCGCCCTCGTCCTCGCCGGCTGCGGCGCCGGCGACCCGAACGCCGGCGGCGGCGACGGCGAGAGCGCGGAAGAGCGCATCACCATCGGCGTCAGCGTCTACGACATGTCCTCGTTCGTCACGGAGGGCAAGGAGGGGATCGAGCGGTACGCCGACGAGAACAACATCGAGATCCTGTGGAACTCCGCGGGCCTCGACGTCAACACGCAGGCCAGCCAGGTCGATCAGTACATCACCGCGGGCGTCGACGCCATCGTGGTGATCCCCGTGCAGGCCGACTCGCTGCAGCCGCAGATCGCCGCGGCGAAGGCGGCGGAGATCCCGTTCTTCGACGTCAACGCCTCGCTGTCGAGCGACGACCTCGCGGGCTCCGTGCAGCCGGACGACGTCGCCGCGGGCGAGCAGGAGGCGCAGATGATGATGGATGCGCTCGGCGGCAAAGGCAACGTGATCATCCTGCAGGGGCCGCTGGGCGGGTCCGGCGAGATCAACCGCGGCCAGGGCATCGACAACGTCCTCGCCGAGTATCCGGACGTCTCGGTCCTCGCGAAGGACACCGCCAACTGGAAGCGGGACGAGGCGGTCAACAAGGTGAGCAACTGGATCTCCGCGTTCGGCGACGACATCGACGGCGTGATCGCGCAGAACGACGACATGGGCCTCGGGGCGTTGCAGGCGCTGAAGGAGGCCGGGATGACCGACGTGCCGATCGTCGGCATCGACGGGATCGCGGATGGTCTGGAGGCCGTGAAGAACGGCGACTTCATCGGCACCTCGCTGCAGAACGGCACGGTCGAGCTCTCGGCCGGCGTCGCGTACGCGGCAGCGGTCGTCCGCGGCGAGGACGTGAAGGAGAACCCCGTCTATCTGATGCCGGCGATCACGAAGGACAATGTCGACGAGGCCATCGCCCACGTCGTCACCGAGCGTGAGGCGTTCCTCGAGAACCTCAGCGACATGACGAACAAGAACCTCACGACCGGGAACATCGCCTTCGAGGGGCTCACGGGCCAGACCGAATGACCCCGTCCCGGACCGCGGGAGACTCCCGCGGTCCGGGACGCTCGCAGAGGAGGATCCGAATGCCGCCGACCCTCGTCGCAGGGGTGGACTCGTCCACGCAGAGCTGCAAGGTGACCGTGCACGATCTCGCCACCGGGCAGGTGATCCGCTCCGGGCGCGCGCCGCACCCGGCCGGCACCGAGGTCGATCCCGCGTCGTGGTGGGCGGCGCTGCAGGAGGCGATCGTCGACGCGGGTGGTCTGGACGACGTCTCAGCCGTCTCCGTCGCCGCGCAGCAGCACGGTCTCGTGGCTCTCGACGCGCGTGGCGAGGTCGTCCGCGACGCCCTGCTGTGGAATGACGTCCGCAGCGCCGGGGCGGCCGCGGATCTCGTCGCGGAAGTCGGTGCCGAGGAGTTCGCGCGACGCGTGGGCGTCGTACCGGTGGCCTCCTTCACCGCCGCCAAGCTGCGCTGGCTGCAGGAGCACGAGCCGGCGAACGCGGCGCGGGTGGCCGCGGTCGCGCTCCCGCACGACTGGTTGTCGTGGCGGTTGCGCGGGTATGGTCCTGCCGGAGACAGTGTGCGCGGCCCCGACCTCGACGCGCTCGCGACCGATCGATCCGACGCCAGCGGGACGGCATACTGGAGCCCGGCGACCGGTGCCTACGACCTGGACCTCCTGGCCCGCGCCTTCGGAAGCGTCCCCGTCGTTCCCCGGGTGCTCGCCCCCGATGAGCGGATGGGGACCACGCCCGCCGGTCTCGTCGTCGGAGCCGGCCTCGGCGACAACGCCGGTGGCGCGCTCGGCCTCGGGGCCACTCCCGGCGACGCGGTGATATCGATCGGCACCAGCGGCACGGTCTTCGCCGTCGCCGAACAGGCGATCCGAGACCCGAGCGGCGTCGTGGCGGGCTTCGCCGACGGCAGCGGGCACTATCTGCCTCTCGTCGCCACACTGAACGCGGCGCGCGTGCTCGATGCGATCGCCGGGCTGCTGGGCGTCGGACACGAGGAGCTCGCCCGCCTCGCCCTGGCGGCGCCGCCCGGCGCCAGAGGCCTGGTGCTGCAGCCCTACTTCGAGGGTGAGCGGACGCCCAACCTGCCGGATGCGACGGCGACGCTGTTCGGGATGTCCCTCGCGTCGACGCGACGCGAGACTCTCGCCCGCGCCGCCGTCGAGGGGCTGCTGTGCAGCCTCGCCGAGGGGCTCGATGCGATCAGACGGTGCGAGGTGGGCGCCACCCGGGTGCTGCTGATCGGGGGAGCCGCCCGGAATCCGGCCGTCGGCCGGATCGCCGCGCAGGTCTTCGACATCCCGGTGGAGGTGCCGGGAGTCGAGGAGGCCGTGGCCAGGGGTGCCGCGGTCCAGGCCGCCTGGGCCCTCACCGGCGCGCGCCCATCCTGGGATGACGCGCAGGCGCAGACGTTCCCGGTCGATCACCACGCCCTCATCCGAGAGCAGTACACGGCGCACTGCTGACGGCACGGGGCGGGCGTCCTCCGGTCAGGCTCAGGCCCCCCAGCCGGCCTGCACGCCGCCCACGCGCTCCTCCGCGATCCGCTGCCCGTACCCGGAGGCCGCGTAGGCCGCCATCGGGTCGGCGGGGAGACCCCGTCCCTCTCGCCATTCGGCCAGCGCCGGACGGACGTCGGTGGAGAAGGCGTCCATGAAGACGGCGTTCGCCGTCAGCACGTCCCCGCTGCGCTGAGCGGTCGTCAGGGCTTCGCGGTCGACGAGCAGCGCACGCGCTGTCATCTCCTGCACGTTCAGCACGGAGCGGATCTGTCCGGGGATCTTGTCCTCGATGTTGTGGCACTGGTCCAGCATGAACGCGACGTCGGGGTTGTTCAGCCCTCCGCCCCGGATCACCTCGAACAGGATCCGGAACAGCTGGAACGGGTCGGCGGCACCCACGATGAGGTCGTCGTCCGCGTAGAAGCGGGAGTTGAAGTCGAACGAGCCGAGCTTCCCGAGGCGCAGCAGCTGCATGACGATGAACTCGATGTTGGTGCCCGGCGCGTGGTGACCGGTGTCGAGGCAGACCATCGCCTTGTCACCGAGGGCGGTCACCTGCACGTAGGACGTCCCCCAGTCCGGCACGTCGGTGTGGTAGAACGCGGGCTCGAAGAACTTGTACTCGAGCACGAGGCGCTGGTGGTCGCCGAGGCGCGCGTAGATCTGCTGCAGAGAATCGTGCAGCCGATCCTGCCGCCCGCGCAGATCCGCTTGCCCGGGATAGTTCGAGCCCTCCGCGAGCCAGATCTTCAGGTCGCGGCTGCCGGTCGCGTCCATGACGTCGATGCAGGCCAGGTGGTGATCGATGGCCTTGCGGCGGACGGCCGCATCCTCGTGGGTGAGGGCGCCGAACTTGTAGTCGTCGTCCTGGAAGGTGTTGGAGTTCACGGTGCCGAGGGAGACGCCCTGGTCCTCGGCGTGACGTCGCAGGTCGTCGAACGAGTCGACGAGGTCCCACGGGATGTGCAGCGCCACGGTCGGGGCGAGCCCGGTGTGGGCGTGGACCTGCGCGGCGTCCGCGATCTTCTCGTACGGGTCGCGGGGCGTGCCGGGAGTGCTGAACACCTTGAACCGGGTCCCGGAGTTGCCGAACGCCCAGCTGGGCAGCTCGATGCTCTGCTTCTCGAGCGCGGCGAGGATGTCGGGGGTGAGGATGCTCACGATGCACGGCCTTCGTTGTCGGTGGCGGGTGTGGCGCTCTCGCCGGCGGCGGCGAGCTGGTCTTCGAGGTGGAACACCTCGGTGAGAGGGGTGGCGGCCTGATCGGGACGGCCGTCGAGGTCGAGGAAGAAGGGGGCCATCTCGGCTTCCCAGCGTGCGGCGACGGGGGAGGCGGCGAGGTAGGCCTGCGCGGCCGCATCGTCATCGGTCTCGTAGTAGCCGAAGAGCACGCCGCCGGCACCGAGGAAGAGACTGTAGTCGCGCCGGCCGGCGGCCGCGATCTCGCGGAGCATCTCGGGACGCACCGGCGTGTGGCGGGCGAGGTACTCGGACAGCAGCTCGGGCTTCACCTGGAGCTGGAAGGCGACGCGGGTCATGCGATTCCTCTCGGAGGTCCGGCCGGCGCCCGCGGGGAGCGCCGGCCGGAGGGCGACTCAGAAGTCGAAGTCGCCGATGTTGTCGGCGTCGAACACGAACGGGTCGCCCAGCAGGACGACGCCGTCGGCGCCGACGGTGTACTCGCCGAGGTCGCCGGCCTCGAAGGTGTCGCCTTCCTCACCGGTGATGTCACCCGCGATCAGGGCCTGCGCGGCGTAGGCGGCCAGGTAGCCGAGGTCGGCCGGGTTCCACAGCGCGAAGGCGGTGACGGTGCCGTCCTCCACGTACTCGCGCATCTGGTTGGGCGTGCCGAGGCCGGTCAGCGCGACCTGGCCCTTGAAGTCGGACGTCGACAGGTAGCGCGCCGCGGCGGCGATGCCGACCGTGGTGGGCGAGACGATGCCCTTGAGGTCGGGGTGGGTCTGCAGCAGCGCGGCCGTCTTGTCGAACGACGTCTGGTCGTCATCGTCGCCGTAGACCGTCTCCACGATCGTGATGTCGGGGTACTCGCTGGCGACGTACTCCTCCATCAGCTCGATCCAGGCGTTCTGGTTCGTGGCGTTGGCCGAGGCGGAGAGGATGGCGATCTCCCCGGCGCCGCCGATCTGCTCGGCGATGAGGTCGATCTGCACCTTCGCGATGCCTTCGGAGTCGGCCTGGTTGATGAACAGGTCGCGGCAGTCGGTGTTGGTGTCGGAGTCGAAGGTGACGACCTTGACGCCGGCGTCCCTGGCCTCGTTCAACGCGTCGCAGATGGCCTGCGGGTCGTTGGCCGAGACGACGAGGGCGCCGACTCCCTGCTGCGTGGCCGTGTTGATGTAGCTGACCTGGGCGTCGGGCGTGGCCTCGGCCGGGCCGACCTCGGAGAACGTGCCGCCGAACTCCTCGACGGCTTTCTTGCCGCCCTCGCTGGACGTGTCGAAGTACGGGTTGCCGAGGTTCTTGGGCAGGAAGGTGATCGAGGCGTCCGACCCGTCGCCGCCGCCGTCTCCTCCGCCGTCGGTGGAGCCGGCGCAGCCGGTGAGTGCGACCGCCGCCGCCACCGCGAGGGCGGCGAAGGCGGTGACACGCTTGCGTGCAAACGTCATTGTTCGTTCCTTTCGTCGGGAGATGCCGCGGATGCGGCGTCCATCGGTGCCTTCGTCGCTGTGGCGGCACCGGCGGGGGGTCTGCCCGGTCGGCGGCGTGCCTTCTGCAGCCAGGCCAGGAAGCTTGCGGCCACCACCGAGATCACGAGGAGCGTGCCGGTGATGATGTTGATGACGTCGGAGGTGACGTTCACCAGGCGGAGTGCACTCGCGAGCGCTCCGATGAGGAAGGCGGCGGCGATGACGCCGTAGATCTTGCCGCGACCGCCGAACACCGACACGCCGCCGAGCACGACGGCCGCGATGACCTGGAGCTCGAGGCCGGTGGCGTTGTCGCCGCGGGCGCTGCCGTAGCGGAGCGTGTAGAAGATGCCGGCGAACGCGGCGACCGCCCCGGACAGCACGAACAGAATGAGCTTCGTGCGCTCGACGTGCACACCGGAGAAGTGCGCCGCGTCCTTCGACAGACCGATCGCGTACACCCCGCGGCCGAACGGCGTGAAGTGCAGCAGGACCGAGAAGACCGCGACGAGCACGAGGAACGGGATCGTGATGACGGGGATCGGGGTCCCCGTGATCTTCGCCTTGGCGAGAGCCGTCCAGAACTCCGGGAAGTCGGTGACGGCCGCCGTGCCGAGCAGCCCGACGGCGAGGCCGCGGAAGAGCGCGAGCGTGCCGATCGTGACGGCGAGCGAGGGCAGGCCGACGACTGTCACGAGGAAGCCGTTGAACGCTCCGCCGACCACGCCCACGACGAGGGCGGCGAGGGCCGCGAGCTCGAAAGGGATCCCCGCCTGCACCAGCGCGCCGGTGACGACGCTGGACAGTCCGACCATGCTGCCCACCGAGAGGTCGATCTCACCGGTGATCATGATGAGGGTCATCGGCAGGGCGATCAGCAGGATCGGGGCGATGTCGAGCAGCAGGTAGGTCAGCGTGATGGGCTGTCCGAACCCGCGGATGCTGGACGCCGAGACGATCGCGACGAGCAGGAGCAGACCCACGATCGCGGCCTCGCGGGTGAGCAGGAGGCGACGCCACAGGGGCTTGTCGTAGTCGCGGATGACGCGGGTGGTCGCGGTGACGGTCGCGGTGGTCATGATTCGTCCCTCGCCTCGATGAGACGCCGTCTCTGCCGTACCGCGAGCACGCGGTCGAGCACGATGGCGCCGATGATGAGCAGGCCGACGACGGCACGCTGCCAGAAGTCGGGGATGCCGAGGATCGGCAGCGCCCGGTTGATGGTCAGCAGGAGGACGGCGCCGATCGCCGCACCCCAGACCGAGCCGATGCCGCCGGTGATCGCGACGCCGCCGATGACGGCCGCGCCCACCGCGTCCAGCTCCCATCCCGCTCCCGCCTGGGAGTTGATGGTGCCGTAGCGGGCCGCGTAGAAGACGCCGGCGAGTCCGGCGAGGGCCCCCGACAGGACGAAAGCGGTGAGCACGCGGCGGGTGACACGCAGGCCGTACAGCTCGGCCGCCGCCGGGTCGGAGCCGATCGCGTAGAACTCCCGGCCGCCACGGGTGTTCTTCATGTACCAGGCGGCGACGGCGAGCACGAGGACCGCGACGATCGCGAGGATCGGGATGCCGAGGAGCTGGCCCGTGCCCAGGGCCAGGAAGTCGCGCGGCATGTCGGACGCGTTCACGCGGTCGCTGCCGGTCCACAGCACGTTGATGCCGCGGTAGGCGTAGAGGGTGCCGAGGGTGATGACCATCGCCGGCACCTTGGCGTACGCGACGAGGGCGCCGTTGATGAGGCCGAGGAGGGCGCCGAGCACCACGGCGGCGACCACGACCAGCACGATCGGGATGCCCGGGATGTCGATGAAGAGTCGTCCGGTCAGGTAGGCGGTCAGACCCATCACGGACCCCACGGACAGGTCGACGTTGCGCGTGATGAGGACGATGGCCTGTCCCACCGCGACGAGCACGAGGATCGAGGGCGTCAGCAGCAGGTCGCGCCAGCCGTCGGCGCTGAACAAGAACTTGGGGTTGTTGAGGGTCGCGGCGGTCACCACGAGCACGAGGGCCAGGAGGATGCCGAACTCGCGGGCTCTGCCGAGACCGGAGATGCGCTTGGTGAGCGCGGAGACGGGGATGGCGGTGGTCACGAGCTGAGCTCCGATGCGTGCGTCGCGGCGAACATGACGTTCTCGGAGGTGGCCTCCGAGCGGGGGATCTCGGCCGTGATGCGACCCTCGCGCATCACGAGCACGCGGTCGGCCATGCCGAGGACCTCGGGCAGCTCGGACGAGATCATCAGGATCCCCATGCCCTGACCGGCGAGCTGGGACAGCAGACGGTGCACCTCGGACTTGGTGCCGACGTCGATGCCGCGGGTGGGCTCGTCGATGAGGAGCACCTGCGGCTGCGTCGCGAGCCACTTCGCGAGCACGACCTTCTGCTGGTTGCCGCCGGAGAGCGTGGCGGCGACGGTGTCGAGCGCGTGCGTCTTCACCTCCAACCGCGAGGCCCACTCCCGGGCGGCACGGTTCTCCATCGCCGTGGTGAGCAGGCCGAGGCGGGCGAGGCGCCGACGGATCGCGAGGGTGATGTTCCCACCGACGCCGGCTTCGATGACGAGGCCCTGCTTGCGGCGATCCTCGGGGACGAGGGCGAGCCCGGCGCGCATGGCGTCCACCGGGCGCCGGGCGCGGATACGGCGCCCCTTCATGTGCACGCTGCCCTCGCGGTACCCGTCCACGCCGAAGACGGCGCGGGCGACCTCGCTGCGTCCGGCGCCGACGAGGCCGGCCAGTCCGACGATCTCGCCGGCGCGGACGGAGAAGGAGATGTCGTGGAAGAGGCCGGGGCTGGTCAGCCCCTCGACCTCGAGCAACGGTTCGCCGATCGTCGCCTCCTGCTTCGGGAACAGCTCGGACACCTCGCGACCCACCATCTGATGGACGAGCTCGTCCACGGTGGTCTCGGCGATGGCGGAGGTCGCGATGTACGCGCCGTCCCGCATGACCGTCACGGTGTCGCAGAGCGCGAACACCTCGTCGAACCGATGCGAGATGAAGATGAGGCCGCGGCCCTCGTCGCGCAGGCTCCGGGCGATCGCGAACAGACGCTCCACCTCGACGCCGGACAGTGCCGCGGTGGGCTCGTCCATGATGAGCAGCGTGGCGTCGAGGGAGACGGCCTTGGCGATCTCGATGACCTGCTGGTCCGCGATCGACAGGCCCTCGGCGGGACGGTCGGGGTCGATCGTGACGCCGAGGCGGGTGAAGAGGCGCTCGACCTCGTGGCGCATGGCCTTGCGATCGATCCGTCCGAACCGCCCGACCGGCTGGCGGCCCATGAAGATGTTCTCGGTGACGGAGAGGTCGGCGAAGAGTGTCGGCTCCTGGTAGATCACCGCGACGCCGGCGGCCTTCGACTGCGCGGTCGAGGTGAAGTCGACGTCCTCGCCGCGGAGGCGGAAGACTCCGCCGTCGCGCTGGTAGAGACCGGCGACGATCTTCACGAGGGTCGACTTGCCGGCACCGTTCTCGCCGACGAGCGCATGGATGGAACCGGGGTGGACGGCGATGGTGCCGGAGCGCAGGGCGATCACCGACCCGAAGGCCTTCTGGACGTCGGCGAGCTCGAGCACGGGCGCCGTCGTGGGTGAGGACATCATTTCTCTCTCCATTGAGGGAATGAATCGTTTCAAACCCTGATGGAGTTGAGACTAGGGGCTGTGTTGACGCGTGTCAATACGGCGTGAGAGTCTGAGGCGATCCCCGCGGATGAGTCGTTTCAGCGGCGGGAACCGGAGGGAGGGCGCGATGGCCGTCAGTGTGCGGGAGGTCGCCGAGGACGCGGGTGTCTCCGTCGGGACCGTGTCGAACGTGCTCAATCGGCCGGAGAAGGTGGCCGCGGAGACCGTCGCTCGCGTACAGGCGTCCATCGACCGTCTCGGGTTCGTGCGCAACGACGCGGCGCGGCAGCTCCGTGCCGGGCGCAGCCGCACGATCGGGCTCGTCGTGCTCGACATCCGGAACCCGTTCTTCGCCGAGGTGATCCGCGGGGCCGAGGAGCGCGCCGACCAGCACGGACTCTCCGTCCTCGTCGCGAACAGCGACGAGAAGCAGGAGCGCGAGGCGATGCACCTGGACCTCTTCGAGGAGCAGCGGGTGACGGGTGTGCTCGTCACCCCGGTGGCGGAGTCACTGCCGCGGCTGGTGCGGATGCATGAGCGCGGTACGCACGCCGTCCTCGTCGACCGGGAATCGCAGGATGAGCGGTTCGCCTCCGTCGCCGTCGACGACGTGGAGGGCGGGCGCATCGCGACGGAGCACCTGCTCGCGGTCGGCCGTCGCCGGATCGCCTTCGTCGGCGGCCCGGTCGCGCTGCGCCAGGTCTCCGATCGCCTGAGCGGCGCGCAGGCCGCGGCGGCTGCGGCAGGGGTCGGGCTGGAGTTCATCGCGACCTCCGCGCTCACCGTCGAGGAGGGGCGGCGCGCCGGTGCGCAGATCCTCGACCGTGCCGCGGGGGACCGGCCGGACGCCGTCTTCGCGGCGAACGATCTCCTGGCCCTCGGCCTCCTGCAGAGCCTGGTGATGACCGGCGATGCCCGGGTCCCCGAGGACATCGCGCTCGTCGGCTACGACGACATCGACTTCGCCGCGGCCGCCGTGATCCCGCTCAGCTCGGTGCGGCAGCCGGCCGCGCTGATCGGCTCCACCGCGGTCGACCTGCTGCTGCGGGGCCAGGACGACGTGGCGCCCGCGCCGGAGCACGTGCTGTTCCGGCCGGAGCTCGTCGCCCGCCGCTCGACCACCGGGGAGTGACCGCGGTCAGGCCGGCGTCGGCGTGGAGCGCTGGGCGCTGGCGCCCCGCATGATGCGCGCCACGGCGGTGATGAGGAAGAGCTGCCCGGTGATCCCCTCGGCGATGGCCACCGCCTGCACGCCCGATCCGACGGGGACGAGGTTGCCGTAGCCCGTCGTCGTCAGGGCGGTGAACGAGAAGAAGAGCTGATTGCCGAGCGAATCGCTCGCCGCATCGCCGAACAGCGGGGTCGGCAGCAGCAGGGACAGCAGGTTGTAGACGAAGGCGAAGAACATGCCCACGAGGATGTAGGCCGTCACGGCGGCCAGGAGGGCCTCGACGTCGAGGCCTCGGCGGGTGACCTGGTGCGCGATGATGGCCCACGGCGCGACCAGCAGCGCGATCATGGAGGCGGCGGAGAGGGCGACGGCGAGGGCCGGACTGTCCGTGGCGAAGAACGCCGCGAGGAGGGCAGCGAGCCCGGCGGCCGAGAGCACGACCCACGACACCCGCTGCACGAGGGCGCGGGCCCTGGTCACGCGGAACACGATCGCGACCGTGACCAGCATCGCCAGGAACGCCCAGGGGCTGGGAACCGTGCCGGGCTGGGCCGCGCACAGTCCGTACGAGACGATGAGGAGGGCGAGCACCGTGGCATAGCCGAGGGCGCCGCGCCTCGGGTCGGCCGGGGCGGCGAACCCCGCGCGGACGTGCGCTCCCGATGGCTCGGACATGGCGTCTCCTCTCGCGTCCGCGGGGGCGGGCCCTCGCAACGTGCGGCCAGTATCGCAGGGCGGCCGGCCCGCGCCGGGGAGCGTCCGAGACCGGCGGTTCGTGACCACGCGTCGGACCCGTTATGATGGTGGGGTGCATCCGTGCTCTCGAGCCGGATGCCTGGAGACGTCGCATAGTCCGGCCTAGTGCACCACCCTGCTAAGGTGGAGTCCCCTCACGGGGACCAGGGGTTCAAATCCCCTCGTCTCCGCACGGAGAAGCCCCGACGAGTCCGCTCGCCGGGGCTTTCGTGTTCGCGGCTGCGGGGGCTGTCCTCCTCACGCCTGCGTCCCGGGCATCCAGGTCGGATCGGGGGAGAGTGCGGCGGAGATCTTCCGGCTGGCCGCACCGAGCTGCCGCGCCTGCGCCGGTGTGAGGGCATCGAAGACGACGCGGCGGATGAGGGCCTGGTGGGCGGGAGTCGACTCCTCGACCTTCCGATGGCCGGCGTCGGTGAGGATGCCGAGGGTGAAGCGCCCGTCCTCCGCGTCGACTTCGCGTCGGACCCAGCCTTTCGCCTCCAGGCGAGTGATGGCGCGGGAGAGCCGGGACAGCGTGCTGTTCGCGTAGCCGGCGAGGACGCTGAGGCGGAGGGTGCGCTCCGGCGCCGAATCGAGGGCGAAGAGGATCCCGTGCTCGAAGTGGGTGAGTCCGCTGTCCCGCTGCAACTGCGCGTCGAGGGCCGCCGGGAGCCGTTCGAGGAGCGTCGCGAGTGCCGACCAGACGTCCATCTCTTCGGCGTTCAAGGGGGCGGGGGAGAGCGGCGACATTCCTCCACCGTAGCGGTTGAGCCATGCTCTTCGCTTGCTTAGGAAAGTGAACAGTGGCTAGTATGACTTGCGCAGGCAAGTCATGCGGGAGGTCCGCTGAAGCGAGAGGGAGACGGATGGAACTGGGGCTGCGCGGCAAGAGGGCGTTCATCAGCGGGTCGAGCCAGGGGATCGGCTATGCGGTCGCGTCCGCTCTCGCTGCCGAGGGGGTCGATGTCGTGATCAACGGTCGTGACGAGGGACGCGTCGACGCGGCGGTCGCCGCCGTGGCCCTCGCGCATCCCGGTGCGGCCGTCTCCGGGATCGCCGCGGACTTCACCGATCCCGACCAGGTGGCCGCATTGACGGAGAAGCTCGGTCAGGTGGACATCCTCGTCAACAACGTCGGTCTCTTCGGACTCGCCGACTTCGCGGACATCACCGATGAGGACTGGGCGCGCTACTTCGAGGTGAACGTGATGAGCGGAGTGCGCCTCTCCCGGGCTCTCCTGCCGGGGATGCGGGAACGGGGCTGGGGACGCATCGTCTTGGTCAGCAGCGAGTCCGGCGTGAACGTCCCGGCCGACATGGTGCACTACGGCGTGACGAAGGCGGCGATGATCGCCCTCGGCAACGGGTTGGCCAAGCTCACCCGCGGCACCGGCGTGACGGTCAACACCGTCCTGGGTGGCCCGACCTACTCGGAGGGCGTCGCGGCGAGCGTCGCCGCCGTCGCAGCAGCCCAGTCCGTCTCCGTGGACGTGATGAAAGAGGCGATCATCGGACAGAACACGACCACACTCCTGGAGCGCTTCCTCGATCCGACCGAGGTCGCGGACCTCGTCGTCTACCTCTCCAGCGTCCGGGCCTCCGCGACGAACGGCGCCGCGCTGCGGGCGGATGGGGGCGTGCTGACGGCGATGCTCTGACCCGAGCGCGTCACTCGCCGGGGCCCATGGCTTCCGGTATCCTCGCGGGCATGCCTAGACCCACCCAGACGCCGCAGCGCGAGGCCTTCGGCTCGCGGAACGTGTTCATCCTCTCGGCGATCGGCTCGGCCGTGGGTCTCGGGAACATCTGGCGCTTCCCGTACGTCGCCTACGAGGGCGGCGGCGGTGCGTTCCTCATCCCGTATCTGTGCGCGCTGCTGACGGCCGGCATCCCGCTGCTGTTCCTGGACTACGCGATCGGCCACCGGTTCCGGGGCTCCGCGCCGCTCGCGTTCCGACGCCTGCACCGGGCCGCCGAACCGCTGGGGTGGTGGCAGGTGCTGATCTGCGTCGTCATCGCGGTGTACTACGCCGTGATCGTCGCCTGGGCCGGCATGTACACCTGGTTCTCGGCCCAGCTCACCTGGGGAGCGGGCAACGAGAACGACTTCTTCTTCGTCGACTTCCTGCAGTCGGCCGATGTCGCGGAGGTCGGTCTGTCCGGGGAGTTCGTGCCGCAGGTGGGCCTGCCGCTGATCGCGGTGTGGCTGATCGTCATCGTCATCATGGCCCTCGGCGTCAAGCGCGGCATCGGGCGCGCCAACATGATCCTGATGCCGCTGCTCACCCTCATGTTCGCCGTGCTCGTGGTGCAGGCCCTCTTCCTTCCCGGCGCCCTGGACGGTCTCAACGCCTTCTTCACGCCGAACTGGGAGGCACTCGCCGACCCGGCCGTGTGGGCCTCCGCCTACGGGCACATCTTCTTCTCGCTGTCCGTCGCTTTCGGCATCATGGTGACCTACGCCTCGTACCTGAAGCGCAAGACCGACCTCACCGGCTCGGGCCTCGTGGTCGCGTTCGCCAACTCCGGCTTCGAGATCCTCGCCGGCATCGGCGTGTTCGCGGCCCTCGGGTTCATGGCACAGGCGCAGGGCACGGATGTCTCCGGCGTCGCGACCTCGGGCATCGGCCTCGCCTTCGTCGCGTTCCCGACGATCGTGTCCCAGGCGACCGGCGGGTCGATCATCGGCGTGCTGTTCTTCGGCGCCCTCGTCTTCGCGGGGATCACCTCGATGATCTCGATCCTGGAGGTGATCGTCGCGGCGCTGCAGGACAAGCTCGGCTGGGCGCGGGTGCGCACCACCCTCGTCGTCTCGATCCCGCTGGCGATCATCTCCGCCGCGCTGTTCTCCACCACCACCGCGCTGTCGGTGCTCGACACCACCGATGCGTTCGTCAACGCCTTCGGCATCATGGCGGTCGCCCTCGTCGCGGTGATCGTCGTGGCCTGGGTGCTGCACAAGCTGCCGCAGCTGCAGGAGCACCTGAACCGCCGTTCGAGCTTCCGCGTCGGCCTCCTCTGGCGCCTGCTCGTGGGCGTGCTGGCCCCGCTCGTGCTCGGGTACCTGCTGATCACCGAACTCCTGACGAAGATCGCCGAGCCGTACAGCGGCTACCCCGGCTGGTTCCTCGGCGTGTTCGGCTGGGGCATGGTCATCGCGTTGGTGGTCGGCGGAGTACTGCTGTCGCTGGTGCCGTGGAGCAGGCGCTCCCGCGCCAAGGACGACGTCGGCTACGACGACTTCCTGGACCAGGAGGAGTACGCCGCCGATCCGGAGACGACGAGCATCGCCGTCCCGGCTGCGCAGACGAAGGGAGCGGGGGCATGACCACCACTGCGATCGTCATGATGATCATCGCCATGGTCACGGTGTGGGGCGGCCTCATCGCCGCCGTCGTGAACCTCGCTCGGCACCCCGAGGTGGAGGACGCCGAGCCGGCGGTGCCGACCGAGCTCTGAGCTCCGACCCGATCGCATCGGACCGGGACGATCGGGTGCCGGGAGGGCTGCGGCGACACGATGGTGGGGAAGGAGGACCCCCGTGATCGGCACGCTCAACGCCCTGGTCGACCTCGTCGACGCGGACAGCGGTCAGGAGATCGACGTCGCCGCGTTCGCCCGCGCGCACGGCACCACCGAGTACCACCTGCGCCGGATGTTCTCGGCGCTCGCCGGGGTGCCGTTGACCGAATACGTGCGGCGTCGTCGGATGACGCTCGCGGGTGCGGAGCTCGCCGCCGGTGCACCGAGTCTGCTCGATGTCGCCGTTCGGCACGGCTACGGCTCGACCGAGGCGTTCGCCCGGGCGTTCCGCGCCGTGCACGGCATCGGGCCGGCGGACGCGCGTCGGCACGGGGGTCCTCTCCACACACAACCTACGCTCCGGTTCCGCCTGAGCGTCGAAGGGAGCACCCCGATGGATGTCACCATCACCCACCGCCCCGCGTTCGCCCTCGTCGGTCATGCCGCGGAGGTCCCGCTCATCCACGTCGGCGTCAATCCGCACATCCAGGCGCACATCGCCGCCATCCCGCCGGAGGAGCACGCCCGCCTCAAGGCGCTCGGCAACGAGGAGCCCGCGGGCATCCTCGCCGTGACCGCCGACATCGATCCGGATGCCCCGGAGGGGACGCCGCTGACCTACCTGCACGGGGTGGCCGTGCGCGACGACACCGCGGTTCCGGACGAGCTCGACACCCTGCGCGTGGCGGAGGGCACGTGGGCCGTGTTCGGCGCGAGCGGCCCCTTCCCGGAGACTCTGCAGAATCTGTGGGCGGCGACGGCGACCGAGTGGTTCCCGTCGAACCCGTGGCGGCTGCGACCCGGGCCCTCGATCGTCCGCTACCGGGAGTTCACCGGCGACACGGCCTCCTGTGAGCTCTGGCTCCCCGTCGAGCAGAGCTGACCGTGGATCGGGTCGGGCCCGTGGGGCTCGACCCGATGTCGGTGCCCTGGGGCACACTGACCGCACGACGACGAAGCGGGGCAGGCCATGACGGCGACCGATCCAAAGAAGACGCTCGATGCGTACCAGGCGAAACGGGGGACCTTCCGGATCCTCGAGGTGCCGCCACTGACCTATCTGATGGTCGACGGCGCCGGCGATCCGAACACCGCGCCGGCGTTCTTCGACGCGGTCGCGGCCCTCTACCCGCTGGCGTACACGCTCAAGTTCGCCAGCCGTGCCGAGCTCGGCGTCGATCAGGTCGTGATGCCCCTGGAAGGCCTGTGGCACGCGCCGGACATGGCGTCCTTCACCACCCGACGCGACAAGTCGACCTGGCTCTGGACGCTGATGATCATGGTCGGCGACCACGTCACTCCCGTCCTCTTCGACCGTGCCGTCGAGACGGTCGCGGCGAAGAGCGCGAAGAAGGGGGAGGAGCTCCCGGCGCTGGCCGCGGTCCGGCGGGGGGTGCTAGCCGAGGGGCTGTGCGTGCAGACGCTGCACGTCGGACCGTTCGACGATGAGGGCCCCGTGCTGGAGGAGCTGCACGAGCGGTTCGTCCCGGAGAACGGGTTGCGGATGCGCGGTCGGCACCACGAGATCTATCTCAGTGACCGTCGCCGGACGGCCCCGGAGAAGCTGCGTACCATCCTGCGGCAGCCGGTGGAGCGGATCACCTGAGCGCTTCCGCACCGCGCGTCCGGAAAGCAACCCCCTGATTCCGACCGCCCGCGGCGGATACTCTTCGAGCATGAGCACCGTCAAGCATGCGGCGCGTGTGGCGAAGGACTCCACCGCGTTCCGGCGGACCGCCCGCGCGGGTTTCGTCGTCCTCGGCGTCATCCACATCATCATCGGCGCGATCGCCATCACGATCGCCGCGGGCGGGTCGGGTGACGCCGACCAGGACGGCGCGATGGAGCAGGTGCGCAACAACCCGGTCGGGGGACTGCTGCTGCTCGCGATCGCCGTGGGCCTCCTCGCGCTCGCCGTGTGGCAGGTGGCGAGCGGGTTCCTCGCCGCCGACCCCGCCGAGACGAAGAAGTGGGGCAAGCGTCTCAAGCTCTTCGGCATCTCCGGCACGTACCTCGTGATCGCCGGACTGGCGCTCATCTACGCCGTGGGCGGCCGGGCGGAGTCCTCCGACGCCTCGAAGACCCTGAGCCAGGTGGTCCTGTCCGCGCCCGGCGGGGTGGCGCTGCTCGTGGTGATCGGTCTCAGCGTCATCGGTGTCGGCATCGGCTTCATCGTCGGCGGGGTCATGCGCTCGTTCCGCAAGCTCATCGACGTGCCGACCGGAGCCGCCCGAGCCGGAGTGATGGCCCTCGGCATCGTGGGCTACGTCGGCAAGGGCATCGCGGTGGGAGTCACCGGCGTGCTGTTCGTGGTGGCCGCTGTGACGCAGGATCCGGAGCGCGCCGCGGGGCTCGACGCCGCCCTGCACAGTCTCCTCACCCTGCCGTTCGGCCGCCTCATCCTCGGGGCGGTCGGCGTCGGCTTCGCGCTGTACGGCGCCTTCTGCATCGTGCGGGCCCGTCTCGCCCGCATGTCGTAGTCCTTCCGCCCGGGCCACGCGGAAGATGGGAGACTGGAACGATGAGCGCTTCTCCCGGAGTCGACGTGATCACCCCGCTGACCGAGACCGAGGTGCAGCGGATCCGCGAGGACTTCCCGATCCTGCACACCCGCGTGCACGGCCACCCCCTGGCGTACCTCGACTCGGGCGCGACGTCGCAGCGTCCGGAGTCCGTGCTCGACGCCGAACGACGCTTCGCCACCACCATGAACGCGGCCGTCCACCGCGGCGCCCACACGCTCGCGGCAGAGGCGACCGAGCTGTTCGAGGATGCCCGCAGCACGCTCGCTCGTTTCGTGGGCGCCGACGACGACGAGATCGTCTGGACCTCGAACGCCACCGAGGCCGTCAATCTCGTCGCCTACTCCCTCTCCAATGCCTCGCTCGGCCGGGGCGGTGCCGCCGCTGCAGGCCTCCGGCTCCGCGAGGGGGACGAGATCGTCACCACCGAGATGGAGCACCACGCCAACCTCATCCCCTGGCAGGAGCTCGCTGCGCGCACCGGGGCCACGCTCCGGGTCATCCCGCTCGACGACGACGGGGCCCTCCGTCTGGATGCGGCCGCGGAGCTCATCTCGGAGCGCACGAAGCTCGTGGCCTTCACCCACGTATCGAACGTGTTGGGCGTGATCAACCCCGTCGAGACCCTCGTCGCGCTGGCCAGGGAGGTCGGCGCCCTCACGCTGCTCGATGCGTGCCAGTCGGCTCCGCACCTGCCGCTGGACCTCCACGCGCTCGGGGTCGATCTCGCCGTCCTCTCCGGCCACAAGATGCTCGGCCCCACCGGCATCGGGGCGCTCTACGGCCGTCGCGAGGTCCTCACCGCGATGCCCCCGTTCCTCACGGGCGGTTCCATGATCACGACCGTCACCACGACCGAGGCCGAATACCTGCCACCGCCGCAGCGCTTCGAAGCGGGCACGCAGCGGGTGTCCCAGGCGATCGCGCTCGCCGCCGCGGTCGACTACCTCTCCGCGGTGGGGATGGATCGCATCGCCGCGCACGAGGCCGCGTTCGGGCAGCGACTCGTCGACGGGCTCGGGGCGATCGACGGCGTGCGGGTCCTGGGCGCGGGCATCGACCTGCCGCGCGTGGGGCTCGCGAGCTTCGACGTCTCCGGGATCCACTCGCACGACGTCGGGCAGTTCCTCGACGACCAGGGCATCGCCGTGCGCGTCGGGCACCACTGCGCGCAGCCGCTGCACCGCCGGCTCGGTGTGACCTCGTCGACGAGGGCGAGCACCTATCTGTACACGACAGCGTCCGAGGTGGATGCCGTCATCGAGGCGGTCGCCGGGGCGATCGCGTTCTTCGGGAGGGGCGCATGAGCGACCTGCAGAGCCTGTACCAGGAGCTGATCCTCGACCACTCGCGCACGCCGCACGGCTTCGGGCTGCGCGAGGAGATCGCGGCGCAGTCGCATCAGCTCAACCCGACCTGCGGCGACGAGATCACCCTGCAGGTGCATCGCGGCGCCGACGGCGACGTGGAGGCGATCGCGTGGGAGGGGCACGGGTGCGCCATCTCCCAGGCATCCGCCTCCCTGCTCGCCGAGCTCGCCGAAGGCCTCACCGTGGACGAGCTCGAGGTGCGCATCGCGGCCTTCCGCGAAGCGATGCGCTCCCGGGGCACGATCGAGCCGGACGAGGAGCTGCTCGGCGACGCCGCGGCCCTCGGCGGGGTCTCCCGGTATGTGGCTCGCGTGAAGTGCGCCATGCTCGCCTGGGTGGCGGCCGAGGACGCGCTCACGCGCCTCTGACCTCGTCCGCTCCTGTCTCGGACCGGGAATAGCATCGGGCGGCAGGCGTTGGCCCGAGCATGACAACTCTCGGAATCATCGGAGCAGGCAACATCGGCAGCCAGGTCGCCCGAGTGGCGGTGGCCAACGGCTATGACGTCGTGATCGCGAACTCGCGAGGGCCGGAGACCTTGGCCGACCTCGTCGCAGAGCTCGGGCCGCACGCGAAGGCGGCGACGGCGGAGGAAGCGGCCGCCGCGGCGGACGTGGCCGTGGTGACGGTGCCGCTGCACGCGATCGATCAGCTTCCCGCCGCACAGCTCGCCGGGAAGATCGTGCTCGACACGAACAACTACTACTTCGAGCGCGACGGGCACATCGAGTCCCTCGACAAGGGCGAGACCACCACGTCCGAGCTCGTGCAGGCGCAGCTCCCGGAATCGAGGATCGCCAAGGCGTTCAACCACATCTACGCCGCGGACATCACGACCGACGGGACTCCGGCCGGTACGCCGAACCGGCGGGCGCTGGCCACCGCGGGTGATGACGCCGAGGCTGTGGCCTTCGTGACCCGCTTCTACGACGAGGCCGGCTTCGACACGGTCAACGTCGGCCCGCTCAGCGAGTCGTGGCGGGTCGAGCGCGACCGTCCGGCGTACGTCGTCCGGCAGAACGCGGAAGAGCTGACCGCGAACGTCGCGCGGGCGAACCGTCTGCCCTGAGTCGGCTCGCGCCTCCGGTCTGGGATACCAAACTTGGCCAATCCCGGGCCGGGGTGCGAGAATGCCCGGATGGCGGGGGCTGTGGGGGTAGGCGGGGAACTCGAGTCGGTCAGGGTCACGAGGATCCTCCGAGACGACATCGTGCTCGGGCGACGCCCACCGGGATCGCGTCTCGTGGAACGGGACATCGCGGCCGAGCTGCAGGTGTCGCGTCTCCCGGTGCGGGAGGCGATCAGGACCCTGGTCGCGGAGGGCGTGGTGGTCGCACGACCGCGGACGTGGGCGGTCGTGCGGGAGTTCACCCATGACGACATCCGCAACTTCGCCGAGGTGCGGGAGGCGATCGAGACCCTCATCTTCGTCTTCGCGGCCGAGCGGCATGACGCCGCCG
Source organism: Microbacterium meiriae (assembly GCF_040685015.1). Taxonomy (NCBI): domain Bacteria; kingdom Bacillati; phylum Actinomycetota; class Actinomycetes; order Micrococcales; family Microbacteriaceae; genus Microbacterium; species Microbacterium meiriae. Next base: position 1,666,064 of record NZ_JBFBHD010000002.1, on the reverse strand, counting down.
GGCTCGCACGCCTGCGGGATGCCTATGAGCGCGAGGCTGCGGCGGCGCGGGCAGGAGACGCCGAGACCGCGCGCACAGCGGCGGCGGAGTTCCACGAGATCGCCGTCGATCTGGCGGGCAACGAGATGCTGGGCGAGCTCATCGCGGTGTTCCTGACCCGCCTGCGGTGGCTGTTCGGACAACACGACGATCTGGCGGCGATGGCGGACGAGCACCGCGTCATCCTCGAGGCCGTCGCCGCGCGGGACGTCGAGGCGGTGCGCCGGATGGTCCCCGCTCACCTGGCCAGCGGACATTCGGCAGCCGAACGACGGCTGGCGCAGACCGTGACCGGCTGAGCGCGTCCGTCTGCGATGACACCCCCACCGCGCGGAAGGCCGGTTGTATCCTTGTCCGGTCGGAGTCGGTCCGGTCTGTTCGCGCTGTCCTGGGGAGCGAGATGCGAAATCTTGCTGTCGTCGTCGGGGGAATCCTCCTGCTCGGCGGTGCTGCGCTCCTCGTCGTGGCCGACCAGGAGCGTGCCGCGGACGTCGCCGCTGTGAAGGCCGAGATCGCTCGGATCGAGGACGTGCTCGACGAGTCGCAGACGGAGAACCTCGCCCTCGCGGAGCGTCTCACCGAACTCCGGTCCCGTATCGCTGAGCAGGACGCCGATCTCTCGGACACGACGGGCTTCCTGCCGTGATGCGCCGGAAACTGGCGGTGACGGTGTCGGTGGCCGTGCTCCTCGCGGCGGCCGTCGTCGCCCGGGCCGACGCGCTGGACCACGAGCGGGCGGAGGCGTTGGCGCAGCTCTCCGTTCTGGCCGACCGATCGCACGACGCCGCGCAGCGCACCGACCACCTGTCCGGCGCCGTCGCGCAGGCCGAGCAGGACACCGCGGATCGGGCCGCCGTGCTGGCCGTGCGTCCCGCGTTCCTCGAAGAGCTCTCGACGCTCGCGGCCGTCCTCCGTGGTGCGGACGGCAAGGTCGACACCGCGGCGCATCTCGCGTCCGCCCGGTCGGCTCAGGAGACGGTGCGCGCCGAGCGCCACGATCCCGACACCGTGGTCGCGGCGACCGCGACGGTCGAGGCGCTCACGCAGAAGGTCGGCACCGAGGTCGCAGGGTGGCAGGCATCGCAGAGCGCCGGTCCCGGCGGGCCCGTGTGGACGTCGAGCGGGCCGGACGGCTATGCGCGGGTGCGCGCGGCCCTCGACCGGGTGGGCGGCGGGGGCGTCGGGCTGTACGAGTCGTCGTCGTGTGCGGGCGGCACATCGCCGGCCTGCGCCAACAGCAACGGCTACATCAAGTACCGTGCCGACATCACCGGGTGGAGCGACGGACGCCTGAACTGGGCGATGGCGCACGAGCTCGCCCACATCCATCAGTTCCGGGTCTGGGGTGCCCTCACCTCGTCCGGCGCCTACGCGACGATGTTCGGCGGCGATCCGGAGTTCCTGGCCAACTGCATGGCCGTCGTCCGCGGCTTCCCGGGTTCGGTCGGGTGCTCCGGCGAGCAGCAGACCTGGGCCTCCGGTATCTGGGTCGGGGTCGTCCGCTAGCCCCGGCCCGACACGGGCTTCGATGTCGGAGGTGTGCGGCATGCTGATCCAGAGCCAATCCGGCCGAGACTGCGCGGCATCGGTACCGGTACGCTCGAGAGAAGGAGGTGCCGGTGGGACGGACTGCGGATGCCATCGCCGAAGGCGTCGCGATCGCGACGGCCGCTGCGCGCCTCGCCGTGAAGAATCACATCCTCATCGGCACCATCGCCGAGGACGGCGTCTTCGACCTCGACAAGTACGTCGAGGATGCGAGGGCTGCGCTCGGGGCGATGGCCGAGGAGTCCGAGGAGGCCGCGGCCACGGTCACGGCCTTGCGCAAGCGCGCCCGCGGTCGGCATTCCGATCCGGTCGGCACGCACGACTACCGCGACCGCGATGTGCGCAATCTCCGGAGGCGGGCGAAGCAGTCGCTCGGCGTCGCGCAGCGTCTGCGCGAGATGATGGATGACCGTGCCCAGCTGGAGAGCATCGTCGAGGAGGCGCGCGCGGCGGCCTGGGCCGACGTGCGGCACAACCTCGACCGTCGACTGCGCGTCGAGGGCATGCGACCCGATCAGGATCCCGACTACGCACGTATGCGTGAGGCGCGGATGCAGGCACTGCGGCTCGTCGACCTGCAGGCGCTCTCCTCGCAGCAGCGGGCCAGGGAGAAGCGGCGGAAGAAGCAGGAGAAGGTGGCCGCGAAGGGGGAGTGAGCCCTCGTTTCGCTTTCCGGTCTCGTCTGTTGTAGGCTGGTCGTCGGCCCGCTGAGCGGTAAAGCACCGCGGGTCCTGCGCCTCTAGCTCAATGGATAGAGCATCTGACTACGGATCAGAAGGTTGGGGGTTCGAGTCCCTCGAGGCGCACACTGTGTTGAGACAGTACGGAAACCCCCGTCGCGGAAGCGGCGGGGGTTTTCGCTGTCCGGGGGCAGGTGCCGCGGTCAGAGCAGGCTGGTGATAGCGGGATCGCGTTCCGCGAGGTCGGCCGCCGTCGCCATGATCGCCGACCGCATCGCGGCGACCGCGACGGCGGGCGTCACGTCGGAGCGGTGGGCGAGGCTGATCGTCCGGGACATCGCGGGGTGGGCGAGACGCGCGGATCGCAGTGCGGGGCGTTCGTACAGCACCATCGCCGGGACCACCGCGACGCCGACGCCGCGCTCGACGAAGCGCAGCACCGCATCCATCTCCGCGCCCTCCAGCGCGAGGGTCGGGGTGAGATCGGCGGCCCGGAAGACGGCGTCCATCGCGGCGCGCAGTTCGTAGCTCTCGTCGAACTGGATGAGCGGGAGCGTGGCGAGGTGCGCCAGGCTCACGGACGAGCCGTGGGTCACCGGAGGGGCCGCCGCCGACGAGATCACCACGAGCTCCTCGGCGAGCAGCGGGACGTGCGTGAGGCTGACCCCTGCCGGCACCGGACCCTCGGACTGGGTCACGAGGGCGATGTCGACCGCGCCGACCGCGAGCTGCTCGACGAGCAGGCGAGAGCCGCCCTCCGTGAGGTGCAGATCGATGCCGGGGTGGGTGGCATGGAACGAGCTGAGAGCTTCCGCCACGAGGCTGATGCACAGGGTGGGCGGGGCGCCGAGTCGCACCCGTCCACGGCGGAGCCCGGCGAGCTCGGCCACCTCGTCGCGGATGGCGTCGGCTTCGGCGAGCATGCGCTGCGCGCGAGGGAGGACCGTCTCCCCGGCCGCCGTCAGGGCGATGTGGCCGCGCGCGCGATGGAACAGCTCGGCGCCGAGCTCGCGTTCGAGGGTCGAGATCTGACGGCTCAGCGACGGCTGGGCGAGGTGGAGGTGCTCGGAGGCGCGGGTGAAGTGGCCGAGGCGGGCGACTTCGACGAACCCGCGGAGCTGCTCGAGGTTCATATCCATAGCGTACCCGCATGGTTTCCAGACAAACTATGCATTGGAGTTATTAGGATCGCCTAACTAGCGTCGAGAGCATGAATGCACCCGAACGTCAGATCTCCACCACGGTCCTCGTGATCGGCACCGGAGGCTCCGGGCTCCGCGCCGCGATCGAGGTCGCCGAGCACGGCGTCGACGTGCTCGCCGTCGGCAAACGCCCGCGGCAGGACGCCCACACGTCGCTCGCGGCCGGCGGCATCAACGCCGCTCTCGGCACGATGGACGCCGAAGACAGCTGGCAGCAGCACGCGGCGGACACGATCAAGGAAAGCTACCTCCTCGCCAACCCCCATACCGTCCAGATCGTCACCCAGGGCGCCGAGCGCGGCATCCGCGACCTCGAGCGCTGGGGCATGGACTTCGCCCGCGAGGGCGACGGCCGCATCTCGCAGCGCTTCTTCGGTGCGCACACCTACCGCCGCACCGCCTTCGCCGGCGATTACACCGGCCTCGAGATCCAGCGGACGCTGGTCGCCCGCGCCGAGCAGCTCGACGTCCCCATCCTCGACAACGTCTACATCACCCGTCTGCTCGTGCGCGACAACGTCATCTTCGGCGCGTACGGCTTCGATCAGGCGGACGGCACGCGCTACCTCATCCATGCGGACGCGGTGATCCTCGCCGCGGGCGGGCACAACCGCATCTGGCGCCGGACGTCGTCGAGGCGTGACGAGAACACCGGAGACTCCTTCCGGCTCGCGGTCGAGGCGGGGGCGCGACTCCGCGACCCCGAGCTGGTGCAGTTCCATCCGTCCGGCATCATCGAGCCCGAGAACGCCGCCGGCACCCTCATCTCCGAGGCCGCGCGCGGGGAGGGCGGCATCCTCCGCAATGCCCGGGGCGAGCGGTTCATTGAGAAGTACGACCCCGAGCGGATGGAGCTGTCGACGCGCGACCGTGTCGCGCTCGCCGCCTACACGGAGATCCAGGAGGGCCGCGGTACGGGGAACGGCGGCGTCTGGCTCGACGTGTCGCACCTGCCCCGCGAGACCATCATGACCCGGCTTCCGCGCGTCTATCAGACGATGATGGAGCTGCAGATGCTCGACATCACCGCGGACCCGATCGAGATCGCGCCGACCGCGCACTACTCGATGGGCGGCGTGTGGGTGCGGCCGGACGACCACCAGACCGACGTCGACGGGCTGTACGCGATCGGGGAGGCGTCGAGCGGACTCCACGGCGCGAACCGTCTCGGCGGGAACTCGCTCATCGAGTTGCTCGTCTACGGCCGGATCGTCGGTCAGGCCGCCATGGCCCACGCCGCGGGGCTCGACGCCCAGCGCCGGTCGGCCGATGCGGTCGCCGCCGCGCGTGCCGAGATCGACGACCTCCTCGCCGCGGAGGGGCGCGAGAACGTGCGGGCTCTGCAGCGCGCGATCCGCAACCTCATGACGGAGTACGCCGGCGTGGTGCGGTCGGAGGACGGGCTGAACGCCGGCCTCGCGGACCTCGACATGATCGAGGGGCGGATGGAGGACATCGGCATCCACCCGGACATCGCCGGATTCCAGGACCTCGCGCACGCCTTCGACCTCAAGGCCTCCGCGCTCGCTGCCCGGGCCACGCTGGAGGCGGCGCGGGAGCGTCGGGAGACTCGCGGATGCCACAACCGCAGCGACTTCCCGGACATCGATCCCACGCTGCAGGTGAACCTCGTGTGGTCCCCGTCCGCCGGCGTGACCCGCGAGGAGATCCCCGCGATCCCCGAGGAGATCGCCGAGCTCATGCGCGACGTCGATACGACCGGCAAGCTCGTCGAGTAGACCCCCGAGACCCCGCTCTCGCGTCGAGACCCCGCCCTGCAGACGTCTGCAGGGCGGGGTCTCGGCGGTAGTGCGGGGTCTCGGGGAGGGGGTCAGTCGACGCCGAGGCCGACGGCCTCGTGATCCGGTTCCGGGTCGTCGCGCTTCGGGGCCTTCGGCTCCTCGCCGGGGGACTTCTCGGTGCTGGGCTCCTCCAGCTCCTCGGTGCTCGGGACCTCGGCCGGGTCCGCGTCCTCCGGGGAGTCCGCCTGCTCCGGCGTCGTCGCCTCGCCCTCCGAGGTGTCGGACGCGGGGGTCGGCGTGGGGGTCTGCGCCTCGGGCGAGAGCTCGTCGTTCGCGGTCGGTTCGGGAGTGCTGTCGGTCATGATCGTCCCTTTCTGCGATGTCGTGCTCTCAGCCTGCCTCCGCCTCGACGCGAGATGAAGGGCCTTGACGCGGACCCGTCGGCGACGCGGTTAATCGCGGTGAACCGGATCCGCGAAGTCGGCGTAGCCTGGAGGGGTGACTGCGTACGTCTCGGCCTTCGACCTCTTCTCCATCGGCGTCGGCCCGTCCAGCTCGCACACCGTCGGACCGATGCGGGCGGCACTCGACTTCGCGCGCCGGCTCTCCGGCTCCGGCGAGCTCGACCGCATCGCCCTGGTCGAATGCACGCTGTACGGTTCGCTCGGCGCCACCGGCATCGGCCATGGCACCCCGGACGCGGTGGTCGCGGGGCTGCGCGGTCTGGCACCCGAGACCTGTGACCCGGCGGCGGTGCGCGCGGCCTGGTCCGCCTACCCCGAGGGGGAGCCGCTGCGGATCGACGGCGCCCACGCGGTGCCGTTCCGGAAGGACGACATCGTGTTCGCGCCGCGGACCCGCCTCCCCGGCCATCCGAACGCCATGACGCTCATCGCCCGTGACCGGGACGGAACCATCCTGTTCGAGCAGACGTACTACTCGATCGGCGGCGGGTTCATCCGGCGCGAGGGGGAGGAAGCGCAGCTCTCCACCGGCGCCTTCCCGCACCCGTATGCCGATGCCGCCTCGCTGCTCGCCCTGTGCGACGAGCTGGGACTGTCCATCGCCGAGGTCGCCCGCCGCAACGAGACGGCGCTGCGGAGCGAGGAGGAGGTCGCCGCCGGCCTCGACGCGATCTGGGATGCGATGTCGGGCTGCGTGGACGCGGGGCTCCACGCCGACGGGGTGCTTCCGGGCATGCTGCAGGTGAAGCGCCGCGCCGGCACGATCCGCGCACAGCTCGAGGCGGTCGAAGCCGAGGGGCACCGAGAGCTGCCCGGCGAGTGGCTCGGCGCGTTCGCGCTGGCCGTGAACGAGGAGAACGCGGCGGGTGGGCGCGTTGTGACCGCTCCGACCAACGGCGCGGCGGGCATTCTCCCCGCGGTGGCGATGTACTGGTGGCGCTTCCTCGCCGACTCGGGGCTCGGCGCCGGGAACGCGGTGACGCCGTACGGGGAGCTCGTCGCCAGCGCGCTGCTCGGGTTCGACGGGGCCCCGCCGCCCGCTCCCGCACTCGACGGGGAGGACGCGGAGATCGCGGAGGCCAATCGCCGCCGGGGCATCCGCCGGTTCCTGCTGACGGCTACCGCCCTCGGGTCGCTGTTCAAGGCCAACGCCTCGATCTCCGGCGCCGAAGGCGGGTGTCAGGCCGAGGTCGGCTCCGCGTGCGCGATGGCCGCGGGTGGGCTCACCGCGGTGATGGGCGGCACGAACCGGCAGATCGAGAACGCCGCGGAGATCGCGATGGAGCATCACCTCGGCCTCACATGCGACCCGATCGGCGGACTCGTGCAGATCCCGTGCATCGAGCGCAACGCGATCGCCGCCTCCACCGCGGTCACCGCCGCACGTCTCGCGCTCCGCGGCGACGGGAGCCACTATGTCTCGCTGGATGCCGTCGTCGAGACGATGCGCCAGACCGGTCTCGACATGTCGACCAAGTACAAGGAGACCAGCGAGGGCGGTCTGGCGGTGAACGTCATCGAGTGCTGACCTCGCCGACCCACCCCCTCTCGTGCGTTCCGGCCCGTTGCGTGCGCATGAAGAGGGGTGGCAGGCACACAGAGGGGTGGGTCGACGGAGGAGGGAAGGGAGAGGCATATGCGGCAGCAGCCGGTCGTCGCGGTGCGGGCGAACGACGAGGCGCCGACCCCGGACGGGACGTGGCCGACGAACATCCCCGCGGTGGCACAGGTGCTGCGCGAGGGACTGGATCTGGGACCGGGAGTGACCTTCCTCGTCGGCGAGAACGGCAGCGGGAAGTCCACCCTCGTCGAGGGCATCGCGATCGCGTACGGTCTCTCCCCGGAAGGCGGATCCCGGCAGGCGCAGCACCGGACACGTCCGACCGAGTCGCCGCTGTCGGACTGGCTGCGCCTCCAACGGGGCGTCGGCGCGCACCGCTGGGGATTCTTCCTGCGGGCCGAGACGATGCACTCGTTCTACACGTACCTCGAGGAGAACCCCTCCCTGCGCGGCGACGTGCCCTTCCACGAGATGAGCCACGGGGAGTCGTTCCTCGCCCTGCTCGACAGCCGCTTCGATGATCCGGGGTTCTACTGCCTGGACGAGCCGGAGGCCGCCCTGTCGTTCCATTCGACTCTCACGCTGATCGCCGTGCTGCAGCGCATCGCCGACGAGGGCGGCCAGGTGCTGTGCGCCACGCACTCCCCGGTGCTCGCGGCGCTCCCGGGCGCCACCATCCTGGAGGTCGGGGAGTGGGGGCTCCGCCCTGCCGCCTGGGAGGACCTCGAGATCGTGAACCACTGGCGCTCGTTCCTCGGGCAGCCGCAGCGGTATCTCCGGCATCTGCTCGACGAGCGAGGCTCCGCGGAGCCGTAGGCTGACGGGCATGACCGAGCAGAGGGCGCCGAGACGACGCGGGCGCCCGCGCGGCGGCACCGACTCCCGCGAGCGCATCGTGTCCGCGGCCGTCGACGAGTTCGGCGCGCAGGGGTACGACGGCGCCACGGTGCGGTCGATCGCCGCCCGCGCCGGCGTCGACTCCGCGCTCGTCCACCACTACTTCGGCACCAAGGCCGACCTGTTCGCAGAGGCCGCCGGGATCCCGTTGCGCCCCGACCTCGACGTCCCGGAGATCCTCGCGGGGCCGAAGGACGAAGCGGGGGCCCGGCTCGTCCGCTATGTGCTCGACGCGTTCGAGAAGCCCGACGTGCGCCGCCGCGGGATGCTGCTCCTGCGCACGGCGATCGGGAGCAGGCTGACGACCCCCCTGCTCGCCGGCTTCCTCTCCCGCGAACTGCTCTCCCGCGTGGCACGACGCCTCGACGTGGAGGACGCTGACCTCCGCGCCGCCCTCGTCGCCTCGCAGATCGCCGGCATGCTCATCGGTCGCTACGTGCTGCAGCTCCCCGCGCTCGCCGGAGCCTCCGTCGACGAGCTCGTCCGCCGCGTCGGCCCCACCGTCCAGCGCTACCTCTTCGACTGACGCCCGCGTCCCCGGGCACGGCTGCGGAGATCTCGGCCGCCGCGCCGGACGGCACGGGCCGGCGACGGCGTGTCGATCCGGCGCTCCGCAGCTGTGCCCACCGAGCCGTTGACGCCCGACGAGGCGAGGCGCATAATTCATCGCATGATGAATAACGCGGCGGTCGAGATCACGCAGCTCCGCGTGCGGCGTGGGGCCGTATCCGTGTTCGACGGCATCGACCTCGCCGTCCCGCGCGGGCAGATCACGGGTCTCCTCGGCCCCTCGGGGTGCGGCAAGACCACGCTCATGCGGTCGATCGTCGGTGTGCAGCGGATCGCCTCCGGCGACGTGACCGTTCTGGGTGAGCCGGGCGGTTCGCGTCGGCTCCGGCACCGCGTGGCCTACGGTACGCAGGGCGCCTCGGTCTACGGCGACCTCAGCGTGCGGCAGAACCTCTCGTACTTCGCGTCGCTCCTGAAGGCGCCGAAGGGTGATGTCGACCGGGTCATCCAGGAGGTCGGCCTCGGCGCACAGGCCACGCAGCTCGTCGATGCGCTGAGCGGCGGCCAGGGGACGCGGGTGTCGCTCGCGGTGGCTCTGATCGGCTCGCCGGAACTGATCGTGCTGGACGAGCCGACCGTCGGACTCGACCCCGTGTTGCGGGCGGAGCTCTGGACCCTGTTCCGCCGGCTGGCCGACCGGGGCGTCACGCTCATCGTGTCCAGTCACGTGATGGACGAGGCGGTGCGCTGCGACCGGCTGCTGCTGATGCGGGAGGGGAGGATCATCGCCGACACCACGCCGTCGTCCCTGCTCGCCGACACCGGCACGACCGACGCCGAGGCCGCGTTCCTGGCGCTGATCGAACGTGACAGGGCCGCCGGCGCCGCGACCACCCGGCGGGCGCGGCGAGAAGCGCACGAGCGCCAGGAGGAGGACGCGACATGAACGGCCGCCGGCTGTTCGCGACCGCCGGCCGTGTGCTCACGCAGCTCCGACACGACCCGCGGTCCATCGCCCTGATGCTCATCGCCCCGAGCCTGCTCGTCGGTCTCTTCGCCTGGCTGTTCAGCGAGCAGGACGGTGTGTTCGATCAGTTCGGGGGTGCCATCCTGGCGCTGTTCCCGTTCATCGTGATGTTCCTCATCACGTCGATCACCACCTTGCGCGAACGCCGTTCCGGCACGCTCGAACGGCTGATGACCACGCCGCTCGAGAAGGCCGACTTCATCCTCGGGTACGCGCTCGCCTTCGGGCTGATGGCCGTGCTGCAGGCGGTGATCACGGTGTCGTTCGCGGTCGGGGTGTGCGGGCTCGACGTCGACGGACCGCTGTGGCAGCTGGGCCTCGTCGCGGTGGTCGACGCACTGCTCGGCACAGCCCTCGGCCTGCTGGCGAGCGCGTTCGCCCAGACCGAGTTCCAGGCCGTGCAGTTCATGCCGTTGCTGGTGTTCCCGCAGATCATCCTCGGCGGGTTGTTCATGCCGCGCGACCAGATGCCCGACGTGCTGTACGCCATCTCCGACTGGCTGCCGCTCAGCTACGCGATCGACACGATCAACGCCGTCACGGCGGGGGACGAAGAGTGGGACGTGTTCGGTCCGCTGCTCATCGTCGTGGCCTTCGCGGTCGGCGCTCTGGTGCTCGCCGCCCTCACACTGCGGCGGCGTACACGCTGAGCCGGAGTCCTGGCCTGGGTCAGCGCGCGGCGCGGTTCTTGGTGTGCTTCGTCGGCACGGCGGCCCAGGGGTCCTCGGGCCAGGGGTGCCGGGGGTAGCGGCCGCGCATCTCGGCGCGCACCTGGGCATAGGGGCCGGACCAGAACGAGGCGAGGTCGTCGGTGACGGCGAGCGGGCGGCCTGCGGGCGACAGCAGATGGAAGAGGACGGGAACACGACCGTCGACCAGCCGGGGAGTCGCCGCCCACCCGAAGCACTCCTGCAGCTTCACCGCGACGACGGGGCGTGCGGTCGGATCCCCGTCGGGTTCCGGGTAGGTGATGCGGACGCGGGAGCCGCTGGGGACCTCGAGCCGCTCCGGTACGAGGGCCTCGAGGTGCACGGCCTCGGGCCAGGGCAGCAGACGGCGCAGCGCCGAGGACAGATCCAGCCGACTCGCGGGGGTGCCGGATGCGAGAGCCTCGAGCTCCGGCGCCATCCAGGCATCGAGGGCGTCGATCAACCCCGCGTCCGACACATCGGGCCATGGCTCTCCGAGCTCACGTCGGAGCAGCGCGAGTCTGCGGCGGAGGGCCTCCGCCCCGTCGGACCAGGTGAACATACCGAGGCGCCCGCGTCGGACCGCCCGGGCCACGGCATCCCGCCCTGTCGATGCCGCCGCTCGCACCGGCACCGAGGAACGCAGGATCGCACCGATCCGGCGCTCGCGGCGGGCCTGCACACGACCTCCGACGAACTCGGCCTCCACGCGGTCGCTCATCAGGGGGCCCGCCGCGCGCTCCGCCTGCTCCTCGGTGAGGGTCGCCGCCGTGCGGATGACCGCACCGGAACCGGCGGCCGCCCGGGACGAAGCGCGGGCGACATCGGCCACGGCGAGCCATTCCGAGGACGCGAGGGAACCGCTCACTCCGGCCCGCGTGCCGGAGGCCAGCAGGAACGTGGCTCCCGATCCCGTGTGCTCGACGCGGTGGGCGACACGTTCGGGGAAGGCCAGCGCGATCACGAGACCGACGCCGTCGAGACCCGCGCGGGTGTCCGGCGTCGGATCGGCGAGGCGTTCCAGACGACGCGCGTCCTCGCGCCAGCGACGGGCCTCCGCAGTCCCGCCGCCCCGCAACGCGACAAGAGCGTGGGCGACGTCGGCATCCGGGACGCGCTGATCACCGCCCAGAAGCGCGACGACCTCGGCGGCGAGCCGGCTCCCCACCACGGGGCTGCCGTCCCGCAGCGCCCTGGCCAGCCGGGGGTCGGTCGGGATGCGGGCCAGCACGCGGCCCTCGGCCGTGGCGCGCCCGTCGTCGTCGATCGCTCCGAGACCGCGAAGCACCGCGACGGCGTCGGCGAGACTGTCGGCTCGCAGCGGTTCGATCAACCGCAGGCCTGCTCCGCCCGGGGCACCCCAGCACGCGAGGAGGAGGGCGGCGCCGGTGAGGTCGGCCGTCGCGATCTCCGGGGACGGACGCGCGGGAGCCGCCGCGTAGGCGCGCTCGTCCACACACCGGACGACGATGCCGGGGCCCTGACGCGTCGCGCGTCCGGCACGCTGCACGCACGAGGAACGGGAGGCGGCGGTGGTGACCAGACCCGTCATGCCGCGGGCGGCGTCGCGCTGCGGCTGCCGGAACAGACAGCTGTCCACGACCATCCGCACACCCGGCACCGTGATCGACGACTCGGCGAGCGAGGTGGCGACGATGATGCGGGGCACGCCCCCCGGTGCACGACCGCGGATCACGGCATCCTGTTCCGCCGGCGGGGTCTGGCCGTGCAGCTCCCGCACGTCGAAGGCGCCGTTCAGAGTGCGGACGCGTCGGGCGATCTCCGACACCTCGCGAGCGCCCGGGGCGAACACGAGCACGTCGGCTTCGGGGTCTTCGCGGACCAGCTCGGTGGCGGCGGAGGCGGAGACACTCGCGATGTGGTCGAGGAAGCCGCGGGTGACTCCCCGTTCGTCGAGGCGGGGCGTGGGACTCGGAGCCCAGCGCTCGGTGAGGGGGAAGGCTGCGACGTCATGGTCGACGATCGGCGCGGGGGACTCGGCGGTGCCGATGACGGCGGCGAGCCGGGCAGCGTCGAGGGTGGCGGACATCGCGACGACGACGAGGTCATCCCGCAGCTCCCGCACCTCCGAGAGCAGGCCGACGAGGAGGTCGGTCTCGAGGGCACGCTCGTGCACCTCATCGATGATGACCGCACTCACGCCGTCGAGTCCCGGGTCGTCCAGCAACCGTCGCAGGAGCACGCCGGCGGTGACGAACTCGACCCTCGTATCCGGCCCGGCTGTGCGCTCGCCGCGGACGGTGAAGCCCACCCGGGATCCGAGCGGGGAGCCATCGAGGTGTGCGAGTCGGCGGGCGGCGGCACGCGCGGCGACCCGGCGGGGTTGGGTGACGATCACGCGGTCGGTGGTTCGTGAGGCGACGAGCGGCGGTACGAGGGTGGTCTTGCCCGTGCCCGGCGGCGCGGTCACCACCACGGAGCCGCTCGTGTCGAGGGCAGCGGAGAGCTCCTCGAGGGCGCCCGCGAACGACAGGCCTGCACCGATGGCGGCGAGGTCGAAGGCAGCGCGGGTCACCCGTCCAGTCTGCCCGGTTGATCGACGCCCGGAGCCGTTCGCAACTCAGGAGATCCGGGGGGATTCGGAGCAGCGGGACGGATCGCCGCGTCCGTGCCTGCCGATCTCCTGAGTTGTGAACCGGCGGAAGCGGTGCTCCGACGACAGACAGCGGATGCCGCGACCGAGTCGGTCGCGGCATCCGCTGTCCTGTGCTGCTTACTCCGCGTCGCGAGCCGGAGGAGCGGGGGGCGGCGGGGTGGTCGGTGCGGGCGTGCGCGGCGCCGGGGTCGGTGCGGACGCTTCGGCGACTCCGGCTCCGAAGCCGCGACCGACGGCCTGCCCCTGGATGATTCCGGCCAGGTCGAGGCCTGTGGCGGAGTGCACGCTGTCGAACACCGAGCGCATGGCCTTCGCGCTGTCGGCGCCGACGACGTTCGACGCGCCGTCCTCGGCGGATCCGCCGACGATCGAGACGCTGCCGATGGCGGCGTAGCCCTTCGCGAACTCCGACATGATCGACGGCAGCACTTCCAGCACGCGCTGCGAGAGGAAGGCATCCTGGTTGGAGGCGATGGCCTTGGCCTCGGCCTCGACAGCGGCTGCACGGGCCTCACCCTCGGCGCGGATCGCCTCGGCCTCGGCGTTGGCGCGGAGGCGACGGGCCTCGGCTTCGGCCTCCGCCTGGGCGCGCAGAGCATCCGCGTCACCGGTCGCCTTCGCGATCGCGGCGGCAGCCTCACCGTCGGCGCGCGCCTTGTCGGCCTGCGCCTGCTGCTCGGCGATGCGGGTGCGCGCCTCGGCCTGCTTGACCTGCTCGATCGCCGCCGCCTCGGCCGCCCGCTCACGCGTGTAGAGCTCGGCCTGCGCGCGGGTCTCCGCCTCGTACCGCTGGGCGTCCGCGACGCGCTTGACGTCGGCGTCGAGCTGCGCCTGCTTGTTCTCGGCCTGTTGCTGCAGCACGGCCTGCTCGGCCTGGGCGCGGGCGAGCTGCTCGGCCTGCTCCGCCTCGGCGCGGGCCCGGCCGATGCCGGCGTTGGCGTTGGCGGTGTTGGTGTCGAGAGCGGTCTGCTCGACGAGGTTCGCCTCCTGGTTGGCGATGTTCTTCTGGTTGATCGCGCGGTCGGCGTTGGTCTGCGAGATCTCCGCGGCCTGGCGCTTGGCCTGGATCTCCGGCGCACCGAGGGACTGGATGTAGCCGACCTTGTCGGTGATGCCCTTGATCTGGAAGGAGTCGAGGATGAGGCCCTGTTCGGCGAGCTCCTGGGAGACGTCGGCGGCGATCTGGTCGGAGAACTTCTTGCGCTCCCGCATGAGCTCCACGACGGAGAGCGTCGCGACGATGCCGCGCAGGGCGCCCTCCAGCTGCTCGGTGGTGAACTGCTCGATGGCCTTGTCCTGGGAGGCGAAGCGCTCGGCGGCCCGGCGCACCAGCAGCGGGTCGGAGCCGATCTTGACGATGGCGACGCCGTCGACGTTGAGCGTCACGTTGTCGAGCGACTGGGCCTCGGCGTTGAGCGACACCTGCCGTGAGCGGAGGGAGATGATCTCGTGGCGCTGGGTGATCGGGTTGACGAGCGACTTCCCGTTCACGATGACCGTGACGGGCGATTCCGACATCTCCGAGCTGCTCGTGCCGTCGGCGCCGATCACGGCACGCTGCACCTTCTGCTTGCGTCCGGAGATGACGAGCGCTTCGTCGGCGCGAGCCACCTTGATCCAGCTGCGGGCGAACAGCAGCAGGATCAGCAGGACGACGATCGCGGCGACGACCGCGATCCCGATGACGATGAGGATGCCGACGATTCCGGCGATCTCCATGGATGACCTCCCTGGTTCCCCCCGAGGGGGCGGTCCGATATGCCCACGGTCGATGTGGGCGTGCGCAACCCACCCTGCCAGAAAAGAGACGCCCGCCACCGCGTCGGGCGCCATCATGCCGGTATCGGTGGGCGTTCCTCCCGCCGCCCTGCCTGTGGAGGAGGGGAGCGGTCAGCGGGTGCGGAGTTTCTCCGCGAGGTCGCGCAGCAGGCGCAGCTCCTCGTCGTCGAGGCGTGACATCCGGTCGGCGATCGACCGGCCGTGCACGGTCGCGAGCGCTCGGAAGGCCCGGGCGCCCTCGTCCGTCGCGCGGATCAGGGCGCCGCGGCCGTCGTCCGGGTCGGCGCACTTCGCGACCAGTCCCCGCGTCACCATCCGGTCGACGAGGCGGGAGACGCTCGGCTGGCTGATGAGCATGTTGGCGGTGATGTCGCGCAGGCGCGAGGTCATCTCCGGCGAGCGCGTGACGGTGAGCAGCACGTCGTACTCGGCCTGCGTGATGTCGCTGGTGTCGAAGTCGGCTGCCATCTCGGTGAACAGTTCGTGCTGCGCGCGGAACAGGCTTTCCCAGGCCTCCAGCGCGAGCTTCCGATCGGTCATCCTCACAGAGTACCGGGCGCAGTAAAGGGCCGGTCGGAGAGGCTCCCGACCGGCCCTTGTCCCTTGCACCAAGAGTGTCCTGCAATCACATGCGGTGGATGCCACAGCAAACATTCACCGTGCGATCACTGTATAACGGCGAGGTAACGAATGCAACGGTTTGATCACAAATGGCAGACCCCCCGCGACGATGGTCCGCGCATCGCCTCAGCCGATCACATCGCGGCGTCGCAGCGCCCAGGCGCTTGCGGCGACGAATGCGACGTTCACCGCCCAGAGCGCCACGGCGCCGCGGGGATCGAACCCCTGAGCGAGCGGAGCCTGGTGGAACGCCCAGGAGTACGGTGAGATCGCCCGGAGCCACTCGGCGTTCTCCACCTGGTTCGCGATCGCGTTGAAGGCGTACCCGGCGACGGCGATTCCCGCGCCCCCTGCGACAGCCCAGGAAGTGCGACCGAAGAGAGCGCCCAGCAGGAGCGCGGCACTCCCCGAGAGCATCGTGAGGCCGACGAAGACGACGGTGGTGTCGATGATGCGGATCGGATCGATGTCGAGCTGTGCCGAGTCGTTGAGCAGGGCGACGACAGCGCCCGCGAACACGCCCAGCCACGCGAGCCGGGCGAGGATGGCGAAGGCGGACGCGATCGCGTATCCGACCCGTCCCACACCGTGAGCCAGGTCGAGTTCGAGGCGCCCTGACGCCTCCGCGCCGGCGATGGCGCCCGCTCCCCAGGACGTGCCTGCGATGGTCAGGAGGAGGAAGCCGATGAGGCCGTAGAAGGTGCCCTGGGCGTAGCCCGCCCCGGTGCCGATCTGGTCGTAGCCGAGTGCTCCCACGAGCTCCGGGGGCAGGCTGTCGATGATCTGCTGCATCTGCCCGTTGCCGCCGATGCTCGGGAACAGGGGCAGGTACAGGAGCAGCACTGCCGCGACGCCGATGGTCCAGCCCACCGTTCCGCGCCAGGTTTCGCGGAGAGCGCGCCGGAAGATGGGAAGCGCGTCACGCATCGCCCTCACCCGCCTCGAGACGCGAGGAGTCACCGTAGAGCCGCAGGACCGATTCCTCCAGGTCTGGTTCCTCGATCGCGAGGTCGAGGACGTGGTGCTGCGCCAGCACCTTCACCAGCGGGTCGATGGCACCTTCGACGGTGGCATTCACCTGCACGATGTCCGTCTCGCCGCGGACGTCGAGCTCGGAGATCTGCGGCAGTGCACCGAGTTGCTCCCGGATCAGGGTCGCTGCCGTCGTATCGAGACCGACGCGTACGCGCCGGATCGCGCCGAGTCTGAGTGAGGCCACATCACCCTCCGCCACGACCCTTCCTCGACTGAGGACGGCGACGATGTCGGCCGTCTGCTGGATCTCACTCAGCACATGGGAGCTCAGCAGCACGGTCTGGCCGCGATCTCTGGCTTCGGTGACGAGGTGGAGGAACTCTCTCTGGACGAGCGGGTCGAGCCCGCTGGTCGGCTCGTCCAGCACGAGCAGCGGCGGTTCGTGCATGAAGGCTTGGACGATCCCGAGCTTCTGCTTGTTGCCCTTCGAGAGCGCGCGCACCGGTCGACTCAGATCGAGGTCGAGTCGGTCCGCGAGGCGGTCGATCGTGCCGGGGTTCACCGGGCCGGACACCTCGGTGTAGAAGTCGAGCATGCGGCGTCCCGTCGTGCGGTCGTCGAGTCGGAGCTCGCCGGGGATGAAGCCGATGCGTCGTCGGAGGGCCGGGCCGCCGCGACGCGGGTCTTCGCCCAGGACCCGGATAGCGCCCGACGTGGGGCGGATGATGTCGAGGATCATGCGCAGCGTGGTGGTCTTTCCTGCGCCGTTAGGGCCGATGAGCCCGAACACGGTGCCGGGATCGACGCGGAGATCGATGGAGTCGACCGCTGTGTGCCGACCGTACTGTTTGCGAAGGTGAGTGAGTTCGATGGCAGGGGTCATGGCCCTGCTCCTTTCGGAGGGTAAGGGGGACCAGGTTCGGAGATCTCGTCAGCGGGGAGGATCCGGGTCCTGATTCGGGTCGTTCTCCCCCTTGTCCGAGGAGGGCCCGCTGCTTCTGGCGAGCGCTTCCTTCGCGGCGACGAGCAGATGGTCGTCGGCGTAGAGCCCGTGCGTGTAGAGCTCCAGCACGGGAACGGTCGACCGTTCCAGCAGCGATGTCGTCAGCGTGCTCTCTCCGAAGGCGCGCGCGAGGTGCCGCCGCAGGATGACGGGACCGAGGCCGTAGAGGGTCATATACACGGCAGTGGCTTCCAGGTCGGACTGCTCGCGCATCGTGCCCGCGGCGATCTGTTCGCGCAGCATGTCTCTGGTGCTGGCGAGGAACATGTCGAAGAGATGGTCGGACGCGGCGGAGTCGTCGAGAAGCATCCGGGCGAGGTAGTCCAGTGCGATATTGCGACCCTCTAACGAGTCCAATGCCTCCCGCATCAGGCGCGCGGCGTCGGCACCCGTCATGCCGTCTCGCTCGGCGAGGAAAGTGCTCACGACGTGCGCGTCGCACACGTCGCGCAGTCCTTCCTTGCTTCCGAAGTGGTGCAGGATCAGCGCCGGGCTCACGCCCGCATCCTGCGCGATCTGCCGCAGACTCGTGCCGTCGAATCCGCGCTCGCTGAACCGGACGATCGCGGCGTCGCGAATGCGCGCCCTGGTGGTGAGGTCGTCGGCTCCTGAACGCATAGTCAGCATGCTAAACGAGCGTTCAGTCCGGGACAAGGGTCAGGGTCATCTCCGTTCCGTCGGTCTCGCAGACTGAGCGTCTGAGGCGGCGATGGATGTGGTCATCGCCGACGCGACGCGGGGAGATCGATCGGTCCCGTGACCGACAACTCGTCCTCCCAGACCTCGATCCCGCTGACCTCCGGAAGACGTGCCCTCGTGAAGACCGGGTCCAGCCCTTCTCGTCGTTGCTGGGTGTAGTCCTTCAGCAGCTTGAAGGCGATTCCGGACAGCAGCGCGATCGCGACGAGGTTGACGAGGGCCATGAATCCCATCGCGCCGTCGGCGAAGTTCCACACGACATCGGCGGAGACGAGGGCCCCAGCGAACACTGCGGCGATCGCGAAGAGACGATAGCCGAGCAGGACTCCGGTGCGGGAGGTGATGAACTCCACGTTGGTCTGCCCGTAGTAGTAGTTGCCGAGGATCGAGCTGAACGCGAGCAGGAAGATGATGACGATCAGGAGGATGTTCGACCAGGTGCCCAGCGCGCTGACGACCGCGCCCTGCGTCAGCCCGATGCCGCGTTCGGCGCCGGCCAGGTCTGGAACCGAGACCAGGATGATGAACGCGGTGATCGAGCAGACGAGGAAGGTGTCGAAGTACACGCCCAGCGTCTGCACGAGACCTTGTTTGACCGGGTGCGTCACCGCCGCGCTCGCTCCTGCGTTGGGGGCCGACCCCAGTCCGGCTTCGTTGGAGAACATCCCCCTCTTGACGCCGGTGAGGATGATGTAGCCGAGCGCTGCGCCGACGACCTCGTTCGGGCCGAAGGCTTCGAGGAAGATCGTGGCGAAGACTCCGGGAAGGCGCTCGATGTGCATCGCGACGATCACCACGCCGAGAAGCAGATACAGCAGTGCCATGATCGGGACCAGCGTCTGGGTGACGGAGGCGATGCGGCGCACGCCCCCGAAGATGACGAGCCCCATGAGCAGTGCGAGTGCGCCGCCGGTGACCCACGGCAGCCAGGCAGCAGACTCTCCGCCGAGGCTGCCCGCGATCGTCGCCTGGATGGTGTTCGCCTGCAACGAGCTGAAAGCGATGGGGAAGCAGATGATGAGGATGACGGCGAAAAGCACGCCCATCCATCGCGCTCCGAGTCCGCGTTGCATGTAGTAGGCGGGGCCGCCGATGAACCCGTCCCTATCGCGCCTCTTGTACAGCTGTGCCAGCGAGGACTCGATGAACGCGGACGCTCCACCGATGAATGCCATCAGCCACATCCAGAAGACCGCGCCGGGACCGCCGATCGCGATCGCGGTTCCCACTCCCGCGATGTTGCCGACGCCCACTCGTGAAGCGGCGGAGATGGTGAATGCCTGAAAGGAGGAGACCGATTGAGGCTCGCCGGTCTCCGTGCGGGGCGTTCGATCCTTCAGAGTGCGGAACATCTCCGGAATCAAACGGAACTGCACGACGCCCGAGCGAATCGTGAAGTAGAGCCCGAGGAGGACGACGATCGGAAGGACGATCCATGTCCACAGGTTGTCGCCCCAGGTCAGCAGCCACTCGTTAACAGCATCCATCCGCACAGTATGGCGACGTCGACGCCGGCTCACCAGGCTGAGAAAAATCCAGGAGCTGAGAAGCTGCCGGGGCCGCCGGTGTCTGCCCGCCCTGCGGAAGACGAGGAAGGCCCCGATCGGGCGGATACTGGAAGGGACGGTATCGAGAGCCCCCGCCTCCGCACCGCGCGGCAGACCTCTCGACGCCAGGAAGAAGATGCTCATGAAAGCTCTCCGCTACGTCGAGATCGGCAAGCCCCCGGTGGTGGTCGACATCCCGATTCCGAAGCCCGGCCCCGGCCAGGTCCTGCTCAAGATCACCGCGGGTGGTGTCTGCCACTCCGACGACTACGTCATGGGGCTCCCCGAGAAGGACTACCACGAGCAGGGTTACCCGCTGCCGCTGACGCTCGGGCACGAAGGCGCTGGCATCGTGCACGAGATCGGCGAGGGCGTCGACTCGACGCTCAAGGTCGGGGATGCCGTGGCCGTCTACGGTCCGTGGGGCTGTGGTCGCTGCCACAACTGCTCGATGGGCAAGGAGAACTACTGCACGAACGCCGCCGCCGAGGGCATCCGTCCTCCGGGGCTGGGCAGCCAGGGCTCGATGGCCGAGTACATGATCGTCGACGACGCGCGCCACCTCGTGCCGCTCGGTGACCTCGACCCCGTGCAGAACGTCTCGCTGACCGACGCGGGTCTCACCCCGTACCACGCGATCAAGAACTCGCTTCCGAAGCTCGGCGCCGGCACGTTCGCCGTCGTGATCGGCACCGGCGGTCTCGGCCACGTCGGCATCCAGATCCTCAAGGCCATCTCGGGGGCCACGGTCATCGCCCTCGACGTGAACGACGAGAAGCTGAAGCTCGCCACCGAGGTGGGCGCCGATCACGTGCTGATCAGCGATGCATCGGCCGCCGAGAAGATCCGCGAGCTCACCGGCGGTCTCGGCGCGAACGCGGTGTTCGACTTCGTGGGCGCGAACCCGACGATCGCCCTGGCCCAGAGCGTGGCCGCGCTCGAAGCCGACATCACCATCGTGGGCATCGGCGGGGGCAGCATGACGCTCGGGTTCGGCTCGATCGCCTACGACGCCGCCGTGCGCATTCCCTACTGGGGCTCACGCGCCGAACTGATCGAGGTGCTGGACCTCGCCCGCGCCGGGAAGATCCACGTCCAGACCGAGAGCTACACGCTCGACGACGGCCCGAAGGCGTACGAGGACCTCGCGTCGAACAGCATCCGCGGACGCGCCGTCATCGTCCCCTGACGCCGGCCTCGAACGCCTGGGAGGGATCGCCCTCCCAGGCGTTCTCCGTTTCCGTGCGGCCTCAGGCGCGGCGTCGCCGGTCGGCGAGGAGTGCGAGCGCCGCATCGATCGCACTCGCCGCGGCGTCGGGGGCGACGCGGACGAGGGCGAATGCGGAGACCACCAGACCCGTAGAGGCGTCCGCCAGGGTCGCGACTTCCGTTCCCGCGAGCTCGGGGAGGGCGGCCCGGACGCCGCGGGCGAACGCCGCACGGAGCTCCGCGCGATAGGAGGCGACGACCCGGGCGACCGCGTCGTCGGTGCCGATGGGGGCGGCGGCGGTGTTGACCAGCAGGCAGCCGCTCGTCGCCGGGAGGCTGCCTGCTGTCAGCAGTGCCGTACGCAGTCCGCCGAGGTAGGTCTCCAGAGCCTCCGGCGCCACGCTCTCACCCGTCAACGGGGCGAGGCGCGGGCGGATCACCTCGTCCAGATAGCTCTCGACGGCGGCGTCGAAGAGTCCGCGCTTGGAACCGAAGGCGTGATAGATGCTGGAACGACTGAGGCCGGTCGCGCGCTCGAGCTCCGGCAAGGGAGCGCTCTCGAAGCCGCGCTCCCAGAACACGCCGCGTGCCGCGCGGACCGCTTCCGCGGTGTCGAAGGTCTGTGTGCGCCCCATTCGCCGTGCTCCTGCCCCTTTTGTGAATCGCTCGATCCAGTATATATTGGAACGACCGATACAGAATGCGCGGCCTCGCCGCGTCGAAGGGGGACTGTCATGGTCATCGCCGGACTCGTGCTCGCAGGCATCGCAGCACTCGTGCACGTCTACATCTTCTGGCTCGAGTCGTTCGCCTGGACGAGCGCGCGCGCTCGCCGCACGTTCGGCACGGGCACGGCGGAGGAGGCCGCGCGACAAAAGGAGCTCGCGTTCAACCAGGGCTTCTACAACCTGTTCCTCGCGGTCGCCGTCCTCCTCGGCATCGTCCTCTTCGCCACGGGAGCGACGGCCGTCGGCGCGACTCTCGTCTTCACCGGCGCCGGATCGATGGTCGCCGCGAGCCTCGTGCTGCTGCTGTCGAGCCCCGACAAGGCGTCCGCCGCCCTGAAGCAGGGCGTCATCCCGGCGCTCGGCGTCATCGCGCTCGCCATCGGCCTCCTCGTCTGAGTCCGGCCGCAGCACCCCTAGATCCTCACGAAGGAGAGAAATGTCCCACGCCATCAGCACGCAGATCCAGCTCGCCCGCCGCCCCGAGGGGTGGCCGACCCACGACGACTTCCGCACCGTCGAGGTGGAGCTGAGCGATCCGGCGCCGGGGGAGGTGCGCGTGGCGAACGAGTTCGTCTCCGTCGACCCCTATATGCGCGGGCGGATGAACGACGTCCGCAGCTACGTCGCCCCCTACGCCCTCGACGAAGTCATCGCCGGTGGCGCCATCGGCC
Organism: Microbacterium meiriae; assembly: GCF_040685015.1. Lineage (NCBI taxonomy): Bacteria > Bacillati > Actinomycetota > Actinomycetes > Micrococcales > Microbacteriaceae > Microbacterium > Microbacterium meiriae. Next base: position 1,643,856 of record NZ_JBFBHD010000002.1, on the reverse strand, counting down.
GGGTCGTCGCCTCTGCGGCGGACGACCTCCCCGTCGGCACCGTTGTGCTGCACCAGCACGGCTGGAGCGATGTCGTGCAGGCGGACGCGTCGACCTTCCGGGCCGTGCCCGAGGTGCCCGGCATGCCGCTGTCGCTGCGCCTGCACATCCTCGGCATGACCGGCCTCACCGCGTACGTCGGGCTCACCGCGATCGCCGGACTCGCCCCGGGCGACACCGTCTTCGTCTCCGGCGCCGCCGGTGCCGTCGGCACGGCTGTCGGTCAGATCGCCAAGCTCCTCGGCGCGGGCCGCGTGATCGGCTCGGCGGGCTCGCCCGAGAAGGTCGCCCTGCTGACCGAGAAGTACGGCTACGACGCGGCGTTCAACTACAAGGACGGCCCGGTGCGCGAGCAGCTCGCCGCCCTCGCGCCCGAGGGCGTGGACGTGTTCTTCGACAACGTCGGCGGCGACCACCTCGAAGCCGCGCTCGACGTGATGAACGACGGCGGTCGGATCGCGCTGTGCGGCGCCATCACGAGCTACAACACCACCGAGCCGGTGCCCGGCCCCGACAACATGGCGAACATCATCACGCGCGGTCTCCGTCTCCAGGGATTCACCCTCGCGAACTACCTGCACCTGTCGCCGGAGTTCAGCGAGAAGATGACCCGCTGGTTCGCAGAAGGGCGGATCGCGTACGACGAGACCATCGTCGACGGCATCGAGAACACGGTCGACGCGTTCCTCGACATGATGCGCGGAGCCAACACGGGGAAGATGCTCGTGCGGGTCGCACCCTCCGCCTGACGTCGGAGCGGGCCGCCCGCGCATTTGAGATATATTGCTTGAGACGTAGAACTTCACTCTCCATGACCCCCACTGGAGGCAGTGTGACACTCTCTGGCGGCCCCCTCGAACGCCGGTCGATGAGCGACGAGGCTTTCGTGCGCCTGCAGGATGCGATCATCAGCGGCGAACTCCAGCCCGGCGAGCGCCTGCGCGATTACGAGCTCGCCGAACGCCTCGGCACCTCGAAGACGCCGATCCGTCACGCCCTTGACCGCCTGGCCGACAACGGCCTCGTCGAGATGCAGCGGAACCGGTACACCCGCGTGGCCCCGATCGATCTGGAGCGCGTGCGGAACGCGGTCGACCTGTTCGGCGACATCTGGATCGGCTCGGTCCGTCACGTCATGCCGGTCATCCAGGACGACGATGTGGCCTACCTCGTCGAGCTGGCCGACGACATGGCGGCGTCGGTGCAGGAGCGGGACATCATCGCGTTCGGGGCGGCGCTCCGCAGCGCGGCGACGGGCTTCGCCCGGATCGAGGGCAACGCCACGCGCGCCAACTCCATCGAGCGCCTCGGGCCGCAGATCCGTCGCTTCACCCAGCATGCGAAGGACGCCGTGGACTGGTCCGCCGTCGAGGAGTTCGTCGGCGCGATCCGCGAGGCGACGTCCGAACGGGACGCGGTCAAGACCCGGGCCGTGCTGGTGAGCTTCTTCGACGAGACGCTCCCCGCGATCATCGATCGGGCCGAGCAATCGGGGCTGGCCGAGATCACGGACTGATCCGCCGCTGACGAACGAGGGCGACCGCACACCGCGGTCGCCCTCGTCGCGTCCCGGGGCTACGGCGTGAGGCGATGGACGTCGCGCGGGAACAGCGTCACCTCACGCACGTTGGTCGCCTCGACCAGTCGGCCGACCCAGCGCTCCAGTCCGATCGCGAAGCCGCCGTGCGGAGGCATCCCGTGCGCGAACGCCTCGAGGTAGCCGGCGTACGCCGAGGGCGACTCGCCCCGAGCTTCGATCGCCGCGATGACCTCGCTGTGCCGATGCAGCCGCTGTCCGCCGGTCACGAGCTCCAGACCGCGGAACAGGAGGTCGAAGCTGTTGCTCCCCTCCGTGTCGTCGGGCTGCGGATGCGTGTAGAACGGGCGCTTGCGCATCGGGTATCCCTCGACGGCCAGCACGTCGCTGCCGAACTCCTCCTTCGCCCACGCCCCGAGCGTCCGCTCGTGTGCGGGGGAGAGGTCGGGCTCGTCGGCCGGAGCACCGACCCGGCGCAGCGCATCCCGGAAGTGCACGACGGGGATGTCCTCGGGGATGACGGGGAGCGTCACGTCGAGCAGCGCGAGTTCCTCCGCGGCGTCGGTACGGATGCCGTCGAGCATGCCGCGCAGCACGTGGCCGAGGAGGCGCAGGACGTCGCGGTGGTCGCGGATGAACCCGAACTCGACGTCCAGCGACACGTACTCCGAGAGGTGCCGCACGGTGTCGTGCGGCTCGGCGCGGAAGACGGGACCCACCTCATAGACGCGCTCGAACACCCCCACCAGCTGCTGCTTGTAGAACTGCGGACTCTGCGCGAGATATCCGGTCCTGCCGAAGTAGTCGACCGGGAACACGTTCGCTCCCGACTCCGTCACGGTGTCGACGATCTTCGGGGTCTGCACCTCGGTGAAGTCCGCGGCGTCGAGCACCCGGCGGAACGCGCGCACGCTCGCCGCGGCGATCTGCCAGGTCGCGCGGCGTGCCGGATGGCGCCAGGTCACCGCGGCGTGGTCGAGCAGCGTCGGCAGACTCGTTTCGAGTGTCGGACGCCACAGTTCCACGGCCGGCGGTGCGGCCGGCTCCGACAGGCTCTCGATCTGCGGGTCGACGATCTCGACGCCGCCCGGGGCCTGCGGGTTCGCGGCGACGGTCCCCGTCACGCGGACGACCGTCTCCTCCGGAGGGAGCCCGCCGGCCGGAGCCTGCGCGGGGCGGACGACGACCTGTGCGAGTCCGGAACGGTCGCGGATGATCAGGAACGCGACGGTGGCGAGCTCCCTCCGGCGGTGGACATGGCCGAGCAGCGTGACGCGGTGGTCGGGGACGGCCTCGGCGAGCTCCGCGGCGAGCGTGCGGGCGGGGTCGGGTGATCTCATTTCTCCTCCAGGTTGTGGGAGCCCTGGAGGTGTGGGCGGGGGCCAGATCGCGGTGCCACCACACCTTCGCCGGTGAGAAGCCGGCCTCTCGTCGGTACGCCGGACGCGCGGGGACCGCCTGCCCGGAGGCCGGAGGTCGTCACGCTCCGGCGGTCGCCGCGTCCAGTCTAGGGGCGCTCTCGGCAGATCCACAGAATCCCGCGGGCACCGTCTCGTACCCTGGATTATCCAAGGGGAGTACTCCGACACGGTCGGGTCGTCATTACGGATGCGTCTGCATCCCGGCCCACCGGTCCCGCTCGGCGGGATGGGGAAGACTTTGGCGCTGTTCCGTCACGCCCGAGTCTGGAGTACCCGTTGGAAATCACCCCCTTGATCTGGGTCATCACGATCGCGGTCACCATCGCGTTCTTCGTGTACGAGTTCTTCGCGCACGTCCGCAAGCCGCACGAGCCGAGCATCGGCGAGTCCGCACGCTGGTCGATCTTCTACATCAGCCTCGCGCTGCTCTTCGGCGTGGGCATCGGCATGGTGTCCGGCTGGACGTACGGCGGCGAGTACTTCGCCGGCTACCTCACCGAGAAGGCGCTGTCGATCGACAACCTCTTCGTGTTCCTCATCGTGATGACGGGCTTCGCGGTGCCGAAGATCTATCAGCAGAAGGTGCTGATGATCGGCATCGTGATCGCGCTGATCCTCCGCGGCATCTTCATCGCGGTCGGCGCTACCCTCATCGAGAACTTCTCCTGGATCTTCTACGTCTTCGGCGCGCTGCTGCTCTTCCTCGCGTACCGCCAGGCCTTCAGCAGCCACGAGAGCAACCCTGCGAACGGTCGCTTCATGACCTTCGTCCGCCGCCACCTCCCCGTCAGCGAGGAGTACAACGGCGACAAGCTCACGGTCGTCCAGAAGGGCAAGCGCTACGTCACGCCGATGCTGCTGACGATCATCGCGATCGGTTTCATCGACCTCGTCTTCGCCGTCGACTCGATCCCCGCCATCTACGGCCTCACCGATGAGGCGTACATCGTGTTCACCGCGAACGCGTTCGCTCTGATGGGCCTGCGTCAGCTGTACTTCCTCATCGGCGGCCTGCTCGAGCGCCTGGTCTACCTGGCTCAGGGCCTCGCCGTCATCCTCGCGTTCATCGGTGTGAAGCTCGTGCTGCATGCCCTGCACGTCAACGAGGTGCCGTTCATCAACGGCGGCGAGCCGATGCTGTGGGCGCCCGAGATCCCGATCTGGTTCTCGCTGCTGTTCATCGCCGCCACGATCGCGGTCGCCACCGTCGCGAGCCTGATGAAGACGCGCCGGCACCACAACACCCTCTCTTCCCCGACCGATTCCACCCCCACCATCGACAAGGAGCACTCTTGAGCGCGCAGCGCTGTTCTGACTCTTCGGACTCTGACAGTACGAGCACCCGGTTCATCCCGGGTGCTCACCCCGCCACCGAGGAGGTCGCCGGCTGATGGGCGATCTGCTCTGGAACATCGCCCTCGTCCTGCTCTTCGTGCTGATCGGTGGTGTCTTCGCTGCGACGGAGATGGCGCTGGTCACGCTCCGTGAGAGCCAGCTCAACGCGATCGCCGCTCGTGGCCGTCGCGGGGCGAAGGTCGCCGCTTTGGCCCGCAACCCCAACACCTTCCTCTCGGCGGTGCAGATCGGCGTGACCGTGGCGGGCTTCGCGTCCGCCGCCTATGGGGCGACCTCGATCGCGCCGTCCGTCGCGCCGCTGCTGGAGGGCTGGGGCGTCGCACCTCCGCTCGCGATGACCCTCGCCACGATCGTGCTGACGCTCATCATCGCGTACCTGTCGCTCGTGCTCGGCGAGCTCGTGCCGAAGCGGCTCGCGATCCAGCGCAACGCGCAGTTCGCGTATGCGGTGGCGCCGGCGCTGAACGGCTTCGCGACCGTCATGCGTCCGGTGATCTGGCTGCTGTCGGTCTCGACGAACGCCCTCGTCCGCGTGCTCGGCGGCGACCCGCACAAGACGAGCGACGAGCTCACCGATGAGGAGGTGCGCGATATCGTGGCGACCCACCAGGGCCTCCCCGACGACGAGCGCCGCATCCTCGACGACGTGCTCTCGCTGCGTGGGCGCCAGGTGAGCGAGGTCATGCGCCCGCGACCGGAGGTCGTGGCGCTGGACGAGGCTGCCACGGTCGGGGCGGCGGTGGAGCAGGTGCGCGAGCTGCCCTACTCCCGGTACCCGGTGTCGCAGACGTCGATCGACGACATCACCGGCTTCGTGCACGTACGTGACCTCTTCGAGGCGGCGGCGGACGACCCGGAGCGCCCGCTGCAGGGGCTCGTCCGCGACATCCCCTACATCCCGTCCACGGCAGGCGTGCTGCCGACTCTGACCCGCATGCGGGCGGAGGGACACCACATCGCGGTCGTCGTGGACGAGTACGGTGGCACCGACGGTCTGGTCACGCTGGAGGACCTCGTGGAGGAGGTCGTCGGTGAGATCTTCGACGAGTACGACGCCGAGGTGTTCCTCTCCGCCGACGACGGGCTGGACGGGCGCCTCAACCTGCAGGACTTCGAGGAGGCGACGGGGCTCGCGATGCCGCGCGGTTCCTCCGACACCATCGCCGGATTCGTCACGGAGCAGCTCGGACGGCTCGCCGTGGTCGGCGACACCGTCGAGGTCCCGGGTGCGACGATCCAGGTGGTCGAGATCGATCGCCGCCGCATCGCACGGGTGCGGGTCTCGATGCAGACCGATCCGGCAGCGGGACGAGGCGCCGAGGACTGATGCACGACCGGGTGGCGGGGTGCGTCAGTCGCGCGCCCCGCTGCCCAGCTCGCGCAGTCCGTCGTGGAGGACCTCGGTGAGGAGCCGCGCGTAGCGGCCATCCGGATCGAGGTCGGGATCGAAAACGGTGATGCTGGCTCCGATCGCCCGCGGGGCGAGGGCGCGCAGGAGAGCGGTGAGCTCCGCCGCGTCGAGACCGCCGGGGTCAGGGCTGTCGACGGCGGGCATCACCGACGGGTCCAGCACATCGACGTCGAGTTGCAGCCAGTAGCGACCGCCCGCGGACGCCGCCGTCTCGGCGGCGACCGCATCCGCTCCTCGCGCCCGCACATCGGCCGCAGGTGTGACACGTGCGAGGAGGCTGCGGACCTCCGCCTGCTCCTCGTCATCATCACGGTGCCCGATGTGGGCCGTGCCAGCGGTAGAGAAGTACGGCGCGAGCCCCTCGATGTCGGCGATGGCCGGCCAGTGCGCGCCGACGGCGGCCGCCAGCGCTTCGCCCGCCACGCTCGCGCACTCGTCGCTGTTGCCCGGGTGGCGGAAGTCGGTGTGTCCGTCGATGTGCACCAGGCCGGCCCCGCCGCGGCGCTTCACCGCGATCCCGGCGGCGACGAGGATGCCGCAGTCGCCGCCGATCACGAGCGGCGCCCGACCATTATCGAGGGCCTCGCCGATACGTGACGCCAGCCGGCGGGAGTGGTCGACGAAAGCGGCCTCGTTGCGCACCCGGTCGGCGGGCCGGGTCGCGTCGTCGTCCACGTAGCGCCCGGCCAGCACGATGCCGCCGTCAGTCGCTCCCCGATCGGTGAAGCGCCGGAACAGCCCCGCTTCGCGGAACGCCTCGGGGGCCTTCGCGGAGCCGGGCACGCTGCCGGGCTCCGGTGGGCGCAGGCCGAGGTTGCTGGGGGCGGACAGCAGCGTGATCATGCGCTCATCCTGCCCCGGGCGTCCGACATCGCCGTCGATCAGCGGATGGCGTAGACGGCGCTGCCGACGATCACCGCGATGACGGTCGTCCAGCCGATGATCGCGACGGCCTGCCAGACGAGGATGCGTCCCTTGCCGATGCCGGACGCGGCCAGCATGGTGGCGGTGAAATGGGTCGGCAGCAGCAGCGGTCCCAGCAGGCTCACCCCGGGGACGCCGTAGCGCTCGAACGCGCGCTGGAACTTCTCCCGGCGGGCGGACCCGCGTCCGGTCTCCGCCGGGACGCCGTCGGCCTCCAGGCTCATCCCGCCGCCCACCGTCACCGGCTGCTTCGCCCGCGAGCGGTCCACGATGGCCCGACGGGCGCCCGCGCTGGCGAGCACCAGGATCGCGACGCAGAGGAAGTTGCCGACCATCGCCGCGACGGCCGCGACCACGGGCGGGATGCCGCCGAGGATGCCGATGCTCGCGGCGCCCTCGCCCTCGACGAACGGCACCGCACCGGCGAGGGCGACGATGAGCGGCTGGACGAGGTCGGGGACCTGGGCGACGAGGTTCTGGAAGGTCTCGATGAGGTTCATGGGGGAAGCTCCGGGTGTCGGTGCGGACGGTCTCTCCGTCGCGATGACCCCAGTCCAGTCGAAGCGGCCCCGGCGCGGCAGTGCCGCCGCGTCACCGCTCTCCATGCGGTTCGCACCGGATCCCGTGACATGTGTCACGCCTCTATCGTGGGGAGCGTGAGCAGTCCTTCCCCCGCCCTCTCCGATCCCGGCCCCGGTGCCCGCCAGCTCGCGCGGGGCATCACCGCCACCTGGTGGTACACGGTCGGCGGGGTGATCTTCATCGAGCTCATGCTGGTGGCCGCCTGGCTGGGCATCGCCGTGGCACTGGATCGCTCGGGCGTCGCGCTGCTCGTCGTGGGAGTCGGGGGCGTGCTCTGGGCGGCGTCGACCGTCCTGCTGCTGGCCGACTACCGCCATCGCGTCGAATCCGGCCCCGGGGTGGGCTGGGCTCGCCTGGCCGTGCCGACCCTCGTCGCCCTGATCTACGGCGGCGCGGCGGGGGCTCTCGTCGGCAGTTGGCAGCTCGCCGCGATGCCGGTGGTGCAGGTCTTCGTGCTGGTGAGCTGGCCCCGCGGGATCCGGGTGCGGGTGGCCGTGGCGGCGACGGTCGTGCTCGTCGCTCTCGCGCTGCTCGACTCGACCACGACCTTCGGCTCCGGCGTCCCGGTGTGGGTGCCGGTGCTCTACGGAGTCATGCTCCCCGGGATGACCGTGAGCTCGCTGTGGTGGTGGGACGTGCTCATGGCCCTCGATCGGGCGCGCGCGTCCGAGGCGCGACTGGCGGCGACGCAGGAGCGCCTGCGCGTGGCGACCGACGTGCACGACCTCCAGGGGCATCACCTCCAGGTGATCGCCCTGCAGCTCGAACTGGCCGAGCGCCTCCTCCCGACCGATCCGCAGGCGGGGATGGAGCAGCTCCGTGCGGCCCGGGCGAGCGTGGACGACGCGCGGCAGGGCACCAGAGACCTCGCCACGCGGTTCCGCTCGGTGCCCCTCGGCGACGAGCTGGCGAACGCCCGAGACCTGCTCGTGGCGGCAGGGCTGACGGTGGATGCGCGGATCCACCCGGATGCGGACGCGGCGCCCGCGGCCGACCTCGGCCCCGTGATCCGGGAGACGACCACGAACGTCCTGCGGCACGGACGCGGTGGTCACGCGCGCCTGATCCTCGACCGGACGAGGGATGCCTGGCGGTACGAGGTCGCCAACGACGCGGACCCCGCGTCCGAGGACGGGGCGGGCGGCTCCGGGCTCGACGGCGTCCGCCGGCGGATCGGCGAGGCGGGCGGCACGTACGAGCAGCGGAGGGACGCCGACGAGTTCGTCGTGACGGTCACCGTGCCAGCGCAGGCGGAGATCGTCCGATGATCCGGGTGCTGCTCGCCGACGACGAGGGGATGATCCGCTCCGCGCTCGCCGCTCTGCTGCGCCTCGAGGATGACATCGACGTCGTCGCGGAGTGCGCGGACGGCGAGGAGGCCGTCGCCGCCGCCACCCGGCTCGAACCCGACGTGTGCCTGCTCGATCTGGAGATGCCGGGGCTCGACGGCGTGCAGGTCGCCGAGAGACTCAACCGCACGATCCCCACCCGCTGCATCGTCGTCACCCGGCACGCGCGTCCAGGGGTGCTCCGGCGGGCGCTCGCCTCCGGCGTCTCGGGTTTCGTGCCCAAGTCGCGGGGCGCGGACGAGCTCGCCGCGATCATCCGCCGCGTCGCGGCCGGCGCCCGGTACGTCGATCCGGAGATCGCCGCGGATGCGCTGAGCGACGAGCGCTCGCCGCTCACGGACCGCGAACTGGACGTGCTCCGCGCCGGGCGCCGAGGGGAGACCACGGGACAGATCGCGCGGGCGCTGGCGCTGGCGCCGGGGACGGTGCGCAACCACATCTCCGTCATCCTCGGGAAGCTCTCGGTGAGCACCCGTCAGCAGGCCGTGCTCGTCGCCGAGGAGCGCGGCTGGATCTGACCGTCGTCACGCGTCCGTTTCGGTGGCCACGGCCTGCGAGAATGGAGGCGCCGAGTCCCGAGCCGAGGAGCACACGTGCCGTTCATCTCCACCCGCGGCGGCATGCAGCCGCAGTCGTTCAGCGAGACGCTGCTGGAGGGCCTGGCGCCCGACGGCGGTCTGGCCGTTCCCGATGTCATGCCGGAGGTCGACGGCGAGACGCTCGAGCGCTGGCGGGCGCTGACCTATCCGCAGCTCGCGACCGAGGTCCTCGGCCTCTTCGCGACCGACATCCCGCGAGAGGACCTCGCGCGGATGACGGCGGCGGCGTACGCGGACTTCCCGGACGGCGTGGTCCCGCTTCGTCGCGTGGACGACGACCTCACGCTGGTCGGCCTCTCCGAAGGCCCGACGCTGGCGTTCAAGGACATGGCCATGCAGTTCCTCGGGCAGGTGCTGGAGTACACGCTCGAGCGCCAGGGCGCAGTCCTCAACATCCTCGGCGCGACCTCGGGCGACACCGGCTCGGCTGCGGAGCACGCGCTGCGCGGCAAGGAGCGCGTCGCGGTGTTCATGCTCTCGCCGCAGGGCCGGATGAGCGCGTTCCAGCGGGCGCAGATGTTCTCGCTCGACGACGCGAACGTGCACAACATCGCGGTGGAGGGCGTCTTCGACGACTGCCAGAACCTCGTGAAGAAGCTCGCCGGCGACCTCGACTTCAAGCGCGCCCAGCACCTGGGGGCCGTGAACTCGATCAACCTCGCCCGCATCACCGCGCAGACCGTCTACTACTTCTGGGCATGGCTGCGCGCGACCGACGCCGGCGGCTGGACCGAGGTGTCGTTCACCGTCCCCTCGGGGAACTTCGGCAACATCCTCTCCGGGTTCTTCGCGAAGCAGATGGGACTGCCGATCCGGCGGCTCGTCCTGGCCGCGAACGAGAACAACGTGCTCGACGAGTTCTTCCGCACGGGGGTGTACCGCCCGCGTAGCGCCGCGCAGACACTGGCGACCTCGAGCCCGTCGATGGACATCTCGAAGGCGTCGAACCTCGAGCGGTTCATCTTCGAGCTCGTGGACCGCGACCCCGCGCGCGTCGTCGGCGCCTGGGACGACCTGGAGGCGCAGGGCTTCTTCGACTTCTCGGCCGAGCAGGCGCGCTTCACCGAGGAGTTCGGCATCGTGAGCGGCACCTCGACGCACGAGGACCGGCTCGCGACGATCCGGGACGTCTACGAGACCTCCGGCGAGGTGATCGACCCGCACACCGCCGACGGGGTGAAGGTCGCGCGGGAGTATGTGGAGCCCGGAGTGCCGATGCTCGTGCTGGAGACGGCCAAGCCGGAGAAGTTCGCCGAGACCATCCACGAGGCCATCGGGGTCGAGCTGGCGTACGCCCCCGAGCTCCGCGCCATGCTCGACGCCGCTCAGCACGTGACCGAGATGCCCGACGACGAGGACTCTCTCCGCGCCTTCATCGAGGCGAACGCTCTGCACTGATCCGCAAGACCCCGCTTTCGCGCCGAAACCCCCTGTCCCCGACGCCGGAGACAGGGGGTTTCGACGTGAAGCCGGGGTCTCGGCGAAAAGAGGAGGGGGTGGGCAGTATGCACAGGAGGAAGGCAGATCAGGGCGGAGTGCACATGTCGGGAAAGGTGGCGGCGTGAGTACCGTGGCGGACAACCCGTTCCCTCCTCCCGAAGGACTCCCATGGCACGCACGGCGCACGCAGACGACTTCGCGCTCTCCCGAGTGACTCCCGAGGCCCGCAAACCCTGGTTCGGAATCGCCGTTCAGCGATTCGGGCAGGTCTCGGCCCTCTCGCAGTTCCTCCTCGGCGCGACCCTCGGTTACAGCATGACCTTCGGCGAGGCCGTCCTCGCCTTCCTCTTCGGCTCGCTCATCCTCGAAGTGATCATGTGCGTCGTCGGCTTCATCGGCCAGCGCGAGGGTTTGAACACGGCGCTCCTCGCCCGCTGGACCGGCTTCGGCGAGATCGGCGCCTCGCTCGTCGGCCTCGCGATCGGCATCAGCCTCATCGGCTGGTTCGGCATCCAGTCCGCGATCTCCGCGCAGTCGCTCGACGCGCTGATGCCCGGCGCGCTGCCCGTCTGGGCCTGGAGCCTCATCTTCGGCCTCGCCGTCACCGCGATCGTCGCCTTCGGCTTCGTCGGCATGCAGTGGCTCGCCAACATCACGGTGCCGCTGTTCCTGATCCTCGTGGGCTGGTCCGTCATCTCCGAGCTCACCCGCCACGACATCGGCGAACTGCTCACCGGCCCGGCGCCCGGCCCGACCATGAGCGTCTGGGCGGGAACCGGCATCGTCGCCGGGGGCCTCATCGTCGGCGCCATCATCACCGGCGACATGACCCGGTTCAACCGCTCGCGGGCCGACGTCGTCAAGCAGACGGTGCTCGGCGTCTCCCTGGGCGAATTCGTGATCGGACTCGCGGGCGTCCTCCTCGCCCACGCGGCGGCGACCGGCGACATCGTCGCGATCGTGACCTCGTCCGTCGGCTTCATCGGTCTGTTCATCGTCCTCACCGGCACGCTGAAGATCAACGACTGGAACCTGTACTCCTCCACTCTCGGCCTGGTGAACTTCATCTCCACGGCCTTCGGCAAGAACCTCCACCGTGTCACCACTACGATCGTCCTCGGAGTGGTCGGCTCGGTGCTGGCCGCCGTCGGCATCCTCGGTCAGTTCACCGAGTTCCTCGTCGTGCTCAGCGTCGCGTTCCCGCCGATCGCCGGGATCATGGTCGCCGAGTACTACGTGGTGCGCCGCTGGCGTCCCGAGCTCGACGCGACCCGTGCCGCGGGGACCCTGCCCGCCACCGCCCCGAGGATCGTCCCGGCCACGATCGTCGTCTGGCTGGTCTCCTCGCTGGTCGGCTACTTCGTGACCTGGGGCATCCCGTCGCTGCTCAGCCTCTTCCTGTCGATGGTGCTCTACATCGTCGCCGGCAAGCTCGGCTGGGTGCGCGGCGTCGGCGTCGCGACCACCCGGCAGGCGAGCCCCGTCGACAGCACCCCCGCCGCGGTCTGAGCAGACGCGCCGGAAAAGAACCACCTCCACGAAAGCGAGCACCATGCACATCGGCATCGACGTCGGCGGCACCAACACCGACGCCGTCCTCATGGACGGCACCCGCACCCTGGCCGGGGTGAAGCACTCCACGACCCCGGACGTGACGAGCGGGATCGTCCAGGCCATCGAAGACCTCCGTGCGGGGCACGCCTTCGAGGGCGCCGACATCGATGCGGTGATGATCGGCACGACGCACTTCATCAACGCGCTCGTGCAGGCGAGCCGGCTCGCCCCGGTGGCGGCGCTCCGGCTCGGCCTGCCCGCGACGCGCGCACTGCCCCCGTTGATCGACTGGCCGGAGGTGCTCGTCGCCGCCACCCGGGCGCGCAGCTACCTGGCGCACGGCGGCTACGAGTTCGACGGCCGTCCGATCTCGCCGCTCGACCCCGATGAGATCCGCGCGCACGCCGAGGACATGAAGGCGCACGGCATCCGGTCCGTCGCCATCTCGTCGGTGTTCAGCCCGGTCAACCACGACCTCGAAGTGCAGGCGGCCGAGATCGTCGCCTCGGTGCTGGGGGAGGACGCCGCCATCTCGCTCTCGCACGAGATCGGCCGCATCGGGCTTCTGGAGCGCGAGAACGCGACGATCATCAACGCCGCCCTCCGGGAGCTCGCGTCGGAGATCGTCGACGGGTTGACCTCGGCGGTCCGCGCGCAGGGCATCGAGGCGCCGATCTTCCTCAGCCAGAACGACGGCACGCTGATGGACGAGGACTACGTGCGCCGGTACCCGGTCGCCACGTTCGCGTCCGGACCGACGAACTCGATGCGTGGAGCCGCGGCCACGAGCGGACTCGTCGACTGCGCCGTCATCGACGTGGGCGGCACCACCGCCGACATCGGCCTGCTCATCAACGGCTTCCCGCGGGAGACGGCGAACGAGGTGAAGGTCGCCGGCATCCGCACGAACTTCCGGATGCCGGACGTGCTCTCCCTCGGCATCGGTGGCGGCAGCATCGTCGACGAGGAGACCGCCGAGGTCGGCCCGGCCTCGGTCGGCTACACGCTGACGACGGAGGCGCTGGTCTTCGGCGGCTCGACCCTCACGGCCACCGACATCGCGGTCGCCGCCGGTCGCGCGCAGGTGGGAGACCCCGCCAAGGTCGCGCACCTGGACCCCGCTTTCGTGGAGCGGGTGCTCGCCCGGATCGCGGAGCGGGTGGCGGAGGCGGTGGACCGCATGCGCACGTCGCCCGAACCCATCGCGGTCGTGGCGGTCGGTGGCGGGTCCATCCTGCTGCCCGACGAGCTGCCCCTGTTCGGCACCGTGCATCGGCCGGAGAACTATGCGGTCGCCAACGCCATCGGCGCCTCGATCGCGCAGGTCGGTGGCGAGATCGACAAGGTCTACGCGATCGAGCCCGGCCGTCGCGATGAGACCATCGCCGAGGTGCGCGCGGAGGCCGTCGACAAGGCCATCGCGGCCGGTGCCAAGCCCGCGACCGTGACGATCATCGACTTCGACGAGGTCCCCATCCCGTATCTTCCCGGCAACGCCACGCGCATCCGCGTGAAGGCGGTCGGCGACCTCGACATGGGGGCCTGACATGAGCACGACGATCACCGCGGCCGACATCGACGGCCTCGCCCGCGGCGCGGCCGTGCTCGGCACCGGCGGGGGTGGCGACCCGTACATCGGCGCCCTCCTCGCCCGCCAGGCCCTCGCCTCCGGAGACGTCACGGTCGTGGCGCTCGACGAGGTGCCGGACGACGCCCTGGTGCTGTTCGTCGCGATGATGGGCGCGCCCACCGTCATGGTCGAGAAGCTGCCGAGCCTCGCGGAGGTCATCGAGCCGGTCAAGGCGCTCGGCATCCACCTCGGCCGCCCGGTCACGCACATCGCCTGTGCCGAGGTGGGCGGGGTGAACTCGACGATCCCGATCGCCGCCGCCGCCGCGCTCGGGCTTGCGCTCGTCGATGCGGACGGCATGGGGCGCGCGTTCCCCGAACTGCAGATGGTGCTCCCGACGCTCTACGGCGTGACGGCCTCGCCGCTCGCCTTCAGCGACGAGAAGGGGAACACGGGCGTGCTGCAGACCGCCGACAACTCCTGGACCGAGCGCATCGCCCGTGTCGCGTGCGTCGAGATGGGCTGCTCCGTCATGATCTCCGGCTTCTCGATGTCGGGTGCCGCCGCACGTCAGTCGCTGGTGGCGGGATCGCTGTCCCGGTGCATCGACATCGGTCAGCGGATCGCGGAGGCCCGCGAGGCGAAGACCGACCCGGTCGCCGCTGTCGTCGAGCTCCTCGGCGGTCGCGAGCTGTTCGGCGGCAAGGTGGCCGACGTGAACCGGGCCACGACCACCGGCTTCGCGCGCGGCAGGGCACGGATCGATGGAGACGGCGGCACCTCGCTGACGCTGCAGTTCCAGAACGAGCACCTCGTCGCCGAAGCGGACGGACGGGTGCTGGCGACCACTCCGGACCTCATCATGGTCCTCGACGGCGAGTCGGGGGAGCCCGTCACGACCGAGGGGCTGCGCTACGGACAGCGCGTCCGCGTGATCGCCGCTCCGGCCGACGAGCGCTGGCACTCGGATGCGGCTCTCGCGATGGTCGGCCCGGGATATTTCGGCTACGACATCCCGGCGCATCGCTTCGACGGCACGGTCTCCGCCGGAGACGCCGCGGCAGGGGCCGCCGCATGAGCTGGGAGCTGACGGCGGCGGACCTGCCCGACCTCGCCCGCGGTGCGACGCTGCTCGGCACCGGCGGCGGGGGCGACCCCTACATCGGCAAGATGCTGGTGGAGCGGGTGCTCGGCGACGGGACCATCACGATCCTCGATCCGGACGACCTCGCCGATGACCTCTTCGTGATCCCGACCGCGCAGATGGGGGCGCCGACCGTGATGGTCGAGAAGATCCCCGCCGGCACCGAGCCCACCCTCGCGCTGCGCACCCTGGAGGACCACCTCGGACGTCGGGCCGATGCGACCATGCCCATCGAATGCGGCGGGATCAACTCGATGATCCCGCTCATCGTCGCCGCGGAGACCGGACTGCCGGTCGTCGACGCGGACGGCATGGGACGCGCCTTCCCCGAGCTGTCCATGGAGACCTTCGCGGTGTACGGCGTCCACGGCTCGCCGCTCGCCCTCGCCGGAGAGCGCGGGGAGCGGGTCGTCATCGACACCGGGGACGACGACCGCCAGATGGAGTGGCTCGCCCGGGGCATCACCATCCGGCTGGGTGGCGTCGGTCACATCGCCGAGTACGCCATGAGCGGCGCCGACGTGCGACGCACAGCGGTGCCGCGGACCATCTCGATGGCCCTCGCGCTGGGTCGGGCGATCCGCCTCGCCCGGGAGGAGCACCGCTCGCCGTTCGAGGCCATCGCCGCGACGCTCGCGACCACGCTCTACCCGCATGTGCGCGAGCTCTGCGTCGGGAAGGTGATGGACGTCGAACGACGGACCACCGAGGGTTTCGCGAAGGGGCGGGCGGTCATCGCTCCGCTCGGTGCCGCGGAGGACGACACGTTCGAGATCGCGTTCCAGAACGAGAACCTCACCGCGCGGCGGGCTGGACGGCTCGTCGCGATCGTCCCCGATCTCATCTGCGTCGTCGACCACGAGACGGCCGAGCCCATCACCACGGAGGGCCTCCGGTACGGTCAGCGCGTCCGGGTGCTCGGCATCTCGACGCCGGCGATGATGCGCACCCCCGAGGCGCTGGCCGCCTTCGGGCCGTCGGCCTTCGGCCTGACCGAGGAGTTCGCTCCCGTCGAGGGGATGGCCGCGTCCTAGGCTGGATCCCATGAGGCTGGAGCGGGACGACCTGGAGGCGCTCGCCCGCGGGTATGCCCTGCTCGGCTCCGGCGGCGGCGGTTCCACGACGATGCTCGAACTCATCCTCGACACCACCGCGGGATGGCCCCTCGAGGTCTCGCCCGTGGATGCGCTCGATCCCGGCACGCCCTGTCTCGGCGTGGCCTTCGTCGGGTCGACGATGCTGCTCGGCGAGCGGATGCCCGGCGCCGCGCCCTTCGCCCCTCTGCTGCGGGCGGTGGAGCGGTGGCTCGGGCACCCCGTCCCGGCCGTGTGCTCCCTCGAGGGCGGCGGCATGAACGGCCTCGCGCCGCTCACCCTGGCCGGATCGCACACCGTGGTGGACGCCGACTGCACGGGGCGTGCGGTGCCGGGACTCGATCAGATGTCCCTGTTCGTCGACCGCGTGCCGGGACTGGTCTTCGCGTGCGAGACCGGCGCCGACGGGGTGGCGCTGGTAGAGGCGACGAGGGCCATCGATGCGGAGCGTGTCGTGCGATCGGCCATCATCCAGGCCGGGGGTGTCGGCTGCGCCGTGCTCGCCGGCTTCACGGTCGGCGACCTGCGGGAGCACGCCATCGCCGACCACCTCGCCCGCGCGCTCGCCCTCGGTCGCAGCTTCCTGGCGCACCGGTCGGCGCCGCTGCCGGTCCTGGCCGACGTGCTCGGCGGGACGCTGCTCGCCGAGGGTCGCATCGTGGCCGGTGCGTCCTCCGGCACCGATCCGCACGTGAACGCGGTCGAGATCGCCGGACTCGGCGGAGCGGTGCATCGGATCGTCACCCGTTCCGAGACGCTGGCGGTGCTCACCGACGGCCTGCTCGTCGCCGCGGCCCCCGAGATCATCGTGCTCCTGGATGCCGTGTCCCGGGAAATCCTCGAGGTCACCGAACTCGCCCCCGGGCGCACGGTGGCGGCCGTCGCCCTTCCCGCGCCGGAGTGGTGGAACGCCCGCCCTGAGCGGCGGGCCCGGGTCGTGCCTTCCGCCTACGGGCTCGTCGATCTGGACGCCGCGTGAACGGCGCGCTCGCCCTGGGGGCCCTTCTGGCGCAGGAGGAGAACGGCGTCCTCCGCCATGTCGCCGGCCCGCGCGACGTCGGGTGGGACGCGGTCGTGGTGGAGGCTGCGGAGTCCGACCTGCCGGACGAAGGGACCGCCCGGCTCGCCATCCT
This sequence comes from Microbacterium meiriae, assembly GCF_040685015.1. NCBI lineage: Bacteria > Bacillati > Actinomycetota > Actinomycetes > Micrococcales > Microbacteriaceae > Microbacterium > Microbacterium meiriae. The sequence continues at coordinate 1,626,703 of NZ_JBFBHD010000002.1, read as the reverse complement.
CACGGCGGGGGCACCGCTCGCCACCTGGCAGCAGGACGCGATGCTGCGCCGGGTCCGTGACCGCGGGTTCACCGGACTCGCGCTCCCCGGCGCCGCCGGTGTCGATCCCGGGGCGCTCCGCCTCGCGGACCGGATCGGTCTCGCCCTGCTCGACGTGGAGAGACCGGTGCAGCTCGCCCGCGCCTGTTGGATGCTCATCGAGGCGAGAGACGCCCTCACGCTCACACGGGTGCGCAAGGTCGCGCAGTCCTTCGAATACGCGGCCGACGACCTCGGCGACCTGCTCGGACACCTCGCGGCGAACCTCGGGCTCGGCGTCGCCCTCGTCGACGCCGCGGGAGTGCTGCGTCAGGCCGGAGGACATCTGGGTGCCGACCTGCACGCGGCGATCCGCTTCGACTCGTGGAGCGATGGCGCCAGGGCGGGGGAGGGCGCGGCCGCCTCGGTGCGCGTGGACAGCCCCGGCCGGTCCGGTCTGCGCCTGGTCCTGTTCGGCGACGGCTTCGGAGAGGCGCAGCTGCAGTCGCTCCTGGTGGCCGCGGAGGTCGCAATGCCCGCGGTGGCCGCCCGCATCCTCATCGACGAGATCGCGGCCGTCAACGACGTCGCCGCGTCGTCCGGGCTGCTGCGGGACTTCGTCGAGCTCCGCGGAGCCGCCGATGCCGATGTCGAACGGCGCATGGCGGAGCGGGGGTGGCGCACCGGTGGGCATCACCTCGGGTTCCGCATGGTGGCGCGCAGCCGGGTGGAGCCGCTCGCGCTCCTTCGTGCGATCAGGCCGGGGCTCAGCGCGATCGACGCCGAGGCGCACGCGACCACCGCCGGTCGAGGCCTCAGCGGTTGGCTCTCCTTCGCCGAAGCCCCCGGTCCCGACCGCATCGAGCGGGCCGTGGCGGCGCTGCGCGACCTCCACCTCGCGGCCCTGCGCGACTTCGCGGTGGCGACCGGGGTGGGCTCGGCGCAGACCGGGCCGGAAGGACTGGCGGCGACCCTCGACGAGGCCGGCGACGCCGCACGGATCGCCGCCGCCCGGTCGGCGACCGGATGGTTCGTCCGCGTCGACAGCCTCGGGCTCGAACAGCTCCTGCTCGCCTGGACCGGGAATGACACCTTCGTCCCGGCCGCGCAGTCGCTGCTGGCACCCCTGGGGGAGGGGAACGGCGAGTTGCTCACGACGCTGTCGGCGTACCTCGACCATGAGTCAGGCATCGCGGCCACGGCGGCCGCTCTCGGGCTGCATCGCAACACGGTCGCCGTGCGGATCCGGCGGGTGCAGGAGCTCCTCGGGATCGACATGAGCGACCCCGAGGCGCGGCTGGCGTTGCACCTCGCGTGTCGCGCCGTGCTGCCGCGCTGAGCCCGGCGGTCACTCCGGGTCGCCGTGCAGCATCCAGGCGATCCCGAAGCGGTCGACGAGCATGCCGAACGTCCCACCCCACGGCGGCACGTCGAGCGGCATCGTGATCGTGGCGCCCTCGGAGAGCCGGTCCCACACCTGTCGGGTGACCTCCTGTGTATTGCCGCTCAGCGAGACGGAGATGCCCTGCGGTCTCTCGTAGGTCATGCCCTCCGGAGTATCCGAGGCCATGAGCACGAGACCGTCGGGGGTCGTGAGCTGCGCATGCATCACGAGATCCTTCTGGCTCGGATCCTGCACCATGTCGGGGAAGTCGCCGAAGACCGTGATGTCGAGGTCTCCGCCGAGGACTCCCCGGTAGAACTCCATGGCCTCGCGGGCCTCGGTGCGGAAGGACAGGTAGGGATTGAGGTTCGCCATGCGTGCTGCTCCTGGTCGCTCGACTGCTGGAAAGACCCCCGCCCCTCCTCAGTCTGCGCGCGCCGGGACCGCTTCGGCAAGCCATTCCGCGAACGTCTGCGTCCCGCGAATCGCGTCTGGTCCCGGCAGCGCCTTCCCCGCGCGCATCCCCGCCATCTGCGGACCTGGCACGTTCAGCGCCGGGATCCAGCCGCGGTACCCGATACGTCGCGCGTACGCCCGCACCATGTCGGCGAGCTGCTCTTCGCGGGGGCCGGCGAGGTCGGGCACTCGGCCCCGCGCGTTCCCGGTCGCGAGCGCGACGAGCCGTTCCGCGACCTCTCGGGCCGCCACCGGCTGCGTGCGCGCACGCGGGGCGAGATGCAGCGGACCCGCCTTCGCGCGCGCGAACATCTGCGCGGCGAACTCGTGGAACTGCGTGGCTCGGAGGATCGTCGAGGGGACGGCGGACGCGGAGACCAGCTTCTCCTGGGCCACCTTGCCCGCGTAGTAGTCGTAGGGGATCCGGTCGATGCCGACGATGGAGAGCAGGACGACGTGTCCCACGCCGGCGTCCGCGGCGGCGGCGAGGAGGTTCCCGGTGGCGGCCGTGAAGAACTCGATCGCCGTGCTCGCCTTCAGCGTCTCGACGCTCACGACGTCGATCACGGCGTCGGCCCCGGTCAGCGCCGCCTCCAGCCCGCGCCCGCTGACCAGGTCGACGCCGTGCGAACGACTGAGCACGACGGCCTCATGACCCGCGCTCCGGACGGCCGCCACCGTGGGCGTGCCGACGACGCCGGTTCCTCCTGCGACGACGATCCTCATGCGTCGATCCTCACTCCCGATCCAGTCCGAAGGTGCGCTTCACGAGCGCCTGCACATCACGATCGAGTCCGTCGATACGGGCGTTGACGCCGTCGATGCGGGTGCCGACCGCGTCGAACCGGGTGTTGACCGCGTCGAAGCGCGCGGTCATCTCGTTGCGCAGGCCGCCGAGCTGACCGTTCATCTCGTTGCGCAGGCCGCCGATCTCGCTGCGCAGGACGCGGATGAACAGCGTCGAGACGACCGTGAGCATGCCCATCATCAGCGCCGTGAACGCGCCGATCATGGTCCAGACCTGTGCACCGTCCATGGTTTCCATCCCCTCATCGTGGCACCGGATCCTTCAGCCTGCCAGCATCCTGGCGGACGCCACGCTCGGCGACCCGCGCTCTGTGGAGATACCGGGAATCGCGCGGATTGGGGAGGAAGGGCCGGGCGAGGATCCCTCTCACCCGGCCCTCGGTCAGTCGCCCTTCACGTTGACGAGCTGCCGCAGCGTGTGCCGGATCCGCACCAGGCTCGCCGCATCCGCCATCACGCGATCGATGGGCTTGTACGCCTGCGGGATCTCGTCGATGAAGGCGTCGGTGTCGCGGAACTCGATGCCGGCCATCGCCTCGCGCAGCTGCGCATGCGTGAACGTCTTCCGGGCCGCGGACCGCGAGTACTCGCGCCCGGCGCCGTGCGGTGACGAGTTCAGCGACAGCGGGTCGCCGAGCCCTTCCACCACGTAGGACGCCGTGCCCATCGACCCGGGGATGAGTCCGGGCCGACCCGCATCCGCCTGGATCGCGCCCTTCCGGGACACCCAGACGCGCTTCCCGAAGTGCATCTCCGACTCCGTGAAGTTGTGGTGGCAGTTGATCCGCTCCTCCTCCTCGACCGGGGTGCCGAGGAACTCGGAGAGCTGCCGGATGACGCGGTCCATCATCTCCTCGCGGTTCAGCAGCGCGAAGTGCTGCGCCCACCTGAGCTCCCGGATGTAGCGGGTGAACTCCGGCGCGCCCTCGACGAGGTAGGCCAGGTCGGGGTCGGGGAGGTCGATCCACCATTGCTTCGCCAGACGCTGTGCGACGGCGATGTGGTGCCCGGCGATCCTGTTGCCCACGCCGCGGGAACCGGAATGCAGGAACAGCCAGACCCGGTCGAGTTCATCCGCCGACACCTCGATGAAGTGGTTTCCCGACCCGAGGGTGCCGAGCTGGAGCCGCCAGTTCTTCGCGTAGCCCTCGGGGTCGAACTCGGCCGCGGTGGCCCGCTCCTCCAGCTCGACCACGCGAGGAGCGGCCGTCCCCACGACCTTGTTGTTGTAGCGCCCGGCGGACAGCGGGACCGCGCGCTCGATCTGCTCCCGGAGCGCGGCGAGGTCGCGCCCGTCGAGGTCGTCCTTCGTGAACGGCGTGCGGACGGCGATCATGCCGCAGCCGATGTCGACGCCGACGGCGGCGGGGATGATCGCGCCGAGCGTCGGGATGACCGACCCGACGGTCGCCCCCTTGCCGAGGTGCGCATCCGGCATCAGCGCCAGGTGCGGGTGGATGAACGGCATGCGTGAGGTGGTGCGCGCCTGATCGAGGGTCTTCTCATCGATCAGGGACGCCCACGACAGCAGCCGTGCGGAGAGCCTCTCCATGATTCCTTTCCTTGTGGTGATGTCCAGCCCACAGGTCAGGGGAGTCTTCCGACGGAAAACGCCCCGGACCTGACGGTGCGGGGCGTTGCGAGAGCGGATGCTGTCACACGGCGCGCGCCGGAGGGTACGACTCGTCGCGGTCATTGCGCTTCTGCGGAAGCGGCAATGCCGTGATCGGGTGGAGATTCCGCGGGGCGGTCATCCGTCGTCTCCTCGGCTGGTGTGCGGCGCCGGTCGGCACAGCCTTGCCACCCTAGGCGGCGACACGCCCGGGCGTCAAGCGTCCCTCGGCGGGTTGTACATGAACTCGAGCCGGATGCCGTCGGCGTCCTCGACGAAGGAGGCGTAGTACCGCTCGCTGTACCGCGGATATTCCTTCGGGTCCCGCACGGCGGTCCAGCCGGATTCGAGCGCGAGATCGTGGAGCCTGTCGACCTCGGCGCGCGACGGCACCGCGAAAGCCATGTGCTGCCAGCCGACGCGGCCGTGCCGGTGGGGCGTGGAGTCGTCGTCCCAGGTGTAGAGGATGATCTCGGTCTCGTCGCCGGTGTGCCAGGAGATCGAGTGATCGTCCTCGCCGCCGAGTTCGTAGCCGAGAGCGGTGAGCACGGGATGGAACTGCGCCCGTCCGCGTTCGAGGTCGGCGACGGTGATGCCCAGGTGATCGAGGAGAGCCATGCGCCCAGTCTGTCAGCGCATCGACCCGGTGTCAGTGGGGAGCGTGGTATTCGGCCTCGCCGCGCTTCCAGTAGCCCTTCACGACGGCGTTCGCGTTGTCCACGCCCCAGCGTGCCAGCAGGGCCCGACCGGGCTTCACGATGGACTGCTCGGCGGCGATGAAGACGAACGGGTCGGGTCCGACGACCTCGTCCTCGGTGAGCGCGTCGAGGAAGGAGATCAGCGCAGAGCCGGCGGGAGCGGCGCCGCGGTGCAGCCACTCGACAGCCACCGGAGCTTCGAGAGCGACCTCGCCGGCTGCCGACGTGGTCTCGATGACGATGCGTGCCGGCGTGCCCTCGGGGACGAGGGCGGCGAAACGGCGGATCGCGGGGATGGCCGTCTCGTCACCGACGAGGAGCCACGATCCCGGCTCTCCGGTGAGGACGGCGGCGCCGCGCGGCCCGCCGACGCCGATGGTCGCCCCCAGCGGGGCGTTCGCGGCCCACGGTGCGGCCACGCCCTGATCGCCGTGCACGGCGAACTCGACATCGAGCCAGTCGTCACCCCACGCGAGGGGCGTGTACTCGCGGCTCGGGGCGGCGCGCAGCTCCTCCACCGAGCCCACGGGGCCGCTCGGGAAGAAGAGCCGCATGTGGTCGTCTGAGCCCGGGGAGTCGAAGCCGGCGAGGTCGGGGCCGGACAGCCGGATGCGCACGAAATCCGGAGCGAGCCATTCGCGGGCGCTCAGCGTGACGTTGCGGAAGCGCAGCTCGAGGCCGCGACGCTCGATCGAGAAACCGGATTTCGTATCGCTCATAAAGTAAGGCTAACCTAAAAACCGACGCGGTCGGCTCGCCCGCCCGTCGGACCGGCGCCCCACGAGGGTGCACACATCCCCGCAGAACAGGAGTCTCTCCATGTCCGTGCCCAGAACCCTCACCGCCACGAGCGTCGCTCTCGTCGGCCTGCTCGCCCTCTCCGGCTGCGCGTCCGGCGGCGAAGCCGAACCCGAAGCGACGACCGCGGGATCGGGGACCGTGACCATCGAGGACAACACCGGCACGCATGAGATCACCACGCCGCCGACCTCGGTCGTCGCTCTGGACAACCGGACCTTCCAGACCCTGTCCGACTGGGGTGTCGAGCTCTCCGCCGGTGCGGTCTCCCTGATGCCGGAGACCGTCTCGTACGCGAAGGACGAGGACATCGTCGACATCGGCCTGCACACCGAGCCCGACCTCGAGGCCATCGTCGCCGCCGACCCCGACCTCATCATCAGCGGTCAGCGCTTCACGCAGCACAACGAGGCCATCGCGGAGCTGGTCCCGGACGCGACGATCATCGACCTGGAGCCCCGAGACGGCGAGCCCTTCGATGAGGAGCTCAAGCGGCAGACGACCGTCCTGGGCGAGATCTTCGGCACGCAGGACGAGGCCCAGAAGCTCGTCGAGGAGTTCGACGCCGCGGTGGACCGCGCGAAGGCGGCCTACGACGACGCCGACACCGTCATGGCCGTCAACACCTCGGGCGGCCAGATCGGCTACCTCGCTCCGACGGTCGGCCGTTCCCTGGGTCCGATCTACGACATGCTCGGCCTCACGCCGGCACTGCAGGTCGACGACGCGAGCGACGACCACCAGGGCGACGAGATCTCGGTCGAGGCCATCGCCGCCTCGAACCCCGACTGGATCCTCGTGCTCGACCGCGACGCCGTGTTCGCGGCGGAGACGCCGGACTACGTGCAGGCGGCGGAGATCATCGAGAACTCCGAGGCGCTCACCGGCGTCACCGCGGTGAAGGACGACCAGATCGTCTACATGCCCACGGACACCTACCTCAACGAGAGCATCCAGACGTACACGACGTTCCTCAACGACCTCGCCGACGCGCTCGAGAAGAGCGCCGACAAGTAAGGGCTGGGCGGCGGCGTCCCGACCGGGGCGCCGCCGCCGGCATCCCCCCATGACCTCTCCTCTCCTCACCTCGACACCGCGATCGTCCGCACGGCTTTTCGATCCGAAGCTGCTCATCGGCGTCCTCGTCGTGGCGGCGCTTCTGGTGATCTCGCTCTTCACCGGTGTGTACGACATCGCCGGCGCGGACGACGGCGCGCAGATGTTCCAGATCACCCGCGTCCCCCGGACGATCGCGCTCGTGCTCGCGGGCGCGGCGATGGCGATGGCCGGTCTCGTGATGCAGCTGCTCACGCAGAACCGCTTCGTCGAGCCGACCACCACCGGGACCACGGAGTGGGCGGGACTCGGGCTCCTCACCGTGATGGTGCTCGTGCCGCAGCCCTCCCTTCCGCTGCGCATGGCCGGGGCCGTGCTCGCCGCGTTCGTCGGCACGATGGTGTTCTTCGCGTTCCTCCGCCGGGTGGCGTTGAAGTCGTCGCTCATCGTGCCCATCGTCGGCATCATGCTGGGCGCGGTGGTCGGCGCGATCACGACCTACTTCGCCCTCGTCACGAACTCCCTGCAGATCATCGGTGTCTGGTTCGCGGGCAGCTTCACCTCGGTCATGCGCGGACAGTACGAGATGCTGTGGATCGTCGCCATCATCGGCGTCATCGTCTTCCTCGTGGCCGACCGACTGACCATCGCCGGGCTGGGGGAGGAGATCGCCACCAACGTCGGGGTGAACTACAACCGGATGATCCTGCTCGGCACCGCGCTGATCGCGGTGACGACCGGTGTGGTCACCGTGGTCGTCGGCAACCTGCCCTTCCTGGGGCTGATCGTTCCGAACATCGTCTCGATGGTCCGTGGCGACGACCTGCGCAGCAACCTGCCGTGGGTGTGCCTGCTCGGCATCGCGATCGTCACCGTCTGCGACATCATCGGCCGGACGATCATCATGCCGTTCGAGGTGCCGGTGTCGCTGATCCTCGGTGTCGTCGGCGCCGTCGTGTTCGTGCTTCTCCTCCTGCGGCAGCGTCGTCGTGGCTGAGGCGACGATGACGGCGACGACGGCCCAGCGGACGACGCGGTCGGCCGGGGCGTTCACGACCGTGCGGGCGCGTCGCCGCTACATCGTCGTGCTCGTGGTGCTCGGTGTGCTCGCCCTCGGTTCCGCGTTCGGTCTCCTCGCCTGGGACAACCCGCTGCCCGTCGGCACGCCCGGGTTCTGGCGCATCGCCCAGCACCGTGCGACCGCCGTGGTCGTGATGGCGCTCGTCGCCGTCGCCCAGGCCGTCGCCACGGTCAGCTTCCAGACGGTCACGAACAACCGGATCATCACTCCCTCGATCATGGGCTTCGAGTCGCTGTACCGTGTCGTCCAGACCACGACCGTGTACCTCTTCGGCGTCGCCGGGCTGGTGGCGATCCAGGGCGTCGGCCAGTTCGCCCTCCAGGTGCTCATCATGGTCGCGCTCGCCGTCCTCCTCTACGGGTGGCTCCTGTCCGGGCGCTACGGCAACCTCCAGATCATGCTGCTCGTGGGCATCGTGATCGGGGGCGGCCTCGGGGCGATCGCCACATTCATGCAGCGGCTGCTCACCCCCAGCGAGTTCGATGTGCTCGCCGCCCGGCTGTTCGGCAACGTCTCCAACGCCGATCCCTCGTATCTCCCGCTCGCGATCCCGCTCGTGATCGCGGCCTCGACCCTCCTGTGGCTGCGGTCCCGGCGTCTGAACGTGCTCGCGCTCGGCCCCGATGCCGCACGATCGCTCGGCCTCGACCACCGGCGGGAGCAGTTCCTCGTCCTGACCCTCGTCGCCGTGCTGATGGCCACCTCCACAGCCCTCGTGGGTCCGATGACCTTCCTCGGCTTCCTCGTGGCGACGCTCGCGTACCAGTTCGCCGACACGCACGACCATCGGCTGATCTTCCCGGTCGCCGTCCTCACCGCGTTCTCGATCCTGGCGGGGGCGTACTTCGTCATGAAGAACGTCTTCTACGCGCAGGGCATGGTCTCGATCCTCATCGAGATCGTGGGCGGCACCGTGTTCCTCATCGTCATCCTCCGAAAGGGCAGACTGTGATCGCACTCGACGGCGTCCGCCGTGACTACAGCAGCGAGGTCGCGATCGGCCCCGTCGACCTCCGCATCCCCACCGGCGGGATCACCGCCCTCATCGGGCCGAACGGTGCGGGCAAGTCGACGCTCCTGACCATGATCGGCCGGCTGAACGGGATGGACGCCGGGGCCATCGAGATCGCGGGCCTCGACGTCGCCTCCACGAAGTCGAAGGACCTGGCCAAGGTGGTCTCGATCCTCCGCCAGGAGAACCACTTCGTGACCAGGCTCACCGTGCGGCAGCTCGTGGGTTTCGGCCGCTTCCCGCACTCCCAGGGCCGGTTGACGAGAGCCGACGAGGAGGTCATCAGCCAGGCGATCGACTTCCTCGATCTGGGGGCGCTCGAGGGGCGCTACCTCGACGAGCTCTCCGGCGGGCAGCGGCAGCGGGCTTACGTGGCCATGGTGCTCGCGCAGGACACGGAGTTCGTGCTGCTCGACGAGCCCCTCAACAACCTCGACATGCGGCACGCCGTGCAGATGATGAAGCACCTGCGGCGCGCGGCGGAGGAGCTCGGGCGGACGATCGTCATCGTGCTGCACGACATCAACTTCGCCGGACACTACGCCGACCACATCTGCGCCATGAAGGACGGTCGGGTGGTGGAGTTCGGCCCGCCGGCGGCGATCATGACGGACGACGTGCTGAGCCGCGTGTTCGACACCCCCGTGCAGGTCGTGGACGGACCCTCGGGCCCCCTCGCCGTCTATTACTGACGCGGGCCGGCGATCCGAGGGGCCCGGAGGTCGTCGTTCTCCACGATCACCGCGGCGTGCCGCTCCGGGTCGTCCTCTCGCAGGTACATCCGCTGACCCTCGACGTAGCGTCGGTTGCTCGCCGCCTCCGGGGCCGGATCCGAGCCGTCGCGTCGTGCCATGCGCGCGGCGGAGACGGCGAAGTCCACACGGAGGAAGACCGAGAAGTCCCACACCGCACGGAGCTCCCGCCGATGCAGGAAGATCCCGTCGACGACGATCACCGACGGCGCGGCGAGATGGCGTACCGGCCCATCGAGCAGTTCGTCGCTGTCGAGGTCATGTGACGCCGTGAGATACGGTCCATGGCCGGCCCGGAGCGGGGCGATCACATGGCGATCGAAGGCCGCGTAGTCGTAGGAGTCGAGGAAGAAGCCCTCCGGGGAATGCCGGCCTCGCCGATAGCGCTCCGTTCTGCGCCGGTGGAACCCGTCGATGGAGATCCGCACCGTGGGGTGCCGCGGCGCGAGGAGTTCGGCGATCTCGTCGGCGAACACCGTCTTCCCCGAGCCGTCCACGCCGTCGATGCCGACGAACACGTTGCGGCGGAGATCCTCCGGCCGCGGAATCACCGACACCACGGCCGTGAGCACGGCCCGACGGCCGGCGCTGGACTGCCGCTCCATGGCGTCAGAGCTCGACGCCGTGGTCCTCGTCGTTCACGCCCGCGTTGTGACCGCGGCGGGACTCGTAGCCGAGGAACCAGCCGAACCACACGATCGCGGCGAGCAGCACGCCCAGCCACACGTTCTGGAAGATGAGGCCGAGGACGACACCGGCGATCAGCAGGCCGACCGTGACGAAGATGCGCAGGGCGGTACGGGACATGCGCTCAGCATACGTCGGCCGCTCCGGGAACGGGCCGGTCAGCGTCGGCGGTGGTCTTCCGGGGCGAGCCGGGGTCCGCGCCGCGCCTCGGCGACGCCGCTCGCGAAGATGAGCCGGATGACGCGCTGCCGGTGACCGGCCCAGGGAGCGAGCAGCTCGACCATGCCGGCGTCATCCGTGCGGTGCCCCGTCAGGGCATGTCCGACCTCGTGCGCCAGATGGTAGTCGCCCACGCTGACGGCATCGGGGTCGCCCAGCGCACGGATGCGCGTCTCCGCAGCGGTCCAGACGCCGACCCCGGGCAGGCTCGTGAGGACGCGGTCACGGTCAGGGCCGGTCGTGGCCGCTCGGACGGCATCGGCGATGCGGTCGCCGCGCTCCGCCGCCCGCACGATGGTCTTCGACTGCGGCGGCTCCACTCCGGCGCGGTGCCACGCCCAGGACGGGATGCGTCGCCACTGCGCCGCCGTGGGAGCGACGGCCATCGGTCGCGGCGTCGGCCCCGGCGCCGGGTCGCCGAAGCGCGACACGAGGTATCGCCAGGCGCCGAAGGCCTGCATGGAGGTGACCTTCTGCTCCAGGATGCCGCAGGCGAGGGCATCGAAGACCTCATCCGTGCGTGCGAGCCGGATGCCGGGGTGTCGTCGGGCCGCCTCGGCGATGAGGGGGTGTAGGGAGGGATCGAAGCCGGTCGGGTCGTCGCCGGCACCGCACAGTGCCGGCACGAGGGCGAGTGCGTGCTCGGCACCCGGACCCCAGGCGGTCGCCGTGACCTCGTTCCCCGACATCCGCAGGGCCAACGTCGACGGACCCTGTGGCGTGCGGACCGCGCGCCAGATGACGGGGCCGTCGAAGACCGTCGTCGGATCGGTGCCGCCGCGGCGCAGCATGCCGACGGTACGCCGGAGATCGAGCGGGTGCGGCGGGCGGTACGTCGTCTCCCGCGGAGCATCCGCGCGGACGGCGCCCGCCGTCGCGGGGGCGGCGGCGAGGGTCATGCGCCCACCCTACGCGCGGCTCCTGACACCGGCCTCCGGGTCGAGCAGGAGCGGGTCAGAAGCGGTCCGGCGACGGGGTTCCGTGGCCGTAACGGATGACGACGTCGGCGTGACGGTCGAAGCGGTAGCCGATGCCGCGCACGGTACGGACGATGTCCTCGTAGCGGCCGAGCTTCGCCCGCAGCCGGCGCACGTGCACGTCGATCGTGCGCTCGCCAGGGGTCTCGTCGTCCTGGGCCTGCCAGAGGGCGGCGACGAGCTCGCTGCGCTCGATCGTGCGGCCCTCGCGGAGGACGAGGTACTGCAGCAGCTCGAACTCCTTGTAGGTAAAGGCGGCGGACTCGCCGTCGATGAGCACGCGCTTGCGGGAGATGTCGACGGTGACACCGGACTCCTCGGGCGTGGTCTCCTCCTCGGCGGCGGCCTTGGTGCGGGCGATCGCGCCGGGCTCCTGCAGGGCGAGACGCACGACGTCGAGGTCGCGGCCGCCGGAGCCGTGCGGGGCGAGGGCGACGGTGGCGTGGGTCTCGGCGCCGGGCGCGAGCTCGGCCAGCGTGCGGCGGAGGGCGTCGACGAGCAGCGGAAGGCTCACACCGGCTTCGGCGGCCTTGATCTCGTCCAGGCCGACGTAGAGGGCGAAGCCGCGGGGCGAGCGGACGGCGGGGAGGTCGGCGCCGACCGGGGCCAGCGGAGCCGACGACTCGGCGGGTCGGACGGTGCGGTTCGGGGCGGTGACGGCGGGACGCTCGAGAAGGGCGGAGTTCGACATGATGATGGGTCCTCAGGACGTGAGCCCGACGGGAGGGGGCTCGGATGCGTTGCACGAATGACCGGCGGAGCCGGGGAAGCGAGCACGGGTGTGTGCTCGGGACACTGCTCTCGCAGATGGCGAGGAGTCAGGTCAGACGAGGTGGCTGTTCGTTCAGCGACACATTCGGCAACACATGTCAACGCGACCGGGCATCATCATCCCGGCAGTCCCGTTCGCCTCCTGGGCGGACAAAGGGCGTGCGTTGATGGTCATGGGGGGATTATGTCCGATCGTGACGGGACATGTCAAAACGCCCGGGCGCGTCGCAAGAGGCGTAACGTGACACGGATGACGATCTCGCACACCGTCGGCGGCTTCATCCTGACCGACGAGAAGGACGCATCGCGGTACACCCTCACGCGCGACGGGAAGCTCGTCAGCGTGCTCGACTACCGGGACGACGGCCACACCGTCGCGCTCACCCGGGCCTACACGGTCCCGGCATTCCGCGGAAACGGATACGCCGGAAAGGTGGTCGAGGGGGCCGTGGCCGACATCGCGGAGCGCGGCGACCGCAAGGTCGACGCGGTCTGCTGGTACGTGGCGGAGTGGTTCACCGCCCACCCCGAGCAGTCCGGACTCCTCCGCTCACGCTGACGCTCCGGCTGTATGACGAACTGTTACGGCCGCCGCCTGCGAGGATGAGGGCATGAGACTCGCCGAAGCCCTGGCCGCCCGCGCCGACCTGCAGCGCCGCATCGAGCAGCTGCGGGCGCGCATCGTCGCGAACGCCCGGTACCAGGAGGGTGAGGAGCCTGCGGAGGACGCGGCGGCGTTGATCGAGGAGGCCGATGACGCACTGACTCGGCTGCAGAGCCTCATCCGCCGCATCAACGTCACGAACTCCCGCCTCGACCTCGGCGCGGACGGCACGATGACCGACGCGCTCGCCGCGCGGGACGTGCTGCGCCTGCGCCACTCGGTGCTCGCCGACGCGGCGGCCGCCGCGTCCGGGGCGAGCGAGCAGTACCTGCGTCAGATGCGCTCGGAGCTGAGGCAGGTGTCGGCGCTGCCGGTCGCCGCGCTCCGGGCCCGGGCGGACGCCGTCGCCCAGGAGCTCCGTGCGCTCGACAACCGGATCCAGCAGGCGAACTGGTCGCACGACCTCGAGGAGGAGAGCGGAAGTCGGTAGTCGCGACGGAGCGGGCACAACCCTCAGCCGGCGGGGCAAGCCGGCACCTGTGGGCGGAGGGCAGCCCTGATCTCGCATCGCGCAGCCCCGCACGTCGCACAGGTGAAGATGCACGGTGCATCTCGCATCACCACGTGCCGGTCGTCGCGACGAGGGTGGGTCAGGGGACCTTCCGCCTTTCCTCGGCCGTCGGGAGACGGCGGTCCCGGCACGCCTCGGACGGAATGTCCGAGGGGCTTCGTACCGTGGGGGTATGCGGATCCTGCACACCTCGGACTGGCACATCGGCCGGACGTTCCATGGCAACTCGACCATGGACGCGCTGGCCGAGGTGCTCACCGCCCTGACCGCGCAGGTCAGGGAGCACGAGGTCGACGTCGTGATCGTCGCGGGCGACGTGTTCGACTCCGCCACGCCCTCGGCCGCCGCCTATACGCTGCTCGGAGACGCCCTCGTCGATCTGCATGAGACGGGTGCACGGGTGGTCGTCACCAGCGGGAACCACGATTCCGCCGCGCGGCTGGGGTTCCAGGCCCGGCTGCTGCGCGACGGCATCCACGTGCTCACCGACCCCCTCGCGGTCGGTACCCCCGTCACGATCGACGACGCTCACGGTCCGGTGCATTTCTTCGGGATCCCGTATCTGGAGCCCGCGATCGTCCGCCAGCACTGGCCGGAGGGCGACGCCGAGGGACGGCAGCTGCGCACGCAGGCGCAGACCATGACGCACGCGATGACCCTCGTCCGCGCGGGCATGCAGGAGCACGCGGGTCGGTCGATCGCGATCGCCCACTGCTTCGCCGCGGGGGTGGAGCCGACGGAGGGTCTGGAGCGCGAGGTGCGACAGGGCGGCCTCGACGTCGTGCCGCTCCGGGCGTTCGACGGCCCCGACTACGTCGCACTGGGTCATATCCACGGTCGTCAGCAGGTCAGCGAGCGGGTGCGATACGCCGGCGCTCCGCTGCACTACAGCTTCGGCGAGCAGCACAAGCCGCGCGGCTCCTGGCTCGTCGACCTCGATGCCGACGGGCTCGCGGGCGTCGAGTGGCTGGAGCTGCCGGTTCCGCGGCGCCTGGTCACCCTGACCGGCGCCTTCGAGGAGATCCTCTCCGCAGAGAACATCGCCGCGCACGCCGACGCCTGGGTGTGCGCCGTCTACACCGACGCCGTACCGCAGACCGAACCCATGCGACGGCTGCGCGAGGCGTACCCGCACTGCGCCATGGTGCAGCATCAGCCCGCGACGGTCGGGGAGGAGCGTGAGCGGTCGTACGGCGAGCGGCTGCGCTCCGCGGTGACCGACGCCGACCGGATCGAGGCGTTCCTCGAGCATGTGCGGGCGGGCCAGGGAGCGACCGAGGTCGAACGCGAGCTGATCCGCGAGGTGCTCGACGACCGGGTCCGCGCGGAAGCCCTCGTCTAGTGCGGCTGCATCGGCTGGAGGTCGAGGGTTTCGGGCCGTTCCGCGCGCGTCAGACCGTGGACTTCGACGCCTTCGCCGACGACGGGATCTTCCTCATCGCCGGCCGCACCGGAGCGGGGAAGTCGAGCATCCTGGACGCGGTCTGCTTCGGGCTGTACGGCGGGGTGCCGCGGTACGACGGCGGGGAGAAGAGGCTCCGCAGCGATCACAGCGAACCGGACGATCCCTCCGAGGTGGTCGTCGAGTTCAGCACGCCGTCCGGTCGCTACCGGGTCACGCGTTCGCCCGAGTACCTTCGGCCGGCTCGGCGCGGCGGAGGCCTGACCAAGCAGGCGGCGGCGGTCTCCCTGGAGGAGCTCACGGACGACGGCTGGGTGGGTCGCGCGGCGCGGGCGGTCGACGTGGCGCACGAGCTCGATGACATCCTCCAGCTCAGCCGGGAGCAGTTCCTGCAGGTGATCCTTCTGGCGCAGAACCGCTTCTCGGAGTTTCTCCTGGCGGGCAGCCGGGACCGGCAGGCGCTGCTGCGCCGGCTCTTCGGCACCGAGCGTTTCGAAGACGTGCAGGCGCGGTTCGACGAGCGGCGGCGCCACGCTGAGCAGGTGCTCGGCGCGCGCCTGGCCACCGTCTCCGCGCGGCTGGACGAAGCGGAGCGCCTGGTGGCGGATGCCGACCTCGGGGGCGACGGCGGTGACGACGAGGGCGGCATCGCGTCGGAGGTGCAGGGCGCTGGCACCACGACCGCCGATCGCCTGGCGGAGCTCGAACGGGCGCAGGCGCGCGCTGCGTATCGGGCGGAACGGCGCGCCGCCGATCGCCTGGAGGCGGAGAAGCGGTTCGAGGTCGCCGATGCTGCTCTGGCTGCGGCGCGCGAGGATCAGCGCGCGCAGAAGGAGCGAGACCGTGCCCGCGCGGCGATGGCCCGTCTGGATGCCGAGGAAGCGGCGGTCGCCGCGGCGAAGGCGGAGCTCGGCAGGGCGCGGGCAGCCGAGGCGCTCCGTTCCTCGATCGCCGCGGCCACACGCGCGGCGGCGGCAGCGGACGAGGCGGCCGCCACGGAGGAACGGGCACGCGCGGCCTGGGCCCGGCTCGGCGTCGAGACCGACGACCTCGACGCGTGGATCGCGGAACGGACGCGTGAGTCCGGGATCTGGGAGCGCGCCGTCATGCTGGAGGCACAGGCGCCGTCCCGCGCCACCGAGCGCGGGACGGCGGAAGCGGCTGTCGTCGCCGCCGAGCGCCGGTGCGAGGACGGGCAGGCGGAGCGCGCTGCCCTCCCCGGGCGGATCGCGGCCGCAACCCTGGAACGGGACGACGCCCGTCGACTCGCCGACCGCATCGCGGAATGGGAGAGCGTGCGCATCGCCGCGGCCGTTCGCCGCGAAGCCGCGGTAGAGGCGGAGACCCTGCAACAGGACTGCACCTCCGCCGAGCGGGTCCTCGCCGAGGCGACGTCTGCACAGGCCGCCGCACAGTCGGCTCTCGCTGACCTGCGGCAGCGCCGGATCGACGGCATGGCGGGGGAGCTGGCCTCCGCCCTCGTCGACGATCACCCCTGCCCGGTGTGCGGTGCGCGAGAGCACCCGGCCCCGGCAGACCACGGCGCGACGGTCTCCGCGGAGGACATCGCGGCTGCGGAGGTCCGGAGGGACGAGGCGGCGCGGCGCGAGCAGCAGGCGGCATCGACCTGCACGACGTTGCAGGTCCGACTCGCCGCGGCCACGGCGCGCGCGGACGGACGGGACGTCGAGACGGCGGGAGCCGAGCTCGATGCCGCCCTTGCCGCGGAGAAGGAAGCCCTTGCCGCCGCCGAGACCGCGCGGCGACGCGATGTCGTCCTCGCCGAGCTCCGCGAGCAGCAGGACGCCCTGGAGCTCCGCCGTGTCCAGGACGAGGCGGCCCTCGCCGCAGCCCGCGAGCAGCTGGCTCTGGTGGTCCAGCGAGACGATGACGCCCGCAGGGCGATCGACGAGGCGCGAGGGAGCTACGCGTCGGTCGCCGAGCGGACGGCGGAGACGACCGCCCACCTCGCCGTGGCCCGACGCCTCCTGGACGCCGAGGCCGAACGTGCGCGGAGACAGCAGGCGGCGACGGAGGCGGCCGCCGAGAGAGACGTTGCACTCGATGCCTCCGAGTTCCCCGACGTCACGGCCGTCGTGGAGGCGTTGCGCCCGCCGGCGGTGCAGGCGGAGCTCGATGAGCGGGTGACGACGCACGCGGTGCAGCGGGAGAAGGAGCGTGCACTTCTCTTCGACCTCGAACTGCGGACCCTGCCGGAGGAGCCGATCGACCTCGCGCCGATCGAGCAGGCAGCGCTCGATGCGAGGGCGGCGTGGACCGCCGCCGTCGACGAGGCCACGAGGACGGCGGGCGACGCTGCGCGGCTGGCCGGCCTCATCGACGCCGCGAAGGACGAGCACGCCCGCACGGCAGAGGACGCGGCGGCGTTCGAGGTGCTCCAGGCCCTCGCCGACACCATCGCCGGACGCGGAGCGAACACACGCAAGATGACGCTGGAGACCTTCGTGCTGGCGGCAGAGCTCGAGGAGATCGTCGACGCCGCGAACCGCCGCCTCCACGACATGTCGGAAGGACGCTACCGGCTGCAGCACTCCGATGCCCTGGCGGCACGCGGTGCCGCGTCCGGACTGGGCATCGTGGTCGCCGACGCGTTCACCGGGCAGACCCGCCCGCCACAGTCGCTGTCCGGCGGCGAGACGTTCCTCACGTCCCTGGCGCTCGCCCTCGGGCTGGCCGAGGTCGTGACGGCCCGCGCCGGCGGCATCCGCCTGGACACGCTCTTCATCGATGAGGGATTCGGCTCGCTCGACGGCGACACACTCGACGTCGCGATGCGCACGCTCGACGAACTCCGGCAGGGCGGGCGCACGGTCGGGGTCATCAGCCACGTCGAGGCCATGCAGGAACAGATCCCGGCTCAGCTCACCGTCCGCGCGCTGCCGAACGGGCCGAGCGTCATCGAGATGCGCTGAGCTCAGACCCCGTATTCGGCGCGGATGACTTCGCGCAGCTCGATGCTGCATCGGGCGATGGCCTCGCGGAAGTCGGCCAGGGCGCCGTCCTCGGCTTGGTCGGAGACGGCGCGGAAGGCGCGGATGGGCACGCCGAACTGTCCCGCGACCCAGATGTACGCGTAGGTCTCCATGTCCACCAGTGCGGCGCCCATCGGCCGGATCACCGCCGTGACCTCGGCGTCGTTCACGAAGTGGTCACCCGTGGCGATCACGACGCCCTCGCGGCCCGTCGTCACCTGCGGCGGAAGCGAGACGTGCCGTCCGACGACGCCGTCGAGATCGATCACGTCGTGCTGCACCGCCGTCGCGATCTCGTGCACCGCGTACGGACGCCCCTTCTCGATGGAGCCCGCGGTGCCGACGACGACGACCTCGTCGTAGGTCTTCGCGTCGAGGGCCCGGGTCAGCGCGTACGTCGCCGGCAGCTTGCCCGGGCCGGTGACCAGACGGTCGAAGCCGTCGAGCTCCTCGGGGAAGGCGGACAGTTCGGACTCGAGGGCGGCGACGAGGAGCTTCACCGCTTCAGTCTCTCAGGTCGCGGCCGGATACCGCGTCCTGGCGCAGTGGCGTGACCCGCAGGAAACACGGAAGGGCGATACTGGAGTGAACCGATGAGCGGAGGACAACGTGTCGTTGCAGAAGCAGATCGCGGAAGACCTGGGCGCCCGGCCCGACATCGATCCCGAAGCGGAGGTGGAGCGTCGCGTCGGCTTCCTCGCGGACTACCTGCGCACGACGGGCGCGAAGGGCTTCGTCCTCGGCATCTCCGGCGGACAGGACTCGACGCTCGCGGGGCGCCTCGCCCAGCTCGCGGTGGAGCGCGTGCGTGCCGAGGGCGGGGAGGCGACCTTCCTCGCGGTGCGCCTGCCCTATCGCGTGCAGCACGACGCCGACGACGCGCAGGCCGCGCTGGACTTCATCGCGCCGGACTCGTCGATCGAGGTGAACATCCAGAACGGGGTCGAGGGTGTCGAGAAGGACATCGAGTCCGCCGTCTCCAGCGACATCTCCGACTTCAACCGCGGGAACATCAAGGCCCGCCTCCGCATGGTCACCCAGTACGCGCTCGCCGGGCACGAGGGTCTGATCGTGATCGGCACCGACCATGCCGCCGAAGCCATCACGGGCTTCTACACGAAGTTCGGCGACGGCGCGGCCGACGTCCTCCCGCTCGCCGGGCTCACGAAGCGACAGGGTCGCGCCCTGCTCCAGTTCCTCGACGCCCCGGAGCGCCTGGCCTTCAAGGTGCCGACGGCCGACCTCCTCGACGACCAGCCGGGGCGCACCGACGAGGACGAGCTCGGGCTGACGTACGAGCAGATCGACGACTTCCTCGAGGGCCGGGAGGTCGACCCCGAGGTCGCCGGGCGCATCGAGGCGCGGTATCTCGCGACTCAGCACAAGCGTCATCTGCCCGTGACGCCCGACGACACCTGGTGGCGCTGACCCGGGGCGCCTCACGCGGGACCGCCCGCTTTTCGCCGTGTCGGATGCCGCGGATAGTGTCGAAGCAGCCGACAGAACGGGAGAATCGTGCGGATCGACACAGAGGCGCAGCGGGTCATCTGGAGCGCGAGCGACCTCAAGGCGGCCGCCGAGTGCGAGTTCGCCTGGTCCCGCGCGATCGATGCGAAGCTCGGTCGGGTCCCCGCGGTGGAGGAGCCGGAGGACGCGACGCTCCTCCGCGCGGCCCAGCTCGGAGACGTGCACGAGCAGAACGTGCTCGAGCGCTACATCCGGGAGCTCGGCGACGAGCGGGTGCATCGGGTCGCCAAGGTCTCGTCGAGCGATCCTGACGCGCTGGCTGCCGCCGTCGACGAGACGTTGAGCGCTCTGCGGTCCGACGCCCTGGTCGTCTTCCAGGCGGCCTTCGCCACCGACGAGTTCGTCGGGTTCGCCGACTTCCTCCGCCGCGATGCGGACGGGCGTTGGCGCGTGCAGGACTCGAAGCTGGCCCGCAAGGCCCGGGTGACCGCGCTCATGCAGCTCGCGGCATATGTCGACCAGCTCGACCGGCTCGGCATCCCGCGTGCGGACGAGGTCGACCTCATCCACGGCGACAACAGCGTCAGCACGCATGCGGTCGAGGACCTCCTCCCACTGTTCCGCGTGCGCCGGGCGCGGCTGCGCGCTCTGATCGCGGACCGCTCCGTGGCCGACGGCGCGGCCGGGGCGCCGCTCGCGTGGGGCGACGACCGCGGCGATCTGCGCGTGGTCGCCTGCGGACGCTGCGCCACGTGCGAGGAACAGGTGCTGGCCCATCGCGACCTCCTCATGGTGGCCCGCATGCGGCCGGTGCAGCGGGCCCGTCTGCGCGCCGCCGGGATCCTCACCATCGACGACCTGGCCGCGGCGACCCAGGCACCGGAGGGCATGAACGTCGACACGTTCGAGAACCTCCGCGCCCAGGCACGCGTGCAGCTGCGGGCGGATGCCGAGGGGGCGGCGACGTACGACGTGCACTATGCCGCGGCGATCCACACCCTCCCTGTGCCCAGCCACGGGGACATCTTCTTCGACTTCGAGGGCGATCCGCTGTACACCGAGCCCGCTCCCGACGGCGAGGCCGAGTGGGGCATCGACTATCTGTTCGGCTGGGTCGACAACGCCGACCAGTACACCGCGCTCTGGGCGCACTCGTTCGCGGAGGAGCGTCGGGCACTGGAGACCTTCCTCGATTTCGTGAAGGTGCGTCGCGCCGCCCACCCCGGCATGCACATCTATCACTACGCCCCCTACGAGACCTCCCACCTGGTCGCGATGGCCGCCCGCCATGGGGTGCGCGAGGGTGAGGTGGACCGCCTGCTCCGCGAGGGCGTCTTCGTCGACCTGTACCCACTGGTGCTGCGCACCGTCCGCGTGGGTTCGAGGTCCTACTCGATCAAGAAGCTCGAGCCCCTCTACATGGGGGAGGACGTGCGCACGAGCGACGTCCAGAAGGGCGACGACTCCATCGTGCAGTACGTCGCGGCGCGGGAGCTCGCGGCAGCGGGGGCGCAGGCCGAGGCCGACGCGGTGCTCGCCGACCTCGCCGACTACAACCGCTACGACTGCGTCTCCACCCGGCGGCTGCGCAACTGGCTCATCGACATCGCCCGCGCGGAGGGGGTCACGCCGGCCCCGCCGGACGACGCGGACGAGGTCATCTACGAGCCGTCGCCGCGTTCGCTCGCGCTGCTCGGCGACGCGGAGCGTGCGGTGGAGGTCGGTGGCGACGGGCTCGTGCACCGGCTCGCGGCGGCCGCCATCGACTACTTCCCGCGCGAGGCGAAGAGCTTCTGGGTCGCGCACTTCCAGCGGCTGCGGGAGCCGGTCACGATGTGGGACGGCACCCGCGATGTGGTGAAGGTCGATGCGACCCGCTCGCGGGTCCGCCGGGACTGGAGCATCGGCGAGGGCCGCAGAGTCCTGTCGCGCGAGCTGGAGATCCGCGGCGAGGTGTCCCCTGGCACGACGCTCGGTCCGGGTGCCCAGCCGTTCGCGCTCTACGACGTCCCGGCGCCGTTCGACACCGACGTCCCGTCGCGCGCGGTGCACGTGCCGCACGGGGTCACGGTCGTCGAGGTGCTGGACGACGGCTATCTCGTGGCGGAGTCCGCGGTCCAGGGGCAGACCTGGGATGACCTCCCCGTCGCCCTCACCCCCGCCGCGCCGCCACGGGTGGTGTCGCTGCAGCAGGCGATCGACGAATGGGCCGATGCGGTGCACGCGGCCGCTCCGGACTTCCCCCAGGACGCGGCGACCGACATCCTCCGCCGCCTCCCTCCGCGCACCGTGTCGGGGAACGCGCTCCCGGCCGCCGGCGACGACCCGATCGACGCGATCGTCCGCGGGATCCTGGACCTCGACCGCAGCTATCTCGCCGTACAGGGGCCTCCAGGCACGGGGAAGACCTACACGGGCTCCCAGGTGATCGCCCGGCTCGTCACAGAGCACGGCTTCCGCATCGGCGTCGTCGCGCAGTCCCACGCGATCATCGAGACGCTGCTGGAGCGCGTCGTCGCCGACGGTGTCGCCCCGGGTCACGTGGCGAAGTGCCCCAAGGACGCGAACGCCGATCCCGGGTACACGGTGATCCCGAAGACCGGCATGGCCGCCTTCCTCGCGGAGCACGCAGACGGGGGCGCCGTCGTGGGCGGTACCGCCTGGGACTTCAGCAACACGCAGCGGGTGGCCAGGGGAGAGCTCGACCTGCTCGTGATCGACGAGGCCGGACAGTTCTCGCTCGCCTCGACCATCGCGGTCGCCACGGGCGCGCAGAGGCTCCTCCTCCTCGGCGACCCGCAGCAGCTGCCCCAGGTCAGCCAGGGCGCCCACCCGGAGCCGGTGGACACGTCCGCGCTCGGCTGGGTGATGGACGGCGACCCCGTCGTGCGCCCGGAGTACGGCTACTTCCTCGCGCGCTCCTGGCGGATGCACCCGCACGTCGCGGCTCCGGTGTCGAAGCTCGCCTATGCCGGGAAGCTCGCCTCCGCCCCCGGTACCGAGCGGCGCGCGGTCGAGGGCATCGACCCGGGCCTCCACGTGGTGCCGCTGCGCCACCGCGGCAACGCGACCCAGTCGCCGGAGGAAGCAGAGGAGGTCGTGCGCATCGTCCGCGACCTCGTGGGCCGCGCCTTCCACGACAACGATGCGGCGGGCACCGTGCGGCCACTGACGCCGGAGGACATCATCGTCGTGGCGCCGTACAACGCGCAGCGGCAGCTCGTGCACGACGCGCTCGCCGCGGCGGGTTTCGGCGGCGTCCCGGTGGGCACGGTCGACAACTTCCAGGGCAAGGAGGCCGTCGTCTCGATCACGACGCTCGCGGCGTCGAGTGGCCGAGACGCTCCCCGGGGCCCGGAGTTCCTGCTGCTGCAGAACCGGCTCAACGTGGCGATCTCCCGGGCGCAGGTCGTGGCCTACCTCATCCACTCGCCGGCGCTGCTCGACGACCTGCCGTACACGCCCGAGGGCGTCGCCCGGCTCAGTGCCTTCGCCCGCCTGGTGGGGGCCGCGGAGGAGGAGGGTTCATGACGACGACGGTTCCTGCACCGGCCGCCGACGGCACGCCGACCGAGGCGGACATCCTCCGTGCCGCCGCCGCGTGGGCCTGGTTTCCGCGCGGCAGCGAGCATGTCCGCGGCGACCTGCTCCTCGTGCGGTACCCGGAGCGGTTCGGGGGCGGCGTCCGCGGCTCGCAGGTGACGTCCGCGCGCCCCGCCGCCGAGGTGCTGGACGGGGCGCTGGAGCGCACCAGAGCCTGGGGCGAGAGCGTGTTCACGTTCTGGACGAATCCCGCCGACGACCCCGACCTCGAAGAGGAGCTCCGACGCCGCGGTGCCGTGCACTTCGACACCGTCACCGTGTTCGCGCGTCCGACCAGTGGAGCCGCGGTCGGCGTGCCGCCCGGGGTCTCCGCCGAGGTCGTGCGGACCGTGGATCAGCTCCGCGAGGTCGATGCGATCAACGTCCCGGTCTGGGAGCAGCAGCCCCTCGACGACGACGGTCTGCGTGCCGAGTTCGCCGAGCTGACCGAGGCTCTCGATGCCGGTACCGGTTTCCGGGTGCTCGGGCGCATCGACGGACGCGCGGTGAGCACGGGGGGATGCACCATCGTCGACGGGTTCACTCGACTGTGGGGAGCGGCGACGCTCGAAGCCGATCGTGGTCGCGGCGTCTATCGAGCGGTCCTCGCGGAACGCCTGCGGCAGAGCGCCGCGCGCGGTGCGAGGACTGCGCTCGTCAAGGGCCGTGTCTCGACATCGGCGCCGATCCTCGCGAGAGCCGGCTTCACGCGCTACGGCGACGAACGCGGCTACCGCCTGGCCCTCTGACGTGGGAGCGGCGGCGACGGCCTCAGACGGTGCCGTACAGCCGGTCTCCCGCGTCGCCGAGACCGGGCACGATGTACCCCTTCTCGTCGAGGCGCTCGTCGAGCGCTCCGAGGACGAGGGTCACGTCACGGTCGCCGGCCATCGCCTCGATCGCCGCCACACCCTCCGGGGTGCCGAGCAGGCAGATCGCGGTGACGTCCTTCGCACCGCGATCGAACAGGAACTGGATCGCGGCGGCGAGCGAGCCGCCCGTCGCCAGCATCGGGTCGATCGCGAAGCACTGGCGGTCGGAGAGATCGTCCGGAAGCCGCTCGGCGTACGTGGTGGGCTCGAAGGTCTCCTCGTCGCGGACCATGCCGAGGAAACCGACCTCCGCGGTGGGGAGGAGCTTGACGAGGCCTTCGAGCATGCCGAGACCGGCGCGCAGGATCGGTACGACGATGGGTCGCGGCTCGGAGATCTTCACGCCTGTGGTCGTGGTGACCGGCGTCGTGATCTCGATCGGAGTGACCTTCACATTCCGGGTCGCCTCATACGCGAGGAGCGTCACGAGCTCTTCGGTCAGCTGGCGGAAGACCGGCGACGGGGTGCGCGCGTCGCGCAGCACCGAGAGCTTGTGGGTGATGAGAGGGTGGTCGGCGACGTGAACACGCATGGATACAGGCTAATGCGCCCCGCGTCCGCGCACGACATCGGGTGCCGTAGCGGACACCGCGCGCTGACGTAGGCTCGGGGCATGACCGCCGCCGACCGCCGTGCGATGCAGCGTGCCCTCGAGCTCGCCGCCGAGGCCGCGGACGCCGCGGAGATCCCGGTCGGCGCCGTCGTCCTCGATGCCGACGGGAATTTCCTGGCGGAAGGACGGAACACCCGCGAGACCACGCACGATCCGACCGGGCACGCCGAGATCGAAGCCATCCGCGCTGCGGCGGCGCACCGGGGATCGTGGAATCTCGACGGCTGCACGCTCGTCGTCACGCTCGAGCCCTGCGTGATGTGCGCCGGCGCGATCCTGCAGGCACGCATCGGCCGCGTGGTCTTCGGCGCGTGGGATGACAAGGCGGGAGCGGCCGGATCGATGTACGACGTGCTGCGCGACCGGCGCCTGCCCTACCGCGCCGAGGTGATCGGCGGCGTGGACGAGCACGCGTCCATCGCGCTGCTCCGGGCCTTCTTCGAGGACCGTCGCTGAACGCTCAGTCCGAGGACTTGAGGACGAAGACGTCCGTCGAGGGCTCCGGATCGATCGCGGGACGGTAGACGTCCGGCTCGATGTAGACGACCCGGGCGACCGGCACGGCGGCGCGGATGCGAGCCTCGATCTCGTCGATGTCGTCGGCGACCTCGCGCAGCGGCTTGTCGGCGCTGAGCGCGATCTTCGCGGCGACCATCAGCTCGTCGGGCCCCAGGTAGAGGGTCTTCATGTGGATGATCTTCTCGATCTCCGGGCCGTCGTTGATCGCGTCCACGATCCGGTCGTAGTCGGCGGGAGTCGCTCCCTCGCCGACGAGCAGGCTCTTGGTCTCCACACCCAGCACGATCGCGATGACCACGAGCAGGACGCCGATCATCACCGTGCCGAGGGCGTCGAAGACGGGGTTGCCGGTGAGCAGCGTGAGACCGACGCCGAGCAGGGCGAAGGTGAGTCCGGTGAGGGCACCCACGTCCTCGAGGAGGACGACGGGGAGCTCCGGCGCCTTGGACCGTCGTACGAAGGAGAACCACGACTGCCCATTCTCGCGCACGACGTTGCTCTCGCGCACGGCGGTGCGCAGCGAGAACGACTCCAGGCCGATCGCGATGAACAGCACGACGAGGGGGAGCCACCACCAGGTCTGATCGATCTCATGCGGATGGGTCAGCTTGTCCACACCCTCGTAGATCGCGAAGAGCCCGCCGACGGAGAAGAGGATGATCGACACGACGAAGGCGTAGACGTAGCGCTCGCGGCCGTAGCCGAACGGGTGCGAACGGTCCGCATGGCGCTTCGCCTTGCGCCCGCCGAGCATCAGCAGCAGCTGGTTGCCGGAGTCGGCGACGGAGTGGATCGCCTCCGCGAGCATCGATGCCGAGCCGGAGAGAGCCCACGCGAGGAACTTCGCGAGGGCGATGCCCAGGTTCGCCAGGAACGCGGCGACGATGGCCTTGCTGCCTCCGGATGCACTCATGCGACGAGTCTAGGACGGCAACCCGGCCGCCACAGGAGCGCCCGCCGTAGGATGACGACATGGCTGATGCGCTCCCGTCCCTCGCGTTCCTCGGTGCCGGATCGATGGGGGGAGCGATCCTCCGCGGCGTGCTCGCCTCGGGCGTCCCCGTGCAGGGAGGGATCACGGCCACGAACCGCACGCCGGAGAAGGCGGCGGTGTTCGCGGGTCTCGACGGCGTCACGAGCATCGCGCTGTCCGAGCAGCCGGAGGGGAACGCCCAGGCCGTGGCCGGCGCACGGGTGGTCCTGGTCGGGGTGAAGCCGGCGATGGTCCCCGACCTCCTCCGCGAGATCGCGCCGCACCTGGCCGCGGAGACCGTCGTGGTGAGCCTCGCCGCGGGTGTCACGCTGCAGACCTTCGCGGATGTCCTCGGTGCCGAAGCCCGCGTCATCCGCTCCATGCCGAACACCCCGTCGACGATCCGCAAGGGGGTCACCGGGCTCGCGGCCGGCGCCGCGGCGACCCCCGACGACCTCGCCCTCGTGCGTCGTCTGTTCGAGACGGTGGGCGCGGTGGTGGAAGTCCCCGAGTCGCAGATCGATGCGCTCTCGACGATCTCCGGCTCCGGTCCCGCGTACGTCTTCCTCCTCATCGAACAGTTCACCGCAGCCGCGCGGGAGATGGGCTTCGCCGACGCGGACGCCCGTCTGCTGGCCGAGCAGACCTTCATCGGCGCGACCGCGCTGCTGGATTCGACGGGGGAGGACCCCGCGGAGCTCCGCCGCCGGGTGACGAGCCCGAAGGGGACGACGGAGCGCGCGGTCGCCGTGCTCCAGGACGCGCACCTGTCCGACACCTTCGCCGCTGCTGCCGCCGCCGCCCTCGCTCGCGCGAAGGAGCTCGCCGCCGGCGCCTGATCCCGCCTGCCTGTTCTCGCGCGCTTCCACCCCGCGAAAACAGGCTTTCACGCGAGTTCAGGTAGCCAGCACTCCTGGAGCCTGAACCCGCGCGAGGGCCTGTTGTGGCGAGGGCGGCGGGGAGCAGCCGACCACGGGAGTTCAGGCGGTGGGTGCTGCTGGAGCCTGAGCTCGCGCGAGTGCCTGTTGCGGGCCAGGTGTCGTGCGGCTACGCGTCGCTGGCGACCTCGGTGAGCACCTCGGGCCACCGGCGCTGCAGGGTCCGACCGCCGAGCACCGTGCCGCCCCAGAGGGCCGCGCCCCCGAGGACGACGGCGGCCGCGAGGCTCGCCCAGCCCAGCGGCGGGATCCAGATCGACGCGATCGCGAAGCCGAGGGCGGGGCCGCCGAGCAGCAACGTGATCGGCGACATGATGAGCATCGCCAGGAAGGACTGCGCGCCGCCGGAGGACCCGCGTCCGAACGGGTTGGCCTCGGGTGCCGGAGCCCGTCCTGGCAGGAACGCCCCCACCCAGGACCCCGCTCCCGCCGACACTGCCATGAGCCCGAGAGCAGCGCCCAGGCTACCCGGAAGCAGATCCGCACGCCCGGCCAGCAGGCAGCTCGCGACGCAGAGGAGGACCGTGATCGGCACCGCGATCAGCGCGAATCCGAGCAGCCGTCCGGCGCGGTCGGCCGTGCCGCTCACGCCCGTGAGGATGTGCAGCGCGACGGCATCGTTGTCGTAGGCGATCGCCATCTGCACGATGCTGCCGGCGAGGAGGGCGTTGATCGCCGGAATGAGGGTGATCGCGGGCGCGAAGCCGGCACTGTCCTGCTGCAGTCCGTTCATGAGCGCGAGTCCGAGGAAGATCGCCGGGAGCAGCAGGAGCATCACGATGTTGACGACCTGACGCGGATCGCGGCGGAAGTAACGGAGCGTCCGTCCCGCGATGGCACCGACGGGGCCCGCGGGGAGCAGGCGGTCGAGCAGGCCGCCCGAGCGCACGCGTCCGCCGCCGCTCGACTGCAGCGGCGCGACCAGGCGGGCATCGAGCATCCGTCGCGCGGCGACCCAGAAGACGACGAGGGTGCCGGCGGCGACGAGCAGTCGCAGGAGAGCGGTGAGCACGTCGCCCTGTGCCACCGCGGCCGGGACCCCGAACACGGCCGCCACCGGCGTCCACGCGGCGATCTCGGCGACCGTCGTGAAGGCGCCGCCGACGTCGCGCACGGTCGACAGTGCCTGCAGCCCGATGTTCAGGAGGAGGCCGGAGGAGGCCAGCAGCACGACGCCGAGGGTGAGGACGAGGTCTCGCGTCCGCCGACGGGCGAGCCACCCCGCGAGCAGACCGCTGACGACGCGGGCGCCGAGGACGCAGGTCGCGAGGGCCACCGGGACCATGAGCACCGCGACGAGGAGGGCCGGAACGCTGACCGACCATCCCACGAGCATCAGCAGCAGGGCCAGGGCGGTGCCGATGCCGCCGATCGTCGTCATCCCCGCCACGACCAGTCCGGGGAGGAGAGAACGGGCGGTCACCGGGAGCAGGGCGAAGCGCTCAGGTGCCAGCGAGTCGTCCGCACTGACCAGGATCGACCCGATCCACCACCCGAGCACGATGACGGCGCCGGTGAGCACCATCGCGGTCACGGCGGCGTCGGGAGCTCCCACCCGCAGGGCGATCAGCCCGACGGTGAGCAGCCCGAGCATGCTCAGCGCGATGAGACCCACGATCGCGAGGGTCACGATCATCCAGGGGTTGCGCCTGAGCTGATGTCCGAGCTGTCGCAGCCGCAGGCCTACGAGGAGCGCAACCACGCGAGCGTCTCCGTTCCGAGGTCGTGCGCGCCCACGAGGGTGAGGAAGCGCTCCTGCAGCGTGAGCCCGGCGCGCACCTCGTCGAGCGCACCGTGTGCCAGCAGGCGGCCCTCGGCCACGATGGCGACGCGGTCGCACAGCGACTCGACGAGCTCCATGACGTGGCTGGAGAGGACGACCGTGCCGCCGCCGTCCACGAAGGAGCGGAGGATCTGCCGGATCGTCTGCCCGGAGACCGGGTCCACCGCCTCGAGCGGTTCGTCGAGGATCAGCAGCCGCGGCGCGTGGATGAGCGCGCAGGCCAGGCCGATCTTCTTCTTCATGCCGGCCGAGTAGTCGACGACGAGCGTGTCGCGGGCCTCCGTCAGGCCGAGCGCGTCGAGCAGCTCACCGGAGCGGGAGACGACCTCCGCCTCCGGCATCCCGCGCAGCAGGCCGGTGTACCGCAGCAGCTCGGCGCCGGTGAGGCGGTCGAGCATCCGGATGCCGTCAGGGAGCACCCCCATCCGCGCCTTCGCGGCGGCAGGGTCCTGCCAGACGTCGGCGCCGAGCACCCAGGCGGTCCCGGCGTCCGGGCGCAGGAGCCCCGTGGTCATGGCGAGCGTCGTCGTCTTGCCCGCACCGTTCGGGCCGAGCAGCCCCAGCATCGAGCCCGCGGGGACGTCGAGCGACAGCGCGTCGACGGCGACCTTCTGCCCGAACTGCTTCCGGAGCCCACGGAGGGCGAGGACGGGCGGTGCGGGGGCGTGATCGCTCATGCCCCCATCCCACCACGGCGGCCGTGGCGGGCGCATCCGCCGTGGGGAGGACTCGCTCAGCGGTCGAGGGCGGCGAACCGCTCGATGTCGCTGTTGGTCCCGGAGACGATGATGAGGTCGTGGTTGGTGACGATGGTGTTGGCCTCGGCGTACCGGAACGGCTTGCCAGGGCTCTTCACGCCGACGACCGTGACCTTGTACTTCGAGCGCACACCGGACTCGTTCAGGCCGACGCCGCGGATGAACTTCGGCGGGTACATCTTGGCCAGGACGAAGTCGTCGTCGAAGCGGATGAAGTCGAGCATGCGCCCGCTCACGAGGTGCGCGACGCGCTCGCCGGCCTCGCGCTCGGGGTAGATGACGTGGTTGGCGCCCACCCGGGCGAGGATCTTGCCGTGCGACTGGGAGACCGCCTTCGCCCAGATCTGCGGCACCTTGAGGTCGACGAGGTTGGCCGTGATGAGCACCGACGCCTCGATCGAGGAGCCGACGGCGACGACCGCGACCTGGAAGTCCTGGGCGCCGATCTGACGGAGCGCGTCGATGTTGCGGGCATCGGCCTGCACGGTGTGCGTGACGCGGTCCGACCACTTCTGCACGAGCTCGAGGTTGTCGTCGATCGCGAGCACCTCGCGGTCGAGGCGGTCGAGTTCGCCGGCGCAGGCGGCGCCGAACCGGCCGAGACCGATGACGAGGACGGGAGCGTCCCCCCGAAGGACTTCAACCAACGATCGGCCTTTCCACGGGCAGTGAGTAGTACTGCGTGCGCGATGTCGCGGCGACTGCCGCAGCGAGAGTCACTGTACCAACGCGGCCCATGAAGATCGTCGCGGCCATGACGTACGAGGCGGAATCCGGCAGCTCCCCGGTGAGGCCGGTGGAGAGCCCGACGGTGCCGAATGCGGAGATGACGTCGAAGAGCACGTGGCTGATGTCGGCCTTGGTGATCTGCGCGATCACGATGGTCGACAGGGCGACGATCGTGGCACCCCAGGCGACGACGCTGAGGGCGACGCGCTGCACGTCGCTGGGGATGCGGCGGCCGAACGCCTCGACGGACTGGCGGCCCTTCGCTTCGGACCAGACGGCGATCGCGAGGACCGCGAGCGTGGTCACCTTGATGCCGCCCGCCGTCGACGCGGACCCGCCGCCGACGAACATGAGCATGCTGGCAGCGAGCAGCGACGAGCCGTTGAGGTCGTCCATCTCGATGACGTTGAAGCCGCCGGAGCGGGTCATCGCGGAGAGGAAGAACGCCTGGAAGGTCGTGTCAGCGGCGTCCATCGAGCCGAAGGTCTTCGGGTTGTTGTACTCGAGGATCAGGAAGGCGGCCGCGCCGAGGATGAACAGCAGCACGGTGGTGACGATGGTCAGCTTCGAGTGCAGCGACCAGCGCTTGACGTGCCAGACGTGCTTCGCGAGCGTGTAGATCACCGGGAAGCCGATGCTCCCGAGGAACACGCCGACCATGAGCAGCGACAGCACGAGGTAGTCGTCGGCGAAGACGGCCACCCCGCCGTCGTTCGGCGCGAAGCCGGTGTTGGTGAAGGCCATCGCCGAGAAGTACGGGGCCTCCCAGAGCGCGGCGATCGGGTCCACCCCCGCCATCACCAGCGCCGGGTAGAGGAGGGCGGCGAGGGCCGCTTCGATGAAGAGGGCCGAGAGGGCGACCGTGGTGAGCAGCTGGCCCACCTCGCCCAGGCGCACCGTCTGGCTCTCGTTGACCACGCCGCCGTGCGCGCGGAGCGGATTCGTGTCGCCGGCCGCCATGAGCTTCGCTCGCAGGCCGAGGCGCTTCGAGATGAGCATCCCCATGAGGGAGGCGAGGGTCAGCACGCCGAGGGCGCCGATGTTGACGCCGATGAACACGACGACGTGGCCGAAGGGCGACCAGTGGTTGGCCATGTCGACGGTCGCGAGGCCCGTCACGCAGATCGTGGAGACGGCGGTGAAGAGCGCATCGCTGAGCGGTGTCACCGTGCCGCTGGCGGAGGCGATCGGCAGCGAGAACAGCACCGTGAACACGAGGATCAGCAGCGCGAAGACGGCGATCGCGAACCGGGAGGGCGACGAGGTGATGAGGTGCTTCACCCGGCCGGCGGCTCCGGGGAGACCGGTGCGAGGAGACGACGCCGAAACGATGCCCGACATCGCTGCCCCCTTCTTCTGCGCCGTCCGTTCCCCGGCGGCAGCACGGCGCCTCTCGCCGAGCCTTCGTCATGGTACTCCGTGCCGGGGCGCACTACCCTGATCACATGACGGACATCTTCGACGTGATCGCAGACGGTACGAGGCGCGACATCCTCCAGCTCCTGCTCCGCCGCACGTCCGAAGGCGAGTCCGGCACGAGCGTGAGCCAGATCGTCGCCGACCTCGGCATCAGCCAGCCCACGGTCTCCAAGCACCTCAAGGTGCTCCGGGACGCCGAGCTGGTGACCGTCCGCGAAGACGGCCAGCGCCGTTTCTACAGCCTGTCCGTCGCGCCGCTCGAGGCCGTCGACGACTGGCTGGTCCCGTTCCTCGTCGACGCGTTCGGCGACACCGCGCCGGACATCGCATACCCGGGCGCTCCGATCCCCGACGGTGCTGCACACGCGGCCGAGGTCGTCGGGCGTGCAGCGGCATCCGCCAAGCACGTGGTCGCCAATGCGCTGAAGCGCCTCGGCGCCTGACCCGACGCCCCGCCCGGACGGAGAACCGCCCCCGACGGCAGGGGGGATGCCGTCGGGGGCGGTGTGCGGACCCCAGATCCGCGCGGACTCGGCAGGTGCCGGCACGGGTCCTGCACTCGACATTGGCAGGGCTGTCTGAGCGATCGGGCAATGCGGGCTATGCGCGGGCTGGACGTCGGCGTGCCGGTGGGGCAGGGCGGGGCCACGCATCGTTCCGGAGGAGCCCGTCGGGCAGGATGGGCACATGACGGACGAGTACCGCGCGCACTTCGACTTCGCGATCACCTTCGCCAACGGCGGCGGGCTGCAGGGACAGGGGTTCCGACTCGATCTGCCGCGGAAGGACATGACGGCCGAGGAGGTCTCGAGCCTGCTCGTGTCACACCTCGGCCTGACGCTCGTGGGCGGGGTCGAGCTCCGCGACCTGCAGATCGTCTCCGAGCCGCACCGAGGCAGTCGTGGCGTCGTGGCACCGGCTCCTGCAGATCGCGCCGACCGAGTCGTCGACCTGAGCCACCCGATCGCCGAGGGCATGGTCACGTATCCCGGGCTGCCCGCGCCGAGCATCACCCCGCACCTCACCCGCGCGGCCTCTCGCGAGCGCTACGCGCCGGGGACGGAGTTCGCGATGGACGTGATCACGATGATCGGCAACACGGGGACGTACCTCGACTCCCCGTTCCACCGCTATGCGGACGGGGCGGACCTGGCGGCGCTCGACCTGGAGAGCCTCGTGGATCTCCCCGCCGAGGTCTTCCACCTCCGCGACGCCTGGACGCCGCAACGGCGGGGCATCAGGGCGGCGACGCTCGCCGACCGCGAGCTCCGCGGCAGCGCGGTGCTCCTGGACACCGGCTGGAGCCGCCTGTTCGGCACCCCCGACTACGGCACGGGCGCACCCTTCCTCGCCGAGGACGCCGCGCGATTCCTCGTCGATGCCGGGGTGCGCCTCGTCGGCATCGACGCGCTCAACATCGACGACACGGAGAGCGGCGGGGAGCGACCCGCGCACAGCATCCTCCTCGCAGCGGGCGTGCACGTCGTCGAGCACCTCACCGCTCTTGACCGCCTCCCCGCGCGCGGGGCGCGGTTCACCGCGGCCCCTCCGGCGATCCGCGGGTTCGGCACGTTCCCGGTCCGGGCGTTCGCGACCATGCCGATATCTCACTGATCACAGCAGTCACGCGGGTTTACACGCGTCCCAGCGACCCCATAGAGTGTGCTCATCGAGAAAGGGGTACGTGGGATGCCCGAGGTTCCAGACGTCCGATTCCTGACGGTGGCCGAAGTCGCCGAGCTCATGCGCGTGTCCAAGATGACCGTGTACCGGCTCGTGCACGCCGGTGACCTTCCCGCCATCCGGTTCGGACGGAGCTACCGCGTGCCGGAGTCCGCCGTCGCGGAGGCTCTGCAGCGGCCCATCGCCGACGCCGGCTGACGGAGGGCGCGGGGCACCCTCCTGAGTTTGCTAGGATGATCCGAGGCATTTTTCGTGCTCGTACCCGGGTGTCCGATTCCGGCGACACCCAGCCCCTGACTTAGTGAGGTTTCCGTGGGTTCTGTCATCAAGAAGCGCCGCAAGCGCATGGCGAAGAAGAAGCACCGCAAGCTGCTTCGCAAGACTCGCCACCAGCGCCGCAACAAGAAGTAAGCGGCCAGACACCGAGCGCCTGTCTTCGGACGGGCGCTTTGTGTCTCTGCGCGCCGTTCCGCACCGCCGAGAGGATGTCATGAAGTCGATCACCGTCGCCGAACTCGCCGAGCGCTCCGGCACGCCCCTCATCGATGTCCGGGAGGTGAACGAGTTCCAGGCAGGACACGTCCCCGGCGCCGTGAACATCCCGATGTCCGAGATCGGCAACCGCTTGGAAGAGCTTCCCGCGGAGTCGTTCGACGTGATCTGCCAGGCCGGCGGCCGCTCGGCCCGTGTGGTCGAAGCGCTCGAGGCCCGCGGCTACGACGCCACCAACGTCGAGGGCGGCACCGGCGAGTGGATCGCGCAGGGACGCGAGGTCGAGGTCCCGTCGTCGTGACGACGCTGACCCTCATCGGCAAGCCCGACTGCCATCTGTGCGCCGTGGCCTCCGAGGTCGTCGACGCGGTCGTCGCCGAGCTGCCGGACGCCGCCGCGGAGCGCATCCAGATCGTCGAGGCGTCGATCCAGGACGACCCCGCCCTGTACGAGCAGTGGTGGGAGAAGATCCCGGTCGTCCTCATCGACGAGCGACTGCACGCGCACTGGCGCGTGTCCCCCGACCGCCTGCGCGAGGCGCTGGAAGAAGCCGTCGACGCGGAGGCCCGCGCCGACCAGAAGGAGCTGCGATGACCATCCGCCATGTCGTGACCTGGAAGCTGGCCGCGGAGGACGCGGGGGAGCGGAAGGCTCAGGCGGCTGAGGTCGCCCGGCGTCTGAACGCCCTCGACGGCGTCGTACCGCAGTTGCGCAGCATCTGGGCCGGCGCGAACGACGCGTACCCCGACGCCAACTGGGACGTCACCCTGGTCGCCGACTTCGACTCCGTCGCGGACCTCGAGCGGTATCAGGTGCACCCCGCGCACGAGGAGGTCGCCGGGTACATCCGCTCGGTCGTCGCCGGTCGCGTGGCGGTCGACGCCGAGGTCTGAGCGTCGAGGCTCGTCCTCGCGGCACCGAAACACAAACGTGATGCGGCGCGAGGGGATGTCATTGGTCACGCGACGAGCCGCATGTTTAGATGAACTCCTACCCGTCCGTGGGCTCACCCGCCCCCCGACTCTCAGGAGCCGACATGTCCCGTCGTAACCTCTTCGCCGGCCTCGCGATCGCGGCCACCGCCACCCTCGCGCTCGCCGGATGCGCCACCGGCTCCTCCGATGCGGGCAGCAGTGGCGAGCCCGCCGCGGGCGACGAGTACGGCCTCGTCGAGGCGGGCACGCTCACCGTCTGCTCCGACATCCCCTACCCGCCGTTCGAGTTCGAGGGTGACGACGGCGAGTACACCGGCTTCGACATCGACCTCCTCGGCGCGATCGCCGAGCAGCTCGACCTCGAGCTGTCCGTGCAGGATGTGGGCTTCGACGCGCTGCAGTCCGGCACGACCCTCGCCGCCGGTACCTGCGACGTCGGCGCCTCGGCCATGACGATCACCGACGAGCGCAAGGCCAACATCGACTTCTCGGACCCGTACTACGACTCGCTGCAGTCGCTCCTCGTGCGCACCGATTCCGGCATCACGTCCATCGATGACCTCGACGGCAAGAACGTCGGCGTGCAGCAGGGTACGACGGGTGAGGCCTACGCGACCGAGAACGCTCAGGGCGCGCAGCTCGTGCAGTACCCCTCGGACGGCGAGCTGTGGCCGGCCATCCAGGCGGGGCAGATCGACGCGATCCTGCAGGACCAGCCCGTCAACCTCGAGCACGAGAAGGCCGACTCCGCGTACGAGATCGTCGAGACCTACGAGACCGACGAGTCCTACGGCTTCGCGTTCGCGAAGGGCGAGAAGGACGAGCTCCTCGACGCCGTGAACGGTGCGCTCAAAGACCTGAGGGACAACGGCGAGTACCAGAAGATCTACGACCAGTACTTCACGGCGAACTGAGCCGGGGAACACGGAGGTCGGGAGGACCTTGACAATGGCGTTGAGGCGCACCACCAAGCAGAAGCTGTACCGGTACACCGTCTATGCGGTGCTGATCGCGATCGCCGTCTGGGTCGCGTTCAGCACCGACTGGTCCCGGCTCGGGCAGCTCTTCTTCAACCCCGAGGTCGCAGCCAAGATGCTGCCGGGGATCATCACGACCGCGCTCGTCAACACGCTGTGGTTCACTGCGGTGGCGTTCGCCGGCGGCCTTCTCCTCGGCGTGATCCTCGCGCTGATGAAGCTGTCCGAGATCGGTCCGTTCCGGTGGATCGCGACCGTCTGGATCGAACTGTTCCGCGGGCTCCCCGCCCTGCTCACGATCTTCGCCATCGGGTTCATCGTGCCGATCGCGCTCGGCGTGCGGGCGCAGGAGCTCGGCGGTCCCGTGGTGCTCGGCCTGATCGGTCTCGTGCTCGTGGCGTCGGCGTACATGGCCGAGACCATCCGCGCGGGACTCCAGGCGGTGCCGAAGGGGCAGACCGAGGCCGCGCGATCGCTCGGCATGTCGCCCATGAAGACGACCTTCTGGATCGTCGTGCCGCAGGGCTTCCGCATCATCATCCCGCCGCTGACGAACGAGTTCGTGCTGCTGCTGAAGGACACGTCGCTGCTGTTCGTCGTCGGCACGTTCATCTGGTCGAAGGAACTCACGACCTTCGCCCGTGACGCCAGCACGCAGAACGCCAACGGAACGCCGCTGATCATGGCGGCGATCCTCTACCTGATCGTGACGATCCCGCTCACGCGTTTCAGCGCGTGGCTGGAGCGTCGGATGGCGAGGACACGATGAGCACCGACCTGATCGACGTGCAGGCCCCCGCGATCGCTATCCAGGACCTGCACAAGAGCTTCGGCGACAACGAGGTGCTCAAGGGCATCGACCTGACGGTGCTCGCCGGCGAGGTCGTCTGCGTGATCGGCCCGTCCGGGTCGGGCAAGTCGACGTTGCTCCGCTCCGTGAACCTCCTGGAGGAGCCCACAGGCGGCAAGGTGCTCATCGAGGGCATCGACATCACCGATCCCGACATCGACATCGACCGCGTGCGCACCCGCATCGGGATGGTGTTCCAGAGCTTCAACCTGTTCCCGCACCTCAGCGTGCTCGGCAACCTCACGATCGCGCAGCAGCGGGTGAAGAAACGCTCGAAGGCCGAAGCGGAGAAGGTGGCCCGCGCCATGCTCGAGCGCGTCGGGCTCGCGGAGAAGGCCGACGCGTACCCCGGGCACCTGTCCGGCGGACAGCAGCAGCGGGTGGCCATCGCGCGGGCGCTGTGCATGAACCCCGACATGATGCTGTTCGACGAGCCCACGTCGGCCCTCGACCCCGAGCTCGTCGGCGAGGTCCTGCAGGTCATGCGGTCGCTGGCCGATGAGGGCATGACGATGCTCGTCGTCACGCATGAGATGGGCTTCGCGCGCGAGGTCGGCTCGCGGCTGATCTTCATGGACGGCGGACAGATCGTCGAGGAGGGCGACCCCCGCGAGGTGCTGGCGAATCCGCAGCACCAGCGCACGAAGGACTTCCTCTCCCGCGTCCTGTAGTTCGCTCCGCCGTGGTGTCGCCGAGACCCCGGGCATTCGTCGAGACCCCCGGCTGCAGACGACTGCAGCCGGGGGTCTCGACGTGAACCCGGGGTCTCAGGTCAGCCGCGCGGACGCGCGACCACCGGGGCAGGAGTCACCGCGATCCGGACGCGGTCGCCGAACGACGGGTGCACGGTGGGTGCGTGCTGCACGCGGACGAGCTCGCCCGACTCGGTGCGCACGAGGGTTCTCCGCATGCTGCCGAGGAACGTGCTCTCCTCCACGAGGGCATCGGTGGCGGCATCCTCCGCGGAGGTGAAGCGCACGTTCTCCGGGCGGAGGTACACGTCGACGGGACCGTCGGCGGGGGTCTGCAAGGGAAGACGCTGCCCCCACACGACGACGTGATCGCCCTCGGCGACCCCGGACACGACGCTGGAGAGGCCCACGAACGCGGCGACCTCGGCGCTCGCGGGGGTCGTGTACAGCTCCTCCGGGGAGCCGATCTGCTCGATGCGACCCGCGTTCATGACCGCGATCCGGTCGGACACCGCGAGGGCCTCCTCCTGATCGTGCGTGACGAACACGGTCGTGATGCCGAGCCGCAGTTGGATACGGCGGATCTCGTCACGGAGCTGCACGCGCACCTTCGCGTCGAGGGCCGACAGCGGCTCGTCGAGCAGCAGCACCCGAGGCTCCGTGACGAGGGCGCGAGCCAGGGCCACCCGCTGCTGCTGTCCGCCGGAGAGCTGATGCGGGAACCGGTCGGCCAGGTCGGCCAGACCCACGAGGGCGAGCGCGTCGAGGGCCCGTCGCGCCGCCTCACCCTTGCCGACACCCCGACGACGGAGCCCGAAGGCCGTGTTGTCGACGACGCGGAGGTGCGGGAACAGCGAGTACGACTGGAACACCATCCCGATGTCGCGCCGGTTGGTCGGCACCCGCGAGACATCTCCGCCGCCGAGGAGGACGGTGCCCTCGTCGGCGCCCTCGAGTCCGGCGAGCACGCGGAGCAGGGTGGTCTTCCCGCAGCCGGACGGACCGAGCAGCGAGACGAACTCCCCGGAAGCGATGTCGAGGTCGACGCCGTGCAGCACCCTCGTGCCGCCGTAGCTCTTCACGATGCCCTGCAGCTCGACCCGCGTACCCTCGCCGGCCTGGGCGAGCAGCAGGTTGTCCTTGGTGCGCGGGAGCGCGTGATCGAGGGTCATGAGCGGGCCTTTCGCGGACCGCGGGCGACGCGGCCGATGAGCAGGAGCAGGAGGAAGACGAACAGCAGGGCGAGCAGCGTGAAGATCGCGGGCGCGAACGGGTCCTGCTTCTGCACCACGACCATCGCCGTCTGGAAGACCTGTCGGTTGAGCAGGGACGCGATCGTGAACTCCCCGAGAACCACCGCGATGGAGATCAGCGCGGCGGCGAGCAGTCCCTGTCGGAGGTTCGGCGCGAGGACGCGGAGCACGACCGTCGGCCACCCCGCCCCGAGCGAGCGTGCTGCCTCGGACAGCGTGCGCAGATCGGCGGCATCGATGGACGCCTGGATCGAGCGGAACGCGAAGGGGAGGACTGTGACGCCGTAGGCGAAGGCGAGGGTCCAGGTGCCGGTGCCGAGGGTCCGACCGATCTGCAGGTAGATCGGCGCGAGGCCCACCACGAGGACGATCGCGGGGATCGAGATCGGGAGGAGCGCGACGAACTCGAAGGCCGCCTTCAGTCTGGGGAAGCGCAGGTTCACGAGGATCATCGTGGGGGCCAGGAGGAACAGCACGATCGCCACGGTCACCACCGCGAGGATCAGCGAGTTGCCGAGCCCCGTCCAGATGGGCTTCAGACTCGCCGACGCCGCGGGGTCGAAGAGGGCGGCCCAGTGCGCGAAGGAGAGGCCGTCCGTGCCGCGCAGCGTGAAGAGGAACGTCGACACGAGAGGCACAGCGAAGAACGCGCCGACCACGATGCCGATCACCGCACGGGTCGCGCGGGAGGGGGCGAGGCCGTTCATGCCTGCCACCGCGCGGCACGTCGCTGGATGACCGAGTACAGCGCCATCACCATGCCGACCACGACGATCATGCCGAGGGCGAGAGCGCCCGCGAGGTTCTCCCGGCCGAGCAGGGTCTCGCTCGTGAGCGCCGTGCGGATCTGCAGCGGGACGATCTGCGAGCCCTGACTCGCGAGCGCCGCGGCCGTGGCGTAGGAGGAGAACGCGTTCGCGAAGAGCAGCAGCAGGCTCGCGAGGAACGACGGCGCCAGCACCGGGAGGCCGATCCGCAGCCAGAAGCTCGCCCTGCTGCCCCCGAGGGTGAGGTTCGCCTCGACCCACTGCGGCTTCAAGGCGGCGAGGGCGGGGAGGAAGGTGATGACCATGAGCGGCACCTGGAAATAGATGTACGGGAGGATGAGGCCGGGCAGCTCGTACAGCCAGGTGCCCTCGGCGAAGATGTCGATGCCGAACGTGTCGCGGAGGAAGACGGTGACCACGCCCTGGATGCCGATCATGGCGATGAAGGCGAAGGCGAGCATGACGCCGCCGAACTGCGCGAGGACCCCGGCGGCCGCGTCCACGGATCGCCGCACGACGCCGTCCGGGTTCATGCCGAGCAACGTATAGGAGACCAAGGCGCCGACGGTGGCGCCGACCGCCGCGGTGAGCAGGGACAGCCCCGCCGAGTTCGCGAAGGTCGTGAGCACGACGGGGTCGCCGAGGGCGGCGACGTTCGTCCAGGTGAAAGCGCCGTCGCCGTCGAAGAACCCGGAGCCGATCGCGAGCACGGTGGGCAGGGCGAGGAACAGCAGCACGTAGGCGGCGAAGGGCACGAGCCCCAGCCACGCCGGGGACGGCGCAGACCGCCGGGCCCGCGCGTGCGACGCGGGTCCGGCGGCGGTGACGGGGGCGGACGCCGCGGCATCCACCCCCGGTGCGACGAGAGAGGTCACTGGACCGCCGCTGCCCACTTCTCGCCGAGCAGCGTGCCGGCGTTCTCGGACTGCTCCTCGGTGGGCACGACGGTCTCCTCCGGAGCCTCCGGGAGAGCCGCCGCGAGCTTCTCGTCGATCGTGCCCGCTTCGGTCATCGCCTCCATGCGCACCGGACGGGCCCCGCCCTTCAGCCACAGGTTCTGCACCTCGTCGCTGTAGAGGAACTCCTGCCACAGACGCGCGGCCGCCGGGTTCGGCGCGTCGACGTTGATGGCCTGGTTGTAGTAGCCCGCGTAGCCGGTGCCGTCGAAGACCTCGACCTTCCAATTCGGGTTGTCGGCCGTGTGCGCGGCGTTCAGGTAGTCCCAGTCGAAGACGACCGGGGTCTCGCCGCTGGCGACGGTCGCGGTCGTGACGTCGACCTTGAGCAGGTTCCCGGCCTTCTGCAGGTCGGCGAAGAAGTCGATGCCCGGCTGGAAGTCGTCGAGCGTGCCGTCCGACTGCACCGTCGCCAGGCCCACGGCGGCGAAGGCGGCGCCGGCCTGCGTCGGGTCGCCGTTGATGGCCACGGCACCCTTGTAGTCGGCGGAGAGCAGGTCGGACAGCTCGGCCGGCGCCTCGAACTTCGAGGAGTCGTAGCCGATCGACATGTACCCGCCGTAGTCGCCGACGAAGAGGCCGGTGGGCTCCTTCAGCTCGTCGGGGATGTCGTCCCAGGTCTGGACCTTGTAAGGAGCGAAGGCGTCGGTGTTCTGCAGAGCGACGGTGAGGCCGAGGTCGAAGACGTCGGGGGCGGTGTCGAGGCCCTTGTTCGTCTCGGCGGCCTGGATCTCCTCGGCGCTGGAGACGTCGGGCGACGCCTCGTTGATGGTGATCTCGGGGTACTTCTCGGCGAAGAGGTCGAGGATCTCGCCGTAGTTCGCCCAGTCGCGCGGGAGGGCGATGACGTTGAGCTGACCCTCCTCCTTCGCGGCGGCCTCGAGGTCGGCGAACGAGCCGAAGTCCTCGACCGACGTCGCGCTCGCCGCGTCCACGGCGTCGTCGCCGGCGGCCGGGGCGTCGGTCGCCGAGGCGCAGGAGGTCAGTGCGATGACGGCCGTAGTGGCCAGGGCGATGCCGGCGCCGATGCGTGCGCGGCGGATGGAGCGTGCCATGAGTGTCCTCTCGGTGTCCGGCGCTGCAGGCCGGTGTCGGGTTGCGAGAGGACACTATGAGTCCGAGGTAGCCGCGGGGAGCGGCGCGGGTGAACGGTCGGTGTCGGGCGGGTGGCGCAGGAATGCGCCTGGGGATCAGTCGTGCCGGACCGTGTACTTGAAGCCGCGGTGCGAGCCCACGTAGCCGAGGCGCTCGTAGAACCGGTGTGCGTCGGTGCGGGCGGCGTCAGAGGTGAGCTGCACCATGGCCGCGCCGAGGGCGGGCGCCGCGGCATCGCCGACCCACCGCATGACCGCGGAGCCGATGCCGGACGAGCGGAGGTCGCTGCGCACCCGGACCGCCTCGACGAGCAGCCGCCGGGCGCCGCGGCGTGCCATGCCCGGGATCGACGTGAGCTGGAGGGTGCCGACCACCGCGCCGTCGAGCTCGACCACGAGGAGGTCGTTGGAGGGATCGGCCAGGATCTCGCGGAGGCCGCGCTCGTACGCCGGGCGGTCCTCGTCGGAGGCCACGTCGCCGCGGGCGGCGCTGATCGGGTCGTCGGCGAGCAGCGCGATGACGGCGTCGGCGTCGGCCTCGCTCGCTCTCCGGAGCACGGCGTCCCCGCTCCTCGACGCGAACGGGTGCGGCAGCGGGAGAGCGGGAAGCATGACCCCAGTCTGCCAGCGGCGCGGATGCGTGACGGTGCCCGCGGGTCTGGAATCATGGCGGGGTGGATATCGGCAGCCTCCTCGGACTCGAGCAGCTCACCTGGGGGATGCTGATCCTCATCATCGTGGCGGCGTTCAGTGCCGGGTGGATCGACGCGGTCGTCGGCGGCGGAGGACTGCTGCAGCTTCCGGCACTGCTCCTCATCCCCGGCATCGCCCCCGTCCAGGCGCTCGCGACGAACAAGCTCGCCTCCGTGTTCGGGACCGCGACCAGCAGCATCACCTACTACCGCCGTGCCAAGCCCGACCTCCGCACGGCCCTGCCGATGGCGGTGATCGCGTTGATCGGCTCGTTCGGCGGCGCGGCGGTCGCGACGGTGCTGCCCCCGGCCGCCTTCAAGCCCATCATCGTGATCGCGCTGCTGGCGGTCGCCCTGTTCACGGCGCTCCGTCCCCAGCTCGGGGCGGCGACGCAGCTGCGCTTCCACGGGCACAAGCACCACATCATGGCCGGGCTGGCCGGGCTCGGCATCGGGTTCTACGACGGGATGATCGGTCCGGGGACGGGCACCTTCCTCGTGATCACCCTCGTCGCGCTGCTGGGGTACGACTTCCTGCAGGCGAGCGCGAAGGCCAAGATCGTGAATCTCGCGACGAACGCGGGGGCGCTGCTCCTCTTCATCCCGCACGGCTCGGTGCTGTGGCTGCTCGGGGGCATCC
This sequence comes from Microbacterium meiriae, assembly GCF_040685015.1. Lineage (NCBI taxonomy): Bacteria > Bacillati > Actinomycetota > Actinomycetes > Micrococcales > Microbacteriaceae > Microbacterium > Microbacterium meiriae. The sequence continues at coordinate 1,584,121 of NZ_JBFBHD010000002.1, read as the reverse complement.
TCGCGGTCGCGAACGTCGCCGGCAGCTACCTGGGCTCGCGGATGGCCATCTCCCGCGGCACGACCTTCATCCGTGTGGTGTTCCTCGTCGTCGTGGTGGCTCTCATCGCGAAGCTCGGTGTCGACGTGTGGAACGAGAACCTCGCCCCCCTCTTCGCCTAGCCCCCCTTCTTCTTCGCCGAGACCCCGGGTACGCGACGAGACCCCGGGCTGCCGGCGGCAGTGTCCCGGGGTCTCGGCGGTAAGACAGGGTGTCGGCGGGTCAGGCCTCGTCCTCGGGTGTGAAGTCCACACCGGCCTCGGCGCGCTGCTCCGGGGTGATCGGAGCGGGAGCGGAGGTGAGGGGATCGAAGCCGTTGCCGGACTTCGGGAAGGCGATGACGTCGCGGATCGACTCGGTCTTGGTCAGGTGCTGGAGCACGCGGTCCATGCCGAGCGCGATGCCGCCGTGCGGGGGAGCGCCGAACTTGAACGCGTCGAGGAGGAAGCCGAACTGCTCCTGCGCCACCTCGTCGCTGATGCCCATGACCTCGAAGACCCGCTTCTGGATGTCCTCGCGGTGGATGCGGATGGACCCGCCGCCGAGCTCCGAGCCGTTGCACACGATGTCGTACGCGTAGGCGAGGGCCGATCCGGGGTCGCTGTCGAACGTGTCCTCGAACTCGGGCTTCGGGCCCGTGAACGCGTGGTGCACGGCCGTCCAGGCGCCCGCACCCACGGCCACGTCTCCGGAGGCGACCGCATCCGCGGCCGGCTCGAACATCGGGGCGTCGACGACCCACGTGAAGGCGAACTCGTCCGGGTTCAGGTACCCGAGGCGACGGCCGATCTCGACCCGTGCGGCGCCGAGCAGCGCCCGGCTCTCCTTGGTGGCACCGGCGGCGAAGAACACGCAGTCGCCCGGCTCGGCGCCGACGAACTCCGCCAGTCCCGCCTGCTCGGCCTCGGACAGGTTCTTCGCGGCAGGGCCGCCCAGGGTGCCGTCCTCGTTGAACAGCACGTAGGCGAGACCGCGCGCGCCGCGCTGCTTGGCCCAGTCCTGCCACGCGTCGAGCTGCTTGCGCGGCTGGCTCGCACCGCCGGGCATGCGCACCGCGCCGACGTACTCGGCCTGGAACACGCGGAACGGTGTGTCCGTGAAGTAGTCCGTCGCCTCGACGAGCTCGAGCCCGAAGCGGAGGTCGGGCTTGTCGGAGCCGTACTTCGCCATGGCATCGGCGTACGTCATCCGCGGCAGCGGAGTCTGCACCTCGACGCCGATCGTCTTCCACATCGCCACGATGAGCGACTCCATGAGGGCGATCACGTCCTCCTGGTCGACGAAGCTCATCTCGATGTCGAGCTGCGTGAACTCGGGCTGACGGTCGGCGCGGAAGTCCTCGTCGCGGTAGCAGCGGGCGATCTGGAAGTACTTCTCCACACCGCCGACCATGAGCAGCTGCTTGAAGAGCTGCGGGGACTGCGGCAGGGCGTACCAGCTGCCCGGGTGCAGACGGGCCGGGACGACGAAGTCGCGGGCGCCCTCCGGCGTGGAACGGGTGAGGGTCGGGGTCTCGACCTCGGTGAAGTCCTCGGCGTGCAGGACGTCGCGGATCGCCTTGTAGACGTCGGACCGCAGGCGCAGCGCGGAGGCGGCGGCCGGGCGGCGGAGGTCGAGGTAGCGATACTTCAGGCGTGCCTCCTCGCCGACGGTCTCGGTGTCGGCCAGAGCGGTCGAGACCTGGAACGGCAGCGGCGCCGACTCGTTCAGCACCTCGACCTCGGCCGCGATGACCTCGATCTCGCCGGACGGCAGGTTCGGGTTCGCGTTCCCCTCGGGGCGACGCGACACCTCCCCGGTGACCTTGAGGACGAACTCGTTGCGCAGCGGGTGGGCGATCTCCTCGTCGCGGATGACGACCTGGGCGATGCCCGACGCGTCCCGCAGATCGATGAAAGCGACGCCTCCGTGGTCACGACGACGATCGACCCACCCGGTGAGGGTGACGGTCTGACCGATGTTCTCGGCGCGCAGGGAGCCTGCGGAGTGGGTGCGCAGCACGGAGGATTCCTCCTGATCCGGGGAAAGATGAACCCGCCCAGTCTACGCGGGCGTCCCGGCCCTTCCCGGCCGGGTCGCCTGCGCGGAGCAGCGGCACCTCAGTAGGATCGCCACGACGAAAGGCGCACCCCATGAACCTCTCCATCTCGGACGGCAACGGCCTTCCCGACCTGTTCGGCGCGATCTTCTCCGGCACGACAGGGCTCATCGCCCTCATCTTCTACATCCTCGTCGTGGTCGGGCTGTGGAAGGTCTTCACGAAGGCGGGGTACCCCGGAATCCTCGCGATCATCCCGATCGTGAATGTCGTGTTCCTCGTGAAGATCGCCGGGATGTCGGGCTGGTTCGCCCTGCTCTACCTCGTGCCGATCGCGAACTTCATCCTCGGGGTCATCGTCGCATTCAAGCTCGGCGCGCGCTTCGGCAAGGGCGGGGTGTTCTCCTTCTTCCTGTTGTTCCTCTTCCCCTACATCGGCTATCTGGTCCTCGGCTTCGGCGAGTCCCGCTACCGCGAGGTCTGACGTGGCGGCATCACTTCTGCACCTCGTTCGCCACGGTGAGGTGCACAACCCGTCCCGCGTGCTCTACGGACGGTTGCCCGACTACCACCTCAGCACCGCGGGGGAGGAGATGGCGCAGGCGGCGGCGGAACATGTGGCCGGGCTCGGCGATCCGGTGACCGCGCTGTTCGCGTCGCCTCTGGAGCGCGCGCAGGAGTCGGCCGCCCCCTTCGCGGAGGTGTTCGACCTCGAACCCGAGACGGACATCCGCCTGATCGAGCCGACGAACGTGTTCGAGGGCACCCGGATGCGGCGGTCGCTGATGAATCCGGTGAACTGGTGGCACCTGCGCCAGCCGTCGCTGCCGAGCTGGGGGGAGCCGTACGCCTCGATCGCGGAGCGCATGCTCGGCGTGATGGACGAGGCATGGACGGCCGCGGCCGAGATCCCGACCGCGGGGGACATCGTGATGGTGTCGCATCAGGCGCCGATCTGGATCACGCACCTCCGCGTGGCCGGCCTCCCGCTGCAGCATGACCCGCGGACCCGCCGCTGCGCCCTGTCGAGTGTGACCTCGTTCGAACGCGTGGGCGACGTCTGGCGCGAGGTCTCCTACGCCGAGCCCGCCGCGACCGGCGGTGCTGTCGACGTCGGGGCCGTCTGACCCCCTGTTCGAATCGCCTGACTGGCCCCATCCGGCCCGGAGATGGGACCGATCGGGCGGTTCGACGTCAGAGGGACTGGATCACCCCCACCGCGGCGAGCTGTCCCGCGGCGGCGGCGAGCAGGACCGAGGCCATCGGGCCGGGGAGGGTCGCGCGATGGGCGAGGTCGCCCGCCGCGAGGACCCCAGGACGCGACGTCCTCCCGAACTCATCGATCTCGATGGACCCCGACTCCAGCATCCGCAGCCCGAGGTCGGCGGCGAAGGGCGCCCGGTGTCGCATCGTGCCGGAGGCCACGAACACGCCCGCGACGTCGAGGTCGCCCTCGGCGCTGCGCACCCGCACCCCGTCTCCGTGCGCGGCGACAGCCTCGACCGGAGCGGAGGCCACCCGTACCCCGAGCTCCTCCAGCGCGGTACGGTCCTCCGCGGCGAACGGCTCTCCCACCGGGACCACCGTGATCTCGCCGACGATCCGGCCGAGCAACCCGATCAGATGGGCCGCCCGGGGTGCCGCGCCGAGGATCGCGATCGGCTTCCCGGCGTGCTCGTGTCCGTCGCAGAACGGGCAGCTGAAGACCCGGACGCCCCACAGCTCGGCGAGACCCCGCACCGGCGGGAGATCGTCCGCGACGCCGGTCGCCAGGATCACCCGTCGTGCGTCGGTCACCGACCCGTCGGCGAGGCTCACCGAGAACCCCGTCTCCGCGTCGCCGGAGATCCGCTGCGCCGCGACGTCCCGCACCTCGACGTCCGCATAGGCCGCGAGCTCGGCCCGGGCCTGGGCGCGGAGGTCCGCCGGGGCCTTCCCATCGGCACCGATCATGTTGTGCATATGCTGCACGGTGCCATTGCGGTACTCGCCGGAGTCCAGCAGGAGCACCGGCCGATGCATCCGTCCGAGGGTGAGCGCCGCCTGGAGTCCGGCGGGGCCGGCACCGATCACGATCGCGTCGTACATGGGGGTTCCCTTCTCGCGTCTTGCGTTCGGCACCAGTCTGTGACTTCATGTCAACATGAAGTCAAGCGACGCGCATCCCTGGTCCGTCGGCGAGGTGGCGGCGCGGTTCGAACTGCCGACGAACGTCCTGCGGCACTGGGAGACGGTCGGCCTGCTGCGGCCACCCCGGGACGCGGCGGGCCGGCGTCGCTACGGCGAGGACGAGGTCGTGCGCATCGCCGTCATCCAGCGCAGCAAGGCCGCCGGCATGAGCCTCGACCAGATCGCCGTGCTCCTCGACGACGGCAGCGCGGGCCGGCATCAGGTGCTGCAGCAGCATCTCGACGACCTCGACAGGCGGATGGAGGAGATGCGGCGATCCCGGGAAATGACGGAGCACGCCATGGGGTGCCGTGCGCACGACATCGCGACCTGTCCGCGGTTCCGCGCCGGGGTGGACGACGTGCTCGCGCGCTTCTGACTCCCCCCGGGGGTACCCGGCCGATGCATAGGAAGCTCTGCGTAAACTCGGAGACGTGTCCCGCGCTCCCAGGATTCACCCGATCCGCAACGGCCGCCCCTCCCGTCTTCGGCCCCTCGGCCGCCTGGGCGGAGCCGCGCTCGCTGCGGTGCTCGCCGTCGGTTTGAGCGCCTGCGCCCCCGACGCCGTGAGCGAGTCGTTCCTGAGCGGCGAGAACACCGGGTACGTCGCCGCCGACGGCGCGATCGTCGAGATCCCCGTCGCCGAGCGTGGCGAGCCGGTCGAGTTCGCCGGAGTCACGGAGCACGGCGAGGACTTCGACAGTGCCGACATCGCAGGACAGGTCGCGGTCGTCAACTTCTGGTACGCCGGCTGCGCCCCGTGCCGCGTCGAGGCCCCCGACCTGGAGGCCGTCTGGCAGGAGCACAGCGACGCGGACGTCCAGTTCATCGGCATCAACACGCGGGATCAGGCCGACACCGCGGCCGCGTTCGCCGACGAGTTCGGGATCACGTACCCGAGCCTCATCGACGTCGACACCGCCGAAGCCAAGCTCGCCTTCGCGAAGGTCGTGCCGATCTCGGCGACCCCCACCACGCTCGTGCTCGACAAGCAGGGGCGCGTCGCCGCGAAGATCATCGGTCCGATCGACGGCACCTCCGTCCTCTCCACGCTCGTCAAGGACGCGCTCGCGGAGGACTCCTGATGTCCGCGAGGTCGTCATGAGCCCCGAAGCGATCATCGGCTCCGGCGCCCTCTGGATCGCGATCCCGGTGGCCATGCTCGCCGGACTCGTCTCGTTCCTCTCGCCGTGCGTGCTCCCGCTCGTGCCCGGCTACCTCGGCTTCCTCGGCGGAGCCGTGGCACCGCGGGGATCGTCGACGTCCGGCGGCGGCACCACCCAGACGGCCACCCGAAGCCGCCTCGTCCTCGGCGTGCTGCTGTTCATCCTCGGCTTCACCGTGGTCTTCATCCTCTACACGGTGCTCGGCGGCACTGCTGGCGTGTTCCTGCTCCAGTGGGGCGACCTCATCACCCGCATCCTCGGCGTCGTCATCATCGCGATGGGCCTCGTCTTCCTCGGGCTCTTCGGGTTCGCGCAGAAGGAGCTCCGCTTCCACGTCGACTCGAAGGCCGGGATGGTCGGTGCTCCGCTCCTCGGCGTCGCGCTCGGCATCGGCTGGGCGCCCTGCATGGGCCCGACGCTCGCCGCCATCCTCGCGCTCTCCTTCAATGCCGGAGATCCCGTGCGTGCGGGGTTCCTCGGCCTCGCCTACTCGCTGGGACTCGGCATCCCGTTCCTGCTCGTCGCCCTCGGCTTCGGCTGGGCCACGAAGGCCATCGGGTTCCTGCGCCGCCACATCCGGGTCGTGAACATCCTCGGCGGCGTGCTGCTGATCCTCCTCGGCGTCCTGATGGTCACCGGCCTGTGGACCGACATCATGTCGCGGCTGACGGCGGTGATCGGCAGTGTCATCCTCCCGCTCTGACCGCTCCGAGACGACCATGACGAAGAACAAGAGTGCCGTGACCAACGACTCCAGCGATCCGCTCCGCCCGTCCGATCACGTCGACGGCGACGACACGATCACCCAGCCGCGCCTCGGATTCGTCGGCTGGCTGCGGTGGGGGTGGCGTCAGCTCACCTCCATGCGCACGGCGCTCGTCCTGCTGCTCGTGCTGGCGATCGCGGCCATCCCCGGGTCGATCTTCCCGCAGCGGATGGCCGACCCGAACGGCGTGACGCAGTGGGAGCGCGACAACCCCGATCTGTTCCCGGTGCTCGACGGGCTCAAGCTCTTCGACGTGTACCTGTCGCCCTGGTTCTCGGCGATCTACCTGCTGCTGTTCACCTCGCTCGTCGGCTGCGTCATCCCGCGCATCAAGCACCACGCCAAGGCGCTGCAGGCCCGCCCGCCGCGCACGCCCGCGCGACTGCGACGCCTGGAGGACTACCGCGCCGTCACCCGCGACACGGTCGCCGACTCCGGCACCCGCACCGGAGACGCCGCCGCGGAGGCCGCCGCCTCGATCGACGTCGCCACGAAGCAGCTCAAGGCGCTCGGCTACCGCGTGGAGCGCTATGACCGGGGGCGCACGTACTCGGTGTCGGCCGAGCGCGGCTACTGGCGGGAGACGGGTAATCTGCTCTTCCACCTCGCCCTCGTTGGCGTGCTCGTGACGATCGGCGTCGGCGGCGGCTTCGCCTACACGGGGCAGCGCGTGCTCGTCGAGGGGGAGACCTTCGCCAACACGCTGCTCGACTACGACTCCATGAACCGTGGGCGCTTCGTGGCCGACGACTCCTTCGCGCCGTACTCGATGCGGCTCGACTCCTTCGACGTCACGTATCAGCCGTTCGGCGAGCCCGGCTCCGGCCAGGCCGGGAACTTCTCCGCGAACATGACCATCCAGGAGAACGGCGAGGAGCGCGAGGGCGCCGTCAAGGTCAACGAGCCCCTGGGCGTGGCCGACGACGACGTGTTCCTGCTCGGCAACGGGTACGCCCCGACGGTGACGGTGCGCGACCCCGAGGGCAACGTGGTGTTCCACAACAGCACGCCCTTCCTCCCGCAGGACAACAACATGACCTCGCTCGGCGTGCTCAAGGTCCCGGACGGCCTGGCCGAGCAGGTGGGCCTCGTCGGCTTCTTCTACCCGACCACGGGCGTGCTCGACACGGGCGCCTTCTTCTCGGCGTACCCCGACCTCACGAACCCGACGCTCACGCTCGACGTGTACACGGGTGACCTCGGGATCAACGACGGCGTGCCGCGCTCGGTCTACGTGCTCGACACCTCCGACATGACCAAGCTCACCGGACGCAGCACCGACGTCGAGTCGATCGAGCTGTCCCCGGGTGAGACCGCGCAGCTGCCGAACGGCCTCGGCTCGGTGACCTTCGACGACGAGTCGCCGGAGGGCGCCACCGACACCTCGGAGTCCGTCAAGCGCTTCGCCTCCCTGCAGATCCATCGCGACGAGTCCGGGGTGTTCGTGCTCGGGTTCGCGCTGCTCGCCCTCGGCGGCCTCATGCTCGCCCTGTTCGTGCCGCGTCGGCGCGTGTGGGTGAAGGCCACCGCGGCGGACGGCGCGGTCGACCTCGAGTACGCGGCCCTGGCCCGAGGGGAAGACCCCACGCTCGCCCGCGCCGTGGACGACCTCCGTGCCGGGCACGCCCGGCTGCTCGACGCCGCGGGCAGCACGGCCGCCCGTACCCCTGAAGACGCCGACGAGGATGCCGCGGACGCCGCCGCGGACCCTGCGGCCCCGGCACCCGGAAAGTAGACTGACACCATGCTCGAGCTCACCGTGATCTCGCCCGTCCTGCTGTGGACGGCGATCGCGATCTACGCGGCGGCCTTCGTGGCCTACGCCTTCGATCTCGCGCGCCGCTCGCAGGCGACGGCCGACGCCCACACCGTCCGCGAGGGCGAGCTCGTGGCCGCCGGTCGTTCCGGGAGCGTCTCCGCTTCCGCACCCGTCGATGCGCCCGGAGCTCCGAAGCCGCAGCGCTTCGTCATGGCGCGAATCGGCACCTCGCTCACGGTGCTGGGCTTCGTGTTCCACCTCGCCGCCGCTGTGACGCGCGGCATCGCGGCCGGTCGGGTGCCGTGGGCGAACCTGTACGAGTTCGGCATGGTCGGAACGCTGCTCATCATCGCGGTCTACCTGGCGGTGCTCACACGCCTCGACCTGCGCTTCCTCGGCACCTTCATCACGGGCCTCGTCGTGGTCCTCCTGGGCCTCGGCGCAACGAACTTCTACGTCGAGGTCTCCCCGCTGATGGACCCGCTGAAGAGCGTGTGGCTGATCATCCACGTGTTCGTCGCCTCGCTCGCGACCGCGTTCTTCGCCCTCGCCTTCGCGCTCTCGGTGATCCAGCTCATGCAGGCCCGGCGCGAGCGGCTGCTCGGTGAGGGGGCGGCCAAGACCGGCCCCGGCTTCCTGCGCACGTTCCCGCCGGCGGAGCGCCTGGAGAGCCTGGCGTACCTGTTCACGATCATCGGCTTCATCCTCTGGACCTTCACCCTCATCGCCGGGTCCATCTGGGCGTACTACGCGTGGAGCCGCTTCTGGGGCTTCGACGTGAAGGAGACCTGGACCTTCGTGATCTGGGTGCTCTACGCCGGGTACATCCACGCCAGGGCGACCCGCGGCTGGCGCGGCAACCCTTCGGCCTGGCTGTCGATCGTCGGCTTCACCGCCGTGATCTTCAACTTCACCATCGTCAACGTCTTCTTCAAGGGTCTGCACGCCTACTCCGGCCTGAGCTGATCCGGCCGAGCACAGCTTCGGAGATCGCGAGGGGCACGCCGACGGGCGGACCTCGGTCGCGGTGTGTCGTCCAGCATCTCCGAAGTCGTGCCCGCCGGAGCAGGGCTCAGCCGCCGAGGGGGATGACCTCGGCGTGCTCGACGCCGCCCTCGTACCAGACGAACTCGGCCTCGGTGACGACCTCCGTCGGCGCGGGGGTGAGAGGACGGACCTCGGTGGCGGCGAGCTGCTGCCATGTCTCAGGGTCCAGCGTCTTGCCGTAGAGCACCGAGAGGTGGAAGGTCCAGTCCTCGACGGAGAGCTCGTCGAGGCGACGGAAGTCCGTCGGCCGGAGCACCTCCGTCAGCGAGGCGTATGCGTGCACGAGCGCGGGGGTGCGGGCGAGGCGCAGGATCACGATCTGCCACGGCGCGGGGAAGACGTCCACGGCGTCGGCGGTGAGTTCGAGAGGACTCTGTCCCGCGGCCCAGGCGCGGATCAGGGCCCGCAGCTCATCCCGGCGCTCCGGCTCGAAGAAGCCGCGAAGCGTCACGTGCTCCGTGTGCGGATGCCGCAGGGGCGTCCCTAGGCGATCGAGCGCGCCTTCCTGGATGGCCCGGTATTCCGCGGCGACGGCTCCGGTCGGCCGGAGCACGAGATACTGCTGTCCTTCGAGGCTCGCGAGCTGGTCGGGAGTGTCCATGAACGGTCGGCGCATGGCACGAGGGTACGGGGTGTCGTCGTCGCGTCCGTGCACTGTTTCGGAGAACGGACGCGACACGCCGTCGGCAGGGGGTGTCCGGCGGCGTGTCGTCCGTGATCTCCGAAGTTGGGCCCGGGGGGTCAGGCGGTGACGACGGCCTGGGCGGTGGTCGTGCGGCGGACCGCGACGACCACCGTCGTGGCGACGAGCGAGAGCACGCCCCAGACGACGAGGGCGGCGACGGCGGCCCCGCTCGCCTCCATGAGACCCGCGAAGGCCGGTGCGGTCGGGAGGGCGGCCCCGATGCTCGCGAGCCAGTCGGGCACGGTCGAGATCAGTCCCGTCGCCACGGCGATGACGCCGATCAGTGCGGCGATCCAGCGTCCGACGCCGCCGAACACCGCCACGAGGGCCTGGTTCACGGCGGCGAACACCACTCCGGCGAGGACGGCGGTGCCCGCGAACGCCCACCATGCCGCAACGTCATAGTCCGCCACGGTCTGCACGATGAGGGAGACGAGCAGACCCTGCGCGGCGCCGATCGCCGCGGCCGGCCAGAACGCGCGGAGGGTGAGGGAGGCGGACGAGCGTCGCGACGTGAGCGTGCGCGCCGTGTGGGCGCGGAGGACCAGGAACGACGCGAGACCGCCGAACCACAGCACCACCGCGGTGAGCAGCGGGATCGCGGTGGGACCGAAGAGCGAGCTCATCGAGGAGTCGGTCGCCACGGGATCGGCGATCACCGACGCCAGCGATGTGGACTCCTCGTCGCTGAAGGACGGGAGGGAGTCCGCCGCGGTGCGCAGTCCGCCCGCGAGGTCGCCGGTGCCGGTCGCGAGGGTGTCGAGGCCGGTGGCGAGTTCCGTGCTGCCGTCGGCGAGCTGGGTCGCGCCGTCGGCGAGCTGCGTCGCGCCGGACGACAGGGCTCGCGCTCCCGCCGCGGACTGATCCACGCCCTCGCTCGCGAGGCGGTTGAGCCCGCCGGCGAGCTCTGTCGCCCCGGCGCCCGCCTCGCCGAGCTGAGTGCCCAGGGTGGAGAAGGTTCCGGGAAGCGCGGCCACACCCGCGGCAACCTCTTCGTTGTTGAGGATGCCGGAGGCGGTTCCGGCCGACGTGGCCGCTGCCGCCGCCTTCGAGGCGAGGCCGGAGAGCTGTCCGCACTCCGGCGATTCCGGATCGGCGGCGCACGCCGTGGCCGCCATCGTCCCGAGACCCTGTGCGACCGTGGCCGAGTCCGTCGCGGCCGACTTCGCCGACGCGCCCGCCGACTGGATGCTACCGGTGAGCTTCTGGACGCCGGCGACCCGGCCCTGCAGCTCGGTCGCCGCGGAGGTGAGTCCCGCACCGATGGTGCCGGCGCCGGTCGCGGCCTGCCGGGTCTGCCCCGCGATCGTGTCGAGGCCGGACGCGAGGGTGGAGGCCCCCGTGCCCAGCTCTCCGGCACCGGCGGCGAGCTGCGTCGCTCCCTCCGGGAGGGCGGCGGCGCCGGTGGCCGCGTCGCGGGCGCCCTTCGCCAGCTCCAGGGCCCCGTCCGCCGCATCGCCGATCTGGTCGCCGATGGTGGTGAAGCCGACGAGGATGTTCTCGGTCGTCGCCTCGGACAGCATGGTGCCGAGCGTCGAGGCCGCCACGTCGGCGATCTGTCCGGTGATGAGGTCGTCGGCCACGAGGCCGTCGTCGGGCGTCGTCACCTGGATCGTCGCCTGCTCCGCGTCCCCGCCGCCGTCGGCGACCGCCTGGCCCGCGGAGGTCGCCGCGGCCGAGAAGTCCTCGGGGATCGTGATGACGGCCTGGTACGAGCCGTCGGCGAGTCCGTCGGCGGCGTCCTCCTCATTGGAGATGACCCACGTGAGGTTCGAGTCGAGGTCGTCCGACCCCTCGACGAGCCCGGAGGCGAGCTGGCGCCCCAGGGGAGTGGTCTGGCCGTCGATCTCGACGGGCTCGTCGAGGTTCACGATGGCCGCGGTCATGGAGTCGAGACGCTCGGTCGGGTTGTAGAGCGCCGCCATGAGGATGCCGCCGACCGCTGCCGGCAGCAGCAGGACGCCGAGGATCGTCAGCCAGGTGATGGGTTTGCGCGAGCGGGCACGCTCGAGGGGGAGGGTCATGCGGGCACCTCGGTCGTTTCTGCGGCGCTCGGGCGGGGCGCGCGCGTGTCGAGAACGTCGGCGGACGGCCATCCGGCCTCCGCGAGAAGGGAACGGGCCGCGTCGGGGTCGGCGGCGGTGGCGAAGACGGCGAGACTCCGGCGGGACTTCGCGTCGCGCAGCATCGCGGCCACCTGGTCGCGCTCGCCGCCGCGAAGCCGGTCCGCGCCGTCGATCACGACGAGCTCGGAACGACCGCGGAGGGCTTCGCGGAGGTCGGCGAGGACGGATCCGTCGTCGGCGAGCACGCAACCCACGTGCGAGCGGACCCACGCCGCACGACCGGGGAGCAGGTGCCCGGCGACGCGGAGGCGTCCGTCGGCTGGGGCGATCCGCGCGCCGACGGTGAGCGCGAGGGCACGCAGTGTTCCGGCATCAGCGCCGCTGACGATCAGGGCCGCGCCGGGCGCGACCCGCAGGGACAGGCCCTCCGCCGCGGAGATACCGGCGCCGAGCTCCAGGTCGTCCGCAGCGACGAGCGACCCGTCTCCCGGCCAGGCTTCGAGGTGCCGTTCGCGCTCCACCGCCTCGCCCTCGATGTCCACGCGGGGGAGGATCCGCTCCAGCCACGACGGGATCTCCCAGGCGCGCTCGCCGAGGATCGCCATCAGCGCCGGGATCAGCGTCATCCGCACGAGGAAGGCGTCGAAGGCGATGCCGGCGGCGAGTCCGAGGGCGATGGGTTTGAGGGAGGAGTCGCCCTCGGGTACGAAGGCCACGAACACCGCGAACATGATGAGGCCGGCCGCGGTGACGACCTTCGCCGACCCGGTGAACCCGCTCCGCACGGCGCGCAGGGCCGCCGCACGCCGGGTGGCGCGGTCCACCGACCCCGCACCCCGGCGCAGGTCGGGATCGTGCACGAAGTCCTCGCGCATCCGCGACACCAGGAACACCTGGTAGTCCATCGCCAGGCCGAACAACACGCCCATGAGGATGATCGGCATGAAGCTGATGATCGGTCCGACCTTCGCCACATGCAGGACGTCGGCGAACCAGCCCCACTCGAAGACCGCCCCGACGACACCGAAGGCAGCGACGATCGACAGCAGGTAGCCGGCCGCGGCGGTGATCGGCACCCAGAGAGAACGGAACACGATGGTGAGGAGGATCAGCGAGAGTCCGATCACGAAGATCCCGAACGGCAGCAGAGCCGCGCCGAGCTGATCGGAGATGTCGATGCCGACGGCGGTGAAGCCGGTGACCTTGAGGTCGATGCCGAACTCGTCCAGCCACTCGTCGTGGTGGCTGCGGAGCTCGCGCACGAGGTCGGCCGTCGCGGGGTCGTCGGGAGCCGTCTCCGGGATGATCTGCACGATGCCGGTGTCGGCGGTCTCGTTCGGCGTCGCGAGGGCGACCTCCTTCACGCCGGGAACCTCGGCCACCGCATCTCCGAGGTCTTCCATGAGACCGAGCGGGTCGGTGGAGGTGACGATGGTGCCGGTGAGGATGAGGGGGCCGTTGAAGCCGGGACCGAATTGCTCGCCGACGAGGTCGTAGTTCTGTCGCGCCTCGGAGTCCTTCGGCAGGACGCCGGCGTTCGGCAGGGCGAGGTCGAGGCTGAGGGCGGGGACGGCGACGATGCCGAGTCCGAGGACGACCGCGAGGGAGACGAGGACGGGGTGCTTCGTCACGCCCTCCACCCACCGACGGCTGCCGCGGGGCTTCGTGGCGGCGTCCTTCGCGGCCGCCTTCTTCGGGGCCTTCGCGCGCTTCGGTCGTCCGGCCACGCGGCCCTTGAGGAATCCGAGCAGGGCGGGGGTCAGGGTCACCGCGATCGCCACGGCGACCGCGACGGCCACGGACGCCGCGACGCCCATGGTGGTGAGGAACGGGATGCCCGCGAAGCCGAGGCCGATCAGCGCGATGAGCACGGTGACGCCCGCGAAGACGACCGCCGAGCCGGCCGTGCCGACCGCTCGCGCGGCCGATTCCTCGGGCTCCACACCCTCTCGGACCTGGTCCTGGTGGCGAGCGACGATGAAGAGCGCGTAGTCGATGCCGACCGCGAGTCCGAGCATCAGGGCGAGCAGCGGCGTGGTGGAGGAGACGGTCGCGAAGGCGGTCGCCGTGAAGATCCCGGCCATGGAGATGCCGACACCGAGGATGGCGGTGAGCAGGGGGAGTCCGGCGACGACGAACGACCGGAACGTGACGATGAGCACGAGGAGCGCGATGAGCAGGCCCACGGCCTCGGTGAGCGTGACGCCGGGGATCGAGATCGCGAAGAGGTCGCCGCCGAGCGAGGCCCGCGCACCGTCGGGGAGCTCTGCCGCGAGCTCGTCGACGGTGGAGCGCAGGGCGTCCTTGGTCTCCTCGGAGACGTCGGTGGACTCGCCGTCGAACTGCAGGCGCACGATCGCCGCCGTGTCGTCGTCGTTGATCATGCCGTTGACCATCTCGTCGTACGGCGAAGTGGCGGCGAGGACCTCGTCGAGGTCGCCGAGCTCCGACACGGCGTCCTCGATCGGCTCGCGGTACTCGTCATCGGTGATCTCGTCGCCGTCCGCGGCCACGACGATGAACTGGGCGTTCGTGCCGCTCACCTGGGGGAAGGAGCGGGAGAGCTGCTCGAGGCCGGCCTGGGACTCGGTTCCGGGGATGGAGAACGTGTTGTCGGTGCCGGCGCCGAGGACCACGGCTCCGGCTCCGGCGATGCCGAGGGCGAGGAGCCAGGAGACGAGGACGCGCCACGGGTGGCGGAAGGACCAGCGTCCGAGGGACGAGAGCAGTGTGGACACGCGAATCTCCGTGGGGTGCCGGGTGGATACACAGGTGTATCCGATACATAGATGTATCGTAAGGTCATCCGCCATCCGGAGTCTGTGCACCGGGTGTGAATCGTCGAGAGGGAAGGCCAGGAGGTTCCGATGTCGTCACCCGCCACCCGCAGCCGGGAGAACACGAAGGCGCGTCTGCTGGAGGCCGCCGCGCAGGTGTTCGCCGAGGTCGGTCTGGACGGCGCCTCGGTCGAGGCGGTCTGCGAGCGCGCCGGCTTCACGCGCGGGGCGTTCTACTCGAACTTCGACTCGAAGGACGAGCTGTTCCTGACCCTCGCTGCCGGTGTCGCCGACGCGAGGGTGGCGGCCGTGCGGACTCGCGTGGAGCAGATGCGGGCGGACGGGGAGCTCGCCGACGACTGCGACCCGACAGATCTCGTCCAGCAGATCATGGAGCTCGGCAGCGACGACCGCCTGGGCGTGATGCTGATGAGCGAGATCCGGATCCGGGCCCTGCGCGACCCGCAGTTCGGCGAGGCCTACCTCGCCCAGGAGCGCGAGATGGTGGCGAGCATCGCGCGCATCGTGGAGGACATCGTGGAGGCGGCGGGCACGCTGCGCCTCCGGCTGCCCGCGACCGACGCGGCGCGCATGCTGATGATCCTCTGGGAGGGCATGACCGTCCGCGGTGCCATGGCCGGCCGCGACGACGCGGCGCTGCGACACTCCGGCGGCGAGGAGCTCGGGCGGCTCGTGGAGCTCCTCGTCGAGTCCTAGGCGCTGCGGTTCGCGAGCAGCTCGTGGTGGCAGCGGGCGAGGCGGGCCAGCCACCACTCCCGGCGTTCGTCCGCGGCGGCGAGGCGCGCGAGGGCTGCCGGGTCGGGGGACATGCGTCCGACCGGGATCGCCCCGTCGACGGGGCGGAGGTCGGCGACGTCGTCCTGGAACAGTGAGGCCGTGCCCAGACCGCAGTCGTAGTCGAGGGTCGGGAGGGCGGCGGCCAGGGCGGCTCCCTGCGTCAGGCCGATAGCGGTGTCCAGGGCACTGGAGACGACCGCGGGCAGGCCGGCCGCGGTGACGATCTGCAGCGCGTGGGTGAGCCCGCCCAGCGGCTGCGCTTTGATGACGACGATGTCCGCGGCTCCCGCGCGCGCCACGGCGAGGGGGTCTCCGGACTTCCGGATGCTCTCGTCCGCCGCGACCGGGATCCCCATGTAGGCGATCCGCCGGCGCAGCTCGACGAGCTCGGGCACCGAGGCGCACGGCTGCTCGACGTACTCCAGGTCGAACGCGGCGAGCGCGTGGACGGCGTGCTCGGCCTCATCGACGTTCCACAGGCCGTTGGCGTCGATCCGGATGCGGCCCTCCGGCCCGAGAGTCTCCCGGACGGCGCGGACCCGGTCGACGTCGTCCGCCAGCACCTGCCCGGGCTCGGCGACCTTGACCTTCGCGGTCCGGCATCCGGAGAAGCGCGCCAGGACCTCGGGCACGCGAGCGGCGTCGACGGCCGGCACCGTGGCGTTGACGCCCACCCGATCCCGCAGCGGCGCGGGTTGCGGGGCGTAGGCGTAGTCGATCGCGGCGGCCAGCCAGGTCGCCGCCTCGGCGTCGTCGTATTCGACGAAGGGGGAGAACTCGGCCCAGCCCTCCGGCCCTTCGAACAACAGGGCCTCCCGTGTGTCGACGCCGCGGAAGCGGGTCTGCATCGGCAGGGCGACGACGCGGGCGGAATCGAGGAGCTCCGTGACGGCGGGGATCATGACTTCATTGTGCGCCACCTCCGCCGCGATGATGTCGCACGCGAGTATCTTCCACGACGCTGAACGGCACGCAGAGCACCGCGTGACCCCAGGGAAAGGCCGCGCCGACGCTCGGATTCTCAGGGGCGCCCGCCGCGCCGAAGCGGTGGGCACGCGGTCTCCCCCGCCGGGTGCCTGCAGGTCCGGTCCCGCTTCGCCACGACGTCCTCTTGTTCCGATGGTTCGACGACGGGTAACCAACAGATAGTGCGGTAAATGTTGGTAAACTGAGGGAATGGCAACAGGAGCTGCACCCGCACCCATTACGATCGAAGCCGTCTCCCAGGAGACCTTCGAGTGGGTGCCGCGCGCCCCTGCGATGTTCTCCCGCGCCGAGGTGTCGCGCCAGACGGGTCCGTACGACGCCACCGTCACGTCGCCGATCGCTCAGTGGCATCCCCTACTTTCCGGTGAAGACTCGGCCGACGTCGAGGATGCCACGCGCCAACTGGTCGAGTTCGATCAGCACGCGCAGAAGAAGCTCGGCATGGACAACCCCGCCCTCGGCCCGATGACGGCGATCCTGCTACGCACAGAGTCGGCGTCGAGCTCGCAGATCGAGCAGCTGACGACCTCGGCGAAGCAACTCGCTCTGGCCGAGATCGAAGAGGGCGACAAGGCGAACGCGCTGACGGTCATAGGCAACGTCCGCGCCATGGAAGCCGCGCTCCGGATGGCCGACGACATCAACGAGGACTCCATCCTCGCCATGCACCGCGCGCTGCTGACGCATCAGCGCGGTCTCGAGCACGAAGCCGGCCGCTACCGCCGGGAGCAGGTCTGGATTGGGACCGGGAACGCCGGCCCCCGCTTCGCAAAGTTCGTCGCCCCACATCATGACCGCATCCCCGGTGCGATCGCGGATCTGGTTTCCTTCATCGACCGTCAAGATGTGTCGGTTCTGGTGCAGGTGGCCGTCGCGCACGCCCAGTTCGAGACCATCCATCCCTTCGTTGACGGCAACGGTCGCACCGGGCGCGCCCTGGCGCAGTCGATCCTGCGCAACAAGGAGCTCGTCGGGTCCACCGCGGTGCCGATCTCCGCGGGACTTCTCGTGGATACCGAGCGCTACTTCGCAGCCCTCGGAGCGTTCCGCGACGGGGACGCCGGCCCGATCGTCCGCGAGTTCGCGATGGCCAGCCGCATCGCTGCGAAGACGGGCACCGGGCTCGTCGACGACCTGGTGGAGCAGCTCGACGAGTCACGTCAGAAGATGGAGGGCATCCGTGCGGATGCCGCGGCGTGGAAGGTGCTCCCCTACCTCGTCGGCCAGCCCGCCGTGAACACGAAGTACCTCATGGCGGAGCTCGGTCTCGGGGAGATGGCGGCGCTGCGCGCGCTCGACGCGCTGACGGAGCGAGGAGTCCTGACCGAGACCTCGGGAAAGAGTCGCAACCGCGTCTGGCAGCATCGCGGCATCTTCGGCGTGCTTGACGCCTATGCCGCGGAGATCCGCCGCATGACGATCCGCTGAATCGAGAGGCAGCTCGGCGCGGAACCGCCCTTTGGCCGGTGGGCCCATGACCTTCTGCAGCGGAGTGGGTGGGTGAAGGACATGTCGCACGAGGGTGTGCCGTTGACAATGGTGTGTGACACACACTAATGTGATCGGCATGAACGAGACGCTCGACACGCATCTGCAGGAACTGCGCCGCGGCACCGTGGTGCTCGCCTGCCTGCAGCTGCTGCGGACGCCGGAGTACGGGTACGCGCTGCTCGAGCAGCTCGAGAGCCGGGGCTTCGCCACCGATGCGAACACGCTCTATCCGCTGCTCCGTCGTCTGGAGAAGCAGGAATACCTGACGAGCGAGTGGAACACCGACGAGGCCCGTCCTCGCAAGTTCTACCGCACCTCGGAGGCCGGCATCCGGCTGGCCGACACCCTCACCGACGAATGGCGCGCGCTCACCGGCGCGATCGCCTCCCTCACCCCCGAGGAGAACTGACATGACCACGAGCACGCTCACCGAGCGTTACATCAGCGCCACGATCCGCAGCCTCGCACCGGAGGCGCAGGACGAGGTCCGCGCCGAGCTCGAAGCCGCCATCGCCGACGCCGTCGACGCGAGGCGGGAACAGGGCGAGAGCCCGGAGGAAGCGGAACGGGCCGTCCTCACCGACCTCGGCGACCCGGGCATCCTCGCCGCCGGATACGCCGACCGGCCGCTGCACCTCATCGGCCCCCGGTACTACCTCACCTGGTGGCGGCTGCTGAAGCTGCTCCTGTTCATCGTGCCGCCGTTCGCGGCCGTCGGGGTCGCGATCGGACAGCTGATCAACGGTGCCGGCCCCGGAGAGGTCATCGGCGCGGTCGTCTCCGTCACGCTGTCGGTGATCGTGCACCTGTGCTTCTGGGTCACGCTCGTCTTCGTCGTGCTGGAGCGCACCGGTGCGGACACCGGGGTGCGATGGGACGTCGATCAGCTCCCCGAGCCCACGGAGCACGGGGCCGCCCGCGCCGACGTGATCGCCTCGCTCGTGTTCCTCCTCGCCGGCATCGGTGCGATCGTGTGGGACGCCACGCTCGGGTTCTTCCCGACCGGCGGCGACCCGATCCCGATCCTGGCGCCCGCGCTCTGGCCGGTGGGCATCGGCATCCTCCTCGCGCTCATGATCGCCGAGGCCGGACTGGCCGTCGCCGTGTACGCGCGCCGCCGGTGGACCGTCGCCGCCGCCGTCGTGAACACCGTCCTCGCGGTCGCCTTCGCGGTGTGGGCGCTCACCCTGCTCCTGCAGGGCGAACTGCTGAACCCGGCCTTCCTGGAGTTCGTGTTCACGGACAACGGGGTGGATGCCGACACGGTGCGCGTCCTCACGGTGATCACGGGTGTCTGCCTCGTGGCCTTCCCGGCCTGGGACATCGTCGACGGGTGGATGAAGACGGCGCGTGCCCGGGGAATAGGCTGAAGACCGTGACCGATGCCTTCGTCTCCGACCTGTTCGATCCCGCCGAGTGGGAACTCGCGCCCGGCGCCGAGCACTACACCGACATCACCGCGCACGTGAGCCGCGACGGCGGGGTCGCCCGCATCGCCTTCCACCGGCCCGAGGTGCGCAACGCCTTCCGACCGCACACGGTCGACGAGGTCTACCGCGCCCTGGACATCGCGCGGCAGGACGCGCGCATCGGGGCGGTGCTGCTGACCGGCAACGGACCGAGCCCGAAGGACGGCGGCTGGGCGTTCTGCTCCGGCGGCGATCAGCGCATCCGCGGCCGCGACGGGTACAAGTATGCTTCGACAGGCTCAGCAACCCAGGGGGAAGGAGCCGCCCCCGCTGTCGGGCGGCTGCACATCCTCGAGGTGCAGCGGCTCATCCGGTTCATGCCCAAGGTCGTCATCGCCGTGGTCCCCGGGTGGGCGGCCGGCGGCGGCCACTCGCTGCACGTGGTGTGCGACCTGACCATCGCATCGGCCGAGCACGCGCGCTTCAAGCAGACGGACGCCGACGTCGGCAGCTTCGACGCCGGGTACGGCTCCGCCTACATGGCCCGGCAGACGGGGCAGAAGTTCGCGCGGGAGGTGTTCTTCCTCGCCGAGGAGTACTCGGCGCAGCGGGCCTACGAGGCGGGCGCCGTGAACCGCGTGGTGCCGCACGCCGAGCTCGAGCGTGAGGCGCTGAAGATGGCGCGCACCGTGCTGACGAAGTCGCCGACGGCGATCCGGATGCTCAAGTTCGCCTTCAACGCGGTCGACGACGGCCTCGTCGGCCAGCAGGTGTTCGCGGGAGAGGCCACCCGTCTCGCCTACGGCACCGACGAGGCGGTGGAGGGCCGGGACTCCTTCCTCGAGAAGCGCGCCCCGGACTGGTCGTCCTTCCCCTGGCACTACTGAGTCCGCACGAGAGACGGAGCCGACCGTGACCGCGCTGATCCCGACCGACGCCGAGGACACCACGCTGCTGCGGGAGGCGCTGCTCCGGGCGCTCGACGAGGGACCGGCTCTCGGGTTCGGCATGCTCGCCGACGCTCCGGCGGAGGTGGACGACGGCATCGCCGCATTGATCGCGACCTCCGGATCCAGCGGCGTCCCGAAGCGGGTGGCGCTGAGCGGCGAGGCCCTGCGGGCGAGCGCGGAGGCCACCGCCACCCGGATCGGCAGCGGGCGCTGGCTGCTCGCCCTGCCGGCCGGTTACGTCGCGGGGCTGCAGGTGATGGTGCGGTCGATCCTCGCGGGCACGGAGCCGACCCGGATCGAGGGGCGGTTCACGCCGCACGCGTTCGCCGAGGCCACGCGGGGCATGCTGCACGCCACGACCGCCGGTGTCGTCCCCGCGCTCTACACCTCCCTCGTCCCGGCGCAGATCGCGACGTTGCTGGACGCGACAGGGGAGCCGGGGGTGCTCGCGGCACTGCGGGCCTATGAGGCGATCCTCGTCGGCGGGCAGGCACTCCCGGATCCGCTGCGGGAGCGGGCGGCCGACCTCGGGGTCCGTCTCGTGCGGACCTACGGCTCGACGGAGACCAGTGGCGGCTGCGTGTACGACGGCGTCCCGCTCGACACCGTGCACGTCCGCGCCGTCGACGGGGAGCTGCGGATCGCCGGCCCCCTGCTCGCGGAGGGGTATCTCGGGGACCCGGCGCTGACCGCGCGCACGTTCGCCAGGGACGAGCACGGCATCCGCTGGTACCGGACGGGAGACCTCGGTCTCGTCGAGAACGGTGTGGTCCGCGTGCACGGCCGCGCCGACAACGTGATCGTGTCCGGCGGCATCAACGTCTCGCTGGACCGGGTGGAGCGGATCGTGCGCTCGGTGCCCGGGCTGCATCAGGCCGTAGTCGTGGGGGTCGACGACGAGCGCTGGGGGGAGGCCTCGGTCATCGTCGCGGCGCGCGGTGAGGCCCTGCGGCGCAGCGAGTCCGAGCAGCTCGCCCAGGCCAGGGAGGCGGTGGCCAGGGAAGTCGGCGCCCACGCCCGTCCGTCCCGTCTGATCCTCGTGGACGAGCTCGACGTCCTCTCCTCAGGCAAGCCCGACCGCGAGGCGATCCGCCGCATGGTCGCCTCCCTCTGACCCGTCGACCCACCCCTTTCGCGTCGTCCCGGCCCCATACGGGCGTCCGGAAGGGGCCGGGACACACGCAGAGGGGTGGGTCGACAGGAGTGCCAGACTGAGCGCATGGCCTCGTACACGCATGGACACCACGAATCCGTCCTCCGCTCGCACAGTGTGCGGGACATCGCGAACTCGGCGGCGTATCTGCGACCGCACCTCACGGCCGAGACCCGGCTCCTCGACGTGGGGGCGGGGCCCGGATCCATCACGGTGGACTTCGCGGGAGTGGTCGCGCACGTCACCGCGACCGAGATCGACGACGCCGCACTGTCCCTCTCGCGTGACCTCGCCGCGGCGCAGGGAGTCGCGAACATCGCCTTCTCCATCGAGGACGTGCACGCGCTGAGCTTCGCCGACGACTCCTTCGACGTCGTGCACGCGCACCAGGTGTTGCAGCACGTCGCCGATCCGGTGCAGGCGCTGCGGGAGATGCGTCGGGTCGCGAAGCCCGGGGGACTGGTCGCCGCTCGTGACGCCGACTACGCGGGCTTCCTGTGGTTCCCTGTCCTGCCGGAGCTCGATCGCTGGCTCGCGCTGTACCGCGCCGCCGCCCGGGTGAACGGCGGAGAGCCGGACGCCGGGCGCCGCCTGCTGTCCTGGGCGCGGGCGGCGGGCTTCGAGGACGTCACGGCGACCGCGTCGACCTGGTGCTACGCGACCCCGTCCGAGCGCGCCTGGTGGGGCGGGATGTGGGCCGACCGCATCCTGGAGTCGGCGCTCGCGCGGCAGCTCGTGGACCAGGGCATGGCCACGCGCGCCGATCTGCAGGAGATCAGCGACGCCTGGAAGCGCTGGGCCGACGACGGCGACGGCTGGTTCCTCGTGCCGCACGGGGAGGTCCTCGCCCGCGCCTGACGGATACATCCCGCGACGGATGCCAGTACCCGGGCGCTCGCGTAGCGTGGGGGAGTGATCCGTCCGCTGTCCCGTACCGGCCTCGTCCTCGACATCGTCGGGGCGGTGCTGCTGTTCGCGCTCCTGACGCCGCTCGGGGTCGTGTTCTACGCCCCGCAGCCGGAGCTGGTCGGCTCGTCCGCGGTGAACGTCATCGGGCTGATCTCGTCGTCGGTGTTCCTGTTCGGCGGGGTGGCGATCGGACGCCTCGCTCCCGGTCTCGCGCTCGCCGCCGCCTGGGCCGGAGCCATCGTGCAGATGCTCGCCGGCTTCGGACCGCTGCCGACCGACTTCGCGATCCTCCTCGTGCTGTACGCGACGTCCGCGTGGGGGTCGCGCCGCGTGCTCTGGTGGGGGTTCGGCTCCGTCATCGTGGGCGGCATCGTCGCTTCGCTGTACCTGGTCTTCGTCGGGGGCGTCGCGTTCGGCTCCGGCAGCGGGTGGGAGCTCGTGACCGGCGGCACTCTGCTCGTGGCAGCCTCGATCATGGCGCTCGGGTTCGCGTGGGTGTGCGGCCTCCTCTGGCGGGTCGTGCTGCGCAACCGGCGCACGCGCTCGGCGCAGCTGCAGGCCGAGGCCCTGGCCGCCGAGGAGCAGGAGCGGGTGCGCATCGCGCGGGACATGCATGATGTGGTCGCCCACTCGCTCGCGGTCGTCATCGCTCAGGCTGACGGCGCGCGCTACGCCGCGGCGGTGAAGCCCGAGATCGCGACGGAGGCTCTCGGCACGATCGCGCAGACCGCCCGCGGAGCCCTGAGCGACGTGCGGATGCTCCTCACCCAGCTCCGCCATCGGCAGGGGGACGGTCCGCAGCCGACCCTCGCCGACCTCGAGACGCTGTTCGCCCAGGTGCGCCAGGCCGGCATCGAGCCGCGGGTCACGGTCGACCCGATGCCTCCGGGGGAGCCACCGGGGGCGATCCAACTCGCCGTCTACCGGATCCTCCAGGAGGCGTTGACGAACGCGATCCGCCACGGCGACGGCGCGGTGGACGTGCATCTCGCGTGGCTCCCTGATCGCGTGGACATCGAGGTGCGCAACGCCATCTCGCCGGAGTCGACGCCGGGCGCGCCCGGGGGACACGGTCTGATCGGCATGCGCGAGCGGGCGCAGCTCGTGGGCGGTAGTCTGCAAGCCGAGCGCCGTGGTGCGCAGTTCGTCGTCCAGAGCAGCCTTCCGATCGGAGCCCCGCAGTGATCAGAGTCGTGCTCGTCGACGACCAGGCGCTGTTCCGTGCAGGTATCCGCATGCTCGTGGCCTCCCAGCCGGACCTCGAGGTCGTGGGGGAGGCGGGGAACGGGCGGGAGGCGCTCGCCGTGGTCGCCGCGACCCGGCCCGACGTGGTCCTCATGGACATCCGGATGCCGGTGATGGACGGGCTGACCGCGACCGCCGAGATCCTGTCCCGTCCGGAGCCCCCGCGCATCGTCATGCTCACCACGTTCGACCTCGACGAGGCGGCGGCGCGGGCGATCCGGCAGGGGGCGAGCGGCTTCCTCCTCAAAGACGCCGATCCGGAGTTCCTGCTCGCGGCGATCCGGACGGTGCATGCGGGGTCGAGCGTCATCGCGGCGTCGGCGACCCGCGAGCTGTTCGAGCACTTCGCGGAGGCTCCGAAGCCGGTACCCCCGCAGTATGCCGAGTTGACGGAGCGGGAGCGGGAGATCTTCGCGCTCGCCGCCCGGGGCCTCTCGAACGCCGAGATCGCCGCGCGGGAGTTCCTCAGCGAGGCCACGGTGAAGACGCACATCAGCCGCATCCTCACGAAGCTCGCGCTCCGCGACCGTGTGCAGCTCGTCGTGTTCGCGTTCGAGCACGGCCTCGCCTGACATCGACCCACCCCCTTCTGTTCGACCCGGCCCTTTGCGGCGGGCCGTAGAGGGGTGGGTCGAACGCACGGGGGTGGGTCGAGGGGAGGGGGATCATCCTCCCGATGTATCGGGATGCTCCCGGAGGGCGACGCGGGGGGACCGGGCGCGGAAATAGCGTCAGAAGCATGGAGATCACGACCACCGACCTCGGGCTCGCCGCCCGCGTCCAGCACCTGAAGAAGACCTACGGTTCGGGCGAGGGCACCGTCCGCGCGCTCGACGATGTGAGCGTCGGCATCCGCCGCGGACAGTTCACCGCCATCATGGGCCCGTCCGGATCCGGCAAGTCCACCCTCATGCACATCATGGCGGGCCTCGACAGCCCGACGGAGGGGCGGGCGTGGATCGGCGACACCGAGATCACCGGCCTCGGCGACCTCGACCTGACGATCCTGCGCCGCCGCCGCGTCGGGTTCATCTTCCAGGCGTTCAACCTCGTCCCCACGCTCGACGCCCTCGGCAACATCCTGCTGCCGTTCGAGCTCGACGGCCGTCGGCCCAGCGCCATCGAGCGGGCACGGATCGACGGTCTCATCGAGACGCTCGGCCTCGGCAAGCGCCTCGGGCACCGGCCGCACCAGCTCTCGGGCGGACAGCAGCAGCGCGTCGCGATCGCCCGCGCCCTCGCCACCGCCCCCGACCTGGTGTTCGCGGACGAGCCCACGGGCAACCTCGACTCCCAGACCGGACGGGAGGTGCTGCGCCTGCTCGCCTCCGCCAGCCGGGAGCACGGCCAGTCCATCGCGATGGTCACGCACGACGCGATCGCGGCCAGCCACGCCGACCGGGTGCTCTACCTCGGCGATGGGCGCATCGTCGCAGACCACCCGCGGCAGACCGCGGAGCAGATCTCCGCGTATATGCTCGCCGCGGAGGTGTCGGCATGACCGCGCTCACCACGGTCGTCCCGGAGACGCGGACGACCGGACCCCGGCTGGCCTGGCTCCGCGACCGCGGCATGGGCGCGAGCGTCCTCGTCGCCGCGCTGTCGTCGGCGTTCGGGGTGTTCCTCGTCGAGATCACGGCCTACATCGGCGCCGTCCTCCAGGCCGATCCGTTCATCGGCGACAGCGGCACGCTCGCGGTCGTCGTCGCGATCCTGTCGGTGCTGCTCACGGCGGTGGCGATGTACGTGGCGGCGATCGTCACGGCGAACACGTTCTCGACGATCATCGCGGGACGCACGCGGCAGATCGCGCTGATGCGTCTCATCGGGGCGACGGCGCGATCGCAGCGGGCGCAGGTCGGCCGGCAGGGCCTCGTCGTCGGGCTCCTCGGAGCAGGGCTGGGGCTGCTCGCCGGCCTCCTCCTCTCCGCGGCCGCGGTGCAGCTCGGCGGACAGCTCGTCGCCACCGCGCCGTCGTCCTTCTCGCTCGCGCAGCCCGCTCTCGCCCTTCCGGCGGTCGGCGTCGCGCTCACCACGTGGGCCGCCGCATGGGTGGGCTCCCGCCGCGTCCTCGCGGTGACCCCCCTGCAGGCTCTGGGCGGCGCGGTGGAGCGCACGCGCGACGAGGTCTCCGGGCGGAAGGGCCGCCATGTCGGGGCCTGGGTGCTGTTGATCTCCGGCGCTGCTCTGCTCGCGGGCGGGGTCGTCCTCGGCCTCGTCACGCCGCTCGGGGTCGTGGTCGCGTTCTTCGGCGGCATCCTCTCCTTCACCGGGCTGGCCCTGGGGTCCGTGCTGTTCATGCCGCCGGTGCTCCGGCTCGTGGGGCGGATGTTCGGGTCGAGCGCGACCGCCCGTCTCGCGGCCGAGAACGCCCTGCGGTACCCGGAGCGGTCGTCGCGGATGGCCATCGGCGTCGTCATGGGCGTGACCCTGGTGACGATGTTCGCGGTGGCGCTGGAGTCGTCGAAGCGCCTCATGACCAGCCAGACCACGGAGGAGATCCCGGCCGAGTTCTTCGCGCCCTACGACGCCTTCGCGGCGATCATGATGGTGCTCGTCGCGGTCTCCGCGGTGATCGCGGCGGTCGGCCTCGTCAACCTCCTCACCATCGGCGTCGTGCAGCGTCGTCGCGAGCTGGGGCTGCTGCGCTCGATCGGCCTGTCCAACCGGCAGGTGCGCCGCATGGTGCTGCTGGAGGCGACGCACATCACGGTGGCAGCCACCCTCACCGGGCTCGTGCTCGGGGTGCTCTACGGGTGGATCGCGGCCCAGTCGCTGCTGGGCTCCGTGCCGGTCCTGCCGGAGTTCACGCCCGCAGGGCTGATCGCTCCGCAGGTGCCGTGGCTCCCCGTGGTGATCATCGTCGCCGCGACGGCGCTCCTCACCCTCGTGGCCGCCGCGACGCCCACCCGGTTGGCGACCAGGGTGGCTCCGGTCGAGGCGCTCGCCGCCGACTGACGGCTCTAGGCTGGACGGATGCCGTCGCCGTTCGATCAGTCCCCGTACCAGGTCCGACTCGACTGGGGGGTGTCAGGGCTCGCCCGCCTCGCCCCGGCCGACGTGGTCGTGGTGATCGACGTCCTCCGGTTCTCCTCGACGGTCGTCGACGCGGTGGCCGCGGGAACGGACGTCGACCTCTCGACAGCCCTCGGATGGTCGCGGAACGGGGCGGCGGTGGCCGATGCCGCCGCCTCGACCGGGGCCACCGTCCTGCTGGGGGCGATCCGCAACGCCGGTGCCGTGGCCAGGGCCGTGCAGGTCGAGCAGGAGCGCCGGCAGGGCCGCACCTCGGTGGCACTCATCCCGGCGGGGGAGCTCGACGCCGCGGGGGAGCTGCGCGTCGCGGTGGAGGACCAGCTCGGGGCCGGCGCGATCGCCGCGGCTCTGACCGATCTCGGCATCGACCACACGGCGCCGGACGCGGCCGTGGCAGCGGAGGGCTTCCGTGCCCTGCGGCGCGCGGTGAAGCACCTGATCGGGGCGACGGGTTCCGGACGCGAGCTGCAGGCCGGCGTCCCGGCCACCGATCGGATACGGGCCGCCGGACTGGAGCCGACCAGCACCGCCGACGCGGCCGTCCTCGATGCCGCGGACACCGTCCCCGTCCTGCGCGACGGGCGGTTCACGCGCTACGAGTGAGCGCGCCTTCCGCGTAGGGTCGAGGAATGAGGTTCCTCCCCGCTCTCCTCGTCGACGCCGTCCTCGTCCTCGTCTTCGCCGCCATCGGCCGGGCCTCCCACCAGGAGGACCCGGCGGGGTTCCTTCTCACGGCCTGGCCCTTCCTCGTCGCCCTGCTGCTCGGGCACGCTGTCGCGGCGCTGCTCCCCGGGCGCCCGCGTCGGCCGTGGTCGCTGCCGTGGGGCGCGGTGGTCTGGGCGGTGACGGTCGTCGGCGGCATGCTGCTGCGGCTGCTCAGCGGAGACACCGCGGAGCTGCCCTTCGTCATCGTGGCGACGCTCGTGCTCGGCGTGTTCCTGCTCGGCTGGCGTGGGCTCACCGCGCTCGTCCGTCGCCGACGCGTGACCGCGGCGGCTGCGACGGGGGAGGACTCCGCCGTGCCCGCTCCGGAGGCCGCACCGGTCGCCGAAGAGGTGGCGCCGGAGGATGAGGCGCACACGCCCGATGAGGAGAACCGATCCGCCTCCGATGAGCAGGCCCGTCCCGGCGGCCCGTCGGCCTGACACGGCTCCGCTCGCGCCGCTCCGGCAGGACTCAGCGCGGCGCCTGCGCCGCGAGCCGGGCGTCGGTGGTGATCTCACGACGCGTCCAGGCGAACAGATGTTGCGCGTCGAATGTGCGGGAGCACCGGGCGCAGGACGTGGCTCGCGTCGGGCGCCGGTGGCGGTACGTGACGTGTCCGGCCGGGCATCGCCCCACCCAGGGGGCGAGCTCGACCGCGGTCTCCCCGTGATGCGTCGTACCGCCGACGTAGCCCAGGTCGCGCGCCACGCGCTTCCACGCCGGACCGTGCGCCGCCTTGTGCCCGGCGAGCGCGTGCGCGACCTCGTGCAGCAGCACCTGATGGATGTCGTCGTCCTCGAAGCGGGCGGCGAGATACCGCGACACGGTGATGCGCTTGCGCGTGTAGTCGCACTGCCCGGCGCGACGCTTGGCATGGTCGAAGTCGAACGACCAGCTGTCGTCGAGATGCAACCGGATCAGTGCCTCGCCCCAGACGCGCACGCGGTCAAGTTCCGCCATGCGCTCAGGCTAAGGCATGCCGCGGACACTCAGGCGCATCGGCGTCAGCCCGCGACGAGCTGCGCCGGACGACGACGCTCCACGGCCTCGATGGCCAGCAGCACCGTCTCGAGCTCGCGGTCCTCGGCGCCGGACTCGCGCCGCAGGAACAGCGACTGCTTGAAGCTCTCCCGCGCGGTCTCGTAGTCTCCCGCGTCGTAGGCGTTCTTGCCGTGGTGCTGGTAGGCGAACGCGGCGATCGACAGCCAACGCTGGCCCTCGGCCTCCGTGGCGCAGGTGGCCAGCTCCTGCTCGGCGGCGGCGTGGGCCCCGCGGTACTGCAGGATCGTGGCGTGGAGCACGCGGGCGCGGAGCACGTCCTTGCGCGTGCCGGCCATGCGGGCCTGCCGCACGGCCTCGTCGGCGAGGACGAGGGCGTCGTCGAGGCGACCGAGCACCTTCAGCAGCCACACGCGCTCGAGCAGGGCGGGAAGGCTCCGCTGCTCCTCGATCTCGTCCAGGCGGGCGGCGCACTCATCGAGGTCGACGCGTTCGCGGAGGCTCTCCTGGTCGTATCCCCGGATCAAACTCATTGCTCTCCTTCCGCGCGTCCCCGCGACTGTCCCCGTCCAGTCTGCCTGCCGCTTCCGCGCTCCTCGGGGCGGCGCGCCCGGTCAGCGCAGGAACAGCGACGCATCCGGGCGCGGGGAGGCGACCGCGTCGGCATCGGTGACGATGCGGGCCCCCTGGAGGAAGGCGCTGGCCTCGTCCCCCTGGGCGATCTTCGCGGGGTGCGGGCCGGCGGCCAGTATCCGCGGCAGCCACTCCGTCGGCAGCGGCGCGGCGGATGCCGCCAGCACGAGATTGCCGAAGCGGCGGCCCTTGAGCACCTGGGTGTCGGCGAGGATGCCGATCTCCGGAAGGACCTCGGCGATCGTCGCGGCCTGTCGACGGGCGAACGCGAGACCGGGGCCGTCGGCGACGTTGACCAGCAGCACCCCGCCGGGCGCGAGCAGCGCGGCGAGCTCGCGGTAGAACTCCACGCTCGTGAGGTGGGCGGGGGTCTGCGCGCCCGAGTACACGTCGGAGACGACGAGATCGCAGGCGGTGTGCAGGGCGGCCGGGAGCTTGCGGACTCCCTCCCTGGCATCGCCGATGCGCAGGCGGATCGCCGCCCCCTTCGGCAGCGGGAGGTGCTCGCGGACGAGCTGGACGAGCGGGGCCTCCAGCTCGATGACCTGCTGACGGGACCCCGGCCGCGTCGCGTCGATGTAGCGGGGGATCGTCAGGGCGCCGGCGCCGAGGTGGACGGCGGTGAGCGGTCCGGGGCGGAGCTGGTCGATCACGGCGCCCATCCGCACGATGTACTCGAAGTGCAGGTGGGTGGGGTCGTCCAGATCGACGTGGGACTGCGGGGTCTCGTCGACCACGAGCTCGAAGCCGCTCGTGAACTCGGAGGGGACGATGCGGGCGATTCCGCCGTGGTCGAGACGGGTCTGCGGGTGCTCGGCATCCCGTGATCGCGTCCGTCCCATGTCGTCGAGCCTACGCCGCGCCCGCCTCGGGTCAGCGCTGGTTGCCCACCGCGCAGGTCTCCTGCTCGAGGGTCTGGCCCGAGACCTCCGGCGGGAGGGTCGCGCGGGCATCCGGCGTTGCGGTCGCCTCGGGACCGGGGTCCGACTCCGGGGCCGTGGGCGCCGTGGGAGCGGGGGTGACGAGCTCCACGCCGCGGTGCGTCGTCACGTCTCCGGTGAGCTGCAGCGGTTTGCCGGCCCTCACCGCATCCCAGAGCGCGGCGGCGGCGTCCTCGTCGGGCACGACCTTGTCGTCGTCGAACGGGTCGACGACGTTCGGATACTGCACGAAGGCGAAGTCGCCGAACCTCACGTCCTTGAGAGCGAGCGCGAGCTGCGCCAGCCGCAGCGGGTCGGCGAGCTCGTCGCTGGGGTCGATGTTGTCGGCGATGGCGTTCGTCAGCCGGAGCACCTTGGGGATGTCGGTCAGCGTCTCCTCGCTCAGCACCTTCTTGGCCAGTCGCGACATGTACTGCTGCTGATTGGAGATGCGGGCGAGGTCGCTCTCGTCCCCCACGCCGTGCCGGGTGCGGATGAACTGGAGCGCCTCCACGCCCGAGACCGTCCGCATGCCCGCCGGCCAGTCGATGCCCGTGTGGCGGTCGCGGATGCCGTCGCCGGCGATGCAGACCTCGACCCCGCCTATCGCATCGGTGACGGCCATGACGCCGTCGAAGCTGATCTTGGCGGCGAACTCCACGGGGATGTCACCCAGTTCGCTCACGGTCTTCGCGATACAGGAGAGGCCGGCGTGCTCGAACAGCGAGTTCATCGATGCCTTCTCCATCGCCGACGCGACGGAGCCGTCCTCGCGGGTGCATTCCGGCACGGGCACGCCGAGGTCGCGGGGGAGGGAGACGACGGTCACGTTCCGCGGGGCAGCGGAGACGTGCACGAGGAGGTTCACGTCGTTCCGACTGAGGCCGTCCGCCTCGGCGCAGCGCTCATCGAAGAGCGCGGTGGCCTTCGGGCCGCATTCGTCCGTGCCCACGATGAGGATGCTGAAGGCCTTGTCGTCGGGATACGCGCCGAGGGTGGGCGGGTCGACCTGCGGTGCACCCTCCAGGGTGACGGCCCCGTCGCCCACGCGGTTGAACACGTCCCAGACGAGGAACCCGGCGACCGCCGCGGTCGAGACCAGCACCACGGCGAGTCCGATCCCGAGCCCGCGGAGCACGCGGGACGCGCGTCCGCGTGCAGGGTGCGGGGCATGCCGGGGGAGTGGGCGGCGGTCGGCGTCAGATCCACGTCGGGGCATGCGGGGAGCCTACCCCGGAGGCCTGATGTTACGGCGGTGTGACGATTCTGGGAGGAACTTGCAGGGAATTAGTTAGTCGTGAATACTTTTTCCTATCCCCGGTACGCACCCGATGCACACCTGGACTTTCAAAGAGGAGATCCCCCCATGCACAAGCGCATTCTTCCGGCGGTGGCGCTCGGCGCCGTCGCCACGATCGCTCTGGCCGGCTGTGCCGGCGGCAGCGGTGACAACGGCTCGACCAACGGCGAGGGCCAGGAGCTGACCGTCTGGATCATGAAGGGGACCAACCCCGACGCGACCGCCTTCTACGACAAGGTCTCGGAGGCCTTCGAGGAGGAGACCGGTGCGAAGGTCACCATCGAGGAGATCCAATGGGCCGACGCCCACGACCGCTTCGTGACCTCGATCGCCGGGAGCACGACCCCGGACATCGCCGAGACCGGCACCACCTGGACCGCGGAGTTCGCCGACGCCGGCGCGCTCCTCCCGCTCGACGAGTACGTCGACGCCGAGGACGGCCTCCGCGACGACCTCGTCGAGGGCCTCGCCGTCGCCGGCACCTACGAGGACGAGCTGTACGGCATGCCGTGGTACGCCGGCGTCCGCTCCATCGTCTACCGCACCGACGTGTTCGAGGAGCTCGGTCTCGAGGCTCCGAAGACCTGGGACGACATCGTCGCCGCGGGTGAGGCCATCAAGGCCGCCAAGCCCGACATCCTGCCCTTCCCCGTCGCGGGCGACGCCGAGTTCCAGGTCTACCCCTGGGTCTGGGGCGCCGGCGGCGAGATCGCCACGAAGGACGGCGACACCTGGACCAGCGAGCTCGACAGCGCCGAGTCGCAGGCCGGCATCGAGTTCTACACGGGTCTGGCCACCGAGCACGGCTTCTCGTCGGCCGGTGCGACCACGTGGAAGGAGACCGACCTCCGGGACGCCTTCACGCAGGGCAACGTCGCGATGATGCTCTCCGGCTCCTGGACGCCGAACGCCCTCATCGAGGCCAACCCCGAGCTCGAGGGCAAGATCGGCGCCGCCGTGATCCCCGGCCAGGACGGCGGCATCGCGCCCTCCGTGCTCGGCGGCTCGCACCTGTCGGTGTTCAACACCACGAAGAACGCCGACCTCGCGTGGGAGTTCGTCAAGCTCATGACCACCGGTGAGTTCGCCGAGCAGTGGTCCGACGAGACCGGCTACTTCCCTGGCGTCCAGTCCGCGATGGAGGAGGCCCTCGCCTCGACCGACCCGCTCGTCGCACCGTTCGCCGAGCAGATGGTCGACGGCGGCGCGTCCGTCCCGGTCACGCCGAACTTCGGCGCCGTGCAGGCGAAGAAGACCACCAACGCCATGATCCAGGCCATCCTCAGCGGGCAGAAGGACGTCGCGACCGCGACGAAGGACGCCGCTGCCGAGATGACCGAACTGCTCAACCAGTAAGGAACCATTCCTTCCATGTCGATGGTGCAAGCGCCACTGCCGGCCACGAAGGCGGAGCCCTCCTCCGCCTCCGTGGCCGGCGGCCGGAAGCGTCGGGGTCTCTCGATCGTCACGGCCCGCCCCTGGCTCCTCCTCGCCCCCGGGCTGATCATCCTCGCGGGGCTGATGCTCTGGCCGCTCGTGCAGGTGTTCCTCTACTCGCTGCAGGACTACGGTCTGCGCGAGATCAACACCGGTGAGAGCAACTGGATCGGGCTGGACAACTACGCCGAGGCGCTCACCAATCCGACCCTGTGGACGGTGGTGCTCCCCAACACGGTCGGCTTCGCGGCCGTCGCGGTGTTCACCACCGTCGCACTCGGAACCCTCGTGGCGCTGCTGCTGGCGCGGCTGGGCACCGTGTGGCGCACCATCGTCTCCAGCTGCATCATGGTCGCGTGGGCGATGCCCGCCGTGACCGGCACGTACGTCTGGACCTTCATCTTCGATGCCGACCGCGGCATCTTCAACAGCGTCCTGCAGGACCTCGGCCTCATCGACGGTCAGGTCAACTGGTTCACCAACCAGTGGTCGTTCTACGCGATCGTGCTGCTGAACGTCGTCCACCACGGCTTCCCGTTCGTGGCCATCACCGTGCTCGCCGGCCTCCTGGGCGTCTCGAAGGAGATGCTCGAGGCCGCGGCGCTCGACGGGGCCGGCGCGTGGCGCCGCTTCTGGAAGATCATCTTCCCGACGCTCAAGCCCGTCTTCTCCGTCGTCATCATCCTGTCGACGATCTGGGACTTCAAGGTCTTCGCGCAGGTCTACCTCATGCCCGGCGGCAGCGGCGGCAACCGTCAGGTGCTCAACCTCGGCGTGTGGTCGTACGTGGAGTCGTTCGGTCAGAACCGCTACGGGTTCGGCGCCGCGCTGGCGGTGCTGCTGACCCTCGTGCTGATCGGCATCACGATCGTCTACATCCGCTCCCTCATGAAGGAGGACGAGCTGTGAACCCCCGCCCCAGGCTCCGGTCGCGCATCGGACTCGGCATCGGCGTCGCCGCCGTCCTCATCTTCACGCTGTTCCCCGTCTACTGGATGGTCTCCAGCGCGTTCGACGGCAAGGCCTCCAGCGGTGGGCAGTCGCTCCTCCCGCAGGAGTTCACGTGGGACAACTTCGCCTTCGTGCTCACCGAGGGCGGCTTCGGCACCTACCTGCGCAACTCCGCCATCGTGGCCCTCGTCACGGTGCTCGTCAGCGCGATCGTCTGCCTGCTCGCGGCGGTCGCCGTGGCGCGGTTCCGCTTCAAGTTCCGCACCACGGTCCTGATGATGATCCTCGTGGTGCAGATGGTGCCGCTCGAGGCCCTGGTCATCCCGCTGTTCCTCCAGGTGAAGAGCCTCGGCCTGCTGAACAGCATCATCGGCCTCATGGTGGTCTACGTGGCGCTGTCGCTCGCGTTCGGCATCTGGATGCTGCGCGGCTTCGTCGCCGCCGTCCCGGTCGAGCTCGAGGAGGCCGCCTACATCGACGGCGCGAGCTGGTGGCGGATGTTCCGCTCGATCCTGCTGCCCCTGGTGATGCCCGGCCTCGTCGCGACGAGCATCTTCAGCTTCATCACGGCGTGGAACGAGTTCATCTTCGCCATGACGATCCTCGGCGCGCAGACCGACCAGTACACGGTCTCGATCGGGCTCAAGTCGTTCTTCGGCCTGTACTCGAACGACTGGGGCAGCATCATGGCCGCCTCCACGATCATCACCGTGCCCGTCATGATCTTCTTCGTCATCGTGCAGCGCCGGCTCTCCGCCGGCATGGTCGCGGGAGCGGTGAAGGGATGACCGACGAGCTCGAGCGCCTCGCGAACGGCGTGCTCTGGCCCGGGTTCCTCGGCACCACGGCGCCCGCCTGGCTCGTGGAGGAGCTGCGCGACGGCCTGGCCGGAGTCGTGTACTTCGGACAGAACGTGGGAGAGGGACTGCCCGCGCTGAGTGCGCAGATCCTCGACGCGAACCCGGACGCCCTGATCGGCGTGGACGAGGAGGGCGGCAGCGTCACGCGGCTGGAGTCCGGGAGCGGCTCGACCCTTCCCGGCGCCGCGCAGCTCGGTGCTCTCGACGACGTGGTCGCGTCGGAGCGGACCGGAGCGGAGCTCGCCCGTCGCGTGCGCGCCGTCGGTGCGAACGTGGTGCTCGGTCCGGTCGCCGACGTCAACACCGACCCGCGCAACCCCGTCATCGGCGTGCGCTCGTTCGGATCCGACGAGGCGCTGGTGACGCGCCACGTCGTCGCCACGGTCGACGGCATCCAGGACGGCGGCGTCGCCGCGTGCGTCAAGCACTTCCCCGGTCACGGCGACACCCACCTCGACTCGCATCACGCGCTTCCCGAGATCGCGCTCGACGTGGCCGAGTACGAACGCGTGCACCTCGAGCCGTTCCGGGCGGCCGTCGAGGCGGGCGTCGACGCGATCATGACCGCGCACATCGTCGTCCCGGCGTGGGGCGCGCAGCCGGCGACCCTCAACCCGCGTGTGCTCGGCATGCTGCGGGAGTGGGGCTTCCGGGGCGTCATCATCACCGATGCGCTGGACATGGCCGCGATCCGCGAGACCGTCGGGCTGGGAGGAGGCGCCGCCCTCGCTCTGGCCGCCGGCGCCGACCTCCTGTGCATCGGAAACCCGACCAACCCCGGCGACGCCGCCCTTCCCGACCAGGACCGCCGCGACTTCCTCGCCGCCCGCGACGGGATCGTGGCCGCGCTGCGTGACGGCTCGCTCTCCCGGGAGCGCGTCGAGGAGGCCGCCGCGCGGGTGTCGGCCCTCGCCACCCGGCTGCGCACGAGCGATGCCTCGGACGAGGAGATCGCCGCGTTCGACGCCGCCGAGATCGTCCGTCGGTCCGTGTCGCTGACCGGCGTCGCACCCGAGGCCGCCGACGCCCTGGCGGTGATCGACGCCCGACGTCGCTCGACGCTCGCGGTGGACAGCGCCGCCTCCTACGTGGCCGAAGCGCTCGCGGGAGACGGCGTCCGGGTGCGGCTCGACGTGGCCGCGCGCACCGTGGACGAGCAGGACGCCGTGATCGACGAGGTCGCCGCGGCGACCGGCACGACGGTCGTCCTCGTGGACCGGCCGGATGCGGAGCCGGCGCAGCGCGCACTCATCGAGCGGACCGCGCTCCGGGATCCGGGAGCGGTCGTGGTGAACGTCGGCCTGCACGTACAGGAGCCGCTGCCGCTGCCCACCATCGAGGTCGGTGCCGCCAGCCGGCTCGGCGCTCAGACCGCGCGGGACGCGCTCCTCGGCCGCTTCGTGCCCCGACAGAGGACGACCGCCGCCGGTTGAGACGGGATCAGCGCATGGACGACGACGTTCTGGCCGTGGTGCGGCGCTCCCTCCCCAAGCTCAGCGCGGCGGAGGGACGCGTCGCCGAGAGGATCCTCGGGGACCCCACCCTCGTGGTGGACCTCGCGATCAACGACCTCGCGCAGCTCTGCCAGACCTCGCTCTCGACCGTCGCCCGGTTCGCGCAGTCGTTGGGCTACAGCGGCTATCGGGAACTCCGGGTGGCCGTCGCCCGCGCGGTCACCCTCGCACAGGCGCAGCAGGCCCGCTTCGGACTCGATTCCACGGCTATCGACCGGGACGACGGGCCGGCCGCGATCGCCGCGAAGCTCGCCGCGCAGGAGATCGACGCGATCGAGAAGACGGCACGGGCCCTGGACGCGGACGCCCTCGACCGGGTCGCGCGGGCGGTGGTCGTCGCCCGGCACATCGACCTGTTCGGGCAGGCGGCGTCGTCGCTGACCGCCCAGGATCTCCAGCTCAAGCTGTCCCGGATCGGCTGCTCGGTGACCCACTCGGCCGATCCGCACCTCGCGATCACCGCGGCCTCGTTGCGGTCGTCCGCCGACGTGGCGATCGCCTTCTCACACGGCGGCGAGACGGCCGAGACGGTCCGCGCCCTGGAGGTCGCGCGGGCCACGGGTGCACTCGCGGTGGCGGTGACGAGCGCTGCGGACTCCCCGCTCGCGGCCATCGCCGACGTCGTGCTCCTCAGCCAGGCCCAGGAGTCGCCGTTCCGGATGGCCGCCATGTCGAGCCGCATCGCGCAGCTCGCGCTCATCGATGTGCTCTTCGTGCGGATCGTGCAGCACCGGGGCGAGCACGTCGCGGTGTCGCTGCAGCGCACGCACGACGCGGTCCCGCCGCGGCGTGGACGTCACGCGGACTGAGGTCGCCCGGTCAGTCGACGTGGTCCCGCGTGCTGGTGATCGCGCGCGTCGCGATGCGGTGGGCGCGGGCCAGGCTCCCACCCAGGGTCAGACCGGTCAGGACGCCCGCGAGGAAGCCCGCGGCGAACGCGTCGCCCGCTCCGATCGTCTCCACGACCGGTACGTCGAGGGCGTCGCTGGCCGCGCGCTCCGCGCCGTCGAACGCGACGGCACCGGCGGGGTGGGTCACGACCAGGTACCGCGGCTCGGGGAACAGCGTCCGCAGGTCGTCCGGCGCGCTCGTCCCGAACACGGCCTCGGCATCCGGCCGGGTGCAGAAGACGATGTCGGCGCGGTGGGCGAGGTCGGTGAGCAGGGCACGCCCCTCGTCCTCCCGC
Organism: Microbacterium meiriae; assembly: GCF_040685015.1. NCBI lineage: Bacteria > Bacillati > Actinomycetota > Actinomycetes > Micrococcales > Microbacteriaceae > Microbacterium > Microbacterium meiriae. The sequence continues at coordinate 1,547,126 of NZ_JBFBHD010000002.1, read as the reverse complement.
CCCCGCCACAGCGCGGGGCGCCAGTTGAGATCGAAGCTGACGAGGCGGCCGGGTCGGGGCGCCGCCACCAGGGCCTCCTGGGCGGCGCGCGCGGACGGAGAGAGCGCCGGCGTGATGCCGGAGGTGTGCACGAGGGCTGCCGCGGCGAGCAGCTCCGTCGCCACCGGCGACTCCAGCGAACCCGGTGACAGCGCCGCCGCGGCCGACCCCGCACGGTAATAGTGCATGGTCCCGTCCACGGCGCCGTCCGGCCGCGGCGAGAGCTCCTTGACGTAGAGCCCCGTCGGCGCGACCGGGTCGACCTCGACGGCGCGGTCGTCGACCCCGTGCGCACGGAGCTCGGCGGTGAGGAACCGTCCGAATCCGTCGTCCCCGACGCGGGACACGACCGCGGTCCGGATGCCGGCGGAGGCGAGTGCGATCGCGGTGTTCCACTCCGCCCCGGCGAGGGAGCGGTGGAACGTGCGGCAGGTCTCGAGCGGCCCGGCGGTGGCGGAGACGAGGGCGACCAGGCCCTCGCCCAGGCACACGACGAGGGGAGTGGTGTCCGGCACGTTCTGGACATTACCGGATCGACGGCGGCCCCGCGTCGATACCGGATCGCAACATCGGACTCTTGGCATCCGCCGGGCCGCTGGGTACCTTCGAGGAATCACCGTCTCCGCGGCGACGATGCCCGGAGACGCGCAAGGAAGCGCCCGACAGGGAAGGTCATACACACATGCACCAGTCAGCCATGCCTCGGCGAGGACTCGCCGCCGTCACCGGAGCGACCATCGCCGCTCTCGCACTCGCCGGATGCGTCGCCAGCGAGCGCGGGGACAACGGGTCGGAAGGATCGGGTGACGTCGACGGCACCTTCGTCTTCGCCGCCTCCTCGGATCCCGCGAGCCTCGACCCGGCGTTCGCGCAGGACGGCGAGACCTTCCGCGTCTCCCGCCAGATCTTCGAGGGTCTGGTGGGCACGGAACCCGGCACGGCCGACCCGGCACCACTGCTGGCGGAGTCGTGGGAGTCGTCCGAGGACGGCATGTCCCACACCTTCGCGCTGAAGGAGGGTGTGACCTTCCAGGACGGCACCCCGTTCAACGCCGAGGCCGTCTGTGCCAACTTCGACCGCTGGTACAACTGGACCGGTCTCGCCGCCTCCGAGGCCTTCGGGTACTACTACAACAAGCTCTTCAAGGGCTACGCCTCCAACCCGGAGGACGCGGTCTACAAGTCGTGCACGCCGGACGGCGACAACTCCGTCACCATCGAGCTGAACAAGCCGTTCGCCGGCTTCATCGCCTCGCTGTCGCTGCCGGCCTTCGGCATGCAGAGCCCCTCGGCGATGCAGGAGTTCGGCGCCGACGAGGTCGGCGGCACCGCCGAGGCCCCGCAGCTCTCCGAGTACGCCATGGGCCACCCGGTCGGCACCGGCCCCTACCAGTTCGAGGAGTGGGCACCGGGCGAGCAGGTCACGCTCAAGGCCTACGACGACTACTGGGGCGAGGCCGGCCAGATCGACGAGATCATCTTCCGCACCATCGACGACCCGACGGCCCGTCGCCAGGCGCTCGAGTCGGGCTCCATCGACGGCTACGACCTCGTGGGCCCCGCTGACACGAAGGCGCTGGAGGAGGACGACTTCACCATGGTGTCGCGTCCCCCGTTCACGATCCTCTACCTCGCCTTCAACCAGGCGATCCCGGAGTTGCAGGACCCGAAGGTGCGTGAAGCGCTGTCCTACGCCATCGACAAGGACGCCCTGATCAGTCAGGTCCTCCCGGAGGGCACCGAGAAGGCGACGCAGTTCGTCCCGCCGGTGGTCAACGGCTACAACGACGAGGTCACGACCTACGACTACGACCCGGAGAAGGCCAAGGAGCTCCTCGCGGAGGCGGGCTACGACGAGGCGAACCCGCTGGCGCTGGACTTCAACTACCCGGTCAATGTCTCGCGTCCGTACATGCCGGACCCCGAGCAGATCTACACCGTCCTGTCGTCGCAGCTCTCCGAGGTCGGCGTGGAGACCACCCCGGTCTCCGAGGAGTGGGTCGAATACCTCGACCGCACCACCGGCACCGCCGACCACGGCATCCACCTGCTCGGCTGGACCGGCGACTACAACGACACCGACAACTTCGTCGGCGTCTTCTTCGGCCAGAAGAGCTCCGAGTGGGGCTTCGACAACCCGGAGCTGTTCCAGGCGCTGACCGAGGCGCGCGGGGTCTCCAACCTCGACGACCAGACGGCGCTGTACGAGGACATCAACGAGATGGTCGCGGAGTTCATCCCCGGCGTCCCGCTCGCGCACCCGGCGCCGACGCTCGCCTTCGACCCGCGCGTCGAGAGCTACCCCGCCAGCCCGGTGAACGACGAGGTCTTCACGGACATCGTCCTCACGAAGTAGGCCTGACCATTTGATATGCCGAGCCCCGGTTCCGCTCCTGCGGAACCGGGGCACGGCGTACCTTCTGATCGACGGAGAACTCTGTGCTGCGCACCATCGGCAGGCGACTGCTGTTCCTCATCCCCACCCTGTTCGGGCTCAGCATCCTGCTGTTCGCCTGGGTCAGGGCCCTCCCCGGCGGCCCCGCGGTCGCCCTCCTCGGCGAGAAGGCCACCCCGGAGGCCATCGCCAGGGTCAACGAGCTCTACGGCTTCAACAAGCCCCTCATCGAGCAGTACTTCATCTGGGTCACCCGGCTGCTGCAGGGCGACTTCGGTACGTCCATCCAGACCAACCGGCCGGTCACGGAGGAGTTCCTCCGCCGATTCCCCGCGACGATCGAGCTGAGCGTCGCGGCGCTCATCTTCGCCATCGGGGTCGGCATCCCGCTCGGATACTGGGCGGCCCGTCGCCACGGAAAGTTCACCGATCACGCGTCGGTCGTGCTGAGCCTCATCGGCATCACGATCCCGGTGTTCTTCCTCGCCTTCATCCTCAAGTACGTCTTCGCCGTGCAGCTGGGCTGGCTGCCCTCGGACGGTCGGCAGGATCCACGGATCGATGCGACCCATCCCACGGGCTTCTACGTCTGGGACGGCATCATCACGGGGGAGTTCGACGCCGCATGGGATGCAATCCTCCACCTGATCCTCCCGGCGCTCGCCCTCGGCACCATCCCGCTCGCGATCATCGTCCGCATCACCAGGGCGAGCGTGCTGGAGGTGCAGAACGCCGACTACGTGCGGACGGGGCGGGCGAAGGGCGTGGGCTCCGCCACCCTGCGCAGCCGGTTCATCCTCCGGAACGCCATGCTCCCGGTCATCACGACGATCGGTCTGCAGACGGGACTGCTCATCTCGGGGGCGGTGCTCACCGAGACGGTGTTCGCCTTCCCCGGCATCGGGTCGTTCCTCGCGCGGGCGATCTTCACGCGCGACTTCCCGGTGCTGCAGGGGTTCATCATCTTCATCGCGATCGCCTACGCCCTCATCAACCTGGCCGTGGACGTGTCGTACAGCTTCATCGATCCGAGAGTGAGAGTGCAGTGATGTCCTCCTCCCTCATCCGAAAGGAGGCGCTCGCATGAGCATCGCCCTCCCACCCGCACAGGGCCCGTCCGCCGAGAGCGGCGGCAGCATCGACACCGTCGCGATCGCCCAGGCCGACCTCAAGGACGGCGGCGGCGGCTTCTGGCGCGACGTCTTCCGCCGGCTCCGGCACAACCCGACGGCGTGGATCGGCGCCGTCATCGTGCTCCTCTTCCTGCTCGTCGCGGTGCTCGCGCCGGTCCTCGCTCCGTACCCCGAGACGGCGCTCCCGGGGGCGAAGGAGATCACGCCCACGCACATCCCTGGCCCGGGCGAGCTGCCGCAGTTCCCACTCGGTCTGGACCGGTTCGGCGGCGACGTGCTGTCGAAGCTCATCTGGGGCGCGCAGGCGTCGCTGCTGATCGGCGTCGTCTCCACCGCGATGGGTCTCGTCGGCGGCATGATCCTCGGACTCCTCGCCGGCACGTTCGGCGGCTGGGTCGACACGGTCATCATGCGCGTCGTCGACATCATCCTGTCGGTGCCGAACCTGCTGCTGGCGGTGTCGATCGCCGCGATCCTCGGGCAGACGCCGTACGCCGTGATGATCGCCATCGGGGCCTCCCAGGTGCCGATCTTCGCGCGACTGCTGCGGGCGTCCATGCTCCAACAGCGCTCCAGCGACTATGTGCTGTCGGCGCAGACACTCGGCCTCGGCCGCGGCCGGATCACGATGTCGCACGTCCTCCCGAACGCCATCGGGCCGGTCATCGTGCAGGGCACCCTGACCCTCGCGACCGCGGTCATCGACGCGGCAGCGCTGTCGTTCCTCGGTCTCGGCGGCGGCGGGCCCGCGACCGCCGAGTGGGGCCGCATGCTCACGTACGCACAGGCCGAGCTGGCGATCGCCCCGTGGCTGGCGTTCCTCCCCGGCATCTGCATCGCCGTCACCGCGCTGGGCTTCACCCTGCTCGGCGAGGCGCTGCGTGAGGCCATGGACCCGAGGACGAGGGCACGATGAACATCCATGACGAGGGCGCCGTGCGCGCCGCGAAGGAGAACGGCATGGCGGACGAGCCCCTGCTGTCGGTCGAGGGCCTGGCGGTGGACTTCGCCACCATGGACGGCGTCGTGCACGCCGTCGAGGGCGTCGACCTCGAGATCCGCCCCGGGGAGACCGTGGCGATCGTCGGCGAGTCCGGTTCCGGCAAGTCGACCACCGCGATGGCGATCATCGGGCTGCTCGCGGGCGGAGGGAAGGTGGCCGCCGGCAGCATCAGACTCGACGGGAGGGACATCTCCCGCGCCTCCGAGAACGAGTTGCGGTCGATCCGCGGACGGGACATCGGCCTCGTGCCGCAGGACCCCATGTCCAACCTCAACCCGGTCGCGAAGATCGGCACCCAGGTCGCCGAGACGCTGCTCGCCCACGGCCTCGCCACCCGGCAGAACGTGCAGTCCAAGGTCGTCGAGGCGCTCACCGCCGCCGGCCTCCCGGATCCGGAGAGCCGCGCGAAGCAGTACCCGCACGAGTTCTCCGGCGGCATGCGGCAGCGGGCGCTCATCGCGATCGGTCTGGCGTGCAAGCCGCGGCTGCTCATCGCGGACGAGCCCACCAGCGCCCTGGACGTGACGGTGCAGCAGACCATCCTCGACCAGATCGGCGAGATGACCAGGGAGCTCGGCACCGCCGTGCTCCTCATCACGCACGACCTCGGGCTCGCCGCCGAGCGTGCCGAGCGGGTGATCGTGATGCACCGCGGCAAGGTCGTCGAGCAGGGTCCCGCGCGGCAGATCCTCGAGGATCCGCAGCACCCGTACACCCAGTCGCTCGTGAAGGCCGCGCCGTCGGTCGCGGTGGCACGGCTGCGCCCGGAAGCCTTCGTGCAGGGCGCTTCGACAGGCTCAGCGCCCCAGGAGGAGGCTGGGTCAGCGACCCAGGAGGGCGCTTCGACAGGCTCAGCGACCCACCGTGAGCCTGGGGCCCTGAGCTCGTCGGCCCCCGGGTCCCTGAGCTCGTCGAAGGGCAACATCGTCGAGATCGAGAACCTCACGAAGGTGTACCCCGTGCGTGGCAAGCACGAGGACTTCGTCGCCGTCGACGACGTCTCGCTCGCGATCCCGCGCGGGGAGACCGTCGCGATCGTGGGGGAGTCCGGATCGGGCAAGACCACGACCGCGCGCATGCTGCTCAAGGTGATCGAGCCCACGAGCGGCCTCATCCGCTACGAGGGCAAGGACATCTCGACGCTGAGCCGTGCGGAGACGAAGGACTTCCGGCAGCGGGTGCAGCCGATCTTCCAGGATCCGTACTCCAGCCTGAACCCCATGTTCACGATCGAGCGCCTGATCGCGGAGCCGCTGGAGTTCTACAAGCGGGGGAGCGGGGCGGACCGGCGCAAGCGCGTGCGACAGCTCCTGGACGACGTCGCGCTGCCGCAGTCGATGCTGCGGCGCTACCCGTCCGAGCTGTCCGGCGGGCAGCGTCAGCGGGTGGCGATCGCGCGGGCCCTGGCCCTCTCGCCGGATCTCATCGTGTGCGACGAGCCCGTGTCGGCGCTCGACGTGCTCGTGCAGGACCAGATCCTGCGGCTGCTCGGCGACCTCCAGCGCGAGTACGGGCTGAGCTACCTGTTCATCTCGCACGACCTCGCGGTGGTGCGGCTCATCAGCGACTACGTGTGCGTGATGAAGGACGGGAAGCTCGTGGAGGCCGCGTCGTCGGAGGAGATCTTCACGAACCCCCGTGACCCCTACACGCGCCGCCTCCTCGCCTCGATCCCCGGCAACGAGCTCAACATCGCGTCCTGACCCGAGACCCCGGTTTCGCGTCGAAACCCCGCCCTGCCCCCGCGGCGAGGGCGGGGTTTCGACGCGAAGGCGGGGTCTCGGCCGTCCCATTACCGCAGCGAGGAAGATTGGTCAAGGATTGCGCTTGCCATGTCGTGAGATCGCGTCTATAGTTGGTAGTTGCGCTCGCTTCTCCCTGCCCTCATATGGTGGTCGGCATCTCGTGAGCTTCTGAGCGCACTCCACCTGACGACAAAGGAATCGAGAAGCCCTGCGGGGCTCACGGAGGTTATTCCCTTGGCTGCTGCTCCCAACGCATCCACATCCACCACCACCAAGAACGGACGCGGAGCTTCCCGTCTCTCGTTCGCCAAGATCTCCGACACGCTGACGGTCCCGGACCTTCTCGCCCTGCAGACCGAGTCCTTCGGTTGGCTGGTCGGCAACGACGCCTGGAAGGCGCGCGTGGCCGAGGCCAAGGCCGCCGGTCGCACCGACGTGAACGAGAACAGCGGTCTGGGCGAGATCTTCGAGGAGATCTCCCCGATCGAGGACCTCGGCGAGACGATGCAGCTGTCGTTCACGAACCCGTACCTCGAGCCCGAGAAGTACTCCATCGAGGAGTGCAAGGAGCGCGGCAAGACGTACGCGGCCCCGCTCTACGTCGAGGCCGAGTTCATGAACCACCTCACGGGTGAGATCAAGACTCAGACGGTCTTCATGGGCGACTTCCCGCTGCAGACCGACAAGGGCACGTTCATCATCAACGGCTCCGAGCGCGTCGTCGTCTCGCAGCTCGTGCGCTCGCCGGGTGTCTACTTCGACAAGACCCCCGACAAGACGTCCGACAAGGACATCGTGTCGGCGCGCGTCATCCCGAGCCGCGGCGCGTGGCTCGAGTTCGAGATCGACAAGCGCGACCAGGTCGGCGTCCGCGTCGACCGCAAGCGCAAGCAGTCCGTCACGGTCTTCCTCAAGGCGCTGGGCATGACCAGCGAGGAGATCCTCGCGGAGTTCGCCGGCTACACCTCGATCGAGGAGACGCTCGCGAAGGACACCATCGTCACCAAGGAAGACGCGCTGCGCGACATCTACCGCAAGCTGCGTCCGGGCGAGCAGGTCGCCGCCGAGGCCGCCCGCGCGCTGCTCGACAACTTCTACTTCAACCCGAAGCGCTACGACCTCGCCAAGGTCGGCCGGTACAAGATCAACCACAAGCTGGGTCTCGACACCCCGCTGACGGAGTCGGTGCTGACGGTGCAGGACATCGTCGCCACCATCAAGTACCTCGTGCGTCTGCACGCGGGCACCGAGGAGACCTTCGAGGGCATCCGCGGCGGCAAGAAGACCGAGATCCGTCTCGCGACCGACGACATCGACAACTTCGGCAACCGTCGTATCCGCGCGGTCGGCGAGCTGATCCAGAACCAGGTCCGCACCGGTCTGTCCCGCATGGAGCGCGTCGTCCGCGAGCGCATGACCACGCAGGACATCGAGGCCATCACGCCGCAGACCCTGATCAACGTGCGTCCCGTCGTCGCCGCGATCAAGGAGTTCTTCGGAACCTCGCAGCTGTCGCAGTTCATGGACCAGAACAACCCGCTCGCGGGTCTGACCAACAAGCGTCGTCTGTCGGCTCTGGGCCCCGGTGGTCTGAGCCGCGACCGCGCCGGCGTCGAGGTCCGTGACGTCCACCCCTCGCACTACGGCCGCATGTGCCCGATCGAGACCCCGGAAGGCCCGAACATCGGCCTGATCGGTGCGCTCGCGACCTTCGCGCGCATCAACTCGTTCGGCTTCATCGAGACCCCGTACCGCAAGGTCGTCGACGGTGTCGTGACCGACCAGATCGACTACCTGACCGCCTCCGAGGAGGTCGACTACAACATCGCGCAGGCCAACGCGCCGCTCGATGCGAAGGGTCGCTTCCGCGAGAGCCACGTGCTCGCGCGCCCGAAGGGCGGCAGCGGTGAGGTCGACCTGTTCCTCCCGGAGGAGATCGGCTACATCGACGTCTCGCCGCGCCAGATGGTGTCGGTCGCGACCTCGCTCGTGCCCTTCCTCGAGCACGACGACGCGCAGCGCGCGCTCATGGGCGCCAACATGCAGCGTCAGGCCGTGCCGCTGCTCCGCAGCGACTCGCCTCTCGTCGGAACCGGTATGGAGGGCTACACCGCCATCGACGCCGGTGACGTGATCACCGCCGAGAAGGCCGGTGTCGTCTCCGAGGTCTCCGCGGACCGCGTCGTGGTCATGCTCGACGAGGGCGGCACGCAGGAGTACCACCTGCGCAAGTTCGACCGCTCGAACCAGGGCACCTCCTACAACCAGAAGGTCGTCGTCAACGCCGGTGAGCGCGTCGAGGTCGGAGAGGTCATCGCCGATGGCCCCGCCACCGAGAACGGCGAGCTGGCCCTCGGAAAGAACCTCCTCGTCGCGTTCATGACGTGGGAGGGCTACAACTTCGAGGACGCCATCATCCTGAGCCAGGACCTGGTGAAGGACGACACCCTCTCCTCGATCCACATCGAGGAGTACGAGGTCGACGCCCGCGACACGAAGCTCGGCAAGGAGGAGATCACCCGTGACCTCCCCAACGTCAGCCCGGAGCTGCTGAAGGACCTCGACGAGCGCGGCATCATCCGCATCGGCGCCGAGGTCCGCCCCGGCGACATCCTCGTCGGCAAGGTCACGCCGAAGGGCGAGACCGAGCTGTCGGCCGAGGAGCGCCTGCTCCGCGCGATCTTCAACGAGAAGAGCCGCGAGGTCCGCGACACCTCTCTGAAGGTGCCGCACGGCGAGCAGGGCACGATCATCGCGGTCAAGGAGTTCAACGCCGAGGACGGCGACGACGAGCTCGGCTCCGGCGTCAACCGCCGCGTCGTGGTCTACATCGCCCAGAAGCGCAAGATCACCGAGGGTGACAAGCTCGCCGGCCGCCACGGCAACAAGGGTGTCATCGCGAAGATCCTCCCCATCGAGGACATGCCGTTCCTCTCGGACGGCACGCCGGTCGACATCGTCCTCAACCCGCTCGGCATCCCGGGCCGAATGAACTTCGGCCAGGTGCTCGAGACCCACCTCGGGTGGATCGCGAAGCAGGGCTGGAAGGTCGAGGGCACCCCGGAGTGGGCCGCCAAGCTGCCGCAGCAGGCCTTCGAGGCCGCGCCCGGCACCAAGGTCGCCACCCCGGTGTTCGACGGTGCCAGCGAGGAGGAGATCTCCGGTCTGCTCGACTCGACGCTCGCCACCCGTGACGGCCTGCGCCTGATCGACTCGAGCGGCAAGACGCAGCTGTTCGACGGCCGCTCCGGCGAGCCGTTCCCGGCGCCGATCTCCGTGGGCTACATGTACATCCTGAAGCTCCACCACCTGGTGGACGACAAGATCCACGCCCGCTCCACCGGTCCGTACTCGATGATCACCCAGCAGCCGCTCGGTGGTAAGGCGCAGTTCGGTGGACAGCGCTTCGGTGAGATGGAGGTGTGGGCCCTCGAGGCCTACGGTGCGGCGTACGCCCTCCAGGAGCTCCTCACGATCAAGTCCGACGACATCCTCGGCCGCGTCAAGGTGTACGAGGCGATCGTCAAGGGCGAGAACATCCAGGAGCCCGGCATCCCCGAGTCGTTCAAGGTGCTCATGAAGGAGATGCAGTCGCTCTGCCTGAACGTCGAGGTCCTCTCGGCCGACGGCACGCTGGTCAACCTCCGCGACACCGACGACGAGGCGTTCCGCGCCGCAGAGGAACTCGGTATCAACATCTCCAGCCGCTTCGAGGCCGCCTCGATCGACGAGATCTAACCCTTCGACGGGCTCAGGGACCCAGGTTCCTGGGATCAGGACCCACCGGGTCGCTGAGCCCGTCGAAGCCCAGACTTCTCAAAAAGAATTTCCGACACAGGAGAACTAGTGCTCGAGTCCACAACTTTCGATGAGCTTCGCATCGGCCTGGCGACCGCAGACCACATCCGCGCGTGGTCCTACGGCGAGGTCAAGAAGCCCGAAACCATCAACTACCGCACCCTCAAGCCGGAGAAGGACGGTCTCTTCGGAGAGCAGATCTTCGGCCCGTCCCGCGACTGGGAGTGCGCCTGCGGCAAGTACAAGCGCGTCCGCTTCAAGGGCATCGTCTGCGAGCGCTGCGGCGTGGAGGTCACCAAGAGCTCCGTCCGTCGTGAGCGCATGGGTCACATCGAGCTCGCCGCTCCCGTCACCCACATCTGGTACTTCAAGGGCGTGCCCTCGCGCCTCGGCTACCTGCTGGACATGGCGCCGAAGGACCTCGAGAAGGTCATCTACTTCGCCGCGTACATGGTCATCTCGGTCGACGAGGATGCCCGTCACCGCGACCTGGGCACCCAGGAGAACAACATCCGTCTCGAGCTGAAGACGCTCGGCGACCGCCGCGACTCGAAGATCGCGGAGCGCCTGGCGAAGCTGGAGGAGGAGCTCGCGGCCCTCGAGGCCGAGGGTGCCAAGGCCGACGCCAAGAAGAAGGTCAAGGACGCCGCCGAGAAGGAGATGTCGCTCATCCGCAAGGGTGCCGACGAGGCGATCCTGAAGCTGGAGCGCGTGTGGGAGGACTTCCGCACGCTCGAGGTCGGTGCCCTGCGTCCGGAGGACGACGTCTTCCACGAGCTGCAGGACCGCTTCGGCCAGTACTTCGAGGCCTACATGGGTGCCGAGGCGATCCAGCGTCGCCTGGCCGCTTTCGACCTGGCCGCCGAGGCCGAGAACCTGCGTCTGCAGATCTCGGAGGGCAAGGGCCAGCGCAAGATCCGTGCGATCAAGCGCCTCAAGGTCGTCAGCTCGTTCCTCGAGACCGGCATGAGCCCGGCCGCGATGGTTCTCGACGTCGTCCCGGTCATCCCGCCGGAGCTGCGTCCGATGGTCCAGCTCGACGGTGGCCGCTTCGCGACCTCCGACCTGAACGACCTGTACCGCCGCGTGATCAACCGCAACAACCGTCTCCGTCGCCTGATCGACCTCGGTGCCCCCGAGATCATCGTCAACAACGAGAAGCGGATGCTGCAGGAGGCCGTCGACGCCCTGTTCGACAACGGCCGCCGCGGTCGCCCCGTCACCGGTACCGGCAACCGCGCCCTGAAGTCCCTGAGCGACATGCTCAAGGGAAAGCAGGGTCGCTTCCGCCAGAACCTGCTCGGCAAGCGCGTCGACTACTCGGGCCGTTCGGTCATCGTCGTCGGCCCGCAGCTGAAGCTGCACCAGTGCGGTCTGCCCAAGCAGATGGCGCTCGAGCTCTTCAAGCCGTTCGTCATCAAGCGCCTGATCGACCTCGGTCACTCGCAGAACATCAAGGCCGCGAAGCGCGCCGTCGAGCGCACCCGTCCCGAGGTCTGGGACGTGCTCGAGGAGATCATCCGCGAGCGTCCGGTGCTGCTGAACCGTGCACCCACCCTGCACCGTCTCGGCATCCAGGCGTTCGAGCCGCAGCTCGTCGAGGGCAAGGCCATCCAGCTGCACCCGCTCGTCTGCGCGGCGTTCAACGCCGACTTCGACGGTGACCAGATGGCCGTGCACCTGCCGCTGTCGGTCGAGGCTCAGGCCGAGGCCCGCGTGCTGATGCTCGCGTCGAACAACATCCTGAAGCCGTCGGACGGCCGTCCGGTGACCCTGCCCTCGCAGGACATGATCATCGGTCTGCACCACCTGACGACGGTCAAGGCCGGCGCCAAGGGCGAGGGTCGTGCGTTCGGCTCCGTCGGCGAGGCACAGCTCGCGTACGACGAGGGCACGCTCGACCTGCAGGCGAAGGTCCGCATCCGCATCCCGGGTCTGGCCTTCCTCGAGGGCGAGGCTCCCGAGGGCTACGAGAAGCACGGCCTGGTCGACGCTTCGCTGGGTCAGGCGATCTTCAACGACGCGCTCCCGAAGGGCTACCCCTTCGTGCGCGAGCAGGCCGACAAGGGCAAGCTGTCGCAGATCGTCAACAAGCTGGCCGAGGAGTACCCCAAGGTCGAGACGGCCGCCACGCTGGACCGCATCAAGGACGCCGGTTTCTACTGGGCGACCCGTTCGGGTGTGACCGTCGCGCTGAGCGACATCCTCACCCCGCCGAACAAGGCGGAGATCGTCGCGGGCTACGAGAAGCAGGCCGCGAAGGTCCAGTCCCAGTACGAGAAGGGCCTCACGACCGACGCCGAGCGTCGTCAGGAGCTCATCAAGATCTGGACCGAGGCGACCGACGAGGTGCAGGCCGCGATGAAGGCGCACTTCCCGGAGGACAACACCATCAACCGCATGGTGTCCTCCGGCGCCCGTGGTAACTGGCTGCAGATCCGGAACATCGCCGGTATGCGTGGTCTGGTGAACAACCCCAAGGGTGAGATCATCCCGCGTCCGATCATCTCCTCGTACCGCGAGGGTCTGTCGGTGGCGGAGTACTTCATCGCGACGCACGGTACCCGTAAGGGTCTGGCCGACACCGCTCTGCGTACCGCCGACTCGGGTTACCTGACCCGTCGTCTGGTGGACGTCTCGCAGGACGTCATCATCCGCGAAGAGGACTGCGGCACGTCGAAGGGCCTCGAGCTCCCGATCGCCGCTCCGAACTCGCAGGGTGAGCTGGTGCGCGACGCGAACGTCGAGAACTCGGTGTTCGCCCGCACGCTGGCCTCCGACGTGGTGAGCGAGTCGGGCGAGGTTCTCGCTTCGGCCGGCGACGACGTGGGCGACGTGCTCATCGACAAGCTCGTCGGACTCGGTGTCGAGACCATCAAGGTCCGTTCGGTCCTGACGTGCGACTCCGCCGTCGGTGTGTGCGCGCAGTGCTACGGCCGTTCGCTCGCGACCGGCAAGACCGTCGACATCGGCGAGGCCGTCGGCATCATCGCGGCCCAGTCGATCGGTGAGCCCGGTACCCAGCTGACGATGCGTACCTTCCACACCGGTGGTTCGGCGTCGGCGGATGACATCACGCAGGGTCTGCCCCGTGTGCAGGAGCTGTTCGAGGCGCGTACCCCCAAGGGTGCATCGCCGATCGCGGAGGCCGACGGCCGCATCACGATCGACGAGACCGAGAAGGCCAAGAAGGTCATCCTGACGCCCGACAACGGCGACGAGCCCGTCGTCTACCCGGTGCTGAAGCGTGCCACCCTCCTCGTCGAGGACGGCCAGCACGTCTCGGTCGGTCAGCCCCTGCAGGTCGGCACGCTCGACCCCAAGGAGGTCATGCGCGTCATGGGTGCCCGCGAGGTGCAGAAGTACCTCGTTGGCGGCGTCCAGGGCGTCTACCGCTCGCAGGGTGTGCCGATCCACGACAAGCACATCGAGGTCATCGTCCGTCAGATGCTCCGCAAGGTCACCGTCGTCGATCACGCCGACACGACCCTGCTGCCGGGTGAGATGGTCGACCTGAAGCGCTACCAGCAGATCAACCGCGAGGCCGTGGCCGAGGGCAAGCGCCCCGCGTCCGGTCGCCCGGAGCTGATGGGTATCACGAAGGCGTCGCTCGCGACCGAGTCGTGGCTGTCCGCTGCGTCCTTCCAGGAGACGACCCGCGTGCTCACGCAGGCCGCCATGGAGGGCAAGCGCGACCCGCTGGTCGGTCTCAAGGAGAACGTCATCATCGGAAAGCTCATCCCTGCCGGAACCGGTCTCTCGAAGTACCGCGACGTCACGGTCGAGGCCACCGAGGAAGCCAAGAGCGAGCGCTACCCGAACCGGATCTTCGCATCCGACGGCGCGTACGCGGACGGCGACTTCGGCTACGTCGACTTCGACGCGTTCTCGACGGACGACATCACCCCCGGTACCTACAACTGAGGTGTGAGTGAGTGAACGAAGGCCCCGGGGTTCTCCCCGGGGCCTTCGTCGTCCCTCGGCCCGTTCGGGTGTGCACAACTCAGGAGATACCGGGACGGCAGGCCGCCGTCGGCTGCTCGTGACGGCATGGAGGCCCAGGTCTCCTGAGTTATGCACACGGTTCGGCGCTGCTTCGGGGCGCGGGCGGCGCGGTAGGGTCGGCGAGTGAGCACTGAGACTTCCCCCGGCGGCGCGGCCGTCGTCATCGGAGACGCCCTGATCGACGAGATCCGGGATGACAGCGGCGTCCGTGAGTTCGTCGGTGGAGCGGCCCTGAACGTGGCGGTCGGGCTGCGCCGGCTCGGCATCCCCACGACCCTCATCGCGATGGTGGGGGAGGATGTCGCGGGCGCGCACATCCGCGAGTACCTGGCCGATCACGGCGTGCGGCTGATCGCGAGCGCGGCACCGCACGGGTCGTCGCGGGCCGTCGTGACCCGGGCCGCGAACGGCGAGCCGAGCTACGTCTTCAACCGCGCGGCCCAGGAGCGGACCATCCGGTACTCGGACGAGGCGAGGGCCGCCATCGGCGACGCGGACATCGTCGCCGTGAGCTGTTTCCCCTTCGATGCCCCCGACGAGGTCGACGCCCTCGCGGCCGCAGTGGAGGGCGCGCGGCTGGCGATCGACCCGAACCCGCGCACCGGCATGCTGTCGGACCGCGAGGAGTTCGTCCGCGGCTTCGAGCGGCTGGCTTCGAGGGCCGAGCTGGTGAAGGTCGGTGCCGACGACGCTGCCGTGCTCTACGACGGCGACCTCGACGCCCTGCGCGCGCGGCTCCGGAGCCTCGGAGTCACCGCTGTGCTCGCGACGGCCGGGGCAGACGGCGCGGTGCTCGAGTCGGACGGCGGGTCGGTCTCGGCTCCCATCTCGGCGCTCCCTGGTCGCGTGGTCGACACCGTGGGGGCTGGGGATGCGACTCTCGCCGCCGTCGCCGCCGGGCTGGTGGACGGCGGCCCGAAGACGGCCGAGGAGTGGACGGCCCTGCTCACGCGCGCGATGGATGTGGCCGCCGCGACCTGCCGCGCCGAGGGCGGGCTGCTGCGCACGCCGGAGTCGCTGGCCGCCGCCGACCGCGGCGTGTACGGGAGCTGACGCCTCGATTTCTCGCGCCCGCATCCGGCAGGTATGATTGTTCTTCGTGCCCCCGGTTGGCTGTTCAAGTCGGACGGGTGCGCTCTGGCGAGTTACCCAAGTGGCCAAAGGGATCTGACTGTAAATCAGCCGTCTTCGACTTCGGGGGTTCGAATCCCTCACTCGCCACCACAGAAGCCCCCGCTCGCGGGGGCTTCTCCCGTTTCCGGCCTCACCTCCGCGCCGAGTTCCTAGACTGGAGCGATGCGACCTCTCACCGAAGCCGACGTCCGGGCCTCGTTCGTGAACGCGGACGCCGACGAGCTGCGCGTCATGGAGATGCCGCACGACTTCCTCCTCGTGGACTGGGACTACCTCGACTTCTTCGCCTGGCGCGACCCGAGTGCCGGCAAGCGCGGCTACGTCCTGATCCCGCACGAGGGGCGCGTGGTCGGCGTGGTGCTGCGGGCGTCGGAACCAGGGCGCGGGCGCTCCGGCATGTGCAACATCTGCCACACGATGCAGCCGGGCAACCAGGTGGCGTTGTTCGCCGCCCGGCGGACGGGGGAGGCGGGGGAGCGCGGCGACTCGGTCGGCACCTACATCTGCGCCGATCTGTCCTGCCACGAGAACGTGCGCCTGGCGCATCCGCTCGCGCCGAACGAGATCCGGGCGGCGGGACAGGTCGACTTCCGGCTCGACGGCACCCGGCGGCGGATGGAGCGGTTCGTCGCTCGCGTCTGGGACGGCTCCTGAGCGCGACTAGCCTGGAGGCATCCGCCTGTGCTCGAAGGAGAAGCCATGAGTGATGCCGTCCTGTTCGCCGTCGACGAGGGGATGGCGCGGCTGACGCTGAACCGTCCGACCCGCCTCAATGCTTTCAACGCCGATCTGGCGTACGCCTGGCGGGATGCGACCGTCGAGGCGACATCGCGGGACGACGTGCAGGCCATCCTCATCGACGCGGCGGGACCGGCGTTCTGCGCGGGCGGCGACGTGATCGACATGGCGACGACCATGGGGTCGTCCGGGGCGGAGATCACCGCGCTGGCCGAGGTCATCAACACCGGGATCCGCGCGCTCACAGAGTCGAGCGTGCCCGTGGTCGCTGCCGCGCACGGGACGACGGCCGGCGGCGGACTCGGCATCCTGCTCGCCACGGACTACGCGGTGGTGGGCTCGCGGTCGCAGCTCGGAAGCCTGTACGCGAACATCGGCCTCACGCCCGACCTCTCCGTGTCGGCGCAGCTCGCGCGGGCCGTCGGCCAGCGCCGCGCCCTCCAGCTGGTGCTGCAGGACCGGCTGCTCAGCGCCGCGGAGGCCCTCGACTGGGGGCTGGTGGCCGAGGTCGTGGAGGGCGAGGACGGCAGGGCGGAAGCCGATCGGGTCCGTGCGCGGGCCGAGGAGGTCGCGCGGTTCTGGCTCGCCGGGGCCGCCGACGCGTACGGACACGCGAAGCGGCTGGTGCGGTCGCAGCCGGAGCGCACGTTCGCCGAGCAGTTGAGCGAGGAGGCCCGGTCCATCGGCGCCGCCCTGGAGACCCCGGACGCGCAGGCGCGGGTCGCGGCCTTCGCTGCGGCATCCGCGAAGAAGGCCGGCTGACCCCTCCTCCCCAGAGCGCGATCGCGTCCCGATCTTCCGCGCGCCTGAGGGAAGCCGGAACAAGCGGGCCTGCGCGTGGCAGGATGAAGGCATCGCCGCTCGACGAGAGGATCCCCATGTCCCATCCGGACACCGCCCGGCTGCAGCCGCAGGGTGACAAGAAGAACATGTCGCTGCTCATCAGGGGGTCGCTGTGGGTCGCCATCGGCGCCCTCATCGCCGCCGCCTTGGTCTGCGTCGTGTGGGTCCTGGTCGGTGATCAGAACGGCCTCATCGGTCGTGCCTTCCTCACGATCCTCCTGCTCGCCGCCTTCGCCGGAATCGCCATCCTCGAGGCGGGCCTCGCCCCGAACCGGCCGGACTGGCTCCAGCTCGCCAGCATGGTCACCTGGGTCGTCGCGCTCCTCGTCGGCCTCGTGAAGATCTGGCTTCCGGAAGACGGCCTCTATTTCGGCGCGGAGCGGTTCTTCCAGCTGCTGCTCGTGATCGGGATCCTTCAGCTCGCACTGCTCCACGTGCGGCTGTTCACCCGTGCCGCGCAGCGCCACGTCACGACCTTCACGAAGGTGATCCACATCGTGACGATCGTCTTCCTCGGTGCCCTCGTCGCGCTGCTGGTGTTCTTCCTCGCGTTCCCGAACACCTTCGACTACACCGAGCTGTACTGGCGCATCGTCGTCGCCCTCACGATCCTCGTCGCCGTCGGCACCACGCTGATTCCGCTGCTGAACGCCCTGTTCGCGCCGAAGAAGGCTCCCGCCGCCCGTCCCGTCGCTTCCGCCCCGTCCTGGCCGACCTACGCCGATGGGATCACGCCGCTCCCGGTCCTCCCGGACGGCAGCCCGGACTGGAACGCCTACTACACGGGGTACCCCTCGACGGCCCCGCAGGCACTGGGTCAGGCGCCCGCCACGGCGTTCCCCGTGGCGACGCCGCCCCTCGCGCCGACGACTCCGGCCCTTCCCGACTTCGGCGCTCCTTCCGCTCCGGGACCCGTGCCGCCCGCGCCTGACCGACCCGCTCCGCCGCAGCCTGCGTCGGCACCCGCTCAGCCGGCGCCTCCGCAGCCGGCTCCGCCGCAGCCCGCGTCGCCCGCCCAGGGCGAGCCCCCGGCCTTCCCGCCGCCGCCGCCCGCCCCTTCGCACCCGGCGCCGTGATCGACGCTCTCGAGCTCAGCGCCCTGGCGGCCGAGATCGCCGAGGAGGCGGGAGCTCTCGCCCGGACCCGTCGACGGGAGGGCGTACGCCTCGCCGCGACAAAGTCGACGCTCGCCGACATCGTCACGGACGCCGACCGCGAAGTCGAGGAGCTGATCCGCGAGCGCCTGCGCGCGGCGCGACCGGCGGACGGCTTCCTCGGTGAGGAGTCGGGCGCGGCGACCGGCGACAGCGGGATCACCTGGGTGGTCGACCCCATCGACGGCACGGTGAACTACGCCTACGGCATCCCGGCGTACAACGTGAGCATCGCAGCCGTCAGCGGTCCGCCGGAGCCGGACGAGTGGGAGGCGCTGGCCGCGGCCGTGCACGCACCCGCCGTGGGGGAGACCTTCACGGCTGCTCGCGGCCACGGGGCCTGGTCGGACGGCGTCCGTCTCGCGGTCACCGAGGTGACCGACGCCGGCGCGCTCCTGGCGACCGGATTCGGCTACGACCCGACGACCCACGACGGCGACCTCGCGACGGTCCGGCGGGTGATGCCGATCGCCCGTGACCTCCGTCGTATGGGGTCGGCGGCCCTGGATCTGGCCTATGTGGCGGCCGGCCGACTGGACGGATATTTCGAGCGCGGGCTCAAGCCGTGGGACCATGCCGCGGGCGCGCTGCTCGTCCAGGAGGCGGGTGGCCGGGTCAGCCGGATCGATCGGGAAGCGCCGCGGCCTTTCCTGATCGCGGGCGGCGTGACCCTGCACGACCGACTCCGCGCTATCCTCGATGAGGAAAAACCCTGACCGATCCATGGCATTCACAGGTCGATCGGGGTAGTGTTTACCCGATCGTTACTTTCACCACCCGAAGGTGAGAGTTGTCATTGCGCCCCCGAGCATCACGAACGACCGAGAGATTAGCTTTGCCCTTCGAGAACCCCCAGGCTGCCGCTGCGCCCACGCGCCGGTCCAGCCGCCCTCGCACTGCGGCCTCCGAGGCCTCGGCGAGCGGGTCGACGGCACCCCTCGCTGACGCGGAGACCGTGATCGCCCTCGCTGCTGTCATCCCGCTCTCCCGTCGCGCCGCGCGTCAGCGTCAGGCCGACGTCCCTCCGGTGCCCGCCGCGCCGGAGGAGCCCTTCATTGCGGCGGCTCCCGCGCCTGCCATCGCCGATGTCCCCGAGGTGCCCGTCGTCGCGGAGATCGTCGAGAAGGCCGAGGACACGGTTCCGGTCGAGGACATCGCCCCGGCGTCGGAGCCCTTCGTCGCCGAAGCCGACGCCGAGGGTGACGCCTTCGAGCGCGCCTCCCGCGCCTTCCGCACCACCGGCTCCATCCCGACGTCGTCGGCGTCCCGCCGTTCGGCCTTCGCCCCGAATGCCGCGTCGCAGACCGCGCCGAAGATCGACACCGCAGGCCTCGCGGCCGTCGGTCCTCGCCGCACGCGCAGCATCCGCAAGGCCCTCACTGCCGGTGCCACCGTCGGAGCAATGGGCCTCGCCGGCCTCCTGGCCGTGTCCATGACGCTTCCTGCGGAGGCGGTCGCCGCCGCCCAGGGCGGCTCCCTCGCCTCGACCTCCCTCGTCACCGCGGCGGCTGCTGACGCAGCAGGCTCGGCGGACGACGAGATCCAGGCCTTCGTCGCGCCGTCCGGTGTGCAGAACGAGCCGCTCTCGCGCGCCGACAACTTCAGCACGGTCTCGCTCGTCGAGGTCGCCGCCGAGCAGGGCATCAACTACTCCGGTGAGATCTTCACGAACGACCCGGATGCCGCCATCCAGTGGCCGTTCCTCGTCGGCGTCGGAATGAGCTACGGCTACGGCATGCGCAGCGGCCGCCTCCACGAGGGCATCGACTTCGTGCCGGGCAACGGCGCGCCCATCCAGGCCATCGCCGACGGCACCGTCCGCATCGCGACCGAGCAGGGTGCCGCCTACGGTGTCACGGTCTACATCGACCACGTCATCGACGGCTCCGTCATCACGAGCCACTACTCGCACATGCAGTACGGCTCGCTGCAGGTCAAGGCGGGCGACAAGGTCAAGGTGGGCGACATCGTGGGCAAGACCGGCAACACCGGCCGCTCCTACGGCGCGCACCTGCACTTCGAGCTCATCGTGAACGGGACGACCATCGACCCGATGCCGTGGCTCAAGAAGAACGCCGGACGCACGTCTCTCACCTCGGAGGAGTGACCGTCTCGATTTCATGAGGACGCCACAGTGATGGTATTCTCGTGTGGTTGCCCCGCGAGGGGCAGCACGCCCCGATAGCTCAGTGGCAGAGCACTTCCATGGTAAGGAAGGGGTCGTCAGTTCAATCCTGACTCGGGGCTCGGAGTTCGCATCTGCGATGCGGATGCCGTGCGGCAGGGTAGCTCAGTTGGTGAGAGCGCACGACTCATAATCGTGAGGTCGCGGGTTCAAGCCCCGCTCCTGCTACAGAATGAAACCCCCGGAACCTTCCGGGGGTTTTGTCGTCTCCGACCTCAGTGCCGGGATACCGTCCTCACCCTGCGCGGAGCGTCCTAGAGTGTGTGACGCGTCGGCCTCCCAGCCGGCCACCGAGATGGCGGGCATCGAGGGACGAGGTCTGCCGTGTCTGCGCCCGATCGCCGTGCGAGCATCGTGTTCCGGGACGCCCGGCGCGCCCTGGAGGAAGCCGTCGCGGACGGGCGCGGTCATTCCCTCGGGCTCGAAACGCTCGCGCCGCACGAGTCCTGGGACCTGCTGGTCGCCGAAGGGTACGGGCGCGCGTTGCTGACCGGCGCCCTCGCCGGGGCACTCGCCGGGCTGCTGCGACACGGCGTGACCGTCGCCGACGTGCTGAGCTGTCCTGCGGTCCCTCTCGGGGTCGAGCTCGGGACGAGATCCCTCCGGCTCGTCATGGGGTGGCTCGCGGACGGCGTGGCCGAGATGGACGATGCCGTCGTGTCGCGGACGATGGTGGCCGGTGTCGCCGACGATCTCATCGGTGCCTCCGACGCGGCCCTGGCCGTCGGCGATGCGCACCGGGTCGCCGTGCTGGTCTTCGCGATCGCGGCCGTCGGCACGCACGCCGTCTGGCGTGCGGTGTGATCCGGGCGGTCAGCGCTGCGGGGCGAAGGTGTCGGGTGCGGAAGCCCCGACCCGACCACGGATGAAGATCATCAGCACGAGACCCGCGACGATCACGACGATGTTGCCGAGCCCCGCGACCGCGGTGAGCCCGCCCTCGGCGGGGTGCATGGTCTGCAGGAAGATACTCGGATCGGTGCTGGCGTGCAGGAGGATCGGGGCGATGATCGTCCCGGTGACCCGGAGCGCGAGGTACATGCAGATGCCGAACGCGAACGTGTACACGAGCTGGAACAGCGTCGGGAGCAGATCCTGCCCCGTCAGGAGATTCCCCGCATGCAGAGCGGCGAAGATCGCCGCGGAGACCACCGCGACGACCAGTTCGCGTGCGCCGGCGTCCCGCATCATCTTCACGACGAGGCCGCGCGTGAGCACCTCTTCCGCGAAGCCGATGGCGAGTCCCGCGAGCAGCCAGGTCGCGACAACATCACGTCCGACGCTGCCGTCCTCGATCGTGAGGAAACGGAGGACGTTGAACAGCAGGACCGCGATGATCGCGATCCACATCCACCCCGCTCCCCGGATGGGCTGGGGCCCGAACACGGGTCGCCACCACCCGAGCGAGGCGATGAACGCGACCAGCAGGAGGCCCCCGACGAGGATCGGCAGGACGTCGTAGACGAGGACGCCGGCTGCACTCGCCGGATCGTCGACCTGCGCGGCCAGCGGGAGGAGGGCCAGCGAGAGCAGCTGATAGAGCCCGTAGTACACGGCCGCGAGCAGGAGGGCGCGCCACCAGCCTCCGCGATCCCAGAAGCGCTGCCAGGCGGAACGGTGCGGTGCGGCGTCGATCACGGGTGCTCCTCGAGAAGGGAGGGAGAGGGGGCGAACAGCTCCAGTCTGGTGGCTCCGCCCCCGGCGAGTGGGCGTGCGGCGGCGACACGCCGTGTCAACCCCCTCGGCCGCGTCGGCGCCCCCGCGCAGACTGGCCGTCCGGATCCCCAACATCAGGAGGCGCCATGTCCGACACGTCGAACAGCCAGGACAACCAGGAGGAGATCGAGGCCATCGGCGTCGACCCCGACTTCGTCACCACCGATCACGACCCCGAGCCTGACGACCTTCCCGCGACGGGCGGTGGGGAGGACGACGACGACGTCGACGTCGCCGACCTCCCCTAGCGCGGGCTACCTGCCCGTGGACGCCGAGCCGGTCTCTTCCGGCTCGGCGTCCGCGCGTCCGGCATCGACGCGTCCGGCGGTGCGGAGCTCGGCCTCGAGGCGCTCGGCCTCCTCGCCGCTGATCGCCTCGCCGCGCGCGACGAGACCCGCCTGATCCGACAGCGGGATCTGCTTGAGGAACAGCGACAGGATGAGCGCGAGCGCGATGAAGGGCACGAGGTACCAGAACACCGGGGCGAGGGCGTCCGCATATGCCGTGACGATGCCGTCGCGGACCTCGTCCGGCAGGCTGTTCAGCGTGGCGGGGTCGATCGTGGACGCGGCCTCGGAGGCGGCCTCGGGGGACGCCCCGGCGCCGGCGAACACGCCGAGCAGGTTCTCCGTGAGACGCGTGGTGAAGATCGTGCCGAACACCGCCGTCCCCAGCGAGGCGCCGACCTCGCGGAAGTAGTTGTTCGTGCTCGTGGCGGTGCCGATCTCGCCCGCCGGGACGGCGTTCTGCACGACGAGCACGACGACCTGCATGATGAGGCCGAGCCCGGCGCCGAAGACGAACAGGAATGCGCAGATCAACCAGATCGGCGTCTCCGCCGACAGCGTGGTCATGGCGACCATCGCGATACCGGTGATGATCGTGCCGAGGATCGGATAGATCTTGTACTTCCCGGTCTTCGAGATCGCGAGGCCGGAGAAGATCGAGGTCCCCATGAGACCGACCATCATCGGGATCATCAGCAGCCCGGAGGCGGCGGCGGAGGTGCCGGACGACATCTGCAGGAACGTCGGGACGAAGCCGATCGCGGCGAACATGCCGATGCCGAGGACGAGGCCGATCGCCGTGGCGTTCACGAAGATCGGGTTGCGGAAGAGGCTGAGCGGGATGATCGGGTCCTGCACCCGGGACTCGGTGATGACGAACGCCGTCGCCGACACCACGAGCCCGGCGCCCCAGGCCCAGGTCGCGAGCGAGTCCCAGCCGAACGCGGCGTCGCCGCCGAAGTCGGTGAAGAAGATGAGGCAGGTCGTGGCGGCGGACAGGAAGAGCACGCCGAGGATGTCGATCGGCTTCTCCGCCTTCTTGCTGGGGAGCTTCAGCGCCACGAGGGCGATGAGGAACGCGGCGATGCCGACCGGGATGTTGATGTAGAACGCCCACTGCCAGGTCATGTGGTCGACGAAGAAACCGCCGAGGAGCGGTCCGGCGACGGCGGAGAGGCCGAACACCGCGCCGAGCGGACCCATGTACTTGCCGCGCTCGTTGGCGGGCACGATGTCGGCGATGATCGCCTGCGACAGGATCATGAGCCCGCCGCCGCCGAGACCCTGGAGGGCACGGAAGACGACGAACATCCAGAAGTCCGTCGCGAACGCGCAGCCCACCGAGGCCAGTGTGAACAGGGCGATGGCGACGAGGAAGAGCGACCGTCGTCCCAGCACGTCGCCGAACTTGCCGTAGATGGGCATGACGATGGTGGTGGCGAGCAGGTAGGCGGTGGTGATCCAGACCTGATGGTCGACGCCGCCGAGCTGGCCGACGATCGTGGGCATCGCCGTCGACACGATGGTCTGGTCGAGGCTCGCGAGCAGCATGCCCGCGATCAGGGCGCTGAAGATGATCCAGATGCGGCGCTTCGTGAGGAGGAAGGGCGCATCCGCGGTGACGGTGGCGGACATCAGTGGGCTTTCTGTGAAGGGGAGTAGAGATCGCGCGCGAGGCGCAGTCGGCGGGCGATGAGGTCGGCGAACGGCTCGGTGGAGTGGTGGTGCAGCAGTTGCTCCATGCAGAGGCGGACGACCGCGCCGACGGAGTGGACGAGCACCTCGGCGCGGAGTTCCGCGTCGGTGGCACCGCCGATGCGGCGCGCGACGAGGGCGATGTCGCGGCGCTCGTGCTTCTCCTGCTGCTCGAACGCCGCGCGCAGCAGCCGCGGCTCCTGCTCGATGACGGCGAACAGCTCGGCGGCGTGCTCGATCGGATCGAAGAGGGCGAAGCGCTCGACGGTGAGCTGCACGAAGTCGTCCAGGAGATCGCCGTCGCCCTCGAGGAAGACCGCTTCGAGCTCCTCCTGGCGGGAGTCGATCACGGCGAACCCGAAGACGGCGTTCTCCTTGCTCTCGAAGTAGTTGAAGAACGTGCGCCGGGAGACTCCGGCATCGGCGCACAGCTCCTCGACCGTGAAGCCGGCGAAGCCCCGCTCGGCCGTCAGGCGGCGCGCGGCCTCGGTGAGTGCCCGCGTGGTCCGCCGCTTGCGTTGCTCCCTCGTGGATTCTGCACTGTTCTCCATAGAGTGCAACTTTGCACTCTGAACCTTGGAGTGCACTGAAAGTCGCCGCCGAGGAAGGCGCGGAGATTCGTTCCGAGAAGTTTGTGACATTCTGTGCTCCTCGACCGTCTTAGTGGTGTCGTGAGAACACGGCCCGCGCGGAAACCGCGTGGACACACGGATGAAGGAGCTCGAGATGGCGAACGTGACTGGGGGCACCCAGCCCAAGGCTCAGGTCGTCCCGGCGTCGCAGGGGGCGGCGGGGAAGACGACGATCGAGGATGCGGTGGTCGCGAAGATCGCCGGCATCGCGGCGCGGGAGGTCGACGGCGTCTACGCGCTCGGCGGTGGCGCCGCGCGCATGATGGGTGCGATCCGCGACGCCCTCAACACGACCGACCTCGCGCAGGGGATCAGCGTCGAGGTCGGCGAGACGCAGGTGGCCGTCGACGTGACGATCGTGGCGGAGTACCCGGTGTCCCTGCAGAAGGTGGCCGACCAGGTGCGGGCCGCGATCCACCGGGCCATGGTGGAGCTGGTGGGCATGGACGTCGCCGAGGTGAACGTGACCGTCAACGACGTGCACATCCCCTCGGAGGACGACGACGAGGCTCCGGAGGCGCGGGTCCAGTGAACGCCTCGGTGATCGGCGGAGCTGCGGCGACGGTGCTCGCGCTGACCTGGATCGTCTGGGGGTTCTGGGCGTTCCTGCTCGTCACCCTCGCGATGCTCGTCGGCGCCGTCGTCGGCCGCATCGTCGACGGTCGCCTGGACGTGCGGGCGCTCGCCGACGTGGTGCGGGGACGGCGATCGTCCTCATGAGCGTGGCACAGACGGACGGGCCGGCGGCCGTGGCGGGGGCCACGGTCGTCGAAGCCCGCGCGTTGCACCGGCTCGCTCTGGGGATCGTCCGGGATGCCGCTCGGGTCGGCACCGACGACGTGAGCGTTCAGCTCGCGGACCGTCGCGGCGATCTGCGGGTGTCCGTGGAGGTTCCGGTCGTGTTGAGCCGTCAGGGCACCGATCCCGTGAGCGCTCGGGCGGACGCCGTCCGCGACGCCGTCGTGCAGGGAATGCGCGACCTGGCAGCGCGTCACGTGGGAGCGGTGGACGTGCGCTTCTCCGGCGTCCGACGCGAGACGGAGAGGAGAGTGGCATGACGACGAACACCGCGACACCCCGGCGGCTCCTCCGCCGAGAGGCGAGGGCGACGCGCCGGGGCCCTGCGATCGCGCTCGCCGTGGTGCTGACCCTGGTCCTCGCCCTGTTGCTGGTCGGGGTGGCGGCGTGGGCCCTCGACGAGGGGTTCCGCACGCAGGCCGCCGCCTGGTTCGCGCCCGTCCCGGCGCTCCTGCAGATGCCGTCGGCCGTGATCGCGGTCGGGGTCGCGCTTCTCCTCCTGGCGTTGCTCCTCTTCGCGCTCGCTGTGCTTCCGGGCCGGCGTGCGCGCCGCACACGTCTCGACACGCGGGCAGCGCTCGTGATCGACGACGGTGTGCTCGCCGACGCCATCGCGGACGCGGTCGCACGCCGGATCGGGGTGCCGCGCGGGCAGGTGGGCGTGACCGTGGCCCGACGCGCGGCGCTGATCCGGGTCACTCCGACGAGTGGGGTGCCGGTGGATGCGGCTGCCGCCGAGGAGGCAGCGGCCCGAATGCTGGACGAGGTCGGCTTCCGGCTCTCGCCGCGGGTGCAGGTGGGACGGGAAGGAGTGATCGCATGACGTCGGCAGGGACGGCGGCGAACCGCGCGGTCCTCCTCGGGGGAGCGGCAGTGCTTCTGAGCGGGGGCGTCGTCCTCCTCGCCGGGGGGCTGCGGGGCACGGGCATGCTCCCGCCACCCTTCGAGGAGGTGCTCGCGCAGGCGGACGGCCTCGTGGCGTGGTCGGGGGCATGGGGCCTCGACATCCCCGGTGCGGGCTTCGTGCCGCTGTGGGCGATCGTGGGGATCGCCGCTGCGGCACTGCTCGTGGTCCTGCTCGTGGCCTTCCTGTTCACCCGCCGGCCGCGGCGGGAGCGCACCGTCCTCCGCCTCGTCGGCGGAGGAGGAACGACCACCGTCGACCGGAGCGTGGCGGAGGAGCTGCTCGCGGCGCCGCTCGCCGATCGGGCGGACGTGCTCGCGGCCCGGCTGACGAGCCGGAGAGTCGGGCGAGGGATCGCTCTCGGCCTCGTGGTGACCCCGCGCCCCGGTGCGGCTCTGGGCGGGCTGCTCGCGGCCGTCGATGACGTGGTGCAGGAGTGGGACGCCCTCACCGGTACCCGCATGCCGCTCGTCGTGCACGTCGCCGACCGCGGGTGGCGGGAACTCTTCCGGTCGCGGCAGCGGATGCGTCGTTCGCTCGCGACGGGACGGACCGCGGCGCCGGAGGGCCGGAACGCCGCACGGACATCGACCCCGACCGTCGGGGTCGTGTGAGGAAAGGAGACGCCATGAGCGCGGAGAACAAGATCAAGGCCGCAGCCGAGAAGGTGGCGGGCAAGGCCAAGGAGGTCGTCGGCGAGGTCACCGACAACGACAAGCTCGTCGCCGAGGGCAAGGCCGAGCAGGCCAAGGGTGATGTCAGGAACGCGGCCGAGGATGTCAAGGACACGTTCACCAAGTGACGGAGGGGGAGGAGACGTCCGTGCGGGCGTCTCCTCCGCCTGCGCGCATCGGGTCGTCACGATCCGACGCGGCGCGGGCTCCGAACGCCTGGGGAACCGTGAACGAGGGGTGGGGGAATGGCAGCCGACCGCTGGGGTGAGGCGCTGGAGCAGGCTGGGGACCGCATCGTCGCCGGCCGTGCGATGGATGGGGACGTCGCCGCATTCGCGGTGCTCGTGCGCAGGTACACGCCGATGATGAGGGCCTACACGCACAGGATGCTGAACGCATCGGCGGAGGTCGACGACATCGTGCAGGATGCGTTCGTGACCGCGTGGCAGCGGTTCGGTGAGCTGGAGGACCCCGCCAAGGTGAAGAGCTGGCTCATGCGGATCGTGAGTCGCAAGGCGGTGGACCGGCTGCGGCAGACGCGGCCGGCCCTCGACGTGGACGAGATCGACCGGCCCGCGCCGCCGCAGGCGTCGCCCGCCGCGGTCGTCGAAGCGCGAGCGGGTGTCGCGGCCCTCGGTGCCGCTCTGCGCGAGCTCCCCGAGGCCCAGCGCGAGTGCTGGGTGCTGCGGGAGCTGGGCGGCTACAGCTACGACGAGATCGCCGAGGAGCTCGGCATCCCCGTCAGCACGGTGCGCGGACTGCTGTCCCGCGCGCGACGATTCCTGATCACACGGATGGAGGCGTGGCGATGACCGATCACCACGAGGACGACCAGCTGCGCCGCCTCGGTCTCGAGCCCGCCGACCTGGACGGGCACACGATCGAGGATCTCAGCGACTACCTGGACGCTGGACGCACCCCGCGGAACCCCGCGATCGAGGAGTCTCCGGGATGCCAGCTCGCGCTCGACGCCCTGGAGAGGCTGCGCGGCCTCGGCAGCGAGCTGATGGATGACGACGCGGCCTCTGCCGCGCCGGTGGACGAGAGCTGGGTGGACCGGATCCTCAGCGGCATCGCGATGGATGCCCAGGCAGGACGCCGTATCCCGTTCGCCTCCGACGATCCGGCCGTGGAGCTGGCGATCACCGAGGGTGCCGTGCGCGGACTGGTCCGTGCCGCGGAGGAGGCCGTCCCCGGGGTTCTGGTCGGCCGGTGCCGACTGGACGGCGACGTGACCGAGCCCGGAGCGCCGGTGCGGGTGATGATCGACGCGAGCGTGCGCCTCGGCGACCCTCTCCGCAGCGTCGCCGACCGGCTGCGCGCCGAGGTGGATGTCCGGCTGCGTCGTCACACCGAGCTGCAGGTCATGGCGATCGACGTCGCGATCACCGACGTCAGGGAGGGGGCATGATGGCCGACGCCGAGCTGACGAAGGAGGAGCGCGCGGATCTCGCGATCCGGATCGAGACCGCCCTGCGCGCCTGCTCGGGTGTGCGCGGTGTGTACCGCTCCGGATCGCTCGTCTCGAACCTCGTGCGTGCGGGGGCGGCCGCCTGGGGCGTCGAGCGCGGTGCCGACCCGATCGTGTCCGTCACCGCGGCACCGGAGGGCGTGGCGGTCGAGGCCGCGATCGGGGTCGACGGGCGGGTGAGCAGCGTCGCGACGCTGCGGCA
Source organism: Microbacterium meiriae (assembly GCF_040685015.1). NCBI lineage: Bacteria > Bacillati > Actinomycetota > Actinomycetes > Micrococcales > Microbacteriaceae > Microbacterium > Microbacterium meiriae. Next base: position 1,518,575 of record NZ_JBFBHD010000002.1, on the reverse strand, counting down.
CGCCCGCGAGACCGTGGATGCCGTGCTGCACGCGGACGGCCTGCGGCGCGACAGGCTCACGCTGACCGTCGCCTATGTGCAGAGCGCCGGGGAGCCGGTGCCGGGGGAGCGCCGCCGCCCGTGACGGCGGCCGGCAGCGCTCCTCACCTCACGCCAGGGCGCGGAGGCCTTCGACGAGCGGTGTCGTCGGGCGGCCGATGAGGCGACGGAGTGTGCCGTCGGTGTCTGCCAGTGCGCCGTCGCGGATACCGGCGTCGAGGGCGACGACGAAGCCGGCGGTGCCCTCATCGAGCCCGGCGGCGCGCAGCGCGGCGAGCTGCTCGTCCGCGGAGAGCGGGAGGAAGGTGACCTCGCGGCCGGTGACCTCGGTCATCGCGGCGGCAAGGTCGGCGTAGGTCCACGCGACGTCTCCGCCGAGCTCGTAGACGGCGCCGATGTGTCCATCCTCCGTGGCCACGGCCGCGGCGGCCTCGGCGTAGTCCTTCCGGCTGGCGGAGGCGACGCGGCCGTCTCCGGTGCCGGCGCTGAGGGTGCCGGTCTCGGTGGCGCGGGCGAGGTCGGCGGCGTAGTTCTCGGTGTACCAGTTGTTGCGGAGGATCACCGCGGGGAGGCCTGCGGCCGCGATGAGCTCCTCGGTGGCCTTGTGCTCGGGAGCCAGGACGAGGGCGCTCGTGGTGGCCTTCGGCGCGCTCGTGTAGATGAACTTCGACACGCCGGCGTCCTTCGCGGCGTCGATCACCGCCCGATGCTGCGCGACGCGCTGGCCCACCTCGGAGCCCGAGACGAGCACGACGGTGTCCACGCCGTCGAGCGCCGCGGCGACCGATTCCGGGTCGGTGTAGTCGAGACGGACGACGGGCACGCCGAGGTCGGCACCCTTGGCGAGGTCGCGGGCGCCGGCGCGGATCGCCTGCGGCTCGACACCGCGCTCAAGGAGGGCGGCGACGATGAGGCGGCCGAGGTGACCGGTCGAACCGGTGACGAGGATGGTCATGGGAGTCCTTTCGTAGCTGACTCCCCGGACAACCCCGATAGCCGTCGTGAGCATTCCTTTCAGCAGGTACCCACTTTTCGGTAAGGTACCCACATGACGGTGAGTTTTGCGCAGATCCGCGATTCGCAGCCGGCGCTCTTCGATCAGGGGTGCGGCACGCGCGTCGTCCTGGACCACATCATGAGCAAGTGGGGCGTTCTGGTTCTCTCATGTCTCTCCGACGGCACCCACCGCTGGGGAGAGCTGCGCCGACAGGTGGACGGCATCAGCGAGAAGATGCTCGCCTCCACCCTGCGCACGCTCACCGACGACGGCCTGGTGCACCGGGAATCGCTGCCGACGGTGCCGCCGCACGTCGAGTACAGCCTCACGCCGCTGGGGCGCGACCTGATGGAGCGGATGCTGCCCCTGATGGAGTGGGTGGCGGCGCACGCCGACGGAATGCTCGCTCGCGACTGACCCACGGAATCCTTCGCATATCCCCACACGACGCGTGGAATCCGTCGCCGAAACAAAAGGATTGACGGGATACCGCGGCCCGCCGTACTGTTCTGAGCATGGCAACGACGCCCATCCACCTTGAACGACCCGACGGCAAGGGCCTGGCTGCAGGCACCCTCGGCCTGTGGGGATCCACCGTCATCGGTCTGGCCTCCACGGCCCCCGTCTACTCGCTCGTCGCGACGCTCGGCTTCGTCGTGCTCGCGGTGGGCGCCCAAGCACCGATCGCCTTCATCATCGCCTTCGTGCCGATGCTGCTGATCGCCTTCGCCTACCGGGAGCTCAACAACGCCGTCCCCGACTGCGGCACCACCTTCACCTGGGGCACCAAGGCCTTCGGCCCCTGGGTGGGATGGATGGGCGGCTGGGGCGTCGCGGTCGCCGGCATGGTCGTGCTCGCGAACCTGGCGCAGATCGCCTCCGTCTACTTCTGGTCGCTGATCGGACAGGACCTCGAGAACAACGACTGGCGGGTCGTCGTCGTGGCCGTGCTCTTCATCGCCGCCATGACCTGGGTGAGCTGGCGCGGCGTGGAGATCGGCGAGCGCATCCAGAACGTGCTCCTCGCGATCCAGTACCTGGCGCTGGCGATCTTCGTCGTCGCCGCCCTCTGGCAGTTCTTCACCGGCGACGCCCCCGACGCCACGCCGTTCGCGTGGGAGTGGCTGAACCCGTTCGGCTTCACCGACTGGTCGGGCTTCACGGAGGCCATCCTCCTGGCGCTCTTCATCTACTGGGGGTGGGACACCTGCCTCGCCCTCAACGAGGAGACCAAGGACCCGAAGCGCATTCCCGGCCGTGCCGCGGTGCTCACCTGCGTGATCCTCCTGGTGACGTACGTCGCCGTGACGATCGCCGCGATGATGTACGCCGGACTCGGCGAGGATGGCACGGGACTCGGCAACGAGGCCAACGCCGACGACTTCTTCCTCGCCATCAAGGACGGCCTGCTCGGCCCGTTCGGGTGGGTGCTCGTGGTAGCGGTCATCATCTCGGCGATCTCGTCCACCCAGACGACGATCCTCCCGACCGCCCGCGGCACGCTCGCGATGGGCGTGTACCGCGCGCTCCCCGCGAAGTTCAAGGACGTGCACCCCGTCTACAAGACGCCGTCGTTCTCGACGATCGTCATGGGCGTGGTGGCCTCTCTCTACTACGTGGGCATGACCCTCATCAGCGACAACATCCTCCAGGACTCGATCCTGTCGCTCGGACTCGCGATCGCGTTCTACTACGCGATCACCGGCTTCGCCTGCGTCTGGTACTTCCGCGCCGATCTGCGGCGCTCTGCTCGCGACCTGTTCTTCAAGGGGATCTTCCCGCTGGTCGGCGCCCTGCTGCTCACCGGGGCGTTCGTCCAGTCGGCGATCGACATGTGGGACGTCGACTACGGCTACACCGTGCTCTTCGGCATCGGCGGGACGTTCGTGATCGGCATCGGGTCGCTGGCGATCGGTCTGGTCCTGATGTTCCTCTGGTATCTCTTCCCGCGGTCGAAGCGGTTCTTCCGGGGCGAGAGCCTGAACCGGGAGACCCAGGTGATGGTTCCCGAGGAGCCGGGCGCGCTGATCCGATCGGTCGACGGCGGCATCTGACGCACGGGGTGCGCACGCGGCTGTCCTAGGCTGGCCTCGTGCGCATCCGGCTCGACATCGCCTACGACGGCACCCATTTCCGCGGGTGGGCCACGCAGCCCACGCTCCGCACGGTGCAGGGGACGCTGGAGGCGGCGCTCGCCCGGATCGTCGGCTCCGACGTGCGGTTCGTCGTCGCCGGGCGGACGGACGCCGGCGTGCATGCGAGCGGACAGGTCGCGCACGTGGATCTCGACGAGGCGCAGTGGGCGCGGATCGAGGCGCGCCACGGCCGCGCCGCCGAGGACCCGGCCGGCAGCATCGCGGCGCGCATGCGCGGGGTGCTCGGCGCCTACCCCGACGTGACGGTCACCCGGTCCTCGCTCGCCCCCGAGGGGTTCGACGCGCGATTCTCGGCCGTCTGGCGCCGCTACCGCTACCGGCTCGCCGACGACCTCGCCGGATACGACCCGCTGCGGCGGCTCGACACCACCACCATCCGGGGGCGGCTGGACGCGGAGGCGATGGACGCCGCGGCGCAGACGCTCATCGGCCTCCACGACTTCGCCGCCTACTGCAAACCCCGTGAGGAGGCCACGACCATCCGTACGCTGCTCGATTACCGGTGGCAGCGGGACGCGGACGGGGTGCTCGTCGCGGAGGTCAAGGCCGACGCGTTCTGCCACAGCATGGTGCGGGCCCTCGTCGGCGCCTGTGCGGCTGTGGGGGAGGGGCGCCTGGACGTCGGCGATCTCGTCGTGCTCCGCGATGCGCTCACGCGGACGAGTGAGTTCAAGGTCCTCGCCGCCCGCGGGCTGACCCTCACGGAGGTCGGCTACCCGGCAGAGGAGCTCCTGGCCACCAGAGCCGCCCAGACCAGGGCCCGACGCGACCGCGAGAGCGACTGATCGCCGGGATCGGGAGCCGGGGCACAGATGGGGCGGGTAGCGTGGGGACGATCATGAAGGTCATCTCCTACAACCTGCGCAAGCACCGCGCCGCCGGCGAGCTCGCGGCGCTCGTCGATGAGCATGATCCCGACATCCTCTGCCTCCAGGAGTGCGATGTCCCGGAGCTTCCGGATCGGATCGGCGGTCTCGTGCTGGCGGACGCGACGCAGGGCAACAGGCTCGGCCTCGCCCTCTTCTATCGCGAGAGCACCTATCGTCTGCTCGGCATCCGCACCCTCGGCCTGAAGAAGTCGCTGCATGACCGCATCGCCAAACCCGCGCATGAGCGCGTCCTCGGCGCCCGCCTGCGCGACATCGACGACGGCGGCGAGTTCATCGTGGCGTCATTCCACGCCGCGCCCCTGACGGCGTTGAACTCACTGCGCCGGCACCAGATCCGCGCGGCGCTCGCCGAGCTCGCGACGCTCGGCGAGGGGCTGCCGCAGCTCATGGTGGGGGACTACAACTACCCCGTCTTCAAGGAGAACCTCGGTCAGGCGGTGCGCGATCAGGGATACGCGCTGTCCCTCAGCGACGACCACACCTACACGCGGTACCGGGTCTTCCGCGGGCACTACGACTTCGCGACCTCGTCCGGCTTCGAGATCGAGCGCATCACCACGCTGCCGCAGCGCTCCAGCGACCACCGCCCGATCCTCGTGACGGTCCGTCCGAACTGACACCCGTGCCGGGCGGGTTTGGGGAATGCCGTTCCGGTGGCGTATGCTGACTCTTTGGTGCCCTTCCCTGCCTGCGGGGAAGATGCACATCCGAACGTGAGCCCTCCACTGGCGTGTTCCTCCCCGTAGGGAACGAACCACCCCGGAGTGGGATTCACGAACACCTCCGTTCGACAAGAAAGCAGCACTATCGTGACGCGCACTTACACCCCCAAGGCTGGCGAAGTCCAGCGCGACTGGGTCGTCATCGACGCCACCGACGTCGTTCTCGGCCGCCTGGCCTCGCACGCGGCGACGCTTCTGCGTGGCAAGCACAAGCCGACCTTCGCCAACCACATCGACTCGGGTGACTTCGTCATCATCGTGAACGCCGACAAGGTCGCGCTCACCGGTCAGAAGCTCCAGAAGAAGCTGGCCTACCGCCACTCCGGCTACCCGGGCGGCCTGAAGTCGGTCACCTACGCCGAGCTTCTCGAGAAGAACCCGGTCCGCGCCGTGGAGAAGGCCATCCGTGGCATGCTCCCGAAGAACAGCCTGGGCCGCCAGCAGCTGTCGAAGCTGAAGGTGTACACCGGTGCCGAGCACCCGCACGCCGCGCAGCAGCCCCAGCCGTACACCCTCGACCAGGTCGCCCAGTAAGCGCCGTACAGACTAAGGACATACTCGTGGCTGACATCCAGGACTCCACCGAAAACCTCCAGAACTTCTCGACGTCGACCCCGGAGACCGACGCGGTCGAGGCGGCTCCCCGCCCCGTGCTGAGCGTCCCCGGCGCCGCTGTCGGCCGTCGCAAGCAGGCCATCGCCCGCGTGCGTCTGGTCCCCGGCTCGGGCACCATCACGGTCAACGGCCGTACGCTCGAGGACTACTTCCCGAACAAGCTGCACCAGCAGCTGATCAACGACCCGTTCACCGCGCTGAACCTCGCCGGTGCGTACGACGTGATCGCCCGCATCTCGGGTGGTGGCGACTCCGGCCAGGCCGGCGCCCTGCGTCTCGGCATCGCGCGTGCCCTCAACGGCATCGACGCGGAGAACAACCGTCCGACCCTGAAGAAGGCCGGCTTCCTCTCGCGCGACGCTCGCGTCAAGGAGCGCAAGAAGGCCGGACTCAAGAAGGCCCGTAAGGCGCCTCAGTACTCGAAGCGTTAAGGTCCACTGCTCCGATGCCGATCTTTGGCACGGACGGCGTGCGAGGACTCGCCAATGGCATCCTCACCGCCGACCTGGCGCTCACCCTGGCCCAGGCGACTGCTGTCGTCCTGGGCCAGGGCCGTACGGCGGAGGCTCGCAAAGCCGAAGGCAAGCGACTCACCGCCGTCGTCGCCCGTGACCCCCGGGTCTCCGGGCACTTCCTGACCGCTGCCGTCGCCGCGGGCCTCGCCTCTTCCGGAGTCGACGTCCTCGAGGCCGGGGTCATCCCCACGCCGGCTCTGGCGTTCCTCGTGGCGGATCGCGATGCGGACTTCGGCGTGATGATCTCCGCCTCGCACAATGCGGCGCCCGACAACGGGATCAAGATCTTCGCCCGCGGCGGACGCAAGCTCCCCGACGTCGTCGAGCAGCGCATCGAGGAAGCCATGCATGGCGAGATGCTGCGCCCGACCGGTGCCGGCGTCGGTCGCATCGACCGTTTCTCCGATGCGGAGGACCGCTACGTCGTCCACCTGCTCGGCTCGCTGCCGCACCGCCTCGAGGGCGTTCACGTCGTGCTCGACTGCGCCCATGGCGCCGCTTCCGGGGTGTCTCCCGAGACGTTCCGCGACGCCGGCGCCGAGGTCACCGTGATCGGTGCCGACCCCGACGGCTGGAACATCAACGACGGCGTAGGCTCCACCCACCTCGACAACCTGGCCGAAGCCGTCGTCCGGCTCGGCGCCGACGTGGGCATCGCCCATGACGGCGACGCCGACCGCTGCCTCGCGGTGGACGCGCAGGGCAACGTCGTGGACGGCGATCAGATCATGGCGATCCTGGCGCTGTCGATGAAGGAGCGCGGCCGTCTCACCGACGACACGCTCGTCGCGACGGTCATGAGCAATCTGGGTCTGCACGTCGCGATGCGCGAGCACGGCATCACAGTGCGCCAGACGGCCGTCGGCGACCGCTACGTGCTCGAGGACATGAACGAGGGCGGGTACGCGCTCGGCGGCGAGCAGTCCGGACACGTCATCATGAGCGAGTACGCGACCACGGGGGACGGCCTGCTCACAGGTCTCCATCTCGTGGCCGAGATGGCGCGGCAGGGCAAGTCCCTCGCAGAGCTCGCATCGGTCATGACGGTCTACCCGCAGCTGCTGATCAACGTCCGCGACGTCGACAAGGATCGCGTCGCCGAGGACGAGGTCGTGCAGCAGGCGGTGCGCGATGTCGAGGCTGAACTCGGCGACACCGGGCGCGTGCTGCTGCGCAAGTCCGGCACCGAGCCGCTCGTGCGGGTCATGGTCGAGGCCGCCGACTCCGAGTCGGCCCGGACCTATGCGGAACGTCTCGCGGCGGTCGTGCAGGAGCGCCTCGCGCTCTAGGACCGCCGTCTCCGAACCGGTCGGTCGCCTCGGCGGCCGGCCGGTTCGTCGTCTCCGGAGGCCGCGTTCAGCGGGCGGCGCAGAGGCGGCTCGTGGTCCCCTCGGCCAGCGTCGCCGTGGGGCAGTCATCGAGGGCCAGTCGCGGTGCCTCGGTCATCGACGGCGCATCCTGCAGGCCGAGATGCGCGCCGGTGAGCACCACCAGCGGCACCGCCCAGCCCCAGCGCTCCGCGGCGACCCATTCGACGTCGTTCTCCTCGACCCAGGCCCGCAGCGGCTCCACGTCGGCGCGCTGCGCGGCGAGCGTCAGCCCGGGGGACGTGACGGTGCCTGCGAGGTGCAGCACCGCGCCCGCCGCGACGATCATCGCGACCAGGGCCGCCGCGACGGTCCCGCCGAGCCGCCACGCGCGTCGCTCGGGAAGCCGCGCGACCGCCCAGACCGCGACGGCGGCGAGGACCGGGAAGAAGGCGAGGATCCCCGGCGCGGGATGCCGGACCCACAGCGGCAGACGCGAGGCGGTCGCCCACCAGGTCACGAAGGCGAGGGCGCCGACGACGGCCGCGAGAGCGTAGGCGATGACCACACGTTCCTCTTCCGTCGCGATGCGCCAGCGACGGGCGACGCCGAGCGTCACCAGAGCGAGGGTGAGGACAGCGCCGAGGAGCGCGACGGCGGGCGGCAGCGACCAGGAGTCGGCGAGCGTGCCGAGCTTCTGCAGCACCGTCGTCGCGGCGTCGGCCTGGCCGCCGCTGCGCACGAAGCGGACGAACGCGCGCAGGTGCTCCACGAATCCGGCCGGGCCGAGAGCGAGGAGCGCCCCCAGCTCGAACAGGGCCGTCGGCACCGCCGAGAGGAGGAGCGGCAGCCACGCGCGGCGCAGGGCGTCGCGGACGCGTGCCCATCCGCGGCCATCGGCGAGGACCCACAGCGCGACGGCGTAGGCAGGGAGGGCGAGCGCGGCGATGAGCTTGGCCTGCACTGCGAGACCGACGAGAAGGCCCGCGAGCCAGGCCCGTCGCGGGAGCACGGCGAGAGCCCAGACCAGGAGCGCCGCGGCGGGGATCTCGCCCAGCAGGTCGGCAGGCCCCTCGATGGGGGAGACGCCGGCGCCGGCGGTGAACGCCAGGGGGACCGCGACGGCGAGAAGTGCCGCCCACCGCCCGCCGATACGACGGCCGAGGACCGCGAGTCCAGCGAGGAGCAGCAGCCAGAAGGCGAGCGGCACGAGTCGGGCCGCCAGCACCGGGTCCATGCCGGTCGCCAGGAGCGCCGCGACTGGGAGGAGCACGACGGGCCCCGTGGAGATGCGGGGGTCGAACGGAGTGATCGTCGAGCCGGACAGGGCGCCGTCACTGGCGTATCCGAGCCCGGCGAGGAGGTTGCGGGGCACGGTCAGATTGAACGCCTCGTCCTCCCAGAAACGGGACACCGTGAGGCTGTGCCAGGCGAGGACGACGTGGCCGATCACGAGGGCGGCGGCCGCCACCCAGAAGAGGGCCGTGCGCAGCCGGCTCATCGGCGCACGGGCTCCGGACGACGGACGGCGCGGAGCGGAGCGGACGGACGCAGCGAGAGGAGCCAGGCCTCGCTGAGGGCGGATCGCACGAAGACGCGCAGGCGCTTCGGTGGCAGGGGGAGCCCGCCGCCACGGCCCCACATGGTGCCGGTGCTGGAGGCACCGCGGCGCGGGATGCTGGCGACCCGGACGTACCGCACGCGGAATCCGCCGCGGGCCTCGGCGAGCGAGAAGTGTACGTGCGGCACCGTTGCGTCCGCGGGCACCGCCTCGACCAGGACTCGCAGAGCCTCGGGACGGTAGGCGCGCAGGGGCGTGTTCACGTCCGGGATGCGGCGACCCGCTGCGACGGCGATGAGGAGGCCGACCGCGCCGGTGAGCGTCTTGCGGTACCAGGGATCGGTGCGTCCGTCGCGCACGCCGTGCACGACGTCGGCCTGCTCGTCGGTGAGCGCACGCAGCAGCCGGGGGAAGTCGGCGCCGTGGAACTGCCCGTCACCGTCGACGTGCACGAGCGCGTCCGGGTCTGCGGCGAGTCCGGCGCGATAGGCCGCGAGGGCGGTCGGCCCGTGTCCGCGGTTGGTCGCCTGCACGACGACGGTGGCGTCGGCGACGTCGTCGAACACGGTCGCGGTGGCGTCCGTCGAACGATCGTCGGCGATGTGGAAGGAGACCTCGTCGGCCAGAGGCTCGACCGCCGACCGGATCTCGTCGATGAAGCCCCGGATGCCCTCCACCTCGTTGTAGGCGGGCATGACGATGGCGAGGTGGCGGAGAGTCACGGAGTCCTTGCGGTGGCGGGCTGCAGAGGTGTCAGCCAGTAGCCTAGTTGAGCCATGAATCCTCCCTCCCGACTGCGTCGCCTCGCCGGCGTGGGCAGCCGCTTCCTCGTGGTCGGGGCGCTGAGCACCCTGATCGAGGTCGGCGTCTTCAACCTCCTCGTCTACGCCTGGGGGTGGGACGTCGTCGCCGCGAAGATCGTGGCCTCGCTCGTCGCCCTCATCAACGCGTACATCGGCAACCGCGAGTGGACCTTCCGCCACCGCGATCGCCGGGGACGGGCCGCGGAGGTCGCCCTGTTCCTCGCGACCAACGCCGTGTGCACCGCGCTCGGGGCCGCGCTCGTGTGGGTCGGCGTCGAAGCGGTCGGCGGCATCCTCGGCCGCACGCCCGGAGCCGTGGCGGTCAACCTCGTGAACCTCGTCAGCATCGTCATCGTCGTGCTGCTGCGCTTCGTGCTCTACCACTCGATCGTCTTCCGGGTCGCGTCGCCGAAGGCCTGAGCGGCCGACGGGGTCGGCGTCAGGCGGTCGCCTTCGCTCGTCCCCGACGAGGACGAGCGTCGGACCTCTTCAACTGGATAGGGTCTTGCTCGATCGGGGTGGTCGCGCCGTAGGTATAAGCGCCGTAACCGTAGCTGTCCGGGCCCTTCGTCGGAAGCATGGTCACGACGGTGCCGAGCATAGCCACGCCGGCTGTCTCGAGAGCACGGATCGCGCCCGCGAGCTCCTGCTTCTTCGTCTTGCCGGACGCGGCCACCAGGATCACCCCGCTCGTCTTCTTGCCGATCACCGCGGCGTCTGTCACGGGCAGGAGCGGGGGAGCGTCGATAAGAACGTAGTCGAAGTACTCCGTCATCGACGACAGCAACTGGTCCATCGCTGACGATCCGAGCAGCTCGCTCGGGTTCGGCGGAACCGGGCCGCTGGGCAGCACGTACAGCTGGTTCGGCCCCCACTTCTGCAGAGCATCGGCGAGGTCGACACGCCCGATGAGGACGGTCGTCAGACCGACCCCTCCCTCTATTCCCATGTAGTCAGCGATGCGGGGGAGGCGCAGGTCGCCGTCGATCAGGGCGACCCTGACCCCGGTCTCCGCGAGGGCGATCGCAAGGTTTGCTGTCGTCGTCGACTTGCCCTCGCCCGGTCCGGAGCTTGAGACGACGATCGCGCGCGGGCCCGAGTCCACGCGGAGGAACTGCAGGTTGGTGCGAAGCGTGCGGAAGGATTCCGACCGCGGGCTGCGTGGGTCGGCGTGCACGATCAGCGGCCGTTTCTGGGCCTCGGGGTCGAAGGCGATGCCGCCCAACATGGGGCGATCCGTAATCTGCTCGATGTCGTGGAGCGTGTGGATGCGCACGTCGAGGAGCTGCCGCAACACGGCTACGGCCACCCCGGCGCCGAGACCGAGCAGACCTCCGAGAAGGGTGAGCAGTGGAACATTCGGGCTGGAGGGGCGGGTCGGAGCGGTCGCCGGGTCCGTGACGGTGATGCTCACCGGACTCGTCGCTCCCTCGGCGATCGGCTTCTCCAGCGTGTTCTGCACGGCGGCGGCGAAGCTGATCGCCGTCTGGTTCGCGATCTGCGCCGACCGCTGAGGGTCGGTGTCCGTCGCGGTGATGTTGATCGTGACCGTGTTCAGAGGGGTCGTCGCCGTCACCTGAGAGGCGAGACCGGTGACGGTCGTATCGAGATCCAGCTCGTCGATCACCGGTTGCAGGACCAGTTCCGTGCCGATCACATCGACGTAGGTCGTGACCATCTGCCGCGCGAACGTCGTGCCCTGGACGAGATCGCCGGTGGCGGCGCCCTCGCTGCGGACGGAGACGTACAGCTGTGTGGACGCCACGTACCTCGGCGGCTGCGTGAGGGCGTACGCAGCCCCGGCGAGCAGGCCGATGAGCAGCAGCACGAGCATGATGATCCAGTTCCTGTGCAGGATGCGCAGGTAATCGCGAAGTTCCACGCGGGAGATCTCCTGAAGTTTGTGGGGGAGAATGCGGTCATTCTCGCATAGCGGGGCGGGCGGGTGAGTTCTCAGCGCAGGAACTTCGCGCGTCGTTTCCTCGACGCTAGGAATCGTGCGGGGTTGGTCGTGGGCAGCATTGTGATGACCGTGCCGAGAATCGTGGCCCCGACTTTGTCGATGCTGTCGATGGCTGCACGGAGCCGTGGACTCGTCGTCTTGCCGGCGGCGACCACGAGGAGGGCGCCGTTGGACTGGCCGGCGAGAACGGCGGCATCCGTGACGAGCAGGACGGGCGGCGCGTCGATGATGACGATGTCGAATGCGACGCGGAGATCGGCAAGCAGGGAGGACATCGCGGTGGATCCCAGGAGCTCCGCCGGGTTCGGAGGGATGGTGCCGGCGGGAAGCACGAAGAGCGCGCCGCGGCCCCAGCGCTGGAGCGCATCGCTCGCGGCGATGCGCCCGGCGAGGACATCAGTGAGCCCGACTCCTCCCTCGATCGCGAAGTAGTCCGCTACGCGCGGCATGCGCAGGTCGCCGTCCACCAGCGCGACCTTCGATCCGGACTGGGCGAACGCGATCGCGAGGTTCGCGGCGGTCGTCGATTTCCCGTCTCCGGGCCCCGCGCTGGTGATGACGACGACTGGCGTCGAACCGCCTGCGGCGAGGAATTCGACGTTTGTACGAAGGGCGCGGAAGCCCTCCGCCCGTGGATCCCGCGAATCCGCAGCAACCACCAGGGGTTGCTGCGGGGCCTTCGGGTCGAAGGCGATACCACCGAGGACCGGCACCGAGGTCGAGCGCTCCACGTCGTCGATGGATCGCACGCGGGTATCGATTGCGGCGCGGAGCGCGGTCAGGGCGAATCCTCCCGCTATGCCGACAATCCCCCCGATCGTCATCGAGGTCGTGACGTTCGGGGCGACCGGGGCCACCGGCACCTGTGCCACCTGCAAGGTATCGATGCGGATGGGGCTCACCGAGTCATCGGCGCGCTTCTCCAGCTGTTCGACGACGACTGTCGCGAAGCTCTCTCCGATCGCATTGGCTACTCGGGCGGATTGACTCGGGTTCCCGTCGGAGACGGTCACAGAGATGGCCAGGCTGTTCAGTTCGGCGGAAGCTCTGACGTTCTCCGCCAACTGCGCCGGACGGAGATCCAGGCCGAGGTCGTCGATGACGGGCTGGAGGACGAGGGCACTGGGCACGAGCGCGACGTAGCTCGATACTGCTTGCTGGGCGTAGGTGCGACCGAGGTTCAGGTCGGTGGAACTTCCCGAAGGGGACTGCGCCGACACGAACAACGTGGTCGTCGCGTCATAGCGCGGCGCGGCATTCAGGGCGACGAAGGTTCCGCCTGCGAGGCCGATGAGGGCAGCGGAGAGGAGCAGCACCGCATTGCGTCGCAGGATGCGCACGTAATCGTGGATTTCCATCGTCTCCCGAACATGACCGCTTCGTCGTTCGACGCCGGTAGTAGTGTTTCTCGAGACTATCCTCCCCACGCCTCTCTCGTACGGAAGCCGTCTCATGAGCACGCTCGACGATCTCTTCGCGGGCGATCGCCGCACGCCGAGTCCTGCGCGCGATCACGGCGCGACGGCCTTCAGCGCGAAGCTGGAGCACTTGGTCGGGGAGCCGCGGAGGGAATCCCCGAGCGTTCACGGCGACGCGGAGACGCTGCGGCTGCGAGAGATGGTCGCCGCTCCTCTGGTCGCCGGTGCAGCGGACGGCGGCTCGCCCCCGCGCGCTTCGACCGCGCCATTGCGCCGAGGGCGAGGGCGCAGGTTGCGCATCGACCCTGTCAACGCCATCGCCGCGGCCCTGGCTGTTGCGGCCGTTGTGGGAGCCGCGGGTTTCGCGGGCATCAAGGGGGCCAGCGCGTCGCCAGCCGAGACGGCGGCGGAGGCCCTGCGGGAAGACAAGGCGGCTCTCGCCAGCGCCGAGCAGGGGCTGGAGGCCGCCGCAGGGCGCCTCGATGCGCAGACGTCATCGGAGAACGAGATGGCCGCCGCCACACGGGCGGCGCTCGTCGAACTCGACGGAACCATCGTGGATCCGGTGGCACGCGACGCGGCGGTCGCGGCGGCCGACGCCTACATCGGCGCGTTGCGGACATTGGAGCCGCCTGCGCTGCCGCAACCGAGTCCGCCGTCGCCGGTGGACACCGGTTCCCTTCCCGAAGTCGCAGCGGCCATCGACGATGTGCGGGCGCGGGCGGATCTGGTCGACGAGGCACTCACGCAGGTCCGTCTGCTCCGGGCCACCGCGGAATCGCACCGCTCACCGTTCATCCAGGCCCTGAGCTCCTTCGCCGTCGGCTTCACCGACCGCGCTGAAAGTGAGGTCCGGGCGAATCCAGCGGCCGCCCTGGAGTTCCGCGACGCCGTCACCGCGGCGGGTGTGCGCGTCTCGACCGCGCCGCTGCACGAGCCCGACGGACAGGAAGCCCTCATCGCGTATGAGGAGGCGGTCTGGGCTCTTCGCGCCGACGACCGCCGCGAGCGCCTCGAGGTCGAACAGGCGCAACGCGCACAGAGGGATCAGGGCGCCGAGGAGCAGGTGACGGACCCCAGCACGCCGCCGGAGGACGAGACGGCCCCCGAGAGCGGAACCGAACCGCAGCCGTGATCGGCGCTCGCGGGCAACCGAGGGTCAGCTCTCGGCGACGGCGAGACGGACCACACGTACGACCTGGGCGACCGCCGGAACGAGCTGCCGTCCGGATCGCTCGTATGTCGCCTGTGACTGTCGATACGGATCGACGATGTCGTCGTCCTCGGGGCTGAGCGCCGGCGGCGCCATGCCGCGACGGCCCGCGACGGCGGCGACGGCGGCGCGGAGCTTCGAGGACGGATCGGTGTGGTGTGAGGCCGCCTCTCGAAGCTCGCCGTCGGAGGCGTCGGCGGCCAATCGAGCGAACTCCCGAAGCGTGAAAGCCGCTCGCAGGCGGACCGGTGCCAGCTCCACGACGGACCGGCGGTGTTCCCGTGACATCCCCAGGATGAGGTCCGGTGTTTCCAGGAGGGAGGCGGTGAGCTGACGGGACCGGTGCGCCGTTGCGACGTCGAGGGCGACCCCGTACCGAGTGGCGAGGGTGACCGTTTCCTCCGGCATGACCGCGCCGACGATGCTCCGGGTGCCCGCGCTGGTGATGGTCCCCGGAAGATCGGCCAGACCGGCGCGGATCAGCTGTTCGGCCAGCGGAGAGCGGCAGATGTTGCCGGTGCAGATGGTGGTGATCTCGAACACGGGAGCCTTTCGTGGCGGTCGTGGTCAGCGTAGCCGCGTTCCGTAGCGGCCTCGGTCCTCGCCGGAGGTCGAACCGATGTATGGGTAGGCTGTGCCTCAACTGAACACACCACGCGAGGGGGCAGCGCGAGCGTTGGGAATTCGAGGAGCGGGGGGTCAAGTTTGAGTCCTGAGGGTGTCGCCATGGCGCCCGAGCGGCGTCGTGCGCTCGCCGCGGCTCTGGACGCCGGCGCGTGGGCGCTGGGAATCGTCGCCGCCGTGGTGCTGCGTTTCGAGTTCGCCATGACGGCGGCGACCTGGGTGGCGACGTTGGCGCTCGGGCTCGTCGCCGCGGCACTGCACGTCCTGCTCGGGCTCCAGTTCGCGCTCTACCGCGGGCGGCTGAGCTACGGCTCGTTCGACGAGGTTCGCGCGCTCGGGTTGGTCGTGATGGGGGAGTCGATCCTGCTCGGAATCCTCGTGATCCTGTTCGGCAACGCGGTCGGGATCCCGCGGGGCACGGTGTTCCTCGCCTTCCCCTTCGTGCTCCTCTTGATGTTCGGCGTCCGCTACCTCACCCGCTTGCTCTCGGAGCGGACGCGTAAGCCCGGCGATGAGGCAGAGCCGGCCATCATCGTGGGCGCGGGGTACCTCGGCGACAACGTGCTGCGAAGCATCCTCACCGACCCCGCATCGCCGATCCGGCCGGTGGGACTCCTCGATGACGACCCCGCGAAGAAGCACCTGCGCCTGCGGGGGGTGCCCGTGATCGGCACGACGAGCGACCTCGCGGAGGCCGCCGCGAGGACGGGAGCGACAACGCTCGTGATCGCCGTGGCGCGTGCCGACGGCGCGCTGCTGCGCGAGCTCACAGACCGCGCGGAGGCGGCAGGCATGAGCGTTTCCGTGACCCCGAGCCTCACGCAGATCCGCTCCGGCGAGGGATCGCCGGCCGACCTCCGTGACGTCAGCATCGAGGACCTCATCGGGCGCCACCCGGTGGACACGAACGTCGAGCTCATCGCCGGCTACATCACCGGCAGACGCGTGCTCGTCACGGGGGCCGGCGGTTCGATCGGCTCGGAACTGTGCCGGCAGCTCGCGAAGTTCGGCCCCAGCGAACTCACCATGCTCGACCGTGACGAGACCGGCCTCCAGCTCGCGCAGATCCGCACCGCTGGACATGGTCTTCTCGACACGAAGGATGTCGTCCTCGCAGACATCAGGGAACCCGAGATCCTCCGCCGCGTCTTCTCCGAGCGGTGTCCGGAAGTTGTCTTCCACGCCGCGGCACTCAAGCATCTCCCGATGCTCGAGCAGTACCCGGACGAGGCGTGGAAGACCAACGTGCTGGGGACACTCAACGTCGTGCAAGCGGCCCGCGAATGCGGTGTGGCGACATTCGTCAACATCTCAACCGACAAGGCGGCCAACCCGACGAGCGTTCTGGGCCATTCCAAGCGTCTCGCCGAGAAGATCACTGCCTGGGCCGGAGCGGAGACGCGGATGCGCTATCTCTCCGTTCGATTCGGCAACGTGATCGGCAGCCGGGGCTCCATGCTGCCGACCTTTCAGGCGCTCATCGACTCCGGTGGGCCACTGACCGTCACGCACCCTGACGTCACGCGCTACTTCATGACGATCCCCGAGGCCTGCCAGCTCGTCATCCAGGCTGGCGCGGTGGGGCGGTCCGGCGAGGTGCTGATCCTGGACATGGGAGAGCCGGTGTCGATCCTTGACGTGGCCAAGCGGATGATCGCGATGTCCGGCAAAGCGGTCGAGATCGTGTTCACGGGACTCCGGGATGGCGAGAAGCTGCACGAAGAGCTCGTCGGAGATCGCGAGAGCCTCGAGCGGCCCTTCCACCCCAAGGTGTCGCACACGCGTGCTGACCCCCTCGCACCGGACCGTCTGGACCGCGCCGGGTGGTACTCCCGGATGGGGGCCACGCCTCCGCCGGTTGACGCCACGTCGGTCACGCCGATGCCACTCGTCGACACGGAGGGCGCTCCATGAGCAAACGAATTCACATGTCGTCGCCCGACATCGGCGAGGCGGAGCACGAGGCGGTCCTCGCCGCCATGAGGTCGGGCTGGATCGCTCCTCTCGGCCCCGACGTCGATGCGTTCGAACGAGAGCTGGCTGCGCGAGTCGGCGTCGCGCACGGCGTCGCGCTGAGTTCCGGTACCGCGGCGCTGCACCTGGGGCTGATCGTGCTCGGAGCGGGGCCAGGCACAGTGGTCCCGACCTCGACCATGACTTTCGCAGCCACCACGAACGCGATCACGTACACGGGGGCGGAGCCGTACTTCATCGACGCCGACCCGGCGACCGGGAATATGGAACCGGAACTGCTGCGAACGGTTCTTCACGAACTCCGTGCCTCGGGCGCCACCGTGCCGGCGATCGTCCCGGTCGACCTGCTGGGAAAAGCGGTCGACTACACCGCCATCCTCGCGATCGCCGCCGAGTTCGAAGTGCCCGTGCTCGCGGACGCCGCGGAGTCACTGGGAGCCACCCATGGCGGACGAGCGGCGGGCAGCTTCGGATCGGCGTCAGCGGTGTCGTTCAACGGCAACAAGATCATGACCACCTCCGGCGGGGGGATGCTTCTCACCGATGACGGCCAGATCGCCCGTCGCGTGCGCTACCTCGCCACTCAGGCTCGCCAGCCCGTTGTCCACTACGAGCACACCGACATCGGCTACAACTATCGCCTCAGCAACCTGCTCGCGGCGCTCGGCCGCGCACAGCTCAGGCGCCTGGACGAGATGATTGGTCGGCGCCGGGAGATGAGAGCGGCGTACAAGACCCTCTTCTCGGACGTCCGGGGCGTCGAGGTCTTCGGCGCGGCGGGCGACGAGGCGGACAACGCTTGGCTCACTTCGATCCTCGTCGATGCCGATGAGACGGGGTGGACGCCTGCCGAGCTTTCCACCTACCTCAGCGGTGATGACATCGAGACGCGTCCGCTGTGGAAGCCGATGCACGCGCAGCCCGTGTTCGCCGGGGCACGGGGAATCATCACCGGAGCGGCGGACGAGCTCTTCCGCCGCGGGCTCACGCTGCCCAGCGGCTCCGCCCTGACGGATGAGCAGCGAGAGCGCGTGCTCACCCGGATCGGCGGGTTCCTGGACGGGAAGCGATGATGGCTGTCCGGGTTGCGTCTTCCTACGACCCGGTGAAGCGAACGTTCGACGTCCTGGGCGCTGCCATCGGCCTCGTTCTCCTGCTGCCGGTGATCGCCGTCACCGCGATCTGTGTCGCGATCGATGTCGGCCGACCGGTGATCTTCGCGCAGCCGCGTCCCGGCCGCCATGGTCGGATCTTCACGCTCTACAAGTTCCGCTCCATGCGCAGCGTCGATGACAGGCACCGCTTGGTCACGGACGAACAGCGCGTGACCAGGTTCGGGCGCGTTCTCCGCGGATCGAGTCTCGACGAGCTGCCGTCGCTGTGGAACGTGTTACGAGGGGAGATGAGCGTCGTCGGTCCGAGACCCCTGCTTGTCGAGTACCTCGACCGCTACACGCCGGAGCAGGCTCGGCGGCATGAGGTGCGCCCGGGGCTCACCGGCCTCGCGCAGGTCGCGGGCCGGAACGCCGTGAGCTGGGAGCGTCGCTTCGCGCTCGACGTGGCCTACGTCGATGCCCGAAGCCTGGGCCTCGATGCCCGTATCCTCGCGCGTACCGTGGGTCTCGTGCTCCGACGCGAGGGGATCACGCCCCCCGGCTCGGTCAGCGCGCACACATTCGAAGGAACCGGTCACCCATGAGCACTTCCCCGATCTCGCTGGTCATCATCGGAGCAGGGGGCTTCGGGCGTGAGGCCCTGGACACCTACCTCGCTGCGAAGGCCGTTGGACTGATCGACATCGACCTACTCGGAGTCGTGGACGATGCGATCACGGACGGGGATGCGGCGAAGCTCGACCGCCTCGGCGTGACCTACCTCGGTACGCGGGAGAAGCTCGCCGCACAGACGAAGGTGCGGCTCGCCGTGGCCATCGGGGACCCCCGCGTCCGGGGCAGAGTGACGGCGGAGTGCCTCTCCCTGGGGTACGAGCTGCAATCCCTCGTGCACCCTACGGCCGTCATCGGGTCACTCACCACTGTGGGCCCCGGAAGTATCGTCTGTGCGGGGGTCCTCGTCTCCACCTCAGTGCGCCTTGGTCGTGGCGTACACCTGAATCCCGGGGCCACTGTAGGCCACGATACGACGCTCGAGGACGACGTCTCGATCAATCCGCGAGCCGTCATCTCGGGGAATGTCCTCGTCGGACGGGAGGCGCTCGTCGGTGCCGGGGCTGTGGTGCTGCAGGGCCTCGAGGTCGGGGCGGGCGCGACGGTCGGCGCCGGTGCCTGTGTCACTCGCGACGTCGATGCCGGACGGATCGTGAAGGGAGTGCCGGCCCGATGACGCGGACGGTCGCCATCGTCCTGAAGACCGCAGCAGGGGGGCTCTGGATCCTCCCGCAGGTACGCGCGTTGCGCGAAGCGGGTGCGCGTGTGACTGTGTTCATCCCCGATGCGCCTGGTCGCCTCGGTGACCGGCTCGCCGAGATGGCTGCCGACGACGACGGCGTCGTGGTGCGGCGGACCCGCTATCAGTTCGGGCTTCTGCCGAAGCCGGCGAACATCCGCGACTTCCTCTCCTTCGCTCGCGACCTGCGTTCTCTCCGTCCGGACGCGGTGCTCTACCATCTGTACGCCAGCGCCCTGGCGACGCGAACGGCCCTGCTTGGTCGTCGGACGAGGGCGGTGCACATGGTCGCCGGTCCTCTGCATTTGGAGACCCCCGTGATCCGACTTGCGGAGAGGGTGCTGCACCGTGCGGACGACGTCATCGTCTGCGGGTCGGACGACACCCTGCGCCGGTACGCCGAGGTGGTCTCCGGTGCCGACAAGCTCGTGAGCATCCCCTACGGCGTAGACACGCGGGTCTTCATGCCACCGCAGGGTGGAGACCAGCCGATGGCGGACGAGCCCCGCCGCGCGGGCTCGTCTTTCGAGGTCATCATGGTCGCGTTCGTGTATGCCCCCAAACGTCTCGTGCATCGTGGACATGGCATCAAGGGACATGCGGAACTCCTGCAGGCGTGGGCGGCATTCGTGCGCGACCACGAGGACGCGCACCTGACAATCGTTGGCGGCGGGTTCCGTCCTGAGGGGGAGCTCTATCGCCGCCAGCTCGTCGATACCCTTCCCCGTTCGCTCGAGGAGCTGCGCGTCACGTGGTTGGACACGGTGGACGACGTGCGAGCGGCCTACGCGGCTGCTGACGTCAGCGTCAGCCCGTCGTTGTCCGAAAACCATGGCGCGGCGCTGGAGGCTTCGGCGATGGCGGTACCGTCGATCGTGAGCGACGCCGGCGGTCTGCCCGAGACCATGGTGCACGGGGTCACCGGCTGGGTGATTCCCGCCGGCGACTCCTCTGCTCTCCGTGACACGCTCGAGGAGGCGTATCGAGCATGGCAGGACGATAGGCTTTCCGCGATGGGCAATGCGGCGAGGGCGAGAGCCGTAGAGCTGTTCGACAGCACTGCCGCCGCAACACGCGTGGCGCAGGTCGTCCTCGACGGGGCATTCCGGTGACCGAAGGGGCGCCCCGGGTTCTCGTCTTCTCGGAAGCACGCTTCGCCATGGACGCGGCCGGACGCTTCCTCTCCGAGGATCCCGGCGTGAACGGCTGCGCCTGGGCGCGAGAGCTGCCAGGGGACTCTCTGTCTCCGGTGCTCGCCGCCCGTGCCCGGCTCGATGATGATTCCGCCGGCTCACCGCTGAGCGGGGAGACGATCGCGTTGCCGCACTACATCGGGCTCCGTCAGTCGGTCCTGCGCCTTCCCGCCACGTGGGCCGCCGTACGTCGGAGTGTCGGCGGCGCGGATCTCGTGTTGGTCAAAGTTCCCGGCGTGCTCGGCACCCTTGCGACCCTCTCGGCGCGTCGGCGCGGTATCCCCGTCGCCGCGGAAGTCGTTGGTGATGCCGAAGGCGTCCTGCGTTCCGGTGCGCTGGGCGCGGCGGGCCGCCTTCTGCGCCCCGTAGTAGGCATGGTCACGCGCCTTGTCGTTCGCCGAGCGAGAGCCGTCAGGTATGTCACGGAGCGGGAACTGCAGCGGCGCTATCCGCCCGCGCCGCATGCCGAGGTCGCGTCCTTCTCTGATGTGGTGATCGCCGACGAACCGCGCTGGAAGGGAACAGAGGACGGGGCACCGCACCTCGTGTCGGTTGGCTCCGTCGACCAGCTTTACAAAGGACATCACCACCTGATCGAAGCTCTGGGACGCATCCGGGATGAGTTTCCGACTGTCACGCTCACCGTGGTCGGTTCAGGGCGGAGGATGCCGTTCCTGCACGAGACCGCCCGCGAGCAAGGGGTACCCGACGCCGTCCGTTTCACCGGGTATCTGGGCGACCCGGCGGAGGTGGAGGCGGTGCTCGCCGAGGCGACGTTGTTCGTTCTCCCCTCGCTCACGGAGGGGATGCCGCGCGCGCTGATCGAGGCGATGGCAATCGGCGTACCGGCCATCGCTAGTCGCGTCGGCGGGGTGCCGGAGCTTTTGCCCCCGTCCGCGACTTTCGACCCGGGCGACGTGACGGCGATGACGCGACTGCTGCGCGAGCTGCTCCGGTCACCGGAGCGGCGCCGCGAGCTTTCGACCGCCGGAATCGCCGCGACCCGGCGATTCTCCCCGTCCGCGCGCGCCGCCGCGCTGGCAGACTGGCAGCGGACGCTGATCGGCCTGGCCGGAGGTGGATGAGATGAAGCCCACGGTCGTCGTCCATGTCATCGGAAGTCTCGATCACGGCGGCGCAGAGAAAGTCGCCCTCGATCTGTGCGAAGCGATTCCGACCGCCCGCGTCACGCAGGTCTTCTATTGCTTCTCCGGGCGAGAAGGTGCTCTCGCCCCGCGGTTCCGGCATGCGGGCGCGGTGGTGTCCGTGGCGCCTGCCGGTGGCACGCTCGCCCGAGTCGGCGCGCTCCGACGCCTCGTGCGAGAGCGCGGGGCGGATGTCGTCGTCTCGCACGTCTCGCTTGCGAGCGCTTTCCTCCTTCTGGCCGTGCGCGGCACGGGCGTGCGGCGGCGCATCGCCCGCGCCCACAGCACGGGTGACGATCGAGGCGGTGGCCTGCGAACGGCGTATCGAACGGCTGCTCGAGCGCTGTTGCCCTTCTCGGCGACCCACGTCGTGGGAGTCAGCGATGCGGCTCTCCGCTTCCTCATCGGACGGTGGGGGAGGCTCCATCGCTGGCTCGACGTGGAGACGCGCGTACTGGTGAACGGCGTCGACGTCGGGCGCTTCCACCCGACGATGGAGGCGTATGGCGTGCGGCCCCCACGAGTTGTGCACGTCGGCCGCGCGTCGCCGGAGAAGAACCGCCGTATCCTCGTGCCGATCTTTCGGGCGCTCCGCGCCGTGGGGCCTGTGGAGATGGTGGTGGTGGGTCCCGGCGGGACCGCGGACCTCGGCGAGCTGCCCAGCGACGGAGGTTTCCGTGTCGTGGGTGTGGTCGACGATGTGGCACCGATCCTCCGGGAGGCGGATGTCCTTCTGCTGCCCTCGTTCCGGGAAGGGCTTCCTGGTGTCGTGCTGGAGGCCCTGGCCAGCGGTGTTCCCGTCGTCGCCTCCGACCTCCCGACCCTCCGCGAGCTCGAGACGCTTCCCGGCGTGGCCTTCGTCTCCCCAGAGGCCGCCGCCTCCGAGTGGGCGGCCGCAGTGGCACGAGCGATGGACCTGAGCCATGCTGACCGCCGCGCTCTGGCGGAAACCGTAAGAGGTTCGAGGTTCACCCTGGAGAGGAGCGTGAATGACTGGCTCTCGCTCTGGTGATCTTCTGCTCGTCGCGGACGCTACCGGTCGACACCATCGATGGGTGAGGGTGTGTCTCGGCCTCGCCATATGCTTAGTGACGCTGATCTGGAGCACATCGACCGGAGGCGGGGAGGCGAGCGCGGCGCAGGCCGGTATGCTCATCGCCGCGTTCATCGGCCTCCTGGTCACGGCCTGGAATCCGCGTGCGGGGGCAGGCGGAAGCGCCTTCCTCTACTTCTTCGTCTTCGCCCTGTTCCACGGCGGCCTCGTTATCGCGTACGTGCTCCATGGCGACGCCGCACTGCTCGGCGGCGGCGACAACTCCTGGATCGCGGCCGAGCGGCTGGCTCCGGCGACCTCCCTCACCGTGATCGGTGCGGCGAGCGCCAGCGCGGGTGTTGCTCTCGGTCAGTTCGCGCGTGCCAAGACTCCGCCCTCGCCGGTGGCGACGGCGCCCGCCGGGAGGCTTCCGGTCGTCGGCGGCGCGGCCGCCGTCATCGGCGCGGGAATGATCGGTTCTGCGCTGTGGTCGAACGGCGGTCTCGCCAGCGTGGGTGGCTACCTCGAGTTCCTCGACGTGGTGGCCGGCGAGTCGGTGTTCAGCTACGGCACCCTCCTGCTCGGGCTGGGGCTGTGTCTGCTGGTGGCGAGTGGCGGACGCAGCCGCATCGTCGGCTGGGCCAGCATGCTGGCGCTCGCCGCCTTGGCGCTGCCGCTCGGGCTCCGCGGCCCGGTACTCTTCCCGCTCGTTACCCTGGTGATGATCGAAGCCAAGCGGCGACGCCTACGGTTGTGGGTCTTCCTGCTCGTGGCGGCCGCGGTGCTCTCGGCGATCAGTGTGATCCGGCAGACCAGAGCCCAGGGGTTCAGCGGGCTGCTCGAAGGTGGATGGACGCGGATCGACCCGATCGACGGTGCCGCCGAGATGGGCTATTCCCTGTTCCCGGTGGTGCAGGTCGAACAGTGGATGTCGGCGGGACTGCCTCCGATGAACGGCGTCACGTTCATCGCGCCGGTTGTAAGGGTCGCGGAGCGGCTGCTGGGGGTGCCGTCACCGCCGGGGGATCAGGACCTGCGCCTGTTCAACGTCGAGGTCTTCACCCGTATCGGCCCCATCGGCGGTTCGCCGATCGCGGAGGGGTACCGGAACTTCGATGTGCTGGGCGTCGTCCTCGTCATGTGTGTCCTGGGATTCGTGCTGGCGCGGATCGACCGGCTACCCGGGACTCCACAGGGAGCGGCGCTGGCCGCCGTCATCATGCTGCCGGTCGTGACCGCGGTGCGGAACTCCTTCGCTCCGGTCATCCCGCAGATCCTCATCGGTCTCGTCTTGGTGGGAGCGGCTTTCCTCGGGTCACGCGACCGGGGCGGCGGGGGGACTGGATGAGGAACCTCGTCAAGGCCGTCTCCGCCATGATCGCGGGATCAGGAGCGCAACTGGCGGCGAATGCGCTGGCGGGGTTCCTCGCGACGGCATGGCTGCCGGTGGCCGAGCGCGGGCTCATGATCCTCGCGCTCTCCGCGTCCGCCATCGTCTCCCTGCTGGTCAGCGCCGGCATCGGCAACACCCTCAGGGCGAGGCTGCCGCGAGCGAACCATGAGGAGGCGGTCGAGCTACGCCGCGCGTTCACGACGGCGGGGCTCATTGTGATCGTGGTCTCGGCGGTGGTCGGGGGCGGGGCCGCGGTGCTTCTGCAGGGCACCGACGCGAGGATGGCCACGGCGCCGATCATCGCGGCGGTCGCGCTCGCGACCTCGTCGCAGGTCGGCATCGCCCTGCTCACGGACGCGCGCTTCGCCGGGATGAGGTACGCCGCCGGCGCTCGCTGGGCCGCCGGCAGCGCTGTCGCGGGGCTGCTGAGCTTGGGCCTCGCGCTCGCGTTGTGCGCCGGGGGCGGCATCACGCCCACGGCAGCGCTCCTGGTGGCGGCTCAATACGGAGCGGTCGCGGTCGTCGCGGTCGTCTCTGTGGTCTTCGCCTTCCGCGATGGCGACCTGATGTCCGGGTGGGCATCCGCCCTCCGTGTATCGCGGCTCTTCGTCGCGGGGGTGTCCACCCTCGTCCTCCCGCTCGCCATCGTGGTCATCGCCCGGTCCGACCGGCTCATCCTCGGAGCCGTCACCTCGGCCACCGTGGTGGCGGTGTACGGCCTGGCGGCCACCTATGCAGAGGTCATCCGCGTCGTCCCGACGGCGGTCGCGCAACTCGCTCCAGCTCGGGTCGCCGGAGGGGGCGGATCGCGCAGCGTGGCGGGTCTCGCCGTACTCTCGGTGCTCGCAACCGCGGTCACGGCAGCTGTCGTCGGTCTCGCGGCGACCTGGCTGACCGTCCCGCTCTTCGGCACCCCGTACACCGATGCCGTCGCTATCACCTGGCTCCTTCTTCCCGGCGAGGTGTTCTACGCGCTGGTCGTGCTGGCGAACCTCGTCCTCATCGGGGGGGAGTGGAATCGCGCGGCGACACTCGTCGGGCTCTCCTCCGTGCCGGTCGCGCTCGTGCTCTACAGCGTCGGTGCGATGCTCGGGGGCGCTGAAGGGCTGGCCGTCGCGCGCGATCTGGTGCTGGCGGTCATGGCGATCGCCGGTGGCATCGCCGTCTACGTCGTCTTCCGCCGGCGCCGTCCGGGACTTACTGCACCCGAGCAGGGACGCCCCATGCCCGTGAACCCGCCGGCACCGACCGTGTGACGACGGCGCCCGCTCCGATGGAGCTGTGATCGCCGATCGTGACTCCGGCGAGCACCGTCACCCTGGCGCCGAGCCAGACGTCTTCCCCTATCGCCACCGGCGCGGCGATGAATCGCATCTCGGCGAGCGGGACGGTGTGGTCGTGGTTGGCGTCCCGGATGACCACGTTCTCCGCCACCTTGGTGCCTGTGCCGAGGAAGACCTCCTCGCGCGCGACTATCACGGCGCCGGGCCCCAGGTAGTGGGCGTCGATCGACAGCCGTGCCCCCGGCCCCGCCGTCAGCGTCACATTGCGGGTGACCGCGCAGGAGCGCACGCGTAGGGACCCGCCCGGTGACACCCTGATGTCGCAGCCGGGGCCGATGAAGGTGGCACGGTCGGCATCGAAACCGGGGTACATGAGGCGCAGACGCGTCTTGCGGACCGACGAGCACGCGAGCTCACCCAGTCGCCACACGCCGCGCAGGAGCTTCGCGACGGTTCGGCGCAGTGCGGCGATGGGGGTCATGGGAGGCTGCTCCGGATCGTGGGGTTTCGTCAAGGGGCGCACTGATCGGTGATGTGCACGGGGCTCTCCCGGGAGAGCGGGGTCTGCACCAGTCCAAGTTCGCCGGCCGCTCCCTGCGGAGGGGTGAAAGCGAACCGGATGCTGTGCACGGAATCGAGATGGTGTTGCACTTCCACCTTCACGACCGGGCGTCCGAGGTGCTGACCCGAAGAGATCGGCTGCACGGGTGCGCCGTCCACGCTGATCTGCTTCAGAGTGCCACCGGTCGGACCATAAATCGCGACGTAGGTGCTGATATCCGCGGGGGCGTAGTACGGCCCGGTGATGTAGTACGGAAGTCGCGACGCGGTGGCCGCGTCCAACATCGATGTCAGCGTTGTCGTCCCCTCCATCGTGCCTTCGCCACGGCACAGCGTGGTCGACATGTCGAGGTAGTAGCTCTTCTTCGAACCGGTGTTGTCGTTCACGAAGACGCCGATCTTCGTGGCGTTCGCCGTGTCAGGGGGAAAGGTGCCGGCGAGAGGTGAGTCCGAGACCAGCGCGGCTTCGTCCGCGTCGTCCGTCTGGTAGAGCAGACGGCGCTCGTCAACCGCCTGCGCGAGGGCGGCCATCAGCACGTCGGGCGCGAAGGCCCCACTGGTGAGTGCGCTGAACACGCTCGATGCGGCACCGGCGAAGAACGCGTTCTGCATCATCGGATCCTCGTACCGGAAGTAGACCTCGTTGAGGAGAAGCGGGACGGCGTTGTCGGCGGTCAGTGCATCTCCGGTCGGCAGCGTCAGGGGTCCGGTCGCCCTCAGGAGATAGGAGAGCGCCACCGGGTCGACCGAAACCATGCCGTCGAAGTCTGTCGGCCCGAGCTGTGCCCACCATCCCTGCATGATGGACGCCGCCGAGGGAAAGTCGGGCACCATCGTGAAATCCGGCGTGTACTTCCCGATCTTGTCGCCGAAGATGGCGACGGCCTCAGGGTCGAGTGATGCGACGGGTTCAGGAGTCGGCTGCGCGAAGTCGGAGCTGTCGGCGAGGCCGGTGATCTCGAGGCGACCGGCGTCGGCGCGCACGACGATGAACACGGCGGCGTTCCCGCCGAGGCTCCGAGCCTCCGAGTTGCCCTGAAACATGAGGAGATAGTCGCGGGGACCCGCTGCGCCGAGGGCGTCCGGGAGCAGGTGGGCGAGATCGCGGAGGGGGGCGAGGAGCGGGGTCGCCTTCGACAACGCCTCGTCGACCATGTTCACGCCCGTCGCGACCTGGCTTGTGAGCTGCGATCGGTCGATCGTGGCCATGGTGTCCACGGCGCTCGCGACACCGGCTGCGATGCGGTCGATCGTAGGCGCCAGCGTCGACAGCGCATCGAGGTCCATGCGTCCGTCCACAGGACGGAACGTGTCCAAGTCGATCGAGGTCGCGGGGTCGATGACATCTCGCGCGAGCTGGTCGACGACCACCGCGACGGATCTCACGGCAGCGAGATCGTCGCCAATCACGGGTAGCTTCGCAGCCAGAGCCCACAGCGGGTTTCCCGTCGTGTCCACGGCTGCAGCCGTGTCGTCGGAGAGCTGTGCGGCGGCTGCGGTTGCGGCCGGTCGGTCGGCGGCGAGAATGGCTGACTGCACTGTGGTGAGGCTGCTCATCGCGGCGGTCAGGTGCGAGCGCACACTCGATGCCTGCACGTAGAGCAGTGCGGCCCCGGCTCCGACCACCAGGACCAGGGCGGCCGTCCCGATCAGCACCGCCGTGAAAGCACGACGACGCCGGCTTCGGGTCCGGTGCGATCGCGGGTTGGAGGGCGTCGTCGTCTCCGGCACCGGTCGGCCCCGGTGCGCGCGGGCTTCGCGGCGACTGCGCGGGAATTCGGGTTCTTCGGCTGCGTCGCTCATCGGCGCGCTCCAGTGACGTCGAATTCTCGACGCCAACCGCCCGGCGGAACGGACTTGGCCGACATCGATGCACGCATAGTGACGAGAGTATCGCGGCACGGTCGGCGCGATAGAGCAGGATCGTCATCCGCTGGAAGAGGCCGGAACCCGACGGGCGCCGACGGACACCGCGGTGAGGAGGAGGCAGGTGATGACGGCCCCGAGGAAGGTGCCGGTGGTGTTGGCGATCACATCGCTGAGCGTGGGGAACCGGGACGGCATCAAGCCCTGCACCGACTCGATCACGACGCTCAGCAGACCACCGGCGAGCGTGACCTGCCAGAGTCGAAGCCGTGGCCAGGCGAAGGGCAGCAACAGCCCGACAGGGACGAAGAGGGCGACGTTGGCCAGGATCTCCAGCACCACGGCGCTCTGCTGGTACGGTGCGATGCCGGCTTCCGCGACCCAGCGGGCCATCACGCCCACGAGACCCGTGACCTTGGACGACACGGCCGCGGGCAGCCAGACGGTGAAGCCCACGAACAGCAGGTAACCGACCAGGGCGACGCGGGCTGCCACCCTGCCGCGCGGGGCACGGGTGGCGAGGGTCGGGGTCATGGCGTCATGCTATCCGCGCCGCCGGAGCAGTCCACTCAGGATCGCGACCCGAGCTGCTCGATGTACCGCAGCAGCACTCCTTCGCGCAGCGCCCACGGCGACACCTCCAGCTCCTCCACCCCCAGTGCGCTCATCGCAGCATGCAGCGACACCGCGGCCGCCACGATCTGGAACGTCCGGTCGGGCGTGATCCCCGGGAGCTCCTGGCGCGCCGAGGCGGGAAGGCGCGCGAGCCGCGGGATCCACGAACCGAGCGCCTCGCGGGGGAGCAGCATCCGCTCGATACCCGACCAGCCGGGGACGGGATAGCCGACCAACCGTGCGAGCGAACGGATCGCCTTGGAGGACCCCACGACGTGGTCCGGACGGGGGAGGGCATGGAACCGGGGGACGACCGCGTCGAGAGTCGCTGCGGCGTGTGCCCGCAGCCGCTCCACATCGTCCTCACCCGGCGGATCCTGCGGGAGGAACTGCACCGTCATGCGCCCGGCTCCGAGCGGCACGGAGGCGGCGACGTCCGGTACCTCCTCGGCGCCCGCGGCGATCTCCAGGGAGCCGCCGCCGATGTCGAGGAGCAGCAGCTGGCCGGCGGACCACCCGAACCAGCGCCGCACCGCGAGGAAGGTGAGCGCGGCCTCGGTCTCCCCGTCGAGCACCTGGAGCGGCTGACCCAGGACGGCCTCGATGCGCGCGATCACCTCGGCTCCGTTGCGGGCATCGCGCACGGCGCTCGTGGCCGTGGCGAGGAGCGCGTCCACGCGTTCCGCCTCCGCCACCCGGCGCGCCTGCGCGACAGCGGTCTCCAGGGCCTGCACGCCGTCCTCCGCGATCGCCCCGTCCGGTGTGAGGTACCGCATGAGGCGCAGCACGGTCCGGTCGCTCGTGGTCGCGAGCGGTCGTCCGCCCGGGCGTACGTCGGCGGCGAGCATGTGGACGGTGTTGGATCCGATGTCGAGGACTCCCAGGCGCACGGGATGAGGATACTCGCGCGCGGTTACGATGGACGACGTGACCACCGCCGACCCCACGCTGCCGCTGTCGCCGTACCGGGAGATCGGGCGCGCGGAGTGGGCGCGTCTCGCCGCCGGACTCGACCAGCCTCTCACCGAGACCGAGGTCGTGGAGCTGCGGGGGATCGGCGATCGTCTCGACCTCACCGAGGTCCGTGAGGTCTACCTCCCGTTGAGCCGGCTGCTGAGCCTGTACGCGAGCGCGACGAAGCAGCTCGGTGCGGCCACCTCGTCGTTCCTCCAGGAGGACGACACGACCACGCCCTTCGTCGTCAGTGTCGCCGGCTCCGTGGCCGTGGGCAAGTCGACCATCGCCCGGCTCCTCCGCGAGCTGATGAGCCGGTGGCCGGGGACGCCGCGCGTGGAGCTGGTGACGACGGACGGCTTCCTCTACCCGAACGCCGAGCTGGAGCGCCGGGGCCTCATGGACCGCAAGGGCTTCCCGGAGTCGTACGACCGCCGGGCGCTGATCGAGTTCCTCACGGAGGTCAAGAGCGGAGCGCCCGAGGTGCGGGCGCCGTTCTACTCCCACATGCGCTACGACATCGTGCCGGACGCGCACGTCGTGGTGCGCCGCCCCGACGTCGTGATCGTCGAGGGGCTCAACGTCCTGCAGCCTCCGCCCGCGCCGAACGACGTCGCCGTCAGCGACCTCTTCGACTTCTCGATCTTCGTGGACGCCGACACCGCGCACATCGAGAAGTGGTACGTCGACCGGTTCCTCGCGCTGCGGCAGGGGGCCTTCAGCAACCCGTCGTCCTACTTCAACGTGTTCGCGCACCTCACCGACGAGGAGGCGATCACCACCGCACTGGGATATTGGAACGAGATCAACATGCCGAACCTCGTCGAGAACGTCATGCCCACGCGGCACCGCGCGCGGCTGGTTCTGCGCAAGGGCGCGGATCACGACGTGGAGAGCGTGCTGCTGCGCAAGCTCTGAGGCGCCCTGGCGGACGTCCTATTGTTCGGACGACTCGCAAAAATTCCCGCTTACCCTTATCCCCATGTGTGGAATCGTCGGATACGTGGGCCCGCGGCCCAGCCAGGACATCCTTCTCGCCGGCCTCGCCCGGCTCGAGTACCGCGGCTATGACTCCGCGGGCATCGCCGTGATCGACGGCGAGGGAACGCTGGGCATGCGCAAGAAGGCGGGCAAGCTCGCCATGCTTCGCGACTCGCTCGGCGATGCACCCCTCGCCGACGGCACGACCGGCATCGGTCACACCCGGTGGGCCACGCACGGCGGCCCGACCGACGTCAACGCGCACCCGCACCTCGCCGACGACGACAAGCTCGCGGTGATCCACAACGGCATCATCGAGAACTTCGCCGCGCTGCGCGACGAACTCCTCGCCGACGGCGTCGCCTTCCGCAGCGAGACCGACACCGAGGTGGCCGCAGCTCTGCTCGGCCGCGAGTATGCCGGCAACGGGGGCGACCTGGCGCTCGCGTTCCGCGCCGTCGTCAACCGCCTCGAGGGCGCCTTCACGCTCCTCGCGATGCACCAGGACCACCCGGGTCTCGTCGTCGGCGCTCGCCGCAACTCGCCGCTCGTGATCGGCCTGGGCGAGGGGGAGAACTTCCTCGGCTCCGACGTCGCCGCCTTCGTGGAGCACACCCGCAAGGCCCTCGCGATCGGTCAGGACCAGATCGTCTCGATCACCCCCGACGCGGTGACCGTGACCGACTTCGCCGGCACGCCCGTCGCCGCCGAGCCGTTCGATGTCTCGTGGGACGCCGCCGCCGCCGAGAAGGGCGGATGGTCGAGCTTCATGGCCAAGGAGGTCGCGGAGCAGCCGGAAGCCGTCGCGAACACGATCCGCGGCCGCATCCGCGACGGTCAGGTCGTCATCCCGGAGCTGGACGGTCTCGACGACCTGTTCGTCGGCATCAACCGCGTCATCATCACCGCGTGCGGCACCGCGTCCTACGCGGCCCTCGTCGGCAAGTACGCGATCGAGCAGTGGGCGCGCGTGGCGGTCGACGTCGAGCTCGCCCACGAGTTCCGGTACCGCGACCCCGTCATCGGCGCGGACACCCTCGTCGTCTCGATCAGCCAGTCCGGCGAGACCATGGACACCCTCATGGCCGTGAAGTACGCCCGGGAGCGCGGTGCCCGCACGCTGTCCGTCTGCAACACGCAGGGGGCGACGATCCCGCGCGAGTCCGACGCCGTCGTCTACACGCACGCCGGCCCGGAGGTCGCCGTCGCCTCGACCAAGGCGTTCTCCGCCCAGATCACGGCCCTGCTCCTGCTCGGCCTGCACATGGGACGAGTCCGCGGCGTCGTGGCCGACGCCTCGACCGATGTCGAGGAGCTCGCCGCGCTGCCGGAGAAGGTCGCGAAGGTGCTGGAGAGCGAGCACGAGCACGTGACCCAGCTCGCGGGCTGGATGGCCGACACCCGTTCGGTGCTCTTCCTCGGTCGCCACGTGGGCTACCCGATCGCGCTCGAGGGGGCGCTCAAGCTCAAGGAGATCTCCTACATCCATGCGGAGGGCTTCGCCGCCGGCGAGCTCAAGCACGGTCCGATCGCGCTGATCGAGCCGGGCCAGCCCGTGTTCGTGCTCGTGCCGTCGCCGCGGCACTCGGCACTCGTGCACTCCAAGGTCGTCTCCAACATCCAGGAGATCCGCGCCCGCGGTGCCCGCGTGATCGTGGTGGCGGAGGAGGGCGACGCCGCCGTGCTGCCCTTCGCCGACGAGGTCATCCACATCCCGCTCGCCGGCCCCATGTTCGAGCCGCTGCTGGCCGTCGTCCCGCTGCAGATCTTCGCGATGGCGCTGGCGACCGCGAAGGGCCTCGACGTGGACCAGCCGCGCAACCTCGCGAAGTCCGTCACGGTGGAGTGACCGCCGACCCACCCTGTTCTGTTCGCCCCACCCCTCTGCGTGCGCACGCAGAGGGGTGGGGCGTTCGTAACGGGGTGGGTGGGGAAGCCCGAGTAGGCTGAACGCGTGATCATCGGCACCGGCATCGACCTCGTGGACATCCCGCGGTTCGAGCGCACGATGACCAGGACCCCGCGGCTGCGGGAGCGGCTGTTCGCCCCGTCCGAACGGGAGCTCCGCCTGCCGTCCTTGGCCGCGCGGTACGCCGCGAAGGAAGCGCTGATCAAGGCCCTCGGCGGCTCCGACGGCGTGCACTGGACCGAGATCGAGATCGCCTCCGAGCCCTCAGGGCGGCCGCATTTCGTGCTGTCCGGATCCACCGCCGCGGTGGTCGAGGAACGCGGCATCCTCACGCTGCACCTCACCCTCACCCACGACGCCGGTCTCGCCGCCGCGTTCGTCGTCGCCGAAGGAGCCCCGCTGTGACCGTCCCGTTCCGCGAGGCGACGATCGACCTGGATGCGATCGCCGACAACGTGCGGCACTTCCGTCGCCTGACCGGCGTGGAGGTGCTCGTCGTCGTGAAGGCGAACGCGTACGGCCACGGTGCCGCCGCGGCCGCCGTGGCGGCTCTCTCCGCCGGCGCCACCCGCCTCGGCGTGGCCGAGATCCCGGAGGCACTGGAGCTGCGGCGTCAGGGCGTGCACGCCCCGATCGTGGCCTGGCTGCACGCTCCGGGGGAGCGCTTCGTCCAGGCGGCCGCCGAGGGGATCGAGCTCGGCATCTCGTCATACGACCAGCTGCAGGCGGCGGCCGCCGCCGCATCCGGAGACCGCCCGGTCGCCGTGCACCTGAAGCTCGAGACCGGGTTGTCCCGCAACGGCATCGCCCCCGACGGCTGGGGGACGGTGCTCGCGGAGGCCGCTCGCCTGGAGCGCATCGGACGGGTCAGGGTCGTGGGACTCTTCAGCCACCTCTCCAACGCCTCGCCCGCCGACGACCGTGCCGCGCTCGCCCGATTCGAGGAAGGGGTGGCGCAGGCCGCCGCGCTCGGCGTGCGACCCGAGATCCGACACATCGCCGCCACGGCCGCCGCCATCGACCTTCCCGAGACGCGACTGGACGCCGTCCGCATCGGCATCGGCACCTACGGCCTCTCGCCCTTCGACGACCGCTCCTCGGCGGAACTGGGCCTGCGTCCGGCCATGACCCTTCGTGGGGCGGTCGCCGCCGTGCGGCGCGTTCCCGCCGGCACCGGGGTCTCCTACGACTACGTGCACCGCACGGACCGGGAGACCACCCTGGCGCTCGTGCCGCTGGGGTATGCCGACGGCGTCCCCCGCAGCGCCTCGGGGCGACTGCCCGTGTCCATCGGAGGGCGGCGCTACACGAACGTGGGACGGATCGCGATGGATCAGTTCGTCGTGGACGTCGGCGATGCCCCGGTCGCGGTCGGCGACGAGGTCATCCTCTTCGGGGACCCGACCCTCGGCGTGCCCTCGGCCGCGGACTGGGCCGAGGCCGCCGGCACCATCGGCTACGAGATCGTCACCCGCATCGGGCACCGGGTGCCGCGGAGGACGACGTGAGCCTGGACCCGGCGTTCCTCGGACGCCGGCGGATCGCCACCTCCGAGGAGATGGAGCAGCTCGGGCTGCGCATCGGCGAGCAGCTCGAACCGGGCGACCTGCTCATCCTCACCGGACCCCTGGGGGCGGGCAAGACCACGTTCACCCGGGGTCTGGCCGAGGGACTCGGTGTGCGGGGGCCCGTGCAGAGCCCGACCTTCGTGATCGCCCGCACCCACCCGTCCCTGGTCGGCCGAGCGCCGCTCGTGCACGTGGACGCGTACCGCCTCGGCTCCGCCGCCGAACTCGACGACCTCGACCTCGATCTGGAGCGGTCGGTCGTGGTCGTGGAGTGGGGCCGCGGCATGGCGGAGGAGCTCGCCGACGCCTGGTGGGACGTCGAGATCGAACGCCCCGTCGGAGCCGGCGACGACGAGAACGACCTCGACCCCTCGGAGCTGGACGCCGACGCGCCGCGCTTCGTCACGATCGCCCGCGAGGAGCGCGCGTGACGGGGGAGACGCCGCTGGTCGCGGTCATCATCGAAGACGACCCCGGTGTGCGGTCGCTCCTGGACGAGGTGTTCCTCGCCGCGGGCTTCCGCACCGTGCTGGCGGGTTCCGGTCCGGACGGTCTCGCGGCAGTGGCGGCGCACCACCCGATCATCACCACCCTCGACATCAACCTCCCCGGCATCGACGGGTTCGAGGTCGCGCGACGCATCCGACGGGTCAGCGACACCTTCATCATCATGCTGTCCGCCCTCGCCGAGGAGTCGGACGTGGTGCTGGGCCTCACCTCCGGTGCCGACGAGTACCTCGTCAAGCCCTTCCGGCCGCGCGAGCTGCGGGCGCGGATCGAGGCGCTCCTCCGCCGTACCCGCCTGTCCGCGGCGGACAAGGGGACGCCCGCGGCCGCGAGCGCCCCGCCGCCCCGGGTCACCGTCTCGACGGCCTCCGCGGCGTCGAGCGCGTCCCTGCCGGTCATCGCCGCCGCCGACGCCACCGTCGCCACGTGGCGAGGGCTCGTGCACCGCGACCTCAGCCTCGACCTCGACACGCGTCTCGTGCTCGTCTCCCAGCGCCCCGTCGAACTCACCCCCACCGAGTTCGATCTGCTCGCCGCGCTCCTCGAGGCCGGCCGCAGAGTCTGCAGCAAGGCCGACCTCGCACGCGGGCTGCGCGGCCTCTCCGGAGACGCCTTCGACCGGGTGAGCGAGCCGGACAAGCGGGCCATCGAGACGCACATGGCCAATCTGCGCCGGAAGCTCGGTGACAACCCGAACGCCCCGCGCTACATCGAGACGGTGCGCGGCGTCGGCTACCGTCTGACCTCCGACGACCGGCCCGTCTGAGGAGAGGGGTCGAGGCCGCGGCTCCCCCACCGCGGCCCCGGATGCCTGCGAATCCCCACTCGCGCGGCCCCAGCTTCTGCGAAATCCCCAGTCGCAGCGTCGGCTCCCACTCAGAATCGTAGGACGGGAAGGCCACCTGAAGAGCGCGAAGTGACGATCTTTGAGTAATCTTGCGTGAATGCTGAGGATCGACCGGGAGGCGGGCCTTGATGATCCGCACGGTCTCGATCTGGCGGTGGCAGCTGGTGTTCACCGCGAGCATCGTCGCCATCGTGGTGATGGTCGCGGGCTTCAAGCCGCAGACCCTCGCGATCCCGCTGTTCATCGGGGGGATCGGCCTCATCGTGGTCACCACCCTGGTGGCGCTCATGGTGCCCTGGCGGCGCCTGCCGCGCACGGCGGTGACCGTCCTCCCGCTGCTGGACGTGCTCGGGGTGGGACTGACGACGAACGTGCCGGATCTCCGGCTCGGCTTCCTCTGGGTGTTCCCGGTGGTCTGGTTGGCGACCTACTTCTCGATGCCCTGGGTGTTCGTCGGCATCGTCCTCAGCGGCGGCTGCCTCGTGTTCTTCGCGGACCGCTCCGGGCCGCCGGAGGACGTACTGCTCCGGGTGCTCACCGTCGTCATCACCCTGAGCTTCCTCGGCGTGACCGTCCGTATCGGCGCCCAGCGCTCCGGTGCGGCGCGGCGGCTCCTGCAGCGCCGTTCCGAACAGGTGAACAGGGCGGCGGAGCGGGCCGAGACGAACCAGGAGCGCGTCACGCAGGTCATCGACGCGCTGGGCGTCGCGCTGGTGGTGGTCACCTCCGCGGGCCGCGTCCTGCAGATGAACGACGCCTACCGCGCCCTGTACGGCCGCGACCGCTTCGGCACAGCGCTCCCGTCGGCCTCCGTCGAGTACGACGCGCGGCGCGGAACGGCTCTGACGCCGGAGCGCACCACGCTGGCACGAGCCGCCGCGGGGGAGCAGATGCGGGAGGAGCGGGTGTGGCTGTACGACGGTGCAGGGCAGTGGCATGCCCTGGCCGTGACCACCCAGCCCATCGCAAGTGCCCGGGAGGGGGAGAGCATCACCCTCGTCGTCATCGATGACGTCACCGCCCTCCTCGAGGCCGCCGAGGAGCGTCGGGCGCTGACCGCCGTGATCTCCCACGAACTGCGCAACCCGCTCACGGCGATCATCGGCCATGTCGAGCTCCTGCGGGAGCGCGACGACCTCCCCGGCCGGGTGCCGGCGCAGATCGAGGTCATCGCGGACGCCGGGGAGCGGCTGCAGGATCTCGTCACGAGCATGCAGGCTCAGACGGGGCGGATCTCGCACGACCCCTTCGAGCCGGTGGACCTGCGCGTGGTCGTGGAGGAGTCCGCCGCATCGTTCGCGCCCCTGATGGGCGCCGCCCGCCAGGAACTCGTGCTCGATGGGGCGGAGCGGGTGGTGATCACGGGAGACGCGTTCCGGTTGCGTCAGGTGGTGGACAACCTCCTGGGCAACGCCGCCAAGTACACGGAGGGAGGCGGTCGCATCACGGTACGGCTGGTGGAGTCCGACGGCCATGCGGAGGTCACGGTGGCGGACACGGGGATCGGCATCTCCGAGGACGAGCTGCCGCGGCTGTTCGAGCCGTACTTCCGCGCCGACAGTGCCGTGCGCGGCGGCATCCCCGGTACCGGGCTCGGCATGGGCATCGCGCGGGACATCGTGGTCGCGCACGGCGGCGTCATCCTCGTGTCGAGCGAGGTGGACGTCGGCACCACCGTCACCGTCCGTTTCCCCCGACGAACGAAAGAGGACCCCGTATGACACCGCTCGTGCCCGTGAGCGTCGATGTCACCACGAGCATGGTGGCGGTGGTGACCGTGCTCACCGCGGTCGTCGTCGGTCTCGCGACTCTCGCCCGACCGAGCAGGGCGACCATCGTCTGGGGGGTCGCCTTCGGTATCGGGATGCTCGGCGCCTACCTGTGGCTGGCCGGGCACCACACCGGCAGCCCCGTGCTGCGGGCGGCCGCGTCCGCCATCGTCGTCTGCTTCGTGCCGCTGGTGTGGATCGGCGTGCGGATGCATTTCGAGCGCACGGCACCCTGGCTTCCGGTCATCGTCGCGCTCGTCGGGGTGCCCGCAGCCCTGATCCTGACGGCGGGCACGCGCTGGTATCTGCCGGTGTTCCACGTCGTCTTCCTGGCGATGGCGGTCTTCGCCGGGCTGCTCGCCTGGGAGCTGACGCGCGGGCAGGCGGCGACGCGGGACATCGTCCTGCCGCTCGCGCTCGCCGCGTGCGGCTTCGTGGTGGTCGCCGTCGTCAGCGCGGGATCCGCCCTCGTCTCCGGCGGCGTGAGCACCGAGGAGCAGCTCAGCGCGCTCCGCGGAGTGAACGCCCTGGGGACGATCGTCATGAGCACCTGCGCGGCGTTCACGCTCGTGCTCCTCGTCCGGGTGGAGAGCGCGCCGCCGGGGACCGACGGCGCCGCGAACCGTGCCAGGGATCGTCTGCGCAAGGCGGCAGCGCAGAAGGACCCCGCGTGGTCGGTCCTCGACGTCCGCCTGGACGATCCCGCCGACCTCCGCGAGGCGTCGAGCAGCGCCGGGTTCCGACGCATCGCGGACCGGTTCCACACGGACATCTGCGACGCGCTTCCGGCGACCGCCGATGCGGAACGGGTCGCCGACGACCGCGCGATCGTCCTCATCCACGGCAGCGACGAGGCGGTGCGCTTCCATCTGCGGGCGATCCTGGGATCCGTGTCGATCATGGACCTGGACGCGCCGGCGACCGGCATCCGTTCCTCCGCGAGCATCGGCTGGGCGACGGCATCCGTCGCCGGGTACGACTACGACGCTCTCGTCGCGGCGGCGGCATCGGCGGCGTGCCGGGCGCGCGATGCCGGTGGGGATCAGTGGAAGCGGGCGCAGGAGACAGACCTGGCCGCCGTGTGACCAGGCCCTCCGGCGTCAGCCGAACAGCCTCTTCGTCGTGTCGAGGTGCTCGCGCGTCAGGGCGGCGGCTGCTCTCGGGTCGCGCGCGACGATAGCGTCGCCGATTCGCGCGTGCGCCTCCTGGTCGGCATCGTCGCCGTGATGGCCGCGGATGCGCAGCATGTCGATCATCGCCTGCAGCGAGCGGGGGGCGAAGCCGTCGAACAGCTCCCGCAGCACGGGATTGCCGGACGCGACGACGACGGCGCGGTGGAAGGCCATGTCCGCCTCGACGTGCGCGCGGACGTCCGTGCGACGACGGTCACGTTCCGCGAGCGTGCGCGTCAGCTCGTCCAGGTCTGCGGAGGTCCGGCGCTCGGCGGCGAGAGCCGCGGCTTCGACCTCGATCGCGGTGCGGGCCTCGAGGACGGCGATGATGTCGGCGCGATCGAGGACGGCATCCCAACTCGCGGCGGGTTCCGTGGCCGTGACGAAGACCCCGGCGCCCTGGCGTGTGGCGAGCACGCCTCGCCCCGCGAGGATCCGGATCGCCTCCCTGGCCGTCGACCTTCCGACCCCGAGCTGCGGAGCGAGCGTCGTCTCGCCCGGCAGCTTGCCGCCGACCTGCCACTCGCCGGCTCCGATGCGTGCGAGAAGGAGCTCGGCGGCCTGTTCGGCGAGGGATTCGCGGCGCACGGTCGTCATGGGCCCATTCTCGCATCCGACGCACTTCTCTGCTTGTCTGAGGAGTTGTGGTAGAGTGCCCGTATGCGCACGCTCCGGTTCCTCCTCCTTCGCCGCCACGGCGGGGCCTGATCAGACCGGCTCCTCGTCGTGGAGCCGCAGCACGCGTCGGTCGCCCTCCCCGCGATCCGAACAGGAACCAGACCATGACCCCGTCCCGCGCTTTCCCGACCCTCTCGACTCCCTCCGGTGTCCTGCCCGACGACGCTCCGCACTGGAATCGGCAGCGGCCCTCGCAGATGCCCTCGAACCGCTATCGAGACGTGTACTCCCGAGTCGCCGTTCCGCTGGAGACCCCGACCTGGCCGAGCGCGCGACTGACGCAGGCACCGCTCTGGGTCCCGGTGGATCTCCGCGACGGGAACCAGGCGCTGGCCGAGCCGATGGACCCGTCCCGCAAGCGACGGTTCTTCGAGCTCATGGTCGCCATGGGCTACAAGGAGATCGAAGTCGGCTACCCCTCGGCCTCCCGGACGGACTACGACTTCGTCCGGCTCCTCGCCGAGACCGACCTCGCTCCCGCCGACGTGACGATCGTGGTGTTCACGCCGGCGCGACGCGAACTCATCGAACGGACCGTGGAGTCCGTGCGCGGCATCCGCAATCCCGTCGTCATCCACATGTACACCGCTACCGCGCCCACGTGGCGGGACGTCGTCCTCGGACAGGACCGTGAGGGGCTCACCGCGCTGATCCTCGCCGGAGGGGAGGACGTGCTGCGGTTCGCGGGAGACCTCGACAACGTCCGCTTCGAGTTCTCCCCGGAGGTGTTCACCCTCACCGAGCCGGACTTCGTCCTCGAGGTGTGCGACGCGATGACGACTCTGTGGGACGCGAGCCCCGAGCGTCCCGTGATCCTGAACCTGCCGGCGACCGTCGAGGTCGCGACCCCGAACGTCTACGCGGACCAGATCGAGTACATGCACCGCAATCTCGGGCGTCGTGAGGGGGTCATCCTGTCCGTGCATCCCCATAACGACCGCGGCACCGGCGTCGCCTGTGCGGAACTCGCCGTCCTCGCCGGCGCGCAGCGGATCGAGGGGTGCCTCTTCGGCAACGGGGAGCGCACCGGCAACGTCGACCTCGTGACCCTCGCCCTCAACCTGCACGCGCAGGGCGTCGACCCGATGATCGACTTCTCCGATATCGACGAGATCCGCCGGACGGTCGCGCACTGCAACGGGATCGACATCCATGCGCGGCATCCGTATGCGGGCGACCTCGTGCACACCGCCTTCTCCGGCACCCATCAGGACGCCATCCGGAAGGGGTTCGCGGAACATCGCGCCCGTGCTGCGAGGGAAGGCCGCGCGGAACGGGACATCGAATGGCGCGTGCCGTATCTTCCCATCGACCCGGCGGACATCGGCCGCAGCTACGACGCCGTGATCCGCGTCAACTCGCAGTCCGGGAAGGGCGGCATCGCCTACCTGCTGGAGGACGCCTACGGGATCGAGCTGCCGCGGCGCCTGCAGATCGACCTCGCTCGTCACGTCCAGCAGCGCACCGAGCAGACGGGACGCGAGGTCTCGGCCGCGGAGGTATGGGCCATCTTCGATGCCGCCTACCTCGCGAGCACGAGCCCGACGACGCTGCGAGCGGAGGCCGAGGTCGCGGGAGGGTGCACGACGATCACGCTCCACGCCGACGGCGTCGAGACACGGACCCGCCATGACGGCGTCGGTCCGGTGGAGGCGCTGGGCACGGCGCTCGCAGGGATCGGCCTGCCCGTCGAAGTCCTGAGTCTGCACCAGACGAGCATCGGATCGGGGGCTGGGAGCGAAGCGCTCACCCTGATCGAGTATCGCGACGGCGTGCGCTCGGGCTGGGCGGCCGGGCGCGACCGCTCCGTGCTGACCGCGACCCTGCACGCCGTGCGGAACGCGGCGGAGCGCTCCGCCACCGCCCCGCGGGGCGAGCGGGCCTAGGGGGTCTGCTTCTCGCGCCCGCGCGCGAGTGCCGCGGTGATGGCGTCCGCGGCGCTCGCGTCGGTGTCGGCGGCGGCGGAGACGTTCTCGGCGACGACGGCCTCGATGATCTCGGTGCGCTGGATGCGGGTCTCCCGCGGGGCCTTGACGCCGATGCGCACGCTGTCGCCCTTGATGTCGAGCAGCGTGACCTCGATCTCGCCGTCGATGCGTACGCTCTCACCGATCCGCCTCGTCAACACCAGCATTCGTTCAGCCTACTGGTGCGGCGGGGGCGGCCCCGAGCGACGCGGTGGACGAGTCCCGGACCACCCCGATCGTCTCGATCGTGAGGGCGGCCGCGGTCGCCTCGCTGTAGGAGAGCACGGGGAGGCCGTCGGTCTGCGCCGACACCAGCCGCCGCACGGCGGGGCGCAGCGATGGTGCGCACACGAGCACCGGCTCTCCGCCGTCCGTCTGCGCGGCCACGGCCTGCTTCACCGACGCGATCACCGCTTCCATCCGCGGTGGATCGAAGACGATCTGAGAGCCCTCGTCGCCGGGACGGAGGCTCTCCAGCATCGCCTGCTCCAGCAGCGGGGCGATCATCACAACCCGGAGCGTGCCGTCCTCGGCGAAGCGGGAGGCGATGGCAGGGCCCAGCGCGGCACGGGCCGCCTCGATCAGCCCTTCCGGGTCGGTGGAGACCTTGGCACGGAGCGCGAGCGCCTCGTAGATGCGGCTGAGGTCGTTGATGGGCACGCGCTCGGCGAGCAGGCCCTGCAGCACCCGCTGCACCTCCGCGAGCGAGAGCAGGGCGGGCGTGAGCTCCTCGACCGCCGACGGGGAGACCTGCTTCAGGGCGTCGGTGAGCTGGCGGACGTCCTCCCGGGTGAGCAGCCGGGCGGCGTGCGTCTGGATCACGCTCGACAGATGGGTGATGATGACACTCGCCCTGTCGATCACCGTCGCCCCGGCGAACTCCGCGCTGTGACGCATCTCCATCGGGATCCACTTGCCCTCGAGACCGAACACCGGGTCCAGAGCGGCGGTCCCCGGCAGGCTGTCCAGCCCCTGCCCGAGGGCCAGGACCGACCCGGTGGGCGCGGTGCCGCGTCCGGTCTCGACACCGGCGATGCGGATGACGTACGTCGCCGGGGGGAGTTCGATGCTGTCCCTCGTGCGCACGGGCGGGGTGACCAGACCGAGGTCGAGTGCGATGCGGCGCCGCAGCGCCTTCACCCGGGCGAGGAGGTCGTCGGGTCCGCCGGTGACCAGGTCGACGATGTCGGGGGCGAGCAGGATCTCCAGAGGATGCACCCGCATGCGCTCGATGAGCTCCTCGGGCTGGTCCACCGGCGCGGGAGCCGGGGCCTGTGCGGCCTCCGCCTCCTCGCGCTTGCGGGTCGCGGTGATGCGCTGCGCGATGAGGAGCAGCAGGGCGCCGATCACCAGGAAGGGGAGCATCGGCATGTGCGGGATGAGCGACATGACGATGGCCGCGCATCCCGCGATGATGAGGGCGTTGCGCGACTGGCCGAGCTGCGTGGACGCGGCCGATCCCATCTCGGCCTCGGCGGTCGAGCGGGTGACGATCATGCCGGTCGAGACCGCCATGAGCAGGGCGGGGATCTGCGTGACGAGGCCGTCGCCGATCGTGAGCAGGCTGTAGGTGCTCACCGCCTGGTCGATCGACATGCCGTGCTGCACGAGGCCGATCGCGATGCCGCCGACGAGGTTGATGATGATGATGACGAGTCCGGCGATCGCGTCGCCCTTGACGAACTTCGAGGCGCCGTCCATCGCCCCGTAGAAGTCGGACTCGGCCGCCACCTCCGCCCGGCGTTCGCGGGCCTCGGTGTCGCTGATGAGGCCGGCGTTGAGATCGGCGTCGATGGCCATCTGCTTGCCCGGCATCGCGTCGAGCGTGAACCGGGCGCCCACCTCGGCCACGCGCTCTGCACCCTTGGTCACCACGACGAACTGGATGACGACGAGGATGAGGAAGACCACGGCGCCGATGATGAGCGAGCCGCCCACCGCGATCGCCCCGAACGCCTCGATCACCTGTCCCGCATATGCCTCGCCGAGGACGAGGCGGGTGGAGGCGACGTTCAGCCCCAGCCGGAACAGCGTCGCCACGAGCAGCAGCGAGGGGAACACCGAGAAGTCGAGCGGCTTCTTCACGAACATCGAGGTCAGCAGGATGACCAGCGCGAACATGATGTTGAGGATGATCAGCACGTCGAGCAGGAACGGCGGCACCGGGACGACGAGCAGCATGATGATGCCGACGACGCCGATCGGCACCCCGAGCGTGATGAGCAGCTTCTTCATACGGTCCTCCGATACGGGAGAGAGTGGATGCCGCGGGCGGCGCCTCGGCGCCGGAGCGCGTCGACGAACACGAGCACGCGTGCCACGGCGTTGTAGAGGTCTTCGGGGATCTCCTGACCCAGCTCGCACGCCGCGTGCAGGGCTCGGGCGAGGGTGACGTCACGGACGAGGGGGACGCCGGACTCGAGCGCCTTCTCGCGGATGCGCTCGGCGATGACCCCGCTGCCCTTCGCCACGACCTTCGGCGCGGACGTGCCGGGGTCGTACTCCAAGGCGATGGCGATGTGCGTGGGGTTGACGACCACGACGTCGGAGCCGGCGACCGCGGCGATCATGCGGTTGCGGCTCACCGCGAGCTGGCGCGACCGGCGCTGCTGGCGGATGAGCGGATCGCCCTCGGAGTTCTTGTTCTCGTCGCGCACCTCGCGCTTGGTCATGCGGGTGTGCTTGCGGTTGCGACGCATCACCACGAACAGGTCGATGGCCGCGAGCACCAGGCCCACCGCGATCGCAGTCTGCAGCAGCGCGGCGGTCCCGTCCGCCGCGGTGCCGAGCAGCCGGGAGATGGAGTGGGCGCCGCTCGCGGTGAGCACGGGCATGAGGCCGGCGATGACGACCCACAGGGCGAGGGCGATGGCGGCCGTCTTCAGCAGGGCCTTCGCCCCCTCCCAGAGGGCCTGCAGGCCGAACACCCGCCGGACCCCGGAGACGAGGTTGAACTGCTCGTAACGCCCGGACAGCTTCCGCAGATGCACGCCGCCCTGCACCACCGCACCGAACAGCGTCACGATCGCGACCGCGGCGAGCAGCGCCCCCAGGGTCGGCAGCACCGAGGCGAGGGCCCGCCCGAGGGCCGCGAGGGCGGCGTCGGGTGAGGGCGCCTGCATGAGCGAGGTGAGGGAGATGAGCTGCTCGGTGCCGGCGCCTGTCCCCGCGGCGATGGCGGCGGGCATCATGACGGCGGCGGCGCCGATGCCGAGCCACGCCGTCAGGTCCTGGCTCCGGGCGATCCGGCCCTTCTGCCTGGCCTCGCGGAGGTGCTTCTCGGTGGCCTTCTCGCTGCGCTCGCCGCTGTCCGACCCGCTCACGGCGTCACCCCCTGCATCACGCGGAAGGCCTGGGTGGCGAGGGCGTCGACGATGCCGGGGAACGCGACGTACACGGCACCGGCGAGCAGGAGCGTCAGCAGGATCTTGACCGGGAAGCCCATCGCGAAGGCGTTGAGTGCCGGCGCCACACGCGTGATGAGCCCGAGCCCGACATCGGCGAGGAAGAGCACCAGCACCAGAGGGCCGGCGATCTGCACGGCCGCCAGCACCATCTGGGACACCCCGTCGACGAGCAGCTCGGTCGGTCCCGCCACCCGGAAGACGCCGTCGACCGGAACGGCGTCGAAGCTGCGGGCGAGCCCGGCGAGGATGAGCTGATAGCCGCCGGAGGCGAAGAGCAGCGTGAGCGCCGTCAGGTGGAACAGCCGGGTGAACTGCGCGCCGTTGACCATCGCCGCCGGGTCGAAGGCCTGGGCGAGCTGGAACCCGCCGAACACGTCGATCAGGCTGCCCGCGGCCTGCACCGCGGAGAAGCAGAGCAGCACGAGGAAGCCCAGCAGAGCACCGGTGAGGAGCTGGATCACGAGTGCGCCGAGGAACGGCCCCGTGTCGAGGCTCTCGTAGCCCGGGGCGACCGCGGCACCCACCGCGAGGGACAGTCCGATCGAGAGCATCGCCTTCACCCGCACCGGGATCGCCCGGTACGAGAACGGCGGGGCGATCATGATGAACGCCGTGATCCGCACGGCGGCGAGCAGCGTGGCCTCCAGCCACGCGAAGTCGATCGGGATGAACACGGGCTCATCCGCTCAGCAGAGACGGGATGCGGGCGAACATCTCGTTCGTGAAGGCGATGATCTCGGCGATCATCCAGTTCCCGGCGATGAGCAGGGCGATGCCGACGGCGACGATCTTCG
Organism: Microbacterium meiriae; assembly: GCF_040685015.1. Taxonomy (NCBI): domain Bacteria; kingdom Bacillati; phylum Actinomycetota; class Actinomycetes; order Micrococcales; family Microbacteriaceae; genus Microbacterium; species Microbacterium meiriae. The sequence goes on along the minus strand of NZ_JBFBHD010000002.1, from coordinate 1,473,730 downwards.
GCACGAACGACAGCGTCACCTCCTGCACCTGGGTGATGGACTGCAGCAGCGAGATCGCGAAGCCCACCACGAGCGCCGTGATCAGCATCGGTGCGGCGAGCTTGGCCGCGATCAGCAGCCCTTGGGCGCCGATGTCGAGGACGGCCTCGGGGCTCATCCCACACCTCCGTAGCTCTCCAGGAGGGCTTTGATGATGAGCCCCCAGCCGTCGACGAGGATGAACAGCAGGATCTTGAACGGGAGTGAGATCATGACCGGCGGGAGCATCATCATGCCCATCGACATCAGCGCCGCGGCCACCACGAGGTCGATCACGAGGAACGGCACGAAGATCACGAAGCCGATGATGAACGCGGCCCGGAGCTCCGAGATCATGAACGCGGGGATGAGCGTGTACATCGGCACGCTCGCGGGGTCCTCCGGGTTGTCCTGCGCGGCCATACGGGTCATCAGCGCGAGGTCCTCCTCGCGGGTGTAGTGCAGCATCCACTCCCGCAGCGGGCCCTGCCCGACGTCGACGGCCTGCGTGAACGTGAGCGCGCCGTCGATGTACGGCTGGACGGCCAGCGTGTTGATCTCGGTCAGGACCGGCCACATGATGAACAGCGACAGGAAGAGCGACAGCCCGGCCAGCACCTGGTTCGGCGGGATGGTGGGGAGGGACAGCGCGTTCCTGGTCATGGCGAGCACCACGAAGATCTTCGTGAACGACGTCATCATCAGCAGCAGCGCGGGGGCCACCGACAGCAGCGTGATCCCCAGGAGGGTGAGGATCGATCCGGACGGCCCGCCGTCGATCCCGTTGATGTCGATCGTCACGCCCTCCCCGTCGTCCGGGGTGATCTCGGCGTGCGCGGCGCCGCCGGTGACGACGACGAGGACCAGGGCCAGGAGGATCGCGCCCGCGACGACGACGAGGAGCCGCGAGGCGCGAGCGCGATCGACGGCACGGCTCGCGCTCATCGGGCGCGCCGGAGGGCCTCGGCGGTCTGCCGCCAGGTATCGGGGGAGAGGATGGAACCGCGGAGCGGGTCGTTGCGGTGCCGTACGCGGCGACGGAGCTCCGGTGCGGCGGTGCCCGCTGCCGGGTTACCGGTGAGGGCGGCCGCGGCGAGGATGCGGTCGAACTCGGCGTCGTCGCTCACCGGATCGCGCTCGGACGCGGATGTCGTCTCCGAGGTGTCCCGGAGCTCGGGTCGGACGGGGAGACGGTCGACCACGCTCACGCCGTGCTCGGTGACCCCGAGCACGTAGCGCGCGTCGTCGGTCTGCACGACCACGAGCTGCGCCTTCGGGCCGATGCCCTGGCGTCCGAGCACCGTGATCGCCTCCGCGTCACGGCGCCGCGCCTGGGTCTTCGACACCCGGCGCTGCAGGAACCAGAGCAGCCCGAGCACTGCGGCGAGCGACAGCCCGACCCGCAGCGCGAGCAGGAGGTCGTCCAGGGTCAGGCCTCGACGTTCTCGAGGATGCGGGTGATCCGCACCGCGTAGTCCTGATCCACGACGACGACCTCGCCGTGTGCGATCGTGCGTCCGTTGAGCTTGACGTCCGCCGGGGCTCCCGCGGAGCGGTCGAGCTCCACGATGCGACCCGGCTCGAGGTCGAGCACGTCGCGGACCGCCATGCGGGTGCGGCCGATCTCCACCGTGAGCTCCATCTCGACGCCCGCGATGCGGTGCAGGCGGCCGTCGGCTCCCGTCGGACGCGCCGGGCGATGCGTGATCCGCACCGCGAGTCGGCCGATGGTCCGCTCGGTGTGGTCCACGAGGTCGAAGAGCTGGGTCTGCGGGTCGGCGAAGACGGCCGAGGCGTCGCCGACCGCCGCCTCGCCCAGCAGCCCAGGGCCGAGGGCGGTCGCGGCGGCCTCGAGCGCATCCAGGAGCCGGTCCGTGAGCGGACGGTCCCCGAGGCCGTCGACCAGCACGTCGGCGTCGAGGAGCTGCACGGCGAGCTGCGCGCTCGCCTCTCCGACGAACTGCGCCACGACGGCCTCCCCGGTATCCCCGGACGCCTGGGAGGCGCGGGCGGTGACCGGTGCGGCGGTGGGCAGTCGCGCCGCGAACGCGGCGGCGACGGCGGACTCGTAGGCGGTGGTGCTGATCACGCGGACTCCTGAGCGGGGGCGGTTTCGGGGACGGTGGCGGTCACGACGCAGGCGAGGCGGGCACCGGCACTGCCGACGGCCGCCGTCGCGACGGTCTGATCGCCGACGGTGAGGAGCATCGGACGGTCGGCGGCATGCGGCAGGGGCAGCAGATCCCCGACGGCGAGGTCGAGCACCTCACGGGGCAGCACGGTCCGCGGTGCCAGCCGGAGCGCGATCTCGACCGGAGTCGATTCCACCTGGCGGCGCACGAGACCGGGGGTCTCGGAGCGGTCGGCGTCGGAGGCGCGCACCGCGAAGCCGGCGAGCACCGAGGCGGGGAGCATGATGCTGGCGGGGACGGTCCGGCCGCCGTGGCGCATCGACAGACGCGCCACGATCACCGGCTCCCCGGCGGCGGCGACCTGCGCGAACTGGGAGCTGTACTGGATGCCGGCGACGGCGACCCCGGTGGGCAGCAGCCCGTCGAGGCTGCCGGTGAGGTGATCGATCGCGTCGCCGATCAACGACCGGATCAGCGCCTGCTCGATCGGGGTGAACGTGCGGTCCTCGGCGGTGGCGGTGACCCGGCCGCCGACCATCTGCACGATCCAGGAGGTCGCGGTCGGGATCGGCACCTGCACGATCAGGCGCTCGTCGGAATCCGGCAGCGCGCACACGATCATGGTCGTGGTCGTGGGCAGCGACTGCGCGTATTCGCCGTACGTGAGCATGCCCACGTGCTCGACGGCGATGGTCGCGCGCACGTGGATCTTGCCCGAGAGCTGGGCCGACCATTGCCGGGCGAACGTCTCGAAGGCGAGCTCCAGGGTGCGGGCGTGCTCGCGCGACAGCGTCGCCGCCCGGCCGAAGTCGTAGACCTCGACGTCGGCGGTCGCCGTTTCCGCGCGCACTCGCGAGCGCACGCCGTCATCCATCACCACGAACCCGACTATCGGGCGGTGATCGGCGTGCGTTAGGGGCAGGTCAGGGGGAGGTCTGCGCAGCACCCGCGGCAGGGATCAGCGCTCGCACCTCCTCGCTGGCGTCGGAGAGGATGACGATGTCCACGCGGCGGTTCTCGGCGAGCTGCTCGGGGGTGCTCCCGGCGGCCACCGGACGGGTGTCGCCGAAGCCCACGGATTTGAGATGTGCGGGGGGCAGGCCGGCTGCCTCCACGAGATAGCGCAACACCTGGGTGGAGCGTCCCGCCGAGAGCTCCCAGTTGGTCGGGAAGGGTGCGACCGAGCCGCGGGCGTCGGCGTGCCCCTCCACCGAGATCTCGTTCGGCGCGGAGACGAGGACCGAACCCAGGGCGTCCAGCACCTGCGTCGCGGCCGGACTGAGATCCGTGCTGTTGGTGGTGAAGAAGGTCTCCGCGCTCACCAGTCCGATGGTCAGCCCGCGCTCATCGATCGTGAAGGTGACGTCGGTCTCCAGTCCCCGCTCCGCGAGGACCTGACGCAGCCGCTCGCGCAGGGCGGACAGCTCGTCGAACTCGCGCTCCGCGGCCTCCAGGCCCGTGTCGGCGAAGTCCTGGCCCTCGTCGTCGATGAGCTCCGGAGGCACGACCACGCCGCTGGTCACGTCGACGTCGTCCGAGGGCTCCTGGCCGAAACCCGTCGCGAGCGAGGCGCTGAGGGCCTCGAACTTCTCCTGGTCGACCGTCGACATCGCGAACAGCACGATGAACATGCACATGAGCACCGTCACCATGTCGAGGTAGGACGCCATCCAGCGCTCGTCCGGTCCGCTGTGCTCGGACTCCTGGACACGGCGTCGGGTGCGCACGCTCATGAGAAGAGGTCCTCGTGCGCCTCCGTCTCCGCGGGCTGCTCGCGGCGGCGGGAGCGGCCGGGGGAGCGGTCGGAGACGAGCGCGCTCAGACGTTCGCGGACGTGGGCGGGGGCGGCGCCGGCCTGCACGGCGAGCATGCCCTCCATCAGCACCGTCATGCGTTCGAGCTCCAGCTCGCCGAGGCGCTGCAGCCGGCCGCCGATCGGCAGCCAGATGAAGTTCGCCGACAGCAGGCCCCACAGCGTGGCGACGAAGGCCGCGGCGATCATCGGGCCGAGCGTGTCCGGCTTGTCGAGCTTCTCCAGCACGTGGGTGAGGCTGACCACCGTGCCGATGATGCCCACCGTGGGAGCGAACCCGCCGAGGGTCATGTAGAAGCGCGAGGCGGTGCGGTTCCGGGCGGCGGTGGACGTGAGCTCGTCCTCGAGGAGCACCCGCAGGTCCTCCGCGTCCGTGCCGTCGGCGATGCTCTGCAGGGCCTGCCGCAGGAACGGGTCCTTCTCCTCGTCCAGACCCTGCTCCAGCGCGAGCAGGCCCTCGGAGCGGGCCTTCTCCGCGTAGCCGACCACGGTGTCGATCGTGCTCTGCGCGGTGCGCCGCTCGCCGCGGAAGGCGCGGGGGAGGGACTTCACGGCGTGCAGGGCGTCGCGCAGCGTGCCGCTGGCGAGCCCGACCGCGATCGTGGCGCCGAAGACGAGCACCATGGGAGCCGGGAGCAGGAGCGACCCGACCGTCGCTCCCTCCAGGTTGATCATGGCGATCAGGGCGCCGAACGCGAGGACGAGCCCGAGGATGAGAGACGGATCCATCAGGCGTCCCCTCCCGTCACGTCAGCGCCGGGCAGGGGGTCCTCGGTGCCGGCCGCGACCAGCGCGGCGGCGGTCGCGAGGACACCGGCGCGGAACCGGGTGATGCGGGCGATCACGTCGTCCATCGTCTCCGTGACGACGAAGGTCGCGCCGTCGACCATCGTGATCGTCGTGTCCGGCGTGGCCTGGACACGTTCGATCAGGTCGGGGTTCACCGCGAACCGGGAACGGTTCAGGCGCGTGAGGACGATCATGGGCTCCATCCTGGAAAAGCTCGCCCCGCCCGGAAGCGGGGAACCGACGGCCCGTCCTGGGCTGTCGGAGGGGACTGTCGGCCGGGCGCTGCGCGTCGTTAGCGCCGGTGCCCGAGCGGACGGGGATCTTCCTCACGACGGGCGCGTCGTCGCCGATAGGGATCAGGGGCGGGGGACGATGAGCAGCGGGCGAAGGGAGCCTTGTGCGGGATCGGAACGTGGAGAAGGCCGCGGCGACGGCGGCCGAGGAATGCGGCTGCGCGCCGACGGCGGCCGAGCGGGGCGCGCTGTGGCGCCAGCCGGTCAGCCGCCGCAGCGCCTTCGGGATCGGGGCGCTGGGCGTGGTCGCGCTCGCCGCCTTCGGCGTCGGGTCCGGCGTCACCGCCGCGCACGCCGCGTCCTACCCGAGCTGGGACGACGTCCAGCGGGCGAAGAACAACGAGGCGGCCAAGGCCGGTGAGGTCACCCGGATCCAGGGGCTGATCCAGTCCCTCGAGCGCAAGGTCGCCGAGACCCAGGCGGCGGCACAGGTCGCGTCGGACGAGTTCTACGAGGCCCAGCAGGCGTACTTCGCGGCCATCACGGAGGCGGAGACCCTGCAGGCTCAGGCCGACGAGCAGTCGGCGCTCGCGGAGGAGACGGCGAAGAAAGCCGGTCAGGTCGCCGCCCAGCTGTACCGCAGCGGCGGGGACGACACCGCTCTGGAGCTGTTCTTCGCAGGGTCAGGCGCCAACGCCGACGAACTCCTGTCGCGCCTCGGCACGATGAACAAGTTCCTCGAGTACAACCAGACCACCTACGACAACGCCGTCTCGGCGCGCGACACCGCCCAGGCGCTGACGGCGCAGGCCGACGTCGCCCGGGACGAGCGCGACCGCCTGCAGCAGGTCGCCGAGCAGAAGATGGTCGCGGCGCAGCAGGCCGCGGACGCCGCGCAGGCCGCACTCGACGAGCAGGCGGCGAACCTCGAGACCCTCAAGGCGCAGCTGGCGGCCCTCAAGGACACCACGACCAAGACGGTCGCGGGGTACCAGGCGGGCGTCGAGGCGCGGCGGCGGGAAGAGGAAGCCCGCCGCAAGCGCGAGGCGGCTGCGGCGGCCGCGGCGGCGGCAGCTGCCGCTCGGGGGACCAGCGGCGGTGGTGGCGGTGGCGGTGGCGGCGGTGGTGGCGGCGGCTCCGCGGGCAACGGTGGCTGGGTCCGCCCGCACGGCGGCGCGCGCAGCTCGAGCTACGGCCCGCGCACCCCCATCTGCGGTCCTCAGGGCTGCTCGTCGAGTTTCCACTACGGTGCGGACCTTGCCAACGGCTGCGGCGCCGCGATCTACGCCGCGAACTCCGGCACGGTCGACTATGCCGGACCGAACGGGAACTACGGCAACTACATCCGCATCCAGCACGGCGGCGGCATCAGCACGGGATACGCCCACATCAAGCCGGGCGGCATCAACGTGCGCAGCGGACAGTGGGTGCGCTCCGGCCAGGTCATCGCCTATGCCGGTGACACCGGGCGATCGTTCGGATGCCACCTCCACTTCGAGGTCTACATCAACGGCGGGTACACGAACCCCGTGCGCTTCATGGAGCAGCGCGGCATCTACGTCTGAGGCGCCCGAAACCCCGTGTTGTCGCCGAGGCCCCGCCGTATCCACGTGGATACGGCGGGGCCTCGGCGCGAAAGCGGGGTCTCGGGAGGGGTCAGCGCTTGAGGTTGGTGAGCTCCTGGAGGACCTCGTCGCTGGTGGTGATGATGCGGGCGTTCGCCTGGAAACCGCGCTGCGCGACGATGAGGTTCGTGAACTCCTGGGAGAGGTCGACGTTCGACATCTCCAGAGCACCGCTGATGATGCCGCCCAGGCCGCCGGTGCCGGGCTGTCCGAGCTCGGCCTGACCCGAGTTGCCGCTCGGACGGAACTGCGACGAGCCGACCTTCTCCAGACCCCCGGGGTTGACGAAGCCGGCGAGCGCGATGCGGGCCAGCACCTGGGTGTCGCCGTTGCTGAACGTGCCGACGAGGCTGCCGTCGTTCGTCAGGGCGTAGGAGCTCAGCGTGCCGGCCGGCTTGCCGTTCTGCTCCTTGATGGCGATGTCGCTGACGTCGGCGAAACCGGTCACCCCGGACAGGTCGACGGTGACGCCGCCGGACACGATGCTGCCGGCGCCGTTCTGCACGCCGTTGGTGAAGGTCAGCGCGGTGCTCGCGCCCGCGCCGTCCGTGACATCCCACCCGGTCGCGCTGCGCGTGAAGGTCAGTCGCAGGGTCAAGGCGGAGCCGTCGGCGCCGTACGTCTTGATGTCGCGCACGAGCGTCTCGCCGACCGGGGCGCCGGAGGGCAGGTTGCCCGTGGCGCGCGCGGTGGTGGTGGCCGCGGCCGGGCTGAGGGCGCCGACCGGGAGGGTGATGTCGCCGATGCCCTGGCCGGGGACGATCGCGCCGTTGCGCGCCGTCCACCCCTGGACGAGCGCGCCGCCGGCGCCGACCAGACGGCCGCTCGCGTCGAAGGTGAAGCCGCCGTTGCGGGTGTACAGCGTCTCGCCACCGGAGCGGACGACGAAGAACCCGTCGCCCGAGATCATCAGGTCGGTGGGAACGCCGGTCGGCTGCGGGGCGCCGCCGGCGAAGTTGGTGCTGATGCCGGCGACCTGCACACCGAGCCCGACCTGGGCCGGGTTCTGTCCGCCCGTCGCCTGCTGCGGCAGCATCGAGTTGCGCAGCAGCTGCGAGAGGGAGTCCTGGAACTGCACGGACGAGGCCTTGAAGCCGGTCGTGTTGACGTTGGCGATGTTGTTGCCCGTGACGTCGAGCATGGTCTGGTGCGAGCGGAGTCCGGAGATTCCGGAGAAGAGGGAACGGAGCATGGTGATGCCTTTCTGGGGAGCGGGGTCAGGCAGCGGTGCCGGGGACGAGGGAGACGCCGGAGACGGCGTCGAGGGGGATCGACTTCTCGCCGATGGTCACGGTGGGGATGGCTCCCGCATAGGAGACCGCGGTGACGATGCCCTTCTGGGTGACACCGTCGGCGTCGACGTACTGCGCCTCCTGGCCGAGGAGGGCGGCGGCGGTCTGCCGCATGCTGAGCGCGAAGCTCTCGGTGCTCGTCGAGGCGAGCGCCGTCAGCTGCTCCATGGAGGCGAGCTGCGTGGTCTGCGAGATCATCTCGTTCGTGTTCATGGGGGAGCTCGGGTCCTGGTTGGTGAGCTGGGTCACGAGCAGCTTGAGGAACACCTCGGAGTCGAGCGTCTTCTTGCGCTCGGTCGCCGGGGTCGTGCTGCCGGTCTGCACACCGGACGTCGGCGTGGCACCCGGCGGGAGGGTGCCGGTGATGGAGTCGACCGTGGTCATGGGGTCCTCTCTGGTCAGGCGTAGACGTCGATGCCGCCGAGCGGAGCGACGGGCGGTGCGGGAGGGGGCGGGGGTGGAACTTCTGCCGGCGTCGGCGGGACGGCGGAGGCGCGCGCGGCCGCCTGGTGCCGCTGGGCATCGGCGCCGCCGTTCCCGGTCTGACCGCCCGTCCCTCCGTGCTGCGGCGAGGAGGGCGAGCCGTCCGACGTGGTGAGGCTGAGGGTCGCCTGCGGAGCGGCGATCGCGAGATCACGACGGAGGTCGCCGAGGATGGCGCGCAGCGCGTCCCGCCCGAGCTCGCCGGGGGCGTGCAGCTCGATGCGGATCGTGGACCCGGCGATGAGGGCGCGCACGGTCACGGGGCCGAGGTTCTCCGGCGAGACGGTCAGCGTGATCCGGTGGTCCCCGTCCGGGGCCTGGGCGAGGGACACCACGGGGGCCGCCACCTGCGGGAGGAGAGCCGGGCGGGCCGGCGCGGCGACCGCGCTCGGCGGTGCCGCGGGGGCGAGAGCGGTGGCGGCGACCGGGCTCGGGGCGGCAGCGGCCCCCGCGGCCACGGGATCGACGCTCGGCGGGGCCGCGGCCGGCGGGGCGACCGATGCGGGGATCGAGGGTGCCGCCGGTACCGGGACCGCGTCGTCGGCGGTCGTCGCCTCTGCAGCAGAGGTCGAGGGCACGGTCGACGTGCGAGCCGGCGCGGCCGTGGAGACTCGGGGCAGGGAGGCGTCCGGTCCTGTGGCCGTCCCGCTCCCGACGGCGGTGCCGGGGGGCGCGACTTCTCCGGTCTCTCGACCCGGGGTGGGGGGCCGCAGGCCCGGTCGGACGGTCGCCGGGTCCGGAGACGGTGCGACCGGCGGCGCCGACGTCGGGAGGAGCGGGGCCGCCACGGCGTCCCCGGCGTCGGACGGCGAGGCGGAGGAGGGGGTACCCGCGGTCTCCCCGGAGGCGGGCGTCGCCGCGGCGCCCGCCGTGCCCTCGCCGGGTACGAGGAGGGCGTCCTGCCCGGCGGCGGACGGGAGGCGCGGAGGCGAGACCGCCGTGGGTGTCTCCGTCGTCGCCGGAGGTGCGTCCGATTCGGCGGAGAGGGCTGGCACGAGTGGCGCGCCGGCACCCGCGGGCGTCGGCGGGGCCGGGAGCAGCGGTGAGACGGTCGCGGCGCCCTCGACCGGAACGGTGGCCGCAGGCTCGGCCTCGGTCGTGGTCTCCGCGGCGCTGCCGGGGTCGTCGGTCGCACCGGGACCGGGGGATGCCGTCTCCCGCACCGCATCGCGCACAGCCTCGGCGAACGCGGTCGCACCGGGTGAGCCGGTGCGTGCGGCTGGGGTGGAGGGACGCACGGGGCGGGCATCCAGGGCGGTGAGGAGGTCGAGCGCGGTCATGCCGTCCCCTCCGTCCGCGAGCGTGCGGCGATCTCGTCGAGCTCCGCCTGCTCGGCGTGCAGGTCGGCCGTCCGCACGGCTACCGCGTGGTTGTCCGCGAGTCGTTCGAGGCCGCGGAGCGTGCGCCGGGCGTCCGCGTGCGCGGACCGCGCCTCCGCGACCGTCTCCTGCTGGAGGTCGGCCAGCGCGGTGAGGTCGGCGAGCAGCGCCCGCCCGGAGACCCGGGCCGCGGCGAGCGCAGCGAGGGTGCGCACGTCGACGGCCTCCGTGTCGGTACCGGCCAGGTGTGCGCGCAGGGCCCGGTCCCTGGCCTCGGTGTGCTGCGCGTCGATGACCGCGCGCGAGAGGCGCTGCGCGGCGGCGCGCTCCTGGATCTCCCGCACGCGCAGGAGACCGGCGAGAGAGAACCCTCTGCTCATGACACCCCCTCGAAGGCGGAGACGAGGCCGTCCAGTCGCGTCCAGGACTCCTCGATCGCGCTCGTCTCGTCGAGCGGCTGGGTGAGGAAGGCCGAGATGGCGCGCTCGTGGGCGATCGCCGCATCGATGCGGGCGTCGGCACCGGCGTGGTAGGCGCCGATGTCGATGAGGTCGTTCGCCCGGCGTCGGGCAGCGAGCACGGCGCGGAGGGTGGCCGCCTGTGCACGGCGCTCCGGACTCGTGATCTTGCCGGCCACGCGGGACACGGACCCGAGGACGTCGATCGCGGGGTGGTGGCCGGCGAGGGCGAGGGCGCGATCCAGCACCACGTGGCCGTCGAGGATGGAGCGGACCGTGTCGGCGATGGGCTCGTTGTGATCGTCGCCGTCGACGAGCACGGTGTAGATGCCGGTGATGGACCCGGCGCGGTCGGTGCCGGCGCGCTCCAGCAACCCGGCGAGGAGGGAGAACGTGGACGGCGGGTAGCCGCGGGTGGCCGGCGGCTCACCCGCGGAGAGCCCGATCTCGCGCTGGGCCATCGCGACCCGGGTCAGCGAGTCCATCATGAGGATCGCGTGGGCGCCCTCGTCACGGAAGGCTTCCGCGATCCGAGTGGCGGTGAACGCGGCACGGATGCGGGCCATGGCGGGCTGGTCCGAGGTCGAGACGATGACGACGGAGCGGGCGAGTCCCTCCGGCCCCAGATCGTCCTCGATGAACTCCCGCACCTCGCGACCGCGCTCGCCGACGAGGGCGATCACGTTGACCTCGGCCTCGGTGCCGCGGGCGATCATCGACAGCAGCGACGACTTCCCGACCCCTGACCCCGCGAACAGGCCGACGCGCTGTCCGCGGCCGACGCTGACGAGGGTGTCGAGGGCGCGCACGCCGAGGGGGAGCGCGGTGTCGATGCGGTCGCGCTCCATGATCGAGGGGGTGTCGTGATCCAGGCTCACGTGCGGCGCCGCGAGCGGACCCTTCCCGTCGATGGGGCGTCCGAGCCCGTCCAGGACCCGGCCGAGCAGCGCCGATCCGGTGGGAACCCTCACCGGGCCGCCGCGGCCGCGCACGGGGGCGCCGACGGTGAGCCCGGCGACCGAGGCGAGCGGCATGCAGCGCAGCCCGTCCTCCCCGGTCGCGACGACCTCGGCGTCGATGCCGTCGAGCGTCACCACGTCCCCCACGGCGCCGTCGAGCCCGCGGACCTGCACGCTGAGGCCGCGGACCTGCGAGACCTCGCCGATCCGTTCCGGACGCGCCGCCTCGAGCACCGTCGTCCAGGCGCTCACGGCGCGGCCTCCGCGACCGCGCGGCGCGCCCGGTCGAGGGCGGTCCCCACCCTGGCGTCGATGACACCGTGCTCCAGCACGGCCACGGCGTCGCCGCGGGTGAGGGTCTCGTCGGGCACCAGCGTGAGTCCGGAGATGTCGTCGCCGGCCTCCGCGGAGAGGACGCGGAGGTCGTCCGGGTGCAGACGGAGGCGACGTACGGCGGCCGCATCGGTCGCGCTCAGGGCGCGGCGGGCCGCGGCGGCGGCCGACGCTCCTGCGTCGCTCAGCTCCGCGGCGATGATCAGTTCCGCGAGGTCGATCGCATGGGAGTGCACCTGGCTCGTCGCAGCGGACTCCAGCTCCGCCTCTCGGGCGGCGAGGGACCGCGCGGCGGCGTGCAGGGCGGCGACGGCGGCGGCGACGTCCGCGGCGCGGGCGCGCTCCCGTTCGGCCAGCTCGGCCTCGGCGCCGCGACGGGCGGCGTCGGCGTCGGCCGCGCCCGCCCGGAAGCCCGCGGCGTGTCCCTCCGCGTACCCGCGGCGGCGGGCGCGCTCCTGTTCCGCCCGGTGGTCGGAGCCGCCGAGCCGGGGGAACGCAGCGGGGGCGAAGGCGTCAGTAGACATATTCGTCCTCGTCCGCCCGCTGCACGGTGATGTCTCCCGCGGCCTCCAGGGCACGGATCGTCCGGACGATCTCGGCCCGCGCCTCCTCGACCTGGGAGACGCGCACCGGGCCCAGCGTCCGGGCCTCCTCGTCGAGGTTCTCGCGGTTGCGCTCGGACACGTTGCGGCGGATGAGGTCGACGATCGGCTGCTGCGCCCCCTTGAGGGCGAGAGCCAGGGAGCGGATGTCCATGCCCCGCAGCACGCGCTGGGTGTCCCGGTCGTCGAGCTTGACGATGTCCGCGAACGTGAACATGCGCGAGCGGATGTCCTCGGCGAGGGCGCTGTCGCGGTCCTCGATGCTGGCCAGCAGCGCCTTCTCGATCGTCGCTCCCGAACGCCCGATGATCTCCACCAGCGGCTCGACGCCGCCGAGCACCTCGGGGCTGTCCCGCGAGGCGAGGCTGCCGGTCCGGGCCTTGAGGGCGTCGGCGACGATGACGATGGCCTCCTGCGAGGCGGTGCCCATGGTGGCGATGGCCTGGGCGACGTCGGTCCGCGCCGGATCGGGCAGCGCAGCGAGGACGGCGGCGGCCTGTTCGGCGGGGAGATGGGCGAGCACCAGGGCGACGGTCTGCGGCAGCTCCCCGTCGAGGAGCGTGGCGAGGTGGGCGGCGTCGGCGGAGGCGAGGAAGTCGAACGATGCGCTCATCGACGTCGAGCCGACCCGGCCGAGCACGGCTGCCGCCCGCTCGGAGCCGAACGAGGCCTCCAGCAGGCCCGCGGCGATGTCGCGTCCGCCGCGCGCCGGCGGGAGGTGCCCCGCGGCGATGCGATGGAACTGCCCCAGCGCCTGGACCGTGGTCTCCGCGTCGAGATCCTGCAGCCCGATGATCTCGGCGGCGACGGCCTCGGCCTCCGCCTCGGAGAGGTGCTTCATGACCTGGACGGCCTGCGCGCGGTCGAGGTTCATCAGGACGATCGCGGCCGTCTGCCGATCCGTCAGTCCGCTCATACCCGCGACCTGTCGTCGATGAGGGTGCGCAGCAGCTCCGCGGTGCGCTGCGGATCCTGACGGGTGAGCGCGGCGATCTCGGCGCGGCGGCGCTCGAGGCTGATCTGCGTGGGCTCGGGCTCGGGATCCGGGTCGAGGTCGGGTACCGGCTCGAGGAAGGCGAGCGGCGTGGTCGGCGCCTCCAGCACGGCCGTCGGCGCGTCCGCCGAGAGCGCGGACAGCTCGACAGGACGATCGCCGAAGAGCTGGTCGAACTCCTCCACGCCGCGCGCCTTCCGCCGGGAGCGGACGATGAGGGCGGCGATCGCGGCGATGAGCGGGATGGCGATGGCGGCCGCGATGATGACGGTGTTCAGGAGGGCGGCCTGACGGGCACCCTCTTCGGCCTCCTTCGCCGCCTGCAGCGCGGCCTGCGCGGCCTCGGCATCGGTCTGGCTGAAGGCGACGAGTTCGACGGCGAGCTCGTCGCCGCGGGTGCGGTCGATGCCGGCGGCGGTGGCCACGAGGTCGCTGAGCTGGGCGGAGCTGAGGTCGCCCCCGGCCCCGGCGTCCACGGCGACCGACACGGACTGCCGCAGCAGGGTGCCGGCGGGAGTGGAGGTGCTCTCCGTGGCCTTGTTGACGGCGTTGGTGCGCGTCTCCTCGGTGTTCGTGTAGGTGCCGTCGCCGTTCCCGTTCGGCACGGCGATGTTGTCCGGACCCAGGACACCGGCTTCGGAGGTCGATCCGTTGCTGTTCTGCTCACGGACCTCCTCGGTGAGCGGGGGAGCGCCCTCGGCCGGGGTGTAGGTCTCCTCGACGCGTTCGTTCACCGAGCGGTCGATCTCGGCGACGACGGTCACGGTCGCATTCCCCGGGCCGACCACGGTGTCGAGCATCTGCTGCACGCTCGCGGCCACGCGGGCCTCGTAGTCGCTCGCCTGCTGATCGAGTCCGCCGGTGGCCCCGCCGCCCACGGTCGAGAGCGTGCGCCCGGTCTGATCGACCACGGCGACATTCTCCGGCTTCATGCCGCTGACGGCCGCCGAGGTGAGGTGCACGATGGCCTCGACCTGCTTCTGGTCGAGCGTCGTGCGTCCGGCGGTCTCCACGAACACGGAGGCGGTCGCATCGACGGTCTCCGACACGAAGACGCTCTCCTCCGGGATGGCGAGCTGCACCGAGGCCGCGGAGACGCCGTCGATGGCGGAGATCGTCGCGGCGAGCTCGCCCTCGATCGCGCGCTTGTAGGTGACCGACTGCTGGAACTCGCTCGTGGTGACACCCATGTCGTCCAGCAGCGAGTACCCGGCCGATCCGGCGCTCGGCAGCCCGGCGGAGGCGGCGGCGAGCCGCTGGTCGTACACGTCCTTCTCGGGGACGAGCACCGTGGCGCCGCCGTCGGCGAGCTCGTAGGGCACGGAGGCGGAGCGCAGCTGCTCCACCACGGCGTTCGCGTCCGAGGCGTTCAATCCCGAGAACAGTGGGGTGTAGGTGGGGCGGCTGAGCCAGCTGGACAGCGCGATGATGCCGAGCGCGAGCACCGCGATGCCGATGATGGCGATGGTCCGCTGCGCGAGCGAGAATCCGGCGACCACCCGCCGCATCCGCTGGAACGCCCCGGTCACTGCCGGGGGCATCAGGCCTGCATCCGCATGATCTCGTTGAACGCGTCGACGCCCTTGTTGCGGACGGCGGCGACGAGTTCGAGGGTGACGGCGGCGCGCGAGGACGCGATCATCGCCGCATGGATGTCGTCGAGGTCCCCGGTCACGGCCGCGACCTTGAGGGTGTCGGACTCGGACTGCAGCGAGCGCAGTTCGTCGATCGCTCCGGTGACGCTGTTCGCGAAGGCCGAGTCGTCGCCCGTCTTCGCGCCCGTGACGGGCGAGGTGGTCATGCCGAGGGACGAGGCGACGGCCTCGATGCCGGCCACGGCGCTCACGCGTTCCGTCCGATCTGCAGCGCCGCCTCGTACGAGTTGCGGGCGCGGTCCACGATCGCCGCGCTCGCCTGGTATCCGCGCTGCGCGAGGATCAGCTGGCTCATCTGGTCTCCCAGGTCGATGTCGGGGTAGCGCACGTAGCCGTCGGCGTCGGCGAGCGGGTGGTCGGGCTGGTGCACGAGCCGGCCCTCCGCATCGCCCTGGACGGTCCCGGCGACGTAGACGCCGGGGGACTGGTCGCTGGTCTGGGCCAGGATGTAGCGTGCCCGGAACGCCGCGCCGTCGGTGGGTGTCGCCGTGTTGATGTTGGCGATGTTGTCGCTGATGGCGTCGAGCCACTTCCGGTGCACGGTCAGCCCCGTGCCGGCGATCCCGATGGCGTCGAAGGTCATGACGTCCTCATCGCGGTGCGCATCGAGGAGAACGACCCGTTCACGGCCTGGGTCGCGAACTGGTAGCGCAACATGGTGTCGATGCTGGAGAGGGTCTCGGTGTCGAGGTTCACGTTGTTGCCGTTCAAGCGCGTCGGCTCGAGCGAGGTCCTGACCGTGGCGGACACGTCCCCGTCGCCGGCGGCGATCGAGTCGGCGAGCGCCGCCTCGAACTGCACACGCTTGGCGTGGTAGTCGGGGGTGTTGATGTTGGCGATGTTGTCGGCGATGGCTCGCTGGCGCAGCGAGAGGCCGTTCAGCGCACTCGTCAGTGCGGTGATGGTCACAGAGTCGAACACGAACCGGCTCCCCGTGTGTGGGCGAAGTGGCCGTTCCCTGGCCGAGTCTTGCGAGCCATCCGTGCTCTCGGGAGACTGTCGGCCGTCCGTGCGGTTTCGTTAGGAGGGTCGCTCACCCGTCCACATCGAGGTAGGCGGGAGCATCCGGCGGGCGGGGTGCCGGAACCCGGCGGACGGCGCCGAGGTGCTGCCGCAGCCCGTCGAGCTCCGACCGGGCGCGTTCCATGGCGGCGTGCTGCCGGTCGATCACCGCGCGGGCGCGGTCGGCGAGGTGCGGCGGGAGCGGCGAGGACGGCGGCGCCCAGGGGATGATGTCATGCACCTCGACGGCTCCGGCCGGCGCGGCGAGGATCCGGTCGGCGTCCGCCTCGAGCCGGTCGAGCAGCGCGGCCCAGTCCTCGTCCGTCATGCGCGGCCCTCCGCGACGGCCAGGGCGGCGGTGTGCCAGGCGTCGCGCAGCGGCACGACGAGCTCGCGGCAGGCATGGGTGCGCTCCGGGTCGCGGCCGATGTTGGCGCCGATCAGCGTCTGCGACAGGAACACGTACAGCGAGCGCAGTCCGGCGCTGCCGCTCCATCCGTCGGTGAGGGAGGACGACAGCTCGGCCACGATCGCCTGCGCGTGCTGGAGCTGGGTGTTGGCCTCGGCCCAGTCGGCCGCCCGCTGCGCCGTCTCCGCGCGCTCGATGTCGAGCAGGAGCCGGTCGTAGAGCATCGTGACCAGGCGCTCCGGCGGGGCGGACAGGATGGCGTCCTCGCGGTACCGCTGCTGGGCGCGCAGGGCGGCGTTCATGCTCACGAGTCCGACCCGGAACGGCTGCTCGGCAGCGAGTTGATCTGCGAGGCGAGGTAGGAGGACTGCGACTGCATCTGCGACAGCATCACCTCGAGGCGGGCGTAGGTGCG
This sequence comes from Microbacterium meiriae, assembly GCF_040685015.1. Classification (NCBI taxonomy): domain Bacteria; kingdom Bacillati; phylum Actinomycetota; class Actinomycetes; order Micrococcales; family Microbacteriaceae; genus Microbacterium; species Microbacterium meiriae. Next base: position 1,457,199 of record NZ_JBFBHD010000002.1, on the reverse strand, counting down.
CTCCAGCGAGGCCTTGCGCTGCGCGAGGCGCACGTCCCAGCGCTCCATCTGCTCGCCGAGGCTCTTGACCTCGCTCTCCTGGCCCGTGATCCGCGAGGTGAGCAGCCCGTCGTACTTGTCCGAGTAGGACGTCGCCGTCTGCTCCACACGCGCCGCGACCGCGGAGAAGAGAGCGCCGACGGCTGCGGGGTCCTTCGCCAGCGCCTCGGAGAACTTCTCCTCGTCGAAGGTGAGCTTGCCGTACATGTCGGTCGAGATGCCGACCGTGGAGGGGGAGACCCCGTCCACCGGGTGCTGGATGGCGTCGGCGAGGGCGGTCCGCAGGCCGCGGATGGTGCTGTCGCCGGTGAAGACGCCGAGCGTCGTCTTCTCGCCCTGTCCCGCGGCGACGGTGGCCTTCGAGCCGTTGTCGATGCGGGTGAAGATGTCGGTGAGGAGGGCGATGAACTCGCCGGAGGCCTTGGCCCTGGCCTCGCTGTCGACGGCGACGGTCACGGTGACGGGGGACGTCGAGACGGTGGAGACCGTGACGTCGACGCCCTCGAAGAGATCGGTGAAGGTGTTGCCGGACGAGGTGATGACCTGTTCGGCCGCGGTGCCGGCCCAGAGGCGCAGCTGCGCGTCCGTGCCCGTGGAGATGACGGCGGCCCCGGGCTCCGTGGACACGTCCGTGGCGGTGCCGGCGGTGACGGCGGCGAGGTCTCCCGCGTAGACGCGGAAGCGTCCCGCCTCGCCGGACTCCTCGGCCCGGAGCTGCAGGCGGTAGACGGGGGTGCCGTCGGCATCCTTGCCGGCGGGGACGGCGGTGGCGAGGACGCCCGTGTCGGCGTCGTTGATGGCCTGGGCGATGTCCTGCATCGAGGTGGAGTCGGCCTGCACCTGCACGCGCTTCCCCGTGGCGTCCTCGAGGGTCAGCACGGGCGGGTCCGCGGGCCAGCGGGAAGCGGCGGCGGAGACGACGGTGTGCGCCTGGGCGACGCGGTCGACGACGATGTCGGTCGACACGGGCGCGGCGCCGGTGCGCAGGGCGACCTTCACCGATTCCGACGACGAGGTGCCGGTGAAGCGGTCGAGACCGCCAGGCGCTGCGGCCTTCTCGGCGGCGGCGGCGAGGTTCTGCACGGCGGTGTTCAGGGTGCGCAGCTGCTTCATGACGACGTTCTTGTCGTCGATCTTGGCCTTGAGCAGCGTGCGGGGGATGGCGTGCACGTCCATCAGCGCCTTGATAACCTCGGTGGTCTTCAGCCCCGACACGAGGCCGTCGAGCGAGAGCGACATGCGGCTTCCCTTCTGTGTGCGGCGGGGCCCGGGCGACGGCCGAAGCCGTCACCCGGACCCCCGGAGTGATTCCGTGCGGCGGCGCGGGTCAGCGCAGCAGCTGGAGCACGCCCTGGTTGGCCTGGTTGGCCTGGGCCAGCATGGCCGTTCCCGCCTGCGACAGGATGTTCGCGGACGTGAACTTGACCATCTCGGACGCCATGTCGGTGTCGCGGATGCGGCTCTCGGCGGCGGCGAGGTTCTCGGCCGACACGTTGAGGCTGTTGATGGTCGACTCGAAGCGGTTCTGCAGCGCACCGTAGCCGGCACGTGCGGTCGAGACCGCCTGGATCTGCGTGTCGATGCCCGCCAGAGCCGCGCCGTACGTCGCCGCGTCCGTCATGCCGGCCGCGAGCGTCTTGATGTCGGCGCCGAGCGTGGCGAAGTTGGTCAGGCCCACCGAGATCTGGTCCTCGGCGGCGACCGCACCCGCACCCACCTGGAACGTCAGCGTCGCGCCGCCCGAGAGCAGCTTGATGCCGTTGAAGTTCGTGCTCGACGCGATCCGGGTGAGCTCGTCGCCCAGGGCGGAGATCTCGGTCTGGATGGCCTCGCGCGACTTCGCGTTGTTCGAGTCGTTCGCGCCCTGGTTGGTCAGGTCGCGCACGCGCTGCAGGATGGAGTGCACCTCGGTCAGGGCGCCTTCTGCGGTCTGGATGACCGAGATGCCGTCCTGGGCGTTGCGAGCCGCGACGTTCAGGCCGTTGACCTGCGAACGCAGGCCCTCGGAGATCGCGAGGCCGGCGGCGTCGTCCGCTGCGCGGTTGATGCGCAGACCGCTCGAGAGCTTCTCGAGCGACTTCGACAGGTCGTTCTGCGTGTTGGACAGGTTGCGGTAGGCGTTGAGCGCGCCCACGTTGGTGTTGATCTGCATACCCATGAGGGTTTCCTCCGTGATGTGTTGTACGGGAGACCATCCGTGGTCTCCTGCCCTGACCTATCGGCGGAGGATGCGGACGCGTTAGGCGGGGGCGGCGGCGCGGAAGACGTCGCCGATCCGGACGCCGGCGGCCTCGGCGATGCGGCCGAAATAGGCGTCGCGTGCGGCAGGCGAGACGCGGGTGGTGGTCGTGGTCTCGGTGCCGCCCTCCGCGAAGTAGCGGTCGAGGGCGTCGCGGAGCAGGCGCACGGCCTCCGACCGCTGCTGCGAGACGGCCGAGTGGGTCACGCCCAGCTCCTCGGCGATCTCCTTCACGGGCCGCTCCTCGATGTAGACGGCCACGATGATGCGCCGCATGCGCTCGGGGAGGGCGCCGATGGCGTGTTCGAGCACCTCACGCCGTTCGCCGACCATCGCCGACTCCTCCGGCAGCGGGATGTCGGCGACGAGATCGCGCGTGGCGGGGTCGTCCAGCGGGGCGACGGTGCGTGCGGCGTCCGCGAGGGCCTCGACGACCACCTCCTTGGGGGAGCCCATGGCGGTGGCGATCTCGGTGGCGGTCGCCGTGCGGCCGAACGCGGCGGTGAGGGTCTCGCGGACGGCGACCGTCTCCTTGATGCGCTTGCGGATGCCGCGGGACGCCCAGTCCATGGCGCGCATCTCGTCGGCGAACGCGCCGAGGATGCGTCGACGGGCGTAGGCGCCGAAGGGGACGCCGAGCGCGGGGTCGTACGCGTCGGCGGCGGTCACGAGGGCGAGCGCGCCGACGGCGGCGAGCTCTTCGCGGGGGATATGGGTAGCCCGAGCATGGGTGTCTGCAGCGAGGTAGCCGACCAGGGGGAGGTTGGCCTCGACGAGGCGGTTGCGCTCAGCGCGCGACGACATGGGGGATGATCCACCTCTCTGGATGCACTCCGGAAGCTCATGGCGAGGGATAGATGGCCATATCACAAGGTCCGAGATATGTCCATGGGGAGCACTAACCGCCGCCAATGCACATAGTAACCTTAGGGGCGCGGCGGCCGATAGAGATTTATGAACCGTTAACAGGCGGGCCGATCGCACCCGCGTGGGGCGGGGGATCGCTGGGGACAAAGGGGATCATGGGAGCCAACGAACTATCGATGCAGCTCTGGCGCGAGCGCGAGCTGCTCGAGATGCTGCTTTTCAAGCTCGACGAGCAGCAGCTGCTGCTCGCCGCCGGCCGGTCGCACTGGATCCAGTTCGCGGCCAGGGAGATCGATCAGGTGCTCGACCGCCTCCGCGCGGCGAGCCTGGCCAGGGCCGTCGAGGTCGCCGGTGTCGCCGAGGAGTGGGGGGCTCCTCAGGACGCGACGATCGGTCAGCTCATCGAGCACGCTCCGGACGGAGCCTGGGGCGATGTCTTCACCGACCACATGCGTGCGCTGGTGAAGCTGACAGCGGAGGTCGAGCAGATGCGCGATGCCGCCGCGGAGCAGCTCAGCGGAGTGCTCCGCGCCACGCAGGAGACCATCGCCGCTCTCGGCCAGGAGAGCGGCGAATACACCACCCGCGGCGACCGCGCCCGCGAGGACGCCGCCCGCATCATCGACACCGAGATGTGACCGAGAGGGATTCATGTCGACCTTCAGTGGACTGACCACCGCCGCCAGCGGCCTCGCCGCCGCACGGCGGGGCATGGACGTGGTCGGGCAGAACATCGCCAACCAGAAGACCGAGGGGTACACGCGGCAGCGCGTCGAGACCTCCTCGATCGCCGCCGTCGCGCAGACGGGCCGCTTCAGCATGGGTGCCCTCCCCGGACACGGCGTCTCGATCGACGCGGTGTCCCGCCTCGGCGACGCGCTGCTCGACGCCCGGGTCCGCGACACCCTCGGCGCTTCCGGCTACTGGGCCACCCGCGCGCTGGCAGCGACGACTGCCGAGTCGGCCCTCGCGGAGCCGACCGACAAGGGCCTCGCCAACCGGCTGACCAGCTTCTGGGCGGGCTGGCAGGACCTCGCCAACACCCCGGATTCGGGTGCGGCGGCCGCGAGCATCCTGGAGTCGGCGAAGGAGCTCGCCGCCCATATCTCCGGCGGCTACCGCACGGTCGCCGCGCAGTGGACGGCCGCCCGCGGGACCGTCGAGCGCACCGTCAGTCAGGTCAACGCCGCCGCCGACCAGATCGCGGTGCTGAACAGCGAGATCCGGGAGGCGCTGGCCTCGGGGCGATCGGCCAACGAGCTCACCGACCGCCGCAACCTGCTCGCGGAGGACGTGGCCCGGCTCGCCGGCGCGACGGCCACCGTGGAGACGGACGGCACGCTCACGGTCCGCCTCGGCGGCAACGCCCTGGTCTCCGGCGGCGACGCCCGTCACATCGCGCTGACCGGCTCGGCGACGATCGACGGCGCTCCGCGCGTCGGGGTCGCCTGGGAGTCGGTGCCGGATCTTCCCCTCGTCGTCGACGGGGGAGAGCTGGGCGGCTCCCTCGCGGTGCTCGCCCCGGCCGCCGACGGCGGGATGCTGGCGCAGCTCGCCGCGACATACGACCGCGTCGCCACGGTGCTCGCGGAGTCGCTCAACGCCCAGCACCGCGCCGGTGTCACGGCGTCCGGACAGCCGGGCGGCGACTTCTTCACCCTCCCGGCCACCGGCTCCGCCGCGCTCGGGATGCGGGTGGCCGTCACCACGGCGGCCGACCTCGCCCTCGCCGCCCCCGGGGCCGGAGCCAAGGACGCGACCAACGCCGACCTCATCTCCCAGATCGGGCAGCGCGCGACCTCTCCGGACGCGCTGTGGACCGATCAGGTGACCCGCTTCGGCGTCGCCACCGCGGCCGACGTGCAGCGCGCGAAGGTGTCGGATGCGGCGGCTGTCGGCGCCGTCGGTGCGCAGCAGTCCGTCGCGGCCGTGGACGGCGACGAGGAGACGATCAGCCTCCTCACGTACCAGACCGCCTACCAGGCGGCGGCCCGCGTGCTCACCGCCGTCGACGAGGCCCTCGACGTCCTCATCAACCGCACGGGCGTCGTCGGACGCTGATCGGAGAAGCTCCATGATCTCTCGCGTGACCCAGACCACGATGACGCAGACGGCGATGCGCCAGCTGCAGTCCAACCTCTCCGAACTCGCCCGTCTGCAGGAGCAGGCCACGTCGCAGAAGGCGTTCGCCGCCCCCTCGGACGACCCGGCAGCGGCGGCGGCCGCCCTCGCCCTGCACGCCGAGCAGCGGCGCACCGAGCAGTACGCGCGCAACATCGACGACGGCCTGGCCTGGGTGACTGCCGCCGACACGGCGATCACCTCCAGCACGTCCCTGCTCTCGCGGGTGCGGGACCTCACCGCGCAAGGGGCCAACGACGGGGCGCTGGACGCCACGGCGAAGGAGGCCCTCGCGGTGGAACTGGAGGGCATCCGCGACGAGCTGCTCGCGCAGGCGAACACCCGGCTGCTCGGCCGGTCCGTGTTCGCCGGCACGTCGGACACCGCGGCCTTCGCGTCCGACTACTCCTACAGCGGTGTCGCCGGCTCCGAGGTCACCCGCCGCGTGTCCGATGCGGCGGCCGTCCGCGTCGACACGGACGGTGCGGCGGTGTTCGGCACCGGAGACGACTCGGTGTTCGCCCTCGTCGACCGCATCGTCGCCGATCTCCGCTCCGGCACCAACGTGGGGCCCCGACTCGGGGAGATCGACGACCGCCGCACGGCGATGCTGGGCGTGCAGGGCGCGGTCGGCACCAGACAGGCTCAGATCGAACGCGCCAAGGAGGCGGCAGTGCAGAATTCCGTGTCCCTCGAGTCCCGCCGCGCCGCGGTCGAGGATGTCGACTCGGTCGAGGTGCTCATCCGCCTGCAGGCGCAGGAGCTCGTCTACCGCTCGGCGCTCGCCGTCAACGCGCGCGTGCTGCAGCCGACGCTGATGGACTTCCTGCGATGACCGCCGTGCTCACCTTCACGGCCCCACCGCCCGGGCTGGCTCCGCACGTGGACTTCGCCCTCGCACCCGTCGACGGTGCGGACGGGCTCTTCGCGATGCGGGCGGTCGAGGACGACGCCCTGCGGCTCTACCTCGTCGACCCGAACACGGTCCTGGCGGAGTACGCGCCGATCCTCACGGACGCCCAGGTGGCCGACCTCGCTCTCGCCTCGGCGGACGACGCCTTCGTGCTCGTGGTGGCCCACCCCGGCGCCGACGGCGTCAGCGTCAACCTGCTGGCGCCGGTCGTCGTGAACCGGGCGACGGGAGCGGCGACCCAGGTCATCCTCGAAGGCCAGGACTACCCGGTGCGGGCGCCGCTGGGCTGACCCGCGCGGGTGCCGGGGCGCCGGGCGTGACGGGCGGGGTGACGACTACCCTGGAGACGTGATCCTCGCCGTCGACACGTCCCTTGGCACCGCCGTCGCCCTCATCGACCCGGACGGGACGTCTCGTGCCGAGGCCGGTACCGCCGATCCGCTGGGCCACGCCGAGGTGATCGGCGACCTCGTCCACGACGTACTCCGGGAGGGGGGAGCCGACGGCATCACTCACGTCGTCGCCGGCATGGGCCCCGGTCCGTTCACCGGACTGCGCATCGGCATCGCGACCGCCAGGGCGTTCGCCCTCGGGCGCGGCGTCCCGGTGGTGCCGGTGCCGAGCCATACGGCGGCCGCGCTGACGATCCAGTCCACGGTGACCGGGCCGTTCGCCGTCGTCACCGACGCCCGCCGCCGCGAGGTCGCCGTCACCGTGTTCGACGGACAGGATGAGGACGGGATCCCGCGCACGATCGCCGACACGGTGCTCGTGCGGGCCGCCGACGCCGACGATCATCTCGCCGGTCTCCGCCGGGTCGACGTGACGACGCTGTCCGCAGCCGACCTCGCCAGGGTGGGAGCGCGCGCATTCGCCGCCGGGCGGGCCCTCGCGGGGGACGAGCCGCTCTACCTGCGGCACCCGGATGTGTCCCTGCCCGGTGCTCCGAAGAAGGTGGGCGCATGACGCTCCGGGACGCGCGGCCGGACGATCTCGACGCGATCATGGCCATCGAGCAGCGCTCGTTCCCGACCGACGCGTGGAGCCGGGACACCATGGCGAGCGAGCTGGCGAGCCCGCACGGCCGCTACCTCGTCGACGAGCGGGGCGGGGCGATCGTCGGATACGGCGGCATCCGGGCGCTGCAGGGCGGTGCGGACGCCGACATCCAGACCATCGCCCTCCTCGCCGAGGTCCGGGGTCAGGGCCGCGGGCGCGCGCTGCTGCGTGCGCTGCTCCAGGCGGCCGCCGACCGCGGGGCGCTCGAGGTGTTCCTCGAGGTGCGCGCCGACAACCCTCCGGCCGAAGGACTGTATCGCGCGGAGGGCTTCGAGGAGATCGGCAGGCGCCCCCGCTACTATCAGCCGGATGACGTGGACGCGATCGTGATGCGTCTGGATCTGCGCCGCCACCCGGCGCCCGCCGACACGCCGGAGGAGGCGACCGCATGAGTGAGCCCCTGGTGCTCGGCATCGAGACGAGCTGCGACGAGACCGGCATCGGCATCGTGCGCGGTCGTACGCTGCTGTCCAACACGATCGCCTCCAGCATGGACGAGCACGCCCGGTACGGCGGCGTCGTGCCGGAGGTCGCCGCCCGCGCGCATCTCGAGGCCCTCCAGCCGACCATCGACGCCGCGCTCGCCGAGGCCGGCGTCCGTCTCGCCGACCTCGATGCGGTGGCCGTGACCAGCGGTCCGGGCCTCGCGGGAGCGCTCATGGTCGGTGTGGGGGCGGCGAAGGGACTCGCGGTCGCCCTGGACAAGCCGCTGTATGCGGTCAATCACCTCGTCGGTCACATCGCGGCCGACATCCTGACGCCGGACTCGGCGCCGTTGGAGTATCCGACGATCGCGCTGCTGGTCTCCGGCGGCCACACCTCCCTGCTCCACGTGCGCGATCTCACGACCGACGTGGAGCTGCTCGGCGAGACCGTGGACGACGCCGCGGGCGAGGCTTTCGACAAGGTCGCCCGACTGCTGTCCCTGCCCTACCCCGGCGGCCCCGAGATCGACAGGGCCGCGGTGGGCGGAAACCCGGACGCGATCCGCTTCCCGCGCGGGCTGTCCCGCGCTTCCGACCTCGCGAAGCATCGCTACGACTTCTCGTTCTCCGGGCTGAAGACCGCGGTCGCCCGCTGGATCGAGCGCTTCGAGGCCGAGAACGCCGAGGCGGGTGCCGACGCCCGGGACCTCCCGATCGCCGACGTCGCTGCCAGTTTCCGGGAGGCCGTCGTCGACGTCCTGGTCACCAAGGCGCTCAACGCGTGCGCCGACCTCGGAGTGCCGCGGCTGCTCCTGGGCGGCGGTGTGATCGCGAACCGTCGGCTCCGCGACGTCGCCCTCGCCAGGGCCGCCGAGGCCGGCGTCACCGTGCGCATCCCTCCGCTGTCGCTCTGCACGGACAACGGCGCCATGATCGCGGCGCTGGCCGCTGAGCTCATCGCGTCCGGGCGCCCCGCATCGACCCTCGGCTTCGGCGCCGACTCGACCCTGCCGGTCACCGAGATCCAGGTCGCGGAGGCGGTGCCGGCGTGACCGGGCTCGCGCAGGAGCCGGAGTCGGACGGGGCCACGCCCCGTGCGCGGGTCGAGCGCGCGAGCGGGCAGGTCGAACGCCCGGCCGGGACGGCGCGCCTTCCCGGAGCCCCGCGCGAGGGCTACACGAAGCTGCCGACCGGTCCGGTCGGCATCGAGCCCGTCGTCGTGACCGGGCCCGACCTCGACCACGGAGAGGACGAGGGCTGGGAGCCGGCGGTCGAGCCCGCCGTCGTCGACGACACCCGCCTGGCCCCGTGGGCGCTGCTGGCGGCGATCGTCGCCCTCGGCGCGTCGTTCTTCGTCGGGTGGGGGATCCCGGTCGCGATCGTCGCGGTGATCGCCGCCATCATGTCCCTCCGGCGCCCCGTGGAGAACCGGGCGATCGCGCGCTGGGCCCTCGTGCTCGGCCTGTGCGCGACCGTGTACAGCCTGGGATGGCTGGTCTGGGCGGGGATGCAGTTCGAGAGACTCGGCTAGGCGGGCTGGCCATGACGGACGACGACGACGTCGAGGAGCGCAGGGCCCTGCAGCGCAAGGCTTTCGGCCCGGGCGGAGGCCTCACGGACGCGGAGGCCGCGCGCCTGCGACAGCTCGACGCCGCCCGGCGAAGCCCGTCGCCGGTACCTCCGCCGTCCCTCGGCTCCTTCGCCGCTGCAGAGGACGACGACGAGCCGTCGGCCGGAGACGACGCGCCCGTGGAGCCGGACGAGGAGTCCGCGGACATCGTCACCGCTCAGAGCGACGTTCCGGCTCAGAGGCGGCGGCGCCGTTCCCTCGGCATGCTCGCGCTCGGCGCGGTCGTCGTGCTCCTCCTCGGGGTCGGCGTCGGATGGCTGGCGTTCGGCCGGAGCGGCGGCACGGCGGTCTCCCTCAGCGCCGAGCAGCAGGGATGGCAGTCCGATCTCGTCGCGTCCGGACGATTCGACCCGGGCTCGGTGCGCGCGCTCGCGACGGAGGACGACGCGGTCATCTGGGTGGCGACGCAGAACGGGGGTGCGAGCATCTGCCTGGTCCTGGGCGCAGGGGAGAGCACGACGCCGAGCTGCAACCAGCGGGAAGCGGTGCAGGAGGACGGCCTCTGGGGCGAGGTGACGACCCAGCGCGACGACGAGTACACGCGCCAGGTCATGGCCCATCTGCTCCTCACGCCCGACGGTGAACCGGCGGTGAGCGTCGACGTCTCGGAGTACGGCTCCGGCGAGGGCGGCCCCACCTACGCGAACGAGGCGGAGACACGGACCGCCGAGCGCCTGGCCGATGACGGCTTCGACCCGAACTCGATCTGGGTCGCCGGGTACGACCGCGACGTCCCGATCTGGACGGCCTCCGAAGGGGAGACGGGTCGGCAGTGCCTCATCTACGACGGGGCGACGGCCGACGCGCCGCGGGCCTGTGAGACGACGGAGACGCTGCAGGAGCACGACGGTCGGCTGCGGTTGCAGGTGACCGACGCGGAGACCGGCGGAATGACGACCTACGAGCTGCCGACCTCCGGTTTCGGGTCGTTCGTGATCATCCGAGAGGGGAGCGACGTCGGTGCGGGAGGAGACTGACCGCCAGGGCTCCGCTGCGGCGGAGGAGCGCCGAGCACTGGAGCGCGCGGCCTATGGTCGGGACGGCGGACTCGACGCCGCCGGTGCCCGGCGCCTGCGCGAGCTCCAGGAGGAGCATCGACGGCAGGAGCTTCCGGCGGAGGAACGGCCGACGACAGCCTCCGAGGCGCTCCCGGTGGCGGAAGACGAGGGTCGGGAGTCCGATCCGCCGCCGGCTTCCGACGCATCGCCGCTCGCCGCGGCCGGAGCACCACCCGCACCCGTCGAGACGGGCGCGCCGATGCGGGCGCGCGGAGTCGTGCCGGTGCTCGTGGCGGCAGCGGCCCTCCTGGCGATCGGCGTCGGGGCGGGGTGGGCGCTGTTCGCCCCGCGGTCGGAGGCGTTCCCCTTGACCGAGACGCAGGAGCAGCGACGGATCGAACTCGCCGGGGAGGACTACGACCCCGGCTCCGTGCGTCCGGTGGCGGAGGCGGAGGGCGCGCTCGCCTGGTTCGCCACGCAGGATGACGGGGCCACCCGGTGCCTGATCCTCGACGTGGGTGAGGACTCCCAATCCACCTGTCTGGCAGCGGAGGAGGAGCTGGGGCCGGGCCTGTACGCCGCGCTCCCCGAGGCGGCCTCCGATGCCGGTGACGACGAGGACTCGTTCTCCACCGACAGCGTGACGGCGGTGATGCTGTTCTCCACCGCGGACGAGCCGATGGTGAGCATCCAGCGGTGGGGCGGAAGCTCCACGCTCTTCGCCCAGTTCGGGGAGGAGCAGCGCCCGAGGGTGAAGGAACTCATCCGCGACGGCTATGACCTCAACCTCACCCTCCTCGGCTCGTTCCGCGAGCAGCCGGTGTGGCTGGGCGACCGCCGTACGACGACCGGCCCCGCCCAGCGCTGCCTGATCGTCGACGCCGACGGTTCGCGGCAGTGCGCCACCCTCGACGAGGCGCTCCAGTCCGGGCTGCGCGTGCAGCTCCTCGACGTGGATCAGGAGACGGGAGAGCTGCTGTCGGCGTCCGTGGTCGAGGTGGCCTTCACCCGCTGGCAGATGCCGTACCTCACGGTGACCTCGGGCCCGGCCGTGGTCGACGAGGCGACGGGCGAGTCGTATCTCGTGACCACCGGGCCGCCGGGGGATCCGATCCGCGTCGACATCCCTGGCCGCGACCCGGACGACTGATCGCTCTCAGTCCGCGGCGGGCACCCGGTCGGCGAGGATCGCGCGTCGCTGATCGCCGAAGCGGGCGAGGATCAGGGTCGCCTCGGCGTCGCCGCGCAGGGTCAGCTTGCGCCGGAAGGCCGCGGGGTCGACGTCGACCCCGCGCTTCTTGATCTCGATGCGGCCGATGCCGTGCGTCTTCAGGGCCGCGTTGATCGTCTTCGGCGTGATCGGCAGCGTCTCCCGGACGCGGAAGGACTGCACGAACGGGCTCGTCAGCGCGGCATCGGAGGTGAGGTAGGCGATGCGCGGGTCGAGCATCCCCGCATCGAGGCTGCGGGCGACGTCGCCGATGAGGCGCGCCCGGATGACGGCGCCGTCCGGCTCGTGGAGGAAGGCCCCGAGCGGTCGGACCGGAGCGTCCTCGGCATCGGCAGGGCCGGTGAGCTCGTGCGAGCGCTCGCCGCGGATCACCAGGGCCGAGCGCCGGACCCCTTCCCTGGCCAGCTCCCTGGACCAGACGACGAGCTCCACGACGCTGCCGTCGGCGCTCACCCACTGCGTCTCCGCGTCCGCGGGCAGGGCGTCGCGGTCGTGGGCGGGGCCGAGCTTGATCCCGGTGGGGCGCTGCGCGGCGACGGCGAACGCCCAGTCGAGGGACGGCGAGTAGTCGTCGGCGGAGACGCGCCGGGTCTCGCTGTGTCCGGAGGTGCGGCGGGCGGGATCCATCCAGATCGCCTGGCCGGGGACCGGCTCTCCGAGCGCGTCCTCCGCCGTGGCGTGCCGGACGGTGGCGTCGTCGCCGAACGGGGCGAGGTTGTAGGCGGCGAGGGCCGCGGTCACCTCGTCGGCGTCCACCGCGTGCACCGCCAGTCCCGCGCCGGCGAACGCGAGGGCGTCGCCGCCGATCCCGCAGCCGAGGTCCGCGACGCTCGTGAGGCCGGCTCGGCGGATCCGCTGGGCGTGGCGGGCGGCCACGCCGAGGCGGGTGGCCTGCTCGAGGCCCGCGCGGGTGAACAGCATGCGGGCGGCGAAGGGGCCGAACTTCGCCGCGGCCCTGGCGCGCAGGTGCGCCTGCCCGACGACGGCGGAGACGAGGTCGGCGGAGTGTCCCGCAGCACGCAGTCGGGAGACGGCTGCGGCCGCCTCGGCGGTGGAGGTGACCGGCCGGAGCGCGTCGAGCAGCTCGAGGCCGGCGGGGGTCAGCAGGGCGCGCAGCTCGGACATCTCCACCCTCCCAGCCTAGGACCCGCGTGACGTGTGACCCGGGTTGGCACTCGCATTGCATGAGTGCCAGCCGACCGCCTACACTGGCATTAGCACTCTCGGGTTGAGAGTGCGAACGAGTCTTTCGTGTCAGCGTCAAGAAAGAAGAGGTAGACCGTGTCGGTTTCCATCAAGCCGCTCGAGGACCGCATCGTCATCAAGCAGGTCGAGGCCGAGCAGACCACCGCGAGTGGCCTGGTCATCCCCGACACCGCCAAGGAGAAGCCCCAGGAGGGCGAGGTCGTGGCGGTCGGCCCCGGCCGCATCGACGACAACGGCAACCGCGTTCCGCTCGACGTCGCCGTCGGCGACCGCGTGCTCTACAGCAAGTACGGCGGCACCGAGGTGAAGTTCGGCGCGGACGAGTTCCTCGTCCTGTCGGCTCGCGACGTCCTGGCGGTCGTCGTCCGCTGATCGCACACTCGGTTCCCTCTGCACGGCGGACGGGAACCCGGTCCGAAGAGGGCCCGGATGCTTCGGCATCCGGGCCCTCTTCCGCGTCCGGAGCGGCGCGGCCCTCGTCCTCGCGGGCATAGGGTTGTGCGGTGACCCCCGAGACGACCCGCGCCACCCGGACGGCGGGCGTCGCCTACGCCGGGAGCGCATACCTCCTGTGGGGCGTGCTGCCGCTCTACTTCCTCCTGCTGCAGCCCACCGGGCCGTGGGAGGTGGTCGCCTGGCGGGTGCTGCTCTCCTTCGTCTTCTGTCTTCTGCTGCTCACCGTCACGAGGGGATGGCCCGCCTTCCTCGCGATCGTCCGGAGTCCGCGACTGCTCGGGTGGACGGCCCTCGCCGGCCTGCTCATCTACGTCAACTGGCAGGTCTTCGTCCTCGGCACGTTGAGCGAGAACGTGGTGGAGACGGCGCTCGGCTACTTCATCAACCCGATCACCACCGTGCTGCTCGGCGTCTTCGTCCTCAAGGAGCGCCTCCGCCGTCTGCAGTGGGCGGCGGTCGGGATCGCGGCCGTCGCGGTCGTCGTCATCATCGTGGCGTACGGCCACGTCCCCTGGATCGCCCTGACCCTCACCGCTTCCTTCGGTCTGTACGGGCTCATCAAGAAGAAGATCGGCCCTGCCGTCGACGCGGTCAGCGGGTTGACGCTCGAGTCGTTCTGGCTGATCCCCATCGCGGTGGTGCAGCTCGTGGTCGTGGCGACGACGCCCGTCGGCCTGACGATGGGGACCGCGGGCTGGCCGCACGCCGTGCTGCTCGCCTTCGCGGGGGTGGCCACGGCTGTCCCCCTGCTGCTGTTCGCGGCCGGCACGCGTCGCGTCGACCTCACGATCATCGGGATGCTGCAGTTCCTCACCCCGGTCCTGCAGTTCGTGATCGGGGTCGTCGTGCTGCACGAGCCGATGCCGCCGGAGCGCTGGATCGGGTTCCTCCTGGTGTGGGTCGCGATCGCGGTCTTCGTCGTCGATCTGCTCCTCGCCGCGCGTCGCGGCCGTCGTGCCACCCGCGCCGCGGCGCTCTGATCGGTCCTGCCCGCGCCCCGAAACGGCGGCCCTGGATCGTTAACGCACCGAGATACTTGCCCCTCCTGCGCGCGGGGCGCACGCCCTAGTGTTAGAGCACCCGACTGTGGTCATCATCCACGTTCGTTTACGCAAGGGAGCATCATGAACGCACTGAAGGGCTCGCGCAGCGCGAGGATCTTCGCCGGGATCGCGCTGGTCAGCGCCTCCGCCCTCATCATCGCGGGCTGCAGCAGCACGCCCGATGCGGAGCCGTCGGACGGGGGCGGCGACAAGCCCGCCGCCGACCTGACGCTCAAGCTCGGTTCGCTGCTGCCCGCCACCGGTACGCTCGCGTTCCTGGGCGCGCCGATGGAGGCCGGCGTCCAGCTCGCCGTCAACCAGATCAACGAGGCCGACGCCGGCATCACGATCGACCTCAGCACGGGCGACGAGGGCGACCTCGACAACAAGGCCTACGAGACCTCCATCACCAACCTGCGCAACGGCGACATCACCGCCATGATCGGCGCGGCGTCCTCCAGCGTCACCAAGCTCATCCTCGACGGCAACGCGGGTGCGGACATCCTCACGGTGTCCCCGTCCAACACCTCGCCGGACTTCACGGGCATCAACCCGCTGTACTTCCGCACCGCACCGAGCGACAACCTCCAGGGCGAGGTCCTCGGCAACGAGATCGCCGAGGACGGCCACAAGACGCTGGGCATCATCTACCAGAACGACCCGTACGGCACGGGCCTGTTCGAGGCGATCAAGGCCACGTTCGAGAGCACCGGCGGCGAGGTCGTCGCCGATGCGTCGTACAACCAGGGTGACGGTCAGTTCAACGCGCAGGTCTCGGAGATCGCCGCGGCGAACCCGGACGCCGTCGCTGTCGTCTCCTACGACCAGTTCGCCACCATCGCGCCGCTGCTGGGCAACGCCGGGGTCGACACGGGCTCGCTGTACCTCGTCGACGGCAACCTCAAGGACTGGGGCGCCGACATCCCGGTGAGCCTCGAGGGCTCGAAGGGCACCCGCGCCGGCGCCGAGCTGCCGCAGGACTTCCTCGACCAGCTGAACGAGGTCTGGACGGCCGAGGGCAACGACCCGATCGACGCCGTGACCTACTCGGCCGAGGCGTACGACGCCGTGGTCCTCATCGCTCTGGCGGCGCTGAAGGCCGGCTCGGTCGAGGGCCCGGACATCGCGGCGGAGATGATCACCGTCTCCGGCGGCGACGGCGACGGCGAGAAGTGCGACAACTTCGCCGACTGCGCCGCGATCATCAACGACGGCGGCACGCCGGACTACGACGGCCTCTCCGGCGAGATCACGTTCGACGAGAACAACGACCCGAAGGGTGCCGCGATCGGCGTCTACGAGTTCGACGCCGAGAACGTCACCTCGCGCATCAAGTAAACACCGCACGAGGAAGGCCCCGGGTGCTTCGGCATCCGGGGCCTTCATCGTGCGGCGCGAGGTCTCAGGCGGCGTCGGTCCCGAGGGTGCCGAGGTAGAGGCCGATGACCTTCGGATCGTTCAGCAGCTCCCGACCGGTGCCCTCGTAGGCGTCCTTCCCCTGGTCGAGCACGTAGCCGCGGTCGCAGATCTGCAGGCACCGACGGGCGTTCTGCTCGACCATGATCGTCGTCACGCCCGCCTTGTTGATGTCGGAGACGCGGATGAAGGCGTCGTCCTGCCGCACGGGGGAGAGGCCGGCGGACGGCTCGTCCAGCAGCAGCACGGACGGGTCCATCATGAGCGCGCGGGACATGGCGACCATCTGGCGCTCGCCGCCGGAGAGCGAGCCCGCACGCTGCTTCAGGCGCTTGCCGATCTCCGCGAAGATGCTGCTGACGAACTCGAGCCGCTCCGCGAAGATCTTCGGGTTCTGGTAGAGCCCCATCTCCAGGTTCTCCTGGATGGTGAGCGACGGGAACACGTTGTTCGTCTGCGGCACGAAGGCGACACCGCGGCGTACGAGCTTGTCGGCCTTGAGGCCGACAATGCTCTCGCCCTTGACGGTGATATCGCCCTCGCGGACGTTCACCATGCCGAAGATCGCCTTGAGGAGCGTCGACTTCCCGGCGCCGTTCGGGCCGATGATGCCGATGAGCTCGCCCTGGCGGGCGACGAGGTTCGCGCCGTTGAGGATGTTCACTCCCGGCAGGTAGCCGGCGTGCACGTCCTTCAGCTCGACGATGACGTCGCCGGTCTCGGGGGTGCCCTCGGCGGGGATCGCGGTGCTCATGCCTTGTCCTCCTCGGCGGCGTCCTCGGCCTCGACCTCGGCCTCGACCTCCGTCTCGATCTGCTCGCGGATGCGCTCCGCGTCGGCGTCCGAGATCACCGGGAGGCGGCCGGTGACGGCGCCGAGGTCCACGTCCTGATGGGCGCCCAGGTAGGCGTCCACGACCGCGGGGTCCTCCATGACGGTCTCCGGAGGCCCCTCGGCCACCACGCGCCCCTCGGCCATCACGACGACCCAGTCGGCGATGTGACGCACCATGTGCATGTCGTGCTCCACGAAGAGCACCGTCATCCCGAGGTCCTTGAGGTCGAGGATGTGGTCGAGGAGCGACTGCGTGAGGGCGGGGTTCACCCCGGCCATCGGCTCGTCGAGCATCACCAGGTTCGGGTCGCTCATGAGCGCCCGTGCCATCTCCAGGAGCTTGCGCTGACCGCCGGAGAGGGAGGCGGCGAAGTCCTGCTCCTTGGCGTCGAGCTTGAAGCGCACGAGGAGCTCGTGGGCCCGCTGCTCGATCTCCTGCTCCTGCGCGCGCCAGAGGAAGGGGAAGAGCCCGGCCCAGAAGCCCTCGCCGCGCTGGTCCTTCGCGCCGAGCTTCATGTTCTCCAGCACGGTCAGCAGCGACAGCGACTTGGTGAGCTGGAAGGTGCGCACCTGGCCCATCCGGGCGACCTTGAAGGACGGGATGCCGGAGAGGCTCTTGCCGTCGTACGACCAGGTACCGCTGTTGGGTTTGTCGAACCCGCAGAGGAGGTTGAACAGTGTGGTCTTCCCGGCGCCGTTGGGGCCGATGAGTGCCGTGATGGCGCCACGCGGGATCTCGAGGTGATCGACGTCGACGGCGGTCAGTCCGCCGAAGCGCCGCTGCACCGCGTCCACGACGAGGATCGGGTCGACCTTCTTGACTCCGGGGGCGGCGGGACCCGCGGCGAGGCCGGTGGTCTTGGCGCGGGGAGCGCTCTTCGCGGGCGTGACGGCCGCGTCGTTCTCACTTGACAAAGGTCATCTCCCTCTTGTTCCCCAAGATGCCCTGCGGGCGGAACACGACGATGAGCATCAGCACGATGCCGATGAGGATGTAGCGCACCACGTCGGCCTGCGCGCTCGTCATGGGCAGGTAGCCGGCCGTGGCCATCGCGGGGAGGAGCGCGCCGAGGAAGGCGAACACCACCCAGAAGAGCACGGCGCCGAGCGTCGGGCCGAAGACCGTCGCCGCACCGCCGAGGAGCAGGATCGTCCACAGGAAGAACGTCAGCGACGTCGAGTAGCTGCCGGGGATGACCGCCGAGGGCAGGACGAAGACGATGCCGCCGAGCGCACCGATCACACCACCCACCACGAGCGCCTGCATCTTGTACGCGAAGACGTTCTTACCGAGCGACCGCACGGCGTCCTCGTCCTCGCGGATGCCCTTGAGCACGCGGCCCCACGGGCTGCGCATGAGCGCCCAGACCACGAGGATCGTCAGAGCGAGGGTGAGCAGACCGAACACACGCACCCAGAGGTCGTTCGCGTTGTACGTCCACGGGCCGAAGCCGTACGTCCCCGGAGGGAACGGGTTGGCATCGCGGAAGCTCTGGTGGTAGCCGGAGAGCCCGCCGGCGGAGTTCGTCCAGTCCTTGAACAGCTCCGTGACGAACATCAGGCGCACGACCTCCGCGGCCGCGATGGTCGCGATGGCGAGGTAGTCGGCGCGCAGACGCAGCGTCGGGATGCCCAGCAGCAGGGCGAAGAGCGCTCCGCCGGTGATGCCGACGAGCACGCCCAGCCACCACGGGAAGCCGAAGGTGAGGATCGAGATCGCGTAGCCGTAGCCGCCGATCGCCATGAAGGCCGCCATGCCGAAGTTGAGCAGACCCGTGTAGCCGAAGTGCACAGCGAGGCCGGTGGCCGCGAGCGCGTAGGCGATCGTCGTCGGGCTGAACAGGTAGGAGGCGGTGTTGCCGAAGATGCTTCCGAAGTCCATGCGTCAGCCCAACCTTTCCTTGCGTCCGAGGATGCCCTGCGGTCGCACGAGCAGGATGATGATCAGCGCGACGAGGGCGCTGGCGTACTTGAGGTCGGTCGGCACCCCGAGGAGCGTGGACACCTCGACCGCGAGGCCGACGATGATCGAGCCGATCAGGGCGCCGATCGCCGAGCCGAGCCCGCCGAGCGTGATGGCGCAGAACATCAGCAGCAGCATCTGCATACCCATGTCCCACTTCACGCCGGGGCGGAAGTACGCCCAGAGGATCCCGGAGATCGCGGCCAGGGTGCCGGCGAGGATCCAGACGATGCGGATGACCTTGTCCACGTCGATGCCGGAGGCGGCGGCGAGCTGCGGGTTGTCCGAGATCGCCCTCGTCGCCTTGCCGGTGCGGGTGCGGGTGAGGAAGAACGCGACGCCGAGGATCACGATGATGCTGGTCGCCATGCCGATCAGGTCGATGTACGACAGGGAGATCGGCCCGAGACGGATGGGCTCCGGGCTGGAACCGGGCAGCTGATAGGTGTTGCCGCCGATGATGTACTGCAGACCGTAGCGGAGGGCCAGCGAGAGGCCGATGCTGACGATCATGAGCTGGACGACGCCCAGACCCCGGCGCCGCAGCGGCTTCCAGATGCCGGCGTCCAGAGCCCAGCCGAGCGCCGCACCGCCGATGACCGCGGCGATGATGCCGGCCCACAGCGGGAGTTGCCAGAACGAGGTGACGACGAGCGTGACCACCGCGCCCCAGCTCACCATCTCGCCGTGCGCGAAGTTCGACAGCCGGGTCGTGCCGTAGATCAGCGCGGCGCCCATCGAGGCGAGCCCCAGCAGCAGACCGAAGTTCAGACCGCCCACCATGCGCGACAGGAGCTGGTCGAGGAAGGAGACGGTCACCCGCTCGCCCTCGCCCAGGAAGAAGTTCACGATCTTCGTGCCGGTGAGCCCGAACTCCAGCTCGAACGAGGCGGTCGTGCCCGAGACGGGCTGGATCCCCTCGGGGAGCTGCGTCGCGTCGACGATCACGCCGTCCGGAAGCGTGGACTCGTCGACCGTCAGGGTGTACGTCTCCTTCTCCGGCACGTACAGCCGCCACTTGCCCTCGGCGTCGGTCTCGGTCTCGGCGTCGAAGCCGTTCCCCTCGATCGTCATCACGACGCCCTCGACGGGCTCGTCGCCGTCGGTGACGACGCCGGCGAAGTAGAAGTCGGTGACCTCCTGGCCGTCGTCCGTCGTCTCCGCGGATGCGGCTGAGGGAGGGAGGAGGAGCGATGCCGCGAGCGCCATCAGGATTCCGAAGAAGGCGAAGGCCCAAGGGCGCTTTCGCGGTCCGGCGAGTGCTGTGGGTCCCACGCAACCTCCACTGTGAGTGCTGTCTCCGCGGACTCGGGTCGAACCGCGGGGATGGACGACGCACTTGAGCGTAATGGGCGATCGGCGATTCACCTATCGTCCGGGCCAACGGTCCGGTAACGACAGGGCTCTGGGAATGTTCTCGGGCGTGTCTCGCTTAGAATCTCCATACGGGTCACGCCCGCGCACCGGCCGACGTCGACCCCCCATTCGCACCCGGATCCGCGCCACTCGCGCAGGAGGAGATTCCATGGACCAGCACGATCCCTTCGGCTTCGTCGGACTGACCTACGATGACGTGCTGCTGCTCCCCGGGCACACCGACGTCATCCCCAGCGAGGCCGACACGTCGTCCCGGATCACGCGGCGGATCTCCGTCGCGACGCCGCTCCTCTCCAGCGCGATGGACACCGTGACCGAGTCCCGCATGGCGATCGCCATGGCGCGGGAGGGTGGCATCGGCATCCTGCACCGCAACCTCTCGATCGCCGACCAGGCCGCGCACGTCGACCGCGTGAAGCGGAGCGAGTCCGGCATGATCACCGACCCCATCACCACGACGCAGGACGCGACCGTGGAGGAGGTCGACGCGCTGTGCGCCAAGTACCGGATCTCCGGTCTCCCGGTCGTGGACGACGAGGGTCGTCTGGTCGGCATCATCACGAACCGGGACATGCGCTTCGTCTCCGGCTTCGAGCGCCAGAGCACGTTCGTGAAGGACGTCATGACGAGGGAGAACCTCGTCACCGCCCCGGTGGGCGTCGCGGCAGGCGAGGTCATCGCGCTGTTCGCGAAGCACCGCGTCGAGAAGCTGCCCCTCATCGACGAGGACGGCAAGCTCGCCGGCCTCATCACCATCAAGGACTTCGACAAGAGCGAGAAGTACCCGCTCGCCACCAAGGACGACCAGGGCCGCCTGCGGGTGGGCGCGGCGATCGGTTTCTTCGGCGACGCCTGGGAGCGCGCCGAGGCCCTCCGCGACGCCGGTGTCGACGTGCTCGTCGTCGACACCGCCAACGGCCAGTCCCAGGGCGTGATCGACCTCGTCAAGCGCCTCAAGGCCGACGAGTCGTTCGCGCACATCGACGTCATCGGCGGCAACGTCGCCACCCGCGAGGGCGCGCAGGCGCTGGTCGACGCGGGGGTCGACGCGGTCAAGGTGGGCGTGGGTCCCGGCTCGATCTGCACGACGCGCGTGGTCGCCGGTGTCGGCGTGCCGCAGGTGACGGCCGTCTACGAGGCGTCGCTCGCGGCGCGTCCGGCCGGCGTCCCGGTGATCGCCGACGGCGGCCTGCAGTACTCGGGCGACATCGCGAAGGCCCTGGTCGCCGGCGCCGACGCCGTGATGCTCGGCTCGCTGCTCGCCGGCACGGACGAGTCGCCGGGCGAGATCGTCTTCCAGTCGGGCAAGCAGTTCAAGCAGTACCGCGGGATGGGATCGCTCGGCGCCATGCAGACGCGCGGCAAGCAGACCTCGTACTCGAAGGACCGCTACTTCCAGGCCGACGTGCCCAGTGACGACAAGCTGATCCCGGAGGGCATCGAGGGCCAGGTCCCGTACCGCGGCCCGCTCTCCGCCGTCGCCTACCAGCTCGTCGGCGGGCTGCGGCAGTCGATGTTCTACGTCGGTGCGCGCACCATCGAGGAGCTCAAGCAGCGCGGCAAGTTCGTGCGCATCACCTCGGCGGGACTCAAGGAGTCGCACCCGCACGATGTGCAGATCGTCGTCGAGGCGCCGAACTACAAGAAGTGACAGCGGCCCCCGGGAAGGGGGACGCAGGAGGGGCCGGATGCGCTGCATCCGGCCCCTCGTCGTCCGCGGTGCGGTCAGCCGCAGCGGTAGGTGACGCCGCCGACGTCCCACACCCCGGGTCCGAGCTCGGCGCACGTCCCGATCACGCCGGCCAGCACGGTCACCAGCAGGACGATCCCGATGATCGCGAAGATCGTCAGGATGGCTCCGACGATGATGCCGGCGATCGCGATGCCCTTGGGGGCCTTCGCCTTGCCGAGCTGCACGGCGGCGATGATGCTGAGGATGAGGCCGACCGGCGGCAGCAGGAACGCCAGCACGAGGCCGATGATCGACAGCACCCGCCCGGGCGGCGAGGTCGGCACGTCCTGCGCGTAGGGGGCGCCGGGCGGGGGAGCGGAGGCCGCGGGATACGGCGAGGGCGCGCCGCCGGGCGGCGGCGGGTTGTAGGGCGGCGGGGCGTCGGGCGACGGTGCGTCGGTCATGATCTCTCCTCGGTTCCGGTCGTAGCCCAGAGCGTAGCGACGGAGGGACGGGCATGCCATCCCCCTTCCGGGCCCCGCGCGCCGCGCGTACGGTGCCGGTATGTGCCGAAACATCGTGCCTCTGAACAACCTCGAGCCCGCAGCCACGGATGAGGAGTGCCAGGAGGCCGCGCTCCAGTTCGTCCGCAAGATCTCCGGGACGACGGCGCCTTCGCGCGCGAACCGCGAGGTGTTCGATCGCGCGGTGGCCGAGATCGCCGTGGCCACGCGGCGGCTGCTCGACGATCTCGTGACCTCGGCACCGCCCAAGAACCGCGAGGAGCAGGCGGCGAAGAGGCGGGCGCGATCGGCGGAGCGCTACGAGGCGATCCGGGTCTATCAGGAGGAGAAGCGGGCGGCGCGCGCGGGCTGACGCGCTGCGGGCCGGGGGTGGAGCCCTGTGCCAGAATCGACGTACCCCGCTCGACTTTCCCTGCGGCCCGGTGATGAAGGCACCGAGCTCGCACCGCCGAATCCCCCCGGCAGGGAATCTCCCCAAGGAGAGCTGTACATGGCTGAGGTCCCCCCTCGCATCCTCGTCGTCGACGACGACCACGACGTCGCCCTGCTCGTCAAGACCGTCCTGGAACGGCGTGCAGGCTGCGTCGTCGATCTCGCGGACGACGGCCGATCGGCGCTCGAGAAGGCCGCGGCGGTGAAACCCGACGTCGTCGTGACCGACATCGAGATGCCGGGGCTCAGCGGCCTGGAGCTGCTCGCGGAACTGCGGCGCCTCATGCCGACCGTGCCGGTCGTCGTGATGACCGCGCACGTCTCGGTCGAGTACGCCGTGTCGGCGCTCCGGGCGCAGGCCGACGAGTTCCTCACCAAGCCGCTCGACAACGCCCGACTCGTGGAGTCGGTCGCCCGGCTCGTCGAGGAGTCCCGGCGCCGGAAGGCGGAGGCGAAGACCGGCGAGGTCGTCCTCGCGATCGGGGCGCACCCGGACGACGTCGAGATCGGCGTCGGCGGCATCCTCGCGGCGCACGCGGCCGCCGGCGATCAGATCACGATCCTCACGCTCTCCCGCGGAGCGCGCGGCGGTGACGCGGACAGTCGCCAGCATGAGTCGCTCGCCGCGGCCGAGCAGGTGGGGGCGCGCCTGTTCGTCAAAGACCTCATCGACACCGAGATCTCGGGCGGAGGATCGACCGTCCGCCTCATCGAGGAGGTCGTGCAGGAGATCCAGCCGACCATCGTCTACACGCACTCGCACCACGACCGCCACCAGGATCACCGCGCGGTGAACGAGGCGACGATCGTCGCGACCCGCCGCGTCGGCACGGTCGCCTGCTACCAGAGCCCTTCCGCGACCATCGACTACCGGCCCACGCGCTTCGTCCGCATCGACCGCTTCCTGGATGACAAGCTGCGGCTGCTGGAGTGCTTCCAGTCCCAGACCGCGGCGAACCGGGAGTATCTCGCGCCGGAGTTCGTCACCGCCACCGCACGCTACTGGTCGCGGTTCGGCGGCGGCGAGGCGGTCGAGCCGCTGGAGGTCGTGCGCGAGACCGCCGAGTTCATCGGCGCCCATGAACTGAGTCGACGGGAGAGCTGATGACGAAGCGCGTACTGGTCACCGGAGCCGGAGGCCCCGCCGGCGTCGCCGTGATCCGCTCCCTGCTGCGACGGCCCGATCTGACGGTCTTCGCGGCCGACATGGACGGATGGGCGAGCGGCATCTACCTCGTGCCACCGGCGCAACGCCGTCTGGTTCCCCCGGGGCGTGACGAGGACTTCGTGCCGGCGATCGCGCGGATGGTCGCGGAGGACGGTCTCGACCTCGTGATCTCGACCGTCGACGTGGAGCTGATCGCCCTCGCGGACCGCCGCGACGAGCTGGCCCCCGCGGTCCTCGCCGCGCCGCCCGCCGACACGCTGCACACGGCCCTCGACAAGCTCGCCCTCGCGGAGCGCTGCGCGCCGACCGGTCGCGTGCCGCGCACCGTGCTCGCCGGGCCGGATGCCGCGGAAGTCGCGTGGGAGTTCCCGGTGTTCGCCAAGCCCCGCCAGGGTGCGGGCAGTCGCGGTGTGCGCCTCGTCCCGGACGCCGAGGCGCTCGCCGCCCTCCCCACCGATGAGGGGCTGATCGTGCAGGACTTCCTCCCGGGCGAGGAGTACTCGGTCGATGTGATCGCCGACGCGTCCGGCGGTGTGGTCGCGGCGGTCCCGCGCACCCGCGCCCGTGTGGACTCGGGGGTCGCCATCGCCGGTCGCACCCTCCGCGATCCCGAGCTCGAGGAGACCGCCGCCGCCATCGCGCGGGCGATCGGCCTCGTGGGCGTCGCCAACGTGCAGCTCCGTCGCGACCGGGACGGGCGGGCCGTGCTGCTCGAGGTCAACCCGCGCTTCCCCGGGGCGCTCCCGCTGACGATCGCCGCCGGAGTCGACATCCCGTCGCTCGTCGCCGACCTCTTCCTCGGCCGGGAGATCCCGGTGCAGGTGCCCTTCCGCGAGGTCGCATCGGTGCGCTTCCTGGAGGACGTGATCGTCGAGGTCGACGACGTGCTCGTGTCGGCGCACGCCGGTCACCAGGAGGAACTGTGAGCCATCCCGCCCTGCGCGGAGACCACCACGTCCACTCCACGTTCTCCGATGACGCGGTCTCCACGCTGGAGGAGAACGTCGCCGCCGCTGCGGCCGTCGGTCTCGAGACGGTCCGCCTCGTCGACCACGTACGGCAGAGCACGACCTGGGTGCCGGAGTACCTCGCCGCGGTCCGTCGGCTGCGCGTTCCGGACGGACTCACGGTGCTCACGGGCGTCGAGGCGAAGATCCTCGACGCCTCGGGGGAACTCGACATCCCGGTGCTGCCTGAGGGCATCGACCGGATCCTCATCGCCGACCATCAGTTCCCCGGCGTGGACGGGCCGCTCGGTCCCACCGCCGTCCGCGAGCGCATCGCCGCGGGGTGGGCGCCGGTCGACGTCCTCGACCAGTTCACGGACGCGGTCATCGCGACCATGCGACGCCATCCGGGCAACCAGCTCGCGCACTGCTTCTCGATCCTGCCGAAGATCGGTCTCGCGGAGGAGGAGCTCGGAGCCGAGCGCCTCGAGGCCTGGGCTCGCGCCGCCGCGGAGACGGATACCCTCGTCGAGGTCAACGAGAAGTGGGTGTGCCCCGGCGCGGAGGCGCTGACCGCGCTGGAGCGCGCGGGTGCCGGGATCGTCGCGTCCACCGACAGCCACGTGGCCGCAGACGTCGGCCGGTACTCCCGCATCCTCCCGCTGCTCGACGGGACGGAAGGACGCTGATGCCCGAGCTGACCTGGATCGAGACGGTCGTCGTCGTCATCCTCCTCCTCTGCGTGCTGATCGGCACGCTCCCGGTCGTCAACACCGGGCTGCAGTTCCTCATGCTGCCGCTGCACGCCTTCCGCAATCACTACGGCAAGGCCGCGCCGTACCACCCGAACGTGGCCGTGGTCATCCCGGCGTGGAACGAGGGCCTGGTCATCGGCCCCGCGATCGAGCGGCTGCTCCAGCTCGAGTACCCCGCCGAGCGCCTCCGCGTCTTCGTCGTCGACGACGCATCCACGGACGACACCCCGGCGATCGTGCAGCAGAAGGCGGCGACCTACCCGGGACGGGTCGTGCACCTGCGGCGCGAGAAGGGTGGCGAGGGCAAGGCGCACACGCTGAACCACGGCCTCGACGTCGTGCTCGCCGACCCGTGGACCGAAGCGGTGCTCATCATGGACGCCGACGTGATCTTCGCGCGGGACTCCCTGCGCAAGCTCACCCGGCACCTCGCGGACGAAGAGGTCGGGGCCGTCACGGCCTACATCGCGGAGGGCAGTAGGGACCGCAACTACCTCACCCGGTTCATCGCGATCGAGTACGTCATCGGCCAGCTCTCGGCACGGCGCACGCAGAACGTCGGGGGAGCGATCGCCTGCCTCGCCGGGGGCGCCCAGCTGCATTCCCGCGCGAACCTCGAGGCGATCGGCGGTCGCATCCCGACGGGCACGCTCGCCGAGGACACCATGACGACCTTCGAGAGTCAGCTCCACGGCCGCCGGATGGTGTTCGAGCCGCACGCCGTGGTGCTCGCCGAGGAGCCGCGGACGATCGACAGTCTCTGGAAGCAGCGGCTGCGCTGGGCGCGCGGCAACGTGCAGCTCACCTCGATCTACAAGAAGCTCTGGTTCCGTCCGAGTCGCGACCACAACCTGGGCAGCATCCCCTTCGGGCTGGCCTGGTTCACGATCCTGCTGATGCCGGCGCTCCTGCTCCTCGCCGCCACCGCGATGATCGTCCTCCTGCTCCTGCACAGCGACGTCGCGGAGTTCGTGTTCCGGTTCATGTGGATCGCCGCGGCGGCCATCTACATCTTCTCGATGCTCTACTCCGTCCAGCTCGATCCGCGCATCGGGCGGCAGTCCTGGCGCGAGGCGATCATGTTCCCGGGGCTCGGGGCGCTGATCCTCATGGCCCTGGCGCTGTTCCCCTGGGCCCTGGACGGCCTGATCGGCGCGGCCGGGCAGGAGTCGACGGAGCAGACGCGTGTGCTGTGGCTGCTGGCGTTCGCCCTCTGGGGGCCGGTGTCGATGCTCGGCATCTGGCTCGCGCGGGCGGTCGAGCCGCTTCCGGCCGGACGCTTCTTCGCGGGCCTGCTGCTCTACGTCTGCGGCTACGGATCACTGCTGTGCGCGATCACCGCCGACTCGTACCTCAAGGAGTGGCGTCGCGCGGATGCCTCCTGGATCAAGACCGAGAAGATCGGACGGGTCGACTCATGACCGACGCACCATCGCACGACGCCGAGGTGGAGGAGATCGCGGCCGACGCCCGGAAGGAGCGCCGCCTCATCCCGCAGGCGCTCATCTCCCTCGCCGTCGTGGTCGTGATCGTCGTCGTCCGAGAGATGCTCCTGCGATGACCGGACGGCCGCTCGCCCTGGTCGTCGAGGACGCTCCGGATCAGGCGACCCTCCTGGGGCGGTACCTCGATCGGGAGGGCTTCGACGTGTTCGTCGCGCCCGATGCGGAGTCTGCCATCGCCGCCTTCCCGGACATCGACCCCCAGGTCGCCGTCCTGGACCTGCTGCTCCCCGGCATCTCCGGTCAGGCGTGCTGCCGGCTGATCCACGAACGCTACCCGGAGTGCTTCCTCATCGTCAGCTCGGTGCTGGACGTCGCGGAGTATCCACCGGCTGACGCCGCGCTGCCGAAGCCCATCACGGGGGCGGACCTGCATCGGGCCGTGGAGCGGGTGCCGCGATGAGGGCCACGCCGCTGGAGCGTGCCGAGAACCGCTGGTACCGGGTCGTCGACAACCCGAGCCCGATCGTCAAGCAGGTCCCGACTCTCGTCGCCGCCGCGATCGCGGGCGTGATGACCTGGGCCATCCCCAGCCTGCCGTTCACCGATGTGGCCCTCGCGCTGACCGGCCTCGCGGTCGTGCTCGTCGCGACGCTCCACGCCGGGGTGCTCAGCGCGCTGCACATCCGCGAGGGCTGGATCGTGCTGCTGGTGCCGATGGTCGACATCCTGGGACTGGGCCTCTTCCGTGCAGGGACGGGAGGCGCGGCCTCGCTCTTCGGATCGCTCGTGCTGCTCCCGGTGATCTGGATCGCGGCGGCGCCGGGGATCCGCTGGGTCTTCGTCGTCGGCGCGTTCACGTCGTTCGCGCTGCTGATCCCCTACGTCGTCGAACCGCCGACGAACGCGGTGGTGTGGCTCCGCGGCGTCGTCGGTCCGCTCGTCTTCGCGGCCGTCGCGGCCGTGGTGAACGAGCTCTCCCGGCAGCAGCGGCTGCGGGTGCAGCAGGCGGAGGAACTGGTCACGGAGCGGACCAAGGCGCTGTCCGAGAACGTCTCGATGATCGTGCAGCTTCGTCAGAAGGAGCACGAGTACCGCGTGCTGCTCGACTCGTTCGAGGGCCTGTGGGCGTCGATCACCGCGCAGGCCGTGATCGGCACCGATCGCGAGGGGCGCGTCACGGCGTGGAACCCCGGGGCCGTCCGCCTGCTCGGGCTCTCCCACGATGAGGCTCTCGACGACGTGCGCGTCGACCGCTTCTTCTCGCCGTCGGCGCTGAAGATGCTCGCCGAGGACACCGCGTCGCGCGAAGACGTCTCGGGGGTGCCGGCGGGGCAGGGCGGGGCGCCCGACCGCGCAGGAGTGCCGGACGGGCTCCGCGAGCTCTTCGCCCACGCGGACGCCGGCCATACCGTCGACGGCGACATCGAGGTGAGGACCGCGGGTGGCACGACGGTGCCGGCGCGGGTGACCGTCACCCCGCACAAGGATCCGTCCGGCGCGCAGCAGGGCTACCTGTTCGTGCTCACGGACGAGACCAGAGCCGTCGAGGTCGCGCGCATGAAGGACGAGTTCGTGGGGATGATCTCCCATGAGCTCCGGACGCCGCTGAGTGCGATCATCGGCTTCCTCGACCTGTTGCAGAACGACCCCGGTCAGCCCCTGACCGAGGACCAGCAGGAGTTCGTCGGCATCATCGAGCGCAACGCGAAGCGCCTGCTGAACCTCGTCGGCGATCTGCTCTTCACGGCGCAGGTGGAATCGGGGCGCTTTCCCCTGGAGCGGGACGAGGCCGACATCGCGGACCTCGTGCGCTCGGCGGTCGCCTCGGCGGGGCCGCATGCGCAGCGCGAGGGGATCGAACTGGAGCTGCAGGTCGGTGACGAGCCGATCCCGCTGCTGGTCGATCCCGGACGCCTCGGGCAGGCGGTGGACAACCTCCTCTCGAACGCCATCAAGTTCACCCCGCGCGGGGGGCGAGTGACGGCCGCCGTGCGTCGCCTCGACGGCGGGGTGCAGGTCGCCATCGCCGACACCGGGGTCGGGATCCCGCAGGACGAGCAGCGCATGCTCTTCACCCGGTTCTTCCGCGCCTCGACGGCCACGCGCAACGCCGTCCCGGGGGTGGGGCTGGGTCTCACGATCACGCGCGCGATCGTGCTGGCCCACGGCGGATCGATGGACGTGACCAGCGAGGAGGGCGTGGGCACCGAGTTCCGGTTCGTGCTCCCGGCGGCTCCCAAGACCGAGGTGCTGCAGACCCTCAGTCGCGCGGACTGACACATCGGTGGGGGAGCGGTACGGTGGGCGTCATGACCGCCACCTTCACTGCTTCGCTGGATGACCACGGGCACCTGGTCATTCCCGGCGAGTTGCGCGCGCGGCAGCGTTGGAACGAGGGCGTCACTCTGCTGATGATCGAGGAGGACCGCGGCGGCGTCGTCCTCCTCGCACGGGAGCAGGCGCGGACACTTGTCCGTGCGCAGCTCACCGGTGCCAGTCTGGCGAACGCGCTCCACGATGAGCGTCGAGCGGCCGCAGCGCAGGAAGACGCGGCTTGACGGGCCCGGAAGGCTCGTCCCGGTGGTCGCGAAGCCGCGCGGACTGATAGCCTGGTCGGCTCGCTGTCCGCGGGCGGAAGGACGGCCACGCCCGTGGGGTACATCGACGCATCCGGGATCTCACTGACGCTTCCCGACGGCAGACCGCTTCTCGACGAGGTGTCGTTCCGGGTCGGGGCGGGCTCGACCAGCGCTCTGATCGGGCCGAACGGGGCGGGGAAGACGACGCTGCTGCGGATCATCCGCGGCGAGCAGCCGGCCGACGACGGGGTGGTGACCATCGACGGCGGACTCGGCGTCATGGACCAGTTCGTCGGGCACGGCGAGCCGGGCCAGACCGTGCACGAGCTGCTCGTGCGGGTGGCCCCCACGCGTCTCCGTGCGGCGGCGGAGGCGCTGGAGGCCGCGGAGAACGCGCTCATCGACCGCGACGAGCACGACACCCAGATGGCCTACGCCTCCGCCATCGCCGAGTACGCGGACGCCGGCGGATACGAGCACGAGACCGTGTGGGATCAGTGCACCGTGGCAGCGCTCGGCGTGCCGTTCGAGCGGGCACGGTACCGCGAGCTCACCTCCCTCTCCGGCGGAGAGCAGAAACGGCTCGCCCTGGAGGCGCTGCTCCGTGGCCCCGATGAGGTGCTCCTGCTCGACGAGCCGGACAACTACCTCGACGTGCCGACCAAGCGGTGGCTCGAGGAGCGGCTGCGCGCCACGGACAAGACCGTGCTGCTGGTGTCGCACGACCGCGAGCTCCTCGCCAGAGCCGCCGATCGGCTGATCACGCTGGAACCCGGTGCGGCGGGGTCGACCGCCTGGGTGCACGGCGGGAGCTTCGCGACCTACCATCAGGCGCGCGCCGATCGGATGGACCGGCTCGACGAGCTGCGCCGGCGGTGGGACGAGCAGCATGAGAAGCTCCGCATCCTGGTGGCGAACCTCAAGGTCAAGGCGTCCGCGAACGACGGCTTCGCGTCCCGGTATCAGGCGGCGCAGACGCGACTGCGGAAGTTCGAGGAGGCGGGCCCGCCCGAGGAGCGGCCCCCGGCGCAGGAGTTCGACATGCGCCTCCGCGGGGCCAGGACCGGGAAGCGGGCGGTCGTGGCTGACCGACTCGAGCTGACCGGTCTCATGCGGCCCTTCGACACCGAGATCTGGTACGGCGACCGGGTGGGCGTGCTCGGGTCGAACGGCTCAGGCAAATCGCACTTCCTGCGACTGCTGGCCCGCGGTGGCACCGACCCGGATCCGTCCCTGGGACATGTGACCGCGGTCGCGGAGGACCTCCGCCCCGTCGAGCACTCCGGACGCGCGGTGCTGGGCGCCCGCGTGGTGCCGGGGCTCTTCGCGCAGACCCACGCGCACCCGGAGTTCGTCGGCCGCACGCTGCTGGAGATCCTGCATCGGGGGGACGACCTCCGCGACGGCATGCCCCGGGACGCGGCGAGCTCGGCCCTGGACAGGTACGGCCTCGTCCGCCAGGCCCAGCAGGCGTTCGAGTCGCTCTCCGGCGGACAGCAGGCGCGGTTCCAGGTGCTCCTGCTCGAGTTGTCCGGCGCGACCCTCCTCCTCCTCGACGAGCCCACCGACAACCTCGACCTGGAGTCGGCCGAGGCGCTGGAGGAGGCGCTCGGACGCTTCGAGGGCACCGTGGTCGCGGTCACCCACGACCGATGGTTCGCTCGCTCCTTCGACCGGTTCCTCGTGTTCGGCACGGACGGCGAGGTCTACGAATCCGACGAGCCGGTCTGGGACGAGCGGCGGGTGGCGCGTGCGCGCTGACCGCCGCAGAGGCCGCCGGGCGGCGGGTAGGCTGGACGGGTGACCATGGAGATCGAGCTCGGCCGAGGAAAGCGCGCGCGTCGCGCGTACACGTTCGACGACATCGCGGTGGTGCCCTCGCGGCGCACGCGGAACCCCGAGGACGTGTCCACCGCATGGACGATCGACGCCTTCGGCTTCGAGATCCCGGTGCTCGGGGCGCCGATGGACTCGGTCGTCAGCCCGCGCACCGCGATCATGCTCGGGCAGCTCGGCGGCCTGGGGGTGCTCGACCTCGAGGGGCTCTGGACCCGGTACGAGGACCCGGAGCCGCTCCTCGCCGAGATCGCCGGCCTCGCGGAGGACCGCGCGACCGTGCGCATGCAGGAGCTCTACTCGGAGCCCATCAAGCCCGAGCTCATCACCCGCCGACTCGCCGAGATCCGCGAAGCCGGCGTCACCGTCGCCGGCTCCCTCACCCCGCAGCGCACGCAGGAGTTCTACGACACCGTCGCCGCGGCCGGCGTCGACCTGTTCGTCATCCGGGGCACGACCGTCTCCGCCGAGCACGTGTCGAGCGTGGCCGAGCCGCTGAACCTCAAGAAGTTCATCTACGACCTCGACGTGCCGGTGATCGTGGGCGGAGCCGCGACCTACACGGCGGCCCTGCACCTCATGCGCACCGGTGCCGCCGGCGTGCTCGTGGGCTTCGGCGGCGGCGCGGCGTCCACCACCCGGGCCACCCTCGGCATCCACGCGCCCATGGCCACCGCGGTGTCCGATGTGGCCGCGGCTCGCCGTGACTACCTCGACGAGTCCGGCGGGCGCTATGTCCACGTGATCGCCGACGGCGGCGTCGGCACCTCCGGCGACATCGTGAAGGCGCTCGCCATGGGCGCAGACGCCGTCATGCTCGGGGTCGCCCTGGCTCGCGCGACGGACGCTCCCGGCCAGGGATTCCACTGGGGCCCCGAGGCGCACCACCCGAAGCTGCCCCGCGGACGACGCGTCGAGGTCGGCGGGATCGGCACGCTGGAGGAGATCCTCTACGGTCCGGCGCCGGTCGCCGACGGCACCGCGAACCTCATCGGCGCGCTGCGCAAGTCGATGGCCACCACCGGGTACTCCGATCTCAAGGAGTTCCAGCGGGTGGAGGTCGTGCTGGCCCCGTACGAGGCCTGAGGTCTCCGCATCACCGTGACCGCACCTGCCCCCTTCCCGCCGACCCTTCGTGAGGTCATGCTGCGGGGACGCTGGATCGCGATGCTGCTGCTGTGCCTCGTCGTCGCCGGGGTGTTCGCCTGGCTCGGCCAATGGCAGCTGGAGCGGGCGATCGAGACAGATCCACCGGCGCCGGGGGCGACCGAGCAGGTCCGGCCGCTGGACGAGGTCGTGCAGCCGGGGGAGTACCTCCCCGAGCCCCTCGTCGGGCAGCGCGTGGAGACGGAGGGCGTCTGGGTCCCCGGGGACTTCCTCGTCGTGGGCAGCCGCTTCAACGACGGCGCCGAGGGGTACTGGGTCACCGGACAGCTCCGGGTCGACGAGCGCGTCTCGCTGGCGGTCGCCATCGGCTGGGCGCCGGATCGCGAGGCCGCCGACGCCGCCGTGGAGCGTCTGGAAGCCGAGGCGGACGGCGGCGTGGTCGAGGTCGCCGGTCGCGTCATCTCGGATGAGGGTCCGTCGGTGCCTCCGCGCTCCGATCCGGAGCAGATGGACCGGATGTCCCCGGCCGCTCTGTTGAGCCGCTGGCACGACATCGAGCAGCTCGACGTCTACCGTCCGTATCTCGCCTCCACGACCGCCACGGCAGGGCTCGACGACATCGCCTCGCCCGCGCCGGAGGAGCAGTCCCCGGTCAACTGGCTCAACGTCTTCTATGCCGCCGAGTGGGTCATCTTCGCGGGCTTCGCGTTCTACCTCTGGTACCGCCTGGCGAAGGACGCCTGGGAGCGCGAGGTGGAGGAGTTCGAGGACGCCGAGGGGTCAGCGGCCGTCTGACGACCACTGCGCATCCGCGCGACGGGCGCTGCGCTTCTGCGCGTCCAGACGGCTCCGTGTGAACCTTCGTCAGGGGGCGTCGCGGCCATTCGGTGAGCGCTGGATGACCAATGGGAAAACTCCGTTGAGGATGTCCGAACCGCTCCGTATGCTCGCTCCATGTGCGCACGCTGGGAGTTCCCGATGTGTGCGATGACAGCGTCCTGAGCAGCGCCGGAACACGATCGAGGAGACAGCACCGATGATGTCCGCTCCTGAGCACGGGGAGACCCTGACCCCCGTCTCGCACCGCAGAATCCGAGGGCGCGTGGGCGCTCTCGCCGCGACGTGCGTCGCCGCCCTGAGCCTCGGCTCGCTGGTGGCCGCGCCCGCATCGGCGAACACCGAGGGCACCGGGGTGGTGATCAACGAGGCCTATCTGTCCGGCGGCAGCGCCGGGGCGGCGTTCACGAACAAGTTCGTGGAGCTCTACAACCCGACGACGGCGCCCGTCACGCTCGACGGCATGTCCCTGCAGTACCGCTCCGCGGCCGGGACCGGCGCCTTCAACGGCGTCGCACCGCTGAAGGGGACGATCCCGGCGGGCGGCTACTTCCTCGTGCAGGCGAACAGCAACGGCACCAACGGCGCCGCGCTGCCCACTCCCGACGCCACCACGACGCTGAGCCCGAGCGGCACCAACGGCACCCTGGCGCTCGTCGAGGGCACCGCGGCGGTGACCCTCACCCCCGGCTCGACCGTCGGCGTGGACGGGGTGATCGACCTCCTCGGCTACGGCACCTCGAACACCTTCGAGACGGCGGCGGCCACCGCCCCCACCAGCAACACCGACGTCCGGTCGCTGAATCGCACGGACGGTGCGGACGCGGACGACAACAAGGCCGACTTCGCACTGTCGGCGACCATCACCCCGCAGAACTCCGGCGGCACGGATCCCGGCACCGACCCGGGCGAGGAGCCGGGGACGGAGCCGAAGGCCGCCACCATCGCGGAGGTCCAGGGCACCGGCGACGTCTCGCCGCTCGCCGGACAGCGCGTCCGCGTCGAGGGCGTCGTCACGGCGGACCACCGGACCGGCGGCTACAAGGGCATCGTGATCCAGACGCAGGGCTCGGGCGGCGAGACCGACGCGACCCCGGGCGCCTCGGACGGCGTGTTCGTGTTCCTGAACGCGCTCGCGCCCACGCTCGAGATCGGCGACCTCGTCTCGGTGGCCGGCACGGTGAGCGAGTACTACGGTCAGACCCAGATCGCCCCTGCCGCGGTCGCGGACGTCTCGGTGGTCACGGCCGGCGTGGGCGTGCCCGCGCTCACGCCGCTCCCCGACACCGTGCGCGGTGCCGACCGCGAGCAGTACGAGAACATGTACGTCGCCCCGACCGGCACGTACCGGCTCGCGTCGAGCCACCAGCTCTACAACTACGGGGCGCTGTGGCTGAACGCCGGCGACGACCTCAACGTCAAGAGCACCGAGACCACGCGTCCCGGGGCCGACGCCGCCGCCATCGCGGCCGAGAACCGCGCCAACCGCATCCTGCTCGACGACGCCTGGTCCATCCAGGTGACCAACAACGGCCACCCGGGCCAGCAGCCGTACTTCACGGAGGACACGGTGGTCCGCAACGGCGACACCGTCGACTTCGGGTCCAACGGCTACGTGCTCCAGTGGGGCTTCGACGACTGGCGTCTGCAGCCGGTGGTCCCGATCGACGACGCCTCCCCCGCGGAGCGCAAGGTCACCTTCGAGGCGACGAACCCGCGCCCCGCGGAGGCCCCGGAGGTGGGCGGTGATGCGCAGGTGGCGTCGTTCAACGTCTACAACTACTTCACGACGCTGAAGAGCGAGGACGCCGACGCCCGCGGCGCGGCGAACGCGGCCCAGTTCGCGATCCAGAAGTCCAAGATCGTCTCGGCCATCAACGGCCTCGACGCGGAGATCGTGGCGCTGATGGAGATCGAGAACTCGGTCAAGCTGGGCAAGCCCGTCGACACCGCCCTCAAGGACCTCGTCGCCGGCCTCAACGCCGACGCGGGCTCCGACGTGTGGGACTACGTGCGCACCCCCGAGGCTCTGCAGGACCCGGCGACCACGGACTACATCACCAACGCGATCATCTTCAAGAAGGACGCCGTGAGCACGGTGGGCGACAGCGCCACCGTCACCGACGAGTCCGTGTGGGGCAACGCCCGCGAGCCGATCGCCCAGGCGTTCGACATCGACGGCCGCGTCGTCACCGTCGTCGCCAACCACCTGAAGTCGAAGTCCCCGCCGCAGGGCGCCGGGGCCGAGCCCGCCGACGGTCAGGG
The DNA here is from genome assembly GCF_040685015.1 of Microbacterium meiriae. Classification (NCBI taxonomy): domain Bacteria; kingdom Bacillati; phylum Actinomycetota; class Actinomycetes; order Micrococcales; family Microbacteriaceae; genus Microbacterium; species Microbacterium meiriae. The sequence continues at coordinate 1,421,815 of NZ_JBFBHD010000002.1, read as the reverse complement.
ATTCTTCAACGCCGACCGGGTGAAGCAGGCGCAGGCCGTCCTCGACTTCACCGACGAGCTGGCCGAGAGCAGCGGCAGCAGCGACATGCTGCTGATCGGCGACTTCAACGCCTACGGGCAGGAAGACCCGATCGACGTCTTCACCTCGCAGGGGTGGAGCGACGTCGCCGCCGACAAGGCCGCAGGTCAGTACACCTACACGTTCGACGGCGAGCTCGGCTCGCTCGACCACGTGATCGCCTCGCCCTCGCTCGTCCCGTCGATCACGGGCGCCGGTGTGTGGGGAATCAACTCCCCCGAGTGGAGCGACCGCGGCTATGCGTTCGGCGCCGCCGAGGAGGGCACCCCCTACCGGTCCAGCGATCACGACCCGATCCTCGTCGGCGTCTCCTCGGAGATCCCGCCGGTGAGCATCGACGTGGTGACGGTGAACGACTTCCACGGCCGTATCGAGGCTGACGGGGCGGCGGCGGGAGCTGCCGTGCTCGCCGGCGCGGTGCAGCAGTTCCGTGCGGCGAACCCGAACACGATCTTCGCCGGAGCCGGCGACCTGATCGGGGCGTCGACGTTCACCTCGTTCATCAACGACGACAACCCCACGATCGACGCGCTCAACGCCGCCGGTCTGGACGTGAGCGCGGCGGGCAACCACGAGTTCGACCAGGGCTGGGAAGACCTGCGCGACCGGGTGCAGGAGCGCGCGGACTGGGAGTACATCTCCTCGAACGTCTTCCTCACCGAGACCGGTGAGCCCGCGTTGGCCCCGGCCTGGGTCAAGGAGCTCGACGGCGTGCGCGTCGGATTCGTGGGCGCCGTCACGGAAGACCTCGACTCGCTCGTCTCGCCCGAGGGCATCGCTGATCTCGAGGTGCGCAGCATCGTCGACTCCGTGAACGCCGTGGCCGACGACCTGCGCGACGGGGACCCCGCCAACGGCGAGGCGGACGTGGTGATCCTGCTCGTGCACGAAGGCGCGGAGAGCACCGCGCTGTCCGCGATCACCGAGGACTCGCCGCTGGGCGAGATCGTCTACGGGGTCGACGACGACGTGGACGCGATCGTCTCGGCGCACACGCACCTCGCCTACAACCACGTCATCGATGGCCGGCCGGTCGTCTCGGCGGGGCAGTACGGCGAGAACCTCGGCCTCATGAACATCCAGGTCGACCCGAAGACGAAGGAGCTGCTCTCGATCACCAACGAGATCAAGCCCCTCACGGCTGCGGGCAAGCCGCTGTACCCGGCGGTGCCGGAGGTGCAGGCGATCGTCGACAAGGCGAAGGCGGAGGCCGACGTGCTGGGCGCCGTGAAGGTCGGCGACATCACCGCCGACTTCAACCGTGCGCGGCAGACCAACGGCTCGGAGAACCGCGGTGGCGAGTCCACCATCGGCAACTTCGTCGCCGACGTGCAGAAGTGGTCCACGGGTGCGGACATCGCTCTTATGAACCCGGGCGGCATCCGTGCCAACCTGACCTACGCGTCGAGCAACGCCGACGATCCGAACGGCAACGTCACCTACCGGGAGGCGGCGACCGTCCAGCCGTTCGCCAACACGCTGGTCACGCTGACCCTCACCGGCACGCAGCTGAAGGGCGTGCTGGAGGAGCAGTGGCAGCCGGCCGGATCGGCGCGACCGTTCCTCAAGCTCGGCGTCTCCGAGGGGCTGGTCTACACCTACGACCCGACGGCGGCCGCGGGTTCGCGGATCACCTCGATCACGCTGAACGGCACTGCGATCGACCCGAACGGGGAGTACACGGTGGCGGCGAACTCCTTCCTCGCTGCGGGCGGCGACAACTTCGCCACCTTCAAGGAGGGCGCGGGCAAGCGGGACACCGGCAAGATCGACCTGCAGTCCATGGTCGACTGGTTCGACGCGAACAAGACGGCCTCGCCCGACCTCGCCCAGCGTGCGGTCGGCGTGACGGTCAGCCCGGCAGACGCCGACGGCTACCGCGCGGGCGACCAGGTGACCGTCTCCCTCTCCTCGCTGGCCTTCAGCGGGGGCGAGGCGGCTCCGGGAGCCGTCACCCTGTCGCTCGGTGACACGCAGCTCGCGGCTGGCACGATCGACCCGACCATCGTGGACACCACGGACGAGGGCGGGCGCGCCACCCTCACCTTCACGGTGCCGTCCGGGGTGTTCGGCGAGCAGCAGCTCACGGTCGAGGTCCCGGCGACGGGCACCACGGTGCAGGTGCCGTTCACGATCGCCGGCGAGGAGGAGTTCGCGGGGACCATCGCGCTCGGCTCCTCGAAGGTGGCCGCGGGCAAGAAGCTCGCGATCACCGGCGAGGGCTACCAACCCGGCGAGACCGTGACGGTGGAGCTCCGCCCGAAGAAGGGCCAGGGCGTCGAGGTCGGCACGGTGCAGGTCCGTCAGGACGGCACGTTCAGCACCTCGGTGACGGTGCCGAAGAACGCCCAGCCCGGGAAGTACACCGTCGCGGTGGCGCAGGCGGACGGGGACGAGGCTACGGCCACCGTGACCGTCAACCGGGCCGGCGGTATCGGCGGGATCATCAAGGACATCGTCGACTGGCTGTGGGACCTCCTGACCGGATGGTTCTGACGCCGATCGGCGGATGACGTGGCGGAGGCCGTCGGGGCGACCCGGCGGCCTCCGTCGTTTCCGCGGGGTCGGGGTGGCGCGCCCCGCCGACTAGACTGGGGGCATGCCCGAACCGAAAGTCGCCAGCTTTCCGGCGATCCGCGGTGCGCTGAAGTTCTACCAGATCGCGTCGATCATCACGGGAGTCATGCTGCTCCTGCTGCTCGCCGAGATGGTGCTGAAGTACACGCCGATCCACCTCGAGCTCTTCGCCGGAGGGTCGGGCGGCCCGCTCTGGTTCGCCGGCGTCATCGCCGGACCGGACTGCCAGTGGTGGTCGCTGTTCGCGCCGTGGACGAACTCCTGCGAGATGACCTCCCTCGGGGACGGCTTCAACATCTCGCTGTTCATCCTCGTCGCCCACGGCTGGTTCTACGTCGTCTACCTCTTCGCGTGCTTCCGCATGTGGAGTCTGATGCGCTGGCGGTTCCCGCGGTTCATCCTGCTCGCGCTCGGCGGCGTCGTGCCGCTGCTGTCGTTCTTCATGGAGGCGGTCGTCGCCCGTGAAGTCAAGACCTATCTCGCCACCAGGGAGGCCGCCGAGGCCTCCGCGATCGCCCCGGAAGGTGTCCGTTGACCGAACAGTCCGAGACCCAGCAGCGCCCCGCGCTCGTCGTCGACTTCGGCGCCCAGTACGCGCAACTCATCGCCCGCCGCGTGCGCGAGGCCGGGGTCTACAGCGAGATCGTGCCGCACACCGCCACCGCGGAGGAGATCGCCGCGAAGAACCCCGTCGCCATCATCCTCTCCGGTGGTCCGTCCTCGGTGTACGAGGAGGGTGCACCGAAGCTCGACCCGTCGGTCTTCGACCTCGGCGTCCCCACGCTCGGCATCTGCTACGGCTTCCAGTACATGGCGCAGACCCTCGGCGGCGAGGTCGCGCACACCGGCCTCCGCGAGTACGGCGCGACCGATGCCGTCATCTCCGGTGACGGGGGCACGCTGCTCAGCGGGCAGCCGACCGAGCAGAACGTGTGGATGAGTCACGGCGACCAGGTCGCGAAGGCCCCGGAGGGCTTCGAGGTGCTCGCGACGACGGAGGCCACGAAGGTCGCCGCCTTCGCGAACGAGGAGCGCGGTTTCTACGGCGTGCAGTGGCACCCCGAGGTCAAGCACTCCGACCACGGTCAGCGTGTGCTCGAGAACTTCCTTCACAAGGGTGCCGGTCTGGCATCCGACTGGAACCCCGACAACGTGATCGCCGAGCAGGTCGAGCGCATCCGCGAGCAGGTCGGCGACGCCCGGGTCATCTCGGCGCTGTCCGGCGGCGTGGACTCCGCCGTGTCGACCGCCCTCGTGCACAAGGCCATCGGCGACCAGCTCACCGCGGTCTTCGTCGACCACGGCCTCCTCCGCAAGGGCGAGCGCGAGCAGGTCGAGAAGGACTACGTCGAGTCCACCGGCGTGCGGCTCATCACGGTCGACGCCGCCGAGACCTTCCTCGGTCACCTCCAGGGCGTGACCGACCCGGAGGAGAAGCGCAAGATCATCGGGCGCGAGTTCATCCGGGCGTTCGAGAAGGTGCAGCTCGACCTCGTCGAGGAGGCGAAGGCCGACGGCGGCGCCCCGGTGAAGTTCCTCGTGCAGGGCACGCTCTACCCGGACGTCGTGGAGTCGGGTGGCGGTGCGGGCACCGCCAACATCAAGTCGCACCACAACGTGGGCGGGCTGCCGGACGACCTCGACTTCGAGCTCATCGAGCCGCTGCGGGCCCTCTTCAAGGACGAGGTCCGCGCGATCGGTCGCGAGCTCGGCATCCCCGAGGCGATCGTCGGCCGCCAGCCGTTTCCGGGGCCCGGCCTCGGCATCCGGATCATCGGTGAGGTCACCGCTGACCGTCTCGAGATTCTGCGTGAGGCCGACGCCATCGCCCGCGAGGAGCTGACCAAGGCCGGCCTTGATCAGGAGATCTGGCAGTGCCCCGTCGTGCTCCTCGCCGATGTGCGCTCGGTGGGCGTGCAGGGGGACGGCCGCACCTACGGGCACCCGATCGTGCTGCGTCCGGTCTCCAGCGAGGACGCGATGACGGCAGACTGGACGCGCCTGCCGTACGACGTGCTGTCGAAGATCTCGAACCGGATCACGAACGGCGTCCGTGACGTCAACCGCGTCGTGCTCGACGTCACGTCGAAGCCGCCGGGGACGATCGAGTGGGAGTAGGGGGCACGATGCCCCCGGTCTCGGCGCCCGCCCTCCCGGACGCCGAGTACCTGGTGCTGTCCAGCCGCCTGATCCCGGGGCTGGACGGCGGGTACACGATCGCCACGCTCGCGCGCGCCCGGCTGTTGGCCGCCGCAGGGGCGGGGGAGGGCGCGGGTCCGCAGTTGCTGACCTTCGACCCGGGGACGGCGGCCGAGCACGCCGAGCACCGTCGCGTGTTCACCGAGCGCGGCGCGCTCACCGCCCGCGATCGCCTGCGGAACCTCTTCGACGAGGCGGTCGCGCCGGAGGGCGGAGCCGCCTCCTGGCTGCGAGACGCGGCCGACGCTGCGGTGGCGGCCGACCCCGACGTGGAGTACCGGGTGCTCGCGGACCCCGAGGGGCGCCCCTTCGCGGCGCTCCCGGTGATCCCGGGCAACCCCGACTGGCACCTGACGGATGAACCGGTGCTGGTGTACGACGGCGCCGGCGTGGTCGTCGGTGCGCTGCACGGTTTCCGCGGACTCTACGGTGCCTGGCTCGGGCACGTCACCGCGGCGGTGGGGGACCGTCCGATCGTCGTGATCTGCGAGTCCCGCCAGCTCGGTGAGCTGATCGCCGATTGGGTCGACCCGCGCGTCCGCATCCTGCACCCCATCCACACCATGCACGTGGAGGCGCCCTACACGCCCGACGCGACCCTCAACACGCTCTGGACTCGCTGGTTCCGGCTGGCCGACCGCTTCGACGCCGTCATCTGGCCGACGGCCACGCAGCGGGACGACGTCGTGGCGCGGTTCGGTGAGGCCGCCAACCATGTCGTGGTGCCGAACCCCATCGCGCCGGTCGAGCGCCGTGACGACCTGCGCGAGGAGGGCCTCGTGGTCGTGCTGGGGCGGCTCGCGGCCGGCAAGCGCATCGACCATTCCATCCGTGCCTTCATCGAGGCGGACGTGCCGGGCTCCCGGATGGAGATCTGGGGCACGGGAGCAGAGCAGGAGCGGCTGGCGGCACTGATCGCCGAGCTCGACGCCGCGGACCGCGTGCGTCTCTGCGGCTACACCGCGGATCCGGCCACCGTGCTCGATAGGGCATCCGTGCTCGTCACCTCCACGGCGTTCGAAGGGCAGCCGCTGGGCATCGTCGAGGCCCTCCTGCACGGCACGCCCGTGGTGTCCTACGACGTGCGGTACGGCATCCGCGATGTTCTCGGTGCGGGCGGCGGGGTCCTCGTCCCCTCGGGCGACGTGAAGGCGCTGGGGGAGGCGCTCCGGGAGCTGCTGACCGACCAGGACCGTCTGGCGGCGCTGCGTGCCGAGGCGCCGGCCGTCGCGGCGGCGTGGAGTCCCGAGCGCTCGATGGAGGCGCTGGCCACGACCATCGCCGCCGTCGTGCAGGCTCCGTCCCGGCGCCGCTGAACGCGACCGTCGCGACCGCCGGGAGGTCGCGAGCGGTCCCCCGGCGGTCGATGGCGTCATCGCGTGCGGCGCCCGTGTGCGGCCACGACCGTGGTGACGGCGCCGGCGGCCAGTAGCAGGCCGCCCAGGACCAGAGCGACGATGGGGGCGTCGCCACCCGTCGCCGCGAGATCACCGCGCTCGCCACGCGTGGCCCCGCCCCCGGGTGCCGTGACGCCGTCCTCACCCGCAGCGCCCGGGTTCGACGGGCTGCCGGGGTCCGTCGGTCCGGTCGGATCCGTCGGAGTCCCCGGGTCGGTCGGGTCCACCGGCTCGTCCACGGCGACAGCCACCGGCGCACTCTCGACGGCGGCGGCATCCAGCGCGGTCACCACCCAGGTCTCCGTCGCAGCGCGCGCGGCGGTGGGGGCATCGTCGGCGGGGAGGGGGAAGCGGAACGACGCCGCGCCGCCTGCCCAGACCGTGTCCACCAGCGCGCCCGGCGTGGCGACGATCTGCGCTGGATCACCGGTTCCGCGATAGATCGCATACTGGCGGGCCTCCTGCGCGTCCCCGGCTTGCCAGCGGAGCTCGCCGTCGATGACCTCGGGGGCCGCCGGGGTGGCCACCTGTCCGTCCGAGAGCCAGGGCTTGGCCGGAACGAGCGTGGGGTGGGCGAAGGCCTCGCCCTCGAGGAGCTCGATCGCGGTGTTCTTGGCCTGGTGCTTGGGCTGCTGATCAGCGGGGAGAGAGCTCAGATCGCTGGCCTTCATGTCGTTGTAGCTGAACAGGACGCTGCCCTCGATGCCGTCGAGCGTCTGGTTGTACCGGATCTGGTTCGGCACCTCCTCCGGGTTCATCCAGGCCTGCTCCCAGCCGCCGTTGTTGACGTGCTTGTAGAGCGCATGCCCCACGTAGACCTGGGTGCGACTGCCCGCTGCGACGTCGCTCCACCACTGCGCGAGCTCCCCGTAGGGGGCGGCGGCCTGATCGAAGCTCCAGTAGATCTGCGGCACGATGTAGTCGATCAGCTCGTTCTGCACCCACCCGCGGGTGTCGGCGAAGACCGCCTGGCTGTACGTCTGCGACGAGCTGGTCGGCGTGTGGGATCCGGCCGGGTCCAGCGCCTCGTGCTCCCAGATCCCGAACGGGCTGATGCCGAGCTGCACGGCGGTGCCGCGGGCCGCGTTGCCGGCAGCGATCGCGTCGTCGACGAGGGTGATGAGACCCGTGATGTTGTCGCGCCGCCACGCCTCGATGCCGTCCACGGTGTCGGGGTAGCCCGCCGTGAGGCCGAACTCCTCGAAGGTCGCGCGGTCCTCGCCCTGCGCGCCGAAGAACACGTTCTGGCCGTCGACGGTGATCCGGTACGGGTAGAAGTAGTCGTCGAAGTGGATGGCGTCGACGTCGTAGTTCTCCGTGATCTCGGCGACGGTGGCCGCGACGTACGCGGGGACCTCGGGCTGGCCCGGGTCCAGGAACAGCTTCTCCTCGAACGACAGCACCCAGTCGGGGTGCTGCACAGCGAAGTTGTCGTCGGCGAGGATGCCGGCGTCGTTGAGCGCCGCGATGTACTGCGGGATCGAGAGCGCCTTCACCTCGTCCGCGGTGAGCCCGAGTGCGGTGAGGATCGCGGGAGACGTCATCTTGGTGTTGGTCACACGGTAGGGGTTCAGCCAGGCGTGGAACTCCATGCCGCGCGCGTGCGTGGCCTCCACCATGCGCTGCAGCGGGTCGTACCCGGGATCGGCGCCCTGGGTGCCGGTGAGGAACTCGGACCACGGGTTGAGCGCCGACGGGTAGTAGGCGTCCAGCAGCGGACGCACCTGGAAGATCACGGCGTTCATGTTCCAGGAGGCGAAGTCGTCGAGCACCGTCGCGTAGCGGGCGTCGAAGTCCGCCGCATCCGTGGGCTTGCCGAAGTTCAGGTTGCCGATCGTGCCGACCCAGGCGCTGGAGAAGCGGCGGTTCTCCGGCGTCAGCGTCGTGGGGATGGCGACCTGCTCTCCGGATCCCGGATAGGTGTACACGGGCTCCGTGCTGTAGCCATAGGCGCCGGAGGTGTCCTTGACGTACCGGGTCAACGGCTCCTCGTCGGGGGCCGCTCCGGCGGTGGTGGGGAGCGCCAGCAGGAGCAGGGCGGCAGCGGCGGTGGCCGCGAGGCGTCTCTTCATCGAGTCTCGTCCGATCTGGAAAACAATTTCCATTGAAAGGGTGTGAACTGAAACTCTATGCCTTCAGTGCGTCCTCGAGAAGTCAACGAAAGAAGTTCCACCCCGATGTCGATCTCCGCTGTTCCCGTTCGACGTCTGTGATGAGAGGGTCGAGGAACGGCCCTTCGGAACAAGGAGAACATCATGAAGTTCATGCTCATCATGCGCGCGACCGACGACGCGGTGGCGGCCTATCAGGAGATGCCCTTCGAGCAGGTCATCGAGGCCATGGGCCGATACAACGAGTCGATGATGAAGGCGGGCGTCCTCGTCGCCGGCGAGGGCCTGACCGACGCGGCGGAGGGCTTCGTCGTCGACTTCAGCGCCGAGAAGCCGCTCCTCACGGACGGCCCCTACGGGGAGACGAAGGAGCTCTTCAACGGCTTCTGGATCATCGAGGTCTCTTCGCGCGAGGAGGCCGCGGAGTGGGCGAGCCGGGCGCCGCTGGGGCCGGGGTCGTTCCTCGAGGTGCGCCGGGTGACCGGCCCCGAGGACTTCCCCGCCGACAACGAGTGGATCGAGAAGGAGGCGGGCTGGCGGGAGGAGCAGGCTCGCCGTACCGAGCAGGCGTGAGGCCGCTCCGCTGATGGACGGCTCCTCTGACCCGGGGACCGCCTCGGCCGCCTCTGCGCAGGAGGCGGCCGAGCGGGCTGTCGCAGCGGTGTGGCGCATCGAGTCCGCGCGCATCGTCGGCACGCTGACGCGGATGGTCGGCGACTTCGGCCTGGCGGAGGATCTGGCGCAGGAGGCCCTGGTCGCCGCGCTGCGGCAATGGCCCGTCGAAGGGGTCCCGCGCAACGCCGCGGCGTGGCTCACGGCCGTGGCGAAGCGGAAGGCGGTGGACGGGTGGCGCCGCCGCGAGCGGCTGGACGATCGTCTCGCTCTGATCGCGCACGAGCTCGAACAGGAGCAGGCGCAGGTGCCGGACCTGCCGTGGGATCCGGACGCGGTGGACGACGACGTGCTGCGCCTCCTCTTCATCGCGTGCCACCCGGTGCTCTCGCGGGAGGCGCAGGTCGCCCTGACGTTGCGGGTCGTCGGCGGTCTGTCGACCGGGGAGATCGCCCGCGCCTTCCTCATCCCCACAGCCACGGTGCAGCAGCGGATCGTGCGCGCGAAGAAGACGCTGGCGGCCGCGCACGCGCCGTTCGAGGTGCCACCGCGGGACGAGCATCCGGCGCGGCTCGGTGCGGTCCTCGGGGTGCTCTACCTCATCTTCAACGAGGCGCACGCAGCCAGCAGCGGTCCGGAGTGGATGCGGCCGGAGCTGAGCGACGAGGCCATCCGGCTCGCCAGGGTGCTCGCCGCGCTGCAGCCTCGGGAGCCGGAGGTGCACGGTCTGCTCGCGCTCCTGGAGCTCACGGCCGCCCGCTTCCCGGCGCGTACCGACCGGAACGGGGACCCGGTGCTGCTCGCCGATCAGGACCGCGGACGCTGGGACCGCAGCCGGATCGCGCGGGGGAGAGCGGCTCTGGCGACGGCGGACGGACTCGGCCGCGGTCGCGGGGCGTACGGTCTGCAGGCAGCCATCGCCGAGTGCCATGCCGTCGCGCCGTCCGTGGAGGAGACGGACTGGGATCGCATCGTCGTGCTCTACGAGGCGCTGGGCCGGCTCACCCCGTCTCCGGTGGTGGAGCTGAACCGCGCGGCCGCCGTGGCCATGGCGACCGGGCCCGCCTCCGCCCTGCGGCTGCTCGATGAGCTGAGCGCGTCCGGGGTGCTGCGCGGATACCATCTCCTCCCGGCCACGCGCGGCGAGCTGCTGCGTCGGCTCGGCAGGGAGAGTGAGGCGCGCAGCGAGTTCGCGGTGGCCGCAGGGCTGGCCGGCAACGACCGCGAACGCCGACTCCTGGAGCGCAAGGCACGTGGAGCCGAGGGCTGACCGGCAGCGGCACGAAAAAGACCCGCCCCTCACGGATGCTCTCGCAGCCGTGAGGGACGGGCGTGGGTGACGCGGAGCGCGTCGAGTGGGGTCTGCGTCAGTCGTTGACCCGCTGGCTGCGGCCCGCGATGAGGCCGTAGATCAGCAGCACGATGATCGAACCGCCGATGGCCAGGAGCCAGGTGCCGAGGTCCCAGAACTCCGTGAGCGGACGGTTGAGGATCAGGCTGCCGAGCCAGCCGCCGAGCAGGGCGCCGACGACGCCGAGCAGCAGGGTGATGAACCATCCGCCGCCCTGCTTGCCGGGCAGGATCAGCTTCGCGATGGCTCCGGCGATGAGGCCGAGAAGAAGAAAGCCGAGAAAACTCATGGTCAGCTCCTTGGGTCAGGAGCCCCGGGGTGCCGGGGCTTCGTGCTATCCACTGTGGCGGGTCGCCGGACCGCGTGCCAACCCCTTGCGCGCACCGTCCCGGATATGGCAAAGGCCCGCCTCCGCAGGGAGACGGGCCTTTCGTGGTGCCGTATCGCGTCAGTTGTTGCCGCGGGCGATCGCGATGATCCGCAGGATCTCGACGTAGAGCCAGACGACCGTGACCATGATGCCGAAGCCGCCGAGCCAGCCGTACTTGCGGGGAGCGCCGTTGCGCACGCCCTGCTGGATCTGGTCGAAGTCGAGCACCAGCGAGTAGGCCGCCATGATCACGACGAGGACGCCGATGATGAGGCCGAGCGGGATGCCCATGATCTCGGCGCTGAACAGACCGAACGCGTTGTCGTTGATCCCGGTCCACATGAGGACGAGGTTCAGGAGCGAGAAGACCAGGTAGCCGATCATCGCGATCATGAAGATCTTGGTCGCCTTCTTCGAGGCGCGGATCTTGCCGCTCGCGAAGAGGGCGAGGGTCACGCCGACGACCGAGACGGTCGCGAGCGTCGCCTGGAAGACGATGCCGGGCCAGCGGACCTCGAAGAACGCCGAGATGCCGCCGATGAAGAGGCCCTCGAAGGCCGCGTAGGCGAAGATCAGCGCGGGGCGGACCTTCTTGCGCGAGGTGAAGGTGATGACCATCGCCAGCACGAAGCCGCCGAGCGCCCCGAGGGCCCAGGGCAGCACGTTGACGGCGGCGGGGTTGTACGGGTCGTACCGCGGCACGTCGAGGCCGCCGAGCGTCAGCACCCAGCCGACGGCGGCGGTGACGAGGAGGATGCCGAACAGGCCGGCGGTCTTCCACACGGTGTCCTCGACGGACATCCGGTCGGTCTCGAGGGCGCCGGCCGCGGGGGCGGCGTACATGCCCTCGAGCTGCGCGTTGGCGGCGGCATCCATCGCACCGTGCTGGAGCGACGCGGCCTGTGCGCCCTGCGCACCCTGGGGGGCACCCGGGTAGGTCGCGACGTTGCGCGGGTCCTGCTGCTGGAAAGCAGGATTGTTGAAGGCGAAGTTGCTCATCAGGTGGGCCTCACTCCAAAGGGGGGTCGTAGGTCGCTTTCCTCCACGATACCCGGGCGGCGACACTCCCGGGGTGCCTTACGCTGTGAGCGTGCCCAGCAAATCCCCGCTCGTCATCGGGCATCGCGGCGCTCCCGGCTACCGCCCCGAGCACACCCGCTCGTCCTACGAGCTCGCCCTCGCGATGGGGGTCGACGCCGTCGAGCCGGATGTGGTCGCCACCAAGGACGGCGTCCTTGTCGTGCGGCACGAGAACGAGATCTCCGGCACCACCGACGTCGCCGATCACCCGGAGTTCGCCGACCGCCGGACGACGAGGCGCGTGGACGGCGCCGCGCTGACCGGCTGGTTCACCGAGGACTTCACCTGGGAGGAACTGTCCACGCTGCGGTGCCGGGAGCGGCTGCCGAAGATCCGGTCGTCCAGCGCCTCCTTCGACGGCGCGGAGCCGATCCTGCGTCTGCGCGACGTGCTCGACCTGGTGCGGGCGGCCGCGGCCGCTCAGGGGCGGGAGATCGGCGTCGTGCTCGAGGTCAAACACGCCACCCACTTCGCGAGCATCGGGCTCGACCTCGCGCCCCTCATCGCGCAGGAGCTGCGGGATGCGCGGTGGGCGGCGGGGGAGCTGCCGCTCATCGTGGAGAGCTTCGAATCGACCGTGCTCCGACAGCTCCGTGCCGAGGGCGTCGCCGCGAGCTTCGTCTACCTCATCGAGGCGGCGGGACAGCCGTACGATCTCCTCGTCGCGGAGGGAGCAACCGCCCTGAGTTACCCGGAGACGGTGGTGCCCGAGAACCTCGACCGTCTGGTCGGGCGGGTCGACGGGATCAGCGTCGACAAGAAGATGCTCCTCGTGCCGGGGACGACGCTGGTGGCCGACGCCCATGCCCGCGGTCTGACCGTCTTCACCTGGACCTGTCGGCCGGAGAACACCTTCCTCGCGGCGCCGCACCGCGGACCGGGAGGCAAGAGCGCGTTCGGGGACTACGAGGCCGAGTGGGCCGTGATCGCGCGGCAGGGCGTGGACGGCGTCTTCGTCGACCACCCCGACCTCGGCGTCGCCGTCTTCCGCGCCTGACCCACGGCGCTAGAGCGTGCGGTCGAACGCGCCCTGACGGGTGGAGACGATCTCCTTGCCGAGTGGCATGAGCGAGACCGGGACCATCTTGAAGTCGGCGATGCCCATCGGGATGCCGATGATGGTGATGCACAGCGCCAGTCCCGACACGATGTGACCGAGCGCGAGCCACCATCCCGCGAGGATGACCCAGAGCACGTTCCCGAGGAACGAACCCACGCCGGCCGTCGGCTTGCTGACGACCTCGCGGCCGAAGGGCCAGATGGCGTAGGCGGCGATGCGGAACGACGCGATGGCCCACGGGATCGTGATGATCGGGATGCACAGCAGCAGGCCGGCCAGCACGTAGCCGAGGAAGAGCGCCCAGCCCGCGAGGATGACCCAGATGATGTTGAGGATCGTGCGCATACTGCGATTGTGTCACCCGCGGGGCGGCGCGGCTGGGCATCAGCCCGGAGGTCCCCGGCGCTCGCGCCCGGCGATGCCAGACTGACCGCATGACCGGAATAGTGGTGGACGACGTCAGTAGAGCGTTCGGGGACGTGCAGGCCGTGCGAGCGGCCACGCTGCGCGCAGAGGCGGGAAGGGTGACGGGCCTGGTGGGCCCGAATGGGGCGGGCAAGACGACCCTGCTCCTGATGCTCGCCTCGCTGCTCGCCCCCGACAGCGGCTCGATCCGCATCGGCGGCATCGACCCCGAGGCCGATCCGCTCGCCGCCCGCCGGGTGCTGGGGTGGATGCCGGACGCGCTCGGCGCCTGGCCCTCGCTCACGGCCCGCGAGACGATCGTGACCACCGCTCGGCTCTACGGGATCGATCGCCCGGACGCGGAACGGCGGGCGCAGCACCTCCTCGGCCTGGTCGGTCTCGGGGAGCTCGCGGATTCGGCGGCGAAGGTGCTCTCCCGCGGGCAGAAGCAGAAGCTCGGCCTCGCCCGTGCCCTGGTCCACGACCCGCAGGTGCTGCTCCTCGACGAGCCGGCGTCGGGTCTCGACCCCGAGGCCCGCGTACAGCTGCGGGTGCTGCTGCGCCGCTTCGCGGCCGAAGGACGCACGGTCCTCATCTCCAGCCACGTGCTGTCCGAGCTGGAAGAGGTCGTCGACGACGCCGTCTTCCTCGTCGGCGGGGCCGTCGTGGATGCCGCTCCGGCGCAGAGCGCGGTCCGCGCCTGGCGGGTGCGGCTCGCCGGCGCGACCCCCGCACGCCTGACCGCGGACACCTGGCAGGTCGCGTCGACTCTCGGGCTCGCTCCCGAGTCCCTCGTCGTGGACCGCGGCGCCGTCCTCGTCGGCTTCCCCGGGGAAGACGCCGCCGCCCAGTCGCTGCGTCACCTCGTGGAGGCGGGGCTGCCGGTCGCGGAGTTCGCGCCCGCGCAGAGCGACCTGGAGCACACCTTCCTCGCGCTCCGGAACCCGCAGCCGCCCGCGGCGACGACCCCACCCCCGCCGCCTGCGGCACCCCACGGAACGGAGGCGGGAGCATGAGCCTCGCGAACATCGGCGTCATCGCGCGCCTGGAACTGACCCAGCGGCTGCGGAGCGTCGGCTGGTACGTGCTCCTCGGCGTCTTCGCGCTGGTGCTCCTCGGCGTCACCGGCCTGTCGTTCGCCGTGTACTCCTGGGGGGAGGACGTCGGGGCCGGCGTGTCGTCCATCGTCGTCAACGTGGTCCTGCTGCTCGTCGTGCTCGTCTCGCCGACGCTCAGCGGCAACGCCATCAACGGCGACCGGGAGGCGGCCACGCTCGCGCCGATCCAGGTCACCGCGGCGTCGACCGGCGACATCATGCTGGGAAAGCTCCTCGCGGCGATCGCGACGGGGGGCGCGTTCCTGCTGGTGGCCGTTCCGTTCCTCGCGGCGTCGCTGCTGGCGGGTGGAACCGATCCGATCGTGCTGTTCGTGGCGCTGCTCGTCCTCGCCGCCGAGATCATCATCGTCGCCGCGATCGGCGTGGGGCTGAGCGGCCTCATCGCCCGACCGCTGTTCTCCGTCGCGTCCACCTACCTCGTGGTGTCGGCGCTCGTCATCGGCACGATCATCGTCTTCGCACTCGGCGGCCTGGCCGTGCGCAGCGAGGCGACCACCTACAGCCGCCCCTACGACAGCAACGGCAACGTGGACTGCGAGAGCTGGGACAGCTACACGTACGAGGCGCCGCGGTTCGACCTCGTGTGGTGGGCGCTCGCCGCCAACCCGTTCGTCGTGCTCGCCGACGCGACCCCCACCGAGTTCAACACGAGCGGGTACCCGGTCGATCTGTACGGGCAGATCAAGTTCGGTGTCCGCAGCGCGCAGCTCTCGCCGCTGGAGCAGCGATGGGACGACTGCGATCCGGAGAGCGGTTCCCAGACGGCTGAGCAGGTGATCGACGAGACCGTGCCCAGCTGGTTCGTGGGGCTCGGGGTGCAGGTCGTGCTCGCCGGGGCGCTGTTCGCGGGAGCGTGGGCACGGACGCGGACGCCGGCGCGACGGCTGCCGCCCGGTACGCGCATCGCCTGACCGGCAGGGCCGAGGAAGACGCCACCGACCGTTCACCGGCCGTCCACCGACGGGTCGACGGACGGCCATGCGGCAGCGGTGGTCTGGACGGGTACCCGTCTGCGCTCAGTCGAGCCATCTTCCAGGAGCCCCCATGCCCCGACTGCACTCCGTGGCGGCAGTCACGGCGGCGTGCGCGCTGAGCGCCGCCGCCCTGATCGCCGCCCCCGTCGCCGCCTCCGGTGCCATCCCTCCCGGCGAGCCCGCGCCGACCGCCGAAGCAGGGCTCGTCCTCAACGAGATCGTCTACGACGACGCGGCGACCGGGCTCGCCGACCAGATCGAGATCTACAACGCGGGCTCGGCGAGCGTCGACCTGACCGGCTGGCGGGTCTCGGACGAGAAGCGCGACAGCTTCGGCGCGGCACCGGCCGGGACGGTGCTCGCGCCGGGCGCGTTCCTCGTCCTGGTGAAGGACGTGGACTTCGCCTTCGGGCTGGGCAAGGGGGACGAGGTCGTCCTCCACGACCCGGAGGGGGTCGAGGTCGATTCCTACGCCTACGCGAACACCGCGCCGCTGGCGGTCTGGGCGCGCTGCCCCGACGGGACGGGCGACTGGGCGCATGCCACGGCGGCGACACCGGGCGCGCCCAACGACTGCCAGGTCGCGTCGGTCGCGGGCTCGATCCGCATCAACGAGGTCGACTCGCAGCCGGCCGACTGGGTCGAGTTCCACAACCCGGGGACGGAGGCGCTCGATGTCTCCGGGTACGAGATCCGCGACAACTCCGATGACCACCGGTGGCGCTTCCTGCCGGGCACCACGATCGAACCAGAAGCGTTTCTCGTCGTCGATGAGGGCACGATCGGGCTCGTCGACGGCGTGGAGGCGGCGTTCCGCGACCCGATCGGCATCGGCAGCGCCGACCGCATCCGCCTCTTCGACACCGCGGGCACGCTCGTCGACGATACGCAGCCCTGGGAGGGACACGCCGCCATCGACGGGGACTTCGCCGCCGCCACGCTCGCGCGCTGCCCGGACGGTACCGGCGCTTTCGTGCTCGCGCACGCGACCCCGGGAGCGGTGAACTCCTGCGTCCTCCCTGATGTCGCGATCAACGAGATCGAGTCCAACGGGGACGCGACCGACTGGGTCGAGGTCGTGAACACCGGCAGCACCACGGTCGACCTGTCCGGCTGGACCGTCATGGACGGCGATCCGGTCGGACACGCCTCGGAGACGACGCCGCTGCCGGCGGGGACGCTGCTGCCTCCGGGCGGATACCGGGTCTTCGATCAGCCCGCCGACTTCGTCTTCGGGCTGGGCAACGGCGACACCGTGACGCTGCGGGACGCGAACGGACTCATGATCGACGAGCACGTCTACTCCGCGCACGCCGACGGCGTCTGGGCACGCTGCGCCGACGGGACGGGCGCGTTCGTCGACGCGCCGGCAGCGACGAAGGGCCAGCGCAACGCCTGCGGGAACCCGGTGCGGATCAACGAGGTCGAGTCGGACGGCGGCGCGCCGGACGACTGGATCGAGCTCGTCAACCCGACCGGCGCCTCGCTCGAGATCGGTGGCGTCGTCGTGAAGGACGACGACGACGCCCACGCCTACACCGTTCCCGTCGGCACGACGATCCCAGCCGGAGGCTTCTTCGTCATCGAGCGTTCGGCCCTCGGCTTCGGGCTGGGCGCGGGCGACGCCGTCCGCCTCTTCGACGGTGAGCTGCTCATCGACGAGACCGCCTGGGGCGAGGGCCACGCGGCGACCTCCTGGGGCCGCTGCCCTGACACCACGGGAGCCTTCGCGGCGACCGCGACGCCGACGAAGGGCGCGCCGAACGTGTGCGCGGGCGAGGTCACCGTCGGCACCTGGCCGGGGTCGGCCGAAGTGCGGGTGCTCGACGACGTGCCGACGTTCCTCGAGGACAGCTCCGGCCTCGACGTGCAGGAGACCGCGGACGGGGCATTCCTCTGGGCCGTGGATAACGGCGAGGGGCGCATCTGGAAGCTCGAGGCCCACGCGGACGGCTCGGTGGAGAAGGCCGCGGGCTGGGACGAGGGCAAGCGTGTGCGCTTCGCCAAGGACGCCGGGAACCCGGGCGCCGCAGGGCCGGACACCGAAGGCATCACGGTCGACGGGAGGGGCCTGGTCTACGTGGCGTCCGAGCGCGACAACAGCGCCAAGGGTGTGAACCAGAACGTGCTGCTGCAGGTCGATCCGGACGCGGCGGCCGGCGATCTCGTGGCGCAGCGGGAATGGGATCTCACGGCGATGCTCCCGGCGGTCGGCGCGAACCTCGGCATCGAGGCCGTGCAGTGGGTGCCGGACAGTGCGCTGAACGGAAAGCTCTTCGACGACACCACCGGGACCGCCTACGACCCGGCCGTGCATCCGGGACACGGCGACGGCCTCTTCTTCGTCGCGGTGGAGGACAACGGGCACGTCTACGCCTTCGCGCTCGCCGCGGACGGCACGGCCACGCTCGTCTCCGAGATCTCCCCCGGGCTCACCGGTGTCATGGCGCTCGACTGGGATGCCGTCCGCGGCACCCTGTGGGCGGTGTGCGACGACGGCTGCCAGGGCCGCTCCGCCGAGCTCACCTTGAACGGGACCGCCCGGCCCGGGATCGCTCACTACGCGCGGCCCGCCGGCATGCCCGACATCAACAACGAGGGCTTCGCGACGGCTCCCGCGTCGCTCGCGGTCGACGGACAGCGTCCGGTGTGGTGGTTCGCCGATGGCTTCGCCTCGGAGGCGCTGCGCACCGGCACGCTGCCGGGCGGCACAGGCGCCGAGAACCCCGGTGGGGAGAACCCCGGCGGCGAGAACCCTGGTGGCGAGAACCCTGGTGCGGAGAACCCGCCGCTTCCCGGCACGGAGCTCGTGGACGGCAACCGCCACGGCGTCACCGTCGATCCGGCGGTGGCCGCACCGGGGCAGCGGGTCACCGTCACGGTCGGCGCGGATGCCGCGGGAGCGCGGGCGGAGGTCTGGATGTACTCCGTCCCGGTCCGCCTGGCTGCGGGGACGCTTTCGGCGACGGGTGCCCTCACGGTCACCGTTCCGGTGGACGCGCCGCTGGGCGCGCACCGCATCGCGGTCTACGCGGCGGATGGGACGCTCCTCGGCTGGGCTGACCTGCGCGTCACCGCCGCGGGCGAGGGGCTGGCCGCGACCGGAGCGGACCTGCCGGTGGCCGCCACCGCGCTCGCGTTGATGCTCCTCACGACCGGGGTCCTCGCGCTGCGCCGTCGGAAGCGCACCGCCTGACCGGGGGAGGGGTGCGGGCGGTCGCCTGTATCCCTCCCCGACGCGGACCGCGATGTCGGTGCCGCCGCCTAGACTCGAGAGGTCATGACCGAAGCCCCTCTCATCGTCCCCGGATCCGTCGGCCCGCAGTCCTCCGGCGCCCCCGCGCAGGACGACCTCCTCGCCGGCCTCAACCCCCAGCAGCTCGAGGCCGTCACCTATCGCGGGCCCGCGCTGCTCATCGTCGCCGGCGCCGGATCGGGCAAGACGAGCGTGCTCACGCGCCGCATCGCCTCGCTCCTGCGCAGCCGGGAGGCGTGGCCGAGCCAGATCCTCGCCATCACCTTCACCAACAAGGCCGCCGGCGAGATGCGCGAGCGCGTCGAAGGGCTCATCGGTGCCGCCGCGCGCGGCATGTGGATCTCCACGTTCCACTCCGCGTGCGTCCGGATCCTCCGCCGCGAGGCGCAGCAGTTCGGGTTCACGAAGAACTTCACCATCTACGATTCCGGCGACTCCCGCGCCCTCCTCAAGCGCCTGGTCAAGGAGCACGAGGCCGACGCCTACGGCCTCACCCCGGCGGCGGTCCAGGGGCGCATCTCCAAGCTCAAGAACGAGCTCTCCGACGCCGAGGCCTATGCCCGCCAGGCCAACATGAGCGACCCGGCCGAACGCGTCTTCGTCGAGGTCTTCGCCGACTACCAGCGGCAGCTCCAGAAGGCCAACGCCTTCGACTTCGACGACCTCATCGGCCAGACGGTCTACCTGTTCCGGGCGTTCCCCCAGGTCGCCGACACCTACCGCCGCCGGTTCCGCCACATCCTCGTCGACGAGTACCAGGACACCAACCACGCGCAGTACGCGCTCATCCACGAGCTCACCCGTCCGGTGTCCGGCGTCGGCGCGACACCGGAGCCGTATGCCGCCAACGGCATGATGATCTTCGAGCCCGACCCCGAGCCGGCACCGGGCGCCGGTGAGGCCGGGGCGTCGCTGACGGTGGTCGGCGACTCGGATCAGTCGATCTACGCCTTCCGCGGCGCGGACATCCGCAACATCAGCGAGTTCGAGCGCGACTTCCCGGGGGCGAAGGTCGTCCTCCTCGAGCAGAACTACCGCTCGACGCAGAACATCCTCTCCGCCGCGAACGCCGTCATCGGCAACAACTTCGACCGCAAGGACAAGAAGCTCTGGAGCGACCGCGGCGAGGGCGACAGGATCATCGGCTTCACCGGCTACTCGCAGCACGACGAGGCCCAGTTCGTCGCCGACGAGATCGAGGCCCTGCACCGCAAGGGCATGCCGTACTCGGAGATGGCTGTCTTCTACCGCACGAACTCGCAGTCCCGCGCGCTGGAGGAGATCTTCATCCGCTCGGCCGTGCCGTACAAGATCATGGGCGGCACCAAGTTCTACGAGCGCGCCGAGATCAAGGACGCCCTGGCCTACCTCGTGGCGGTCGCCAATCCCGCCGATGAGATGGCCGTGCGCCGCATCCTCAACAAGCCGCGGCGCGGCATCGGCGACGTCACAGAGACCGCCATCGCCCGTTTCGCCGAGGAGCACGGCATCTCCTTCCGCGATGCCCTGTCGCTGCCGGGGCAGCTCGGTGTGGGCCCGAAGATCCAGGCCGCCATCGCCCAGCTCGATGCGGTTCTCGCCGAGGCGACGGCGATCATGCTCCCGCCGACGGGGGAGGTGCCGCCGCCCACCTCCGTGGCCGACGGGCTCAGCCTCCTGCTGTCCAAGAGCGGGTACCTCGACGCCCTGCGCGCCAGCCGCGACCCGCAGGACGAGGCCCGCGTGGAGAACCTCGACGAGTTCGTGGCCGTGACCCGCGACTTCGCGCGCAACAACCCCGAGGGCACCATCACCGACTTCCTCACCGAGGTCGCGCTGGTCTCCGATGCGGACGACCTCGACGACGAGTCCGGGTCGGTCTCGCTCATGACGATGCACACCGCCAAGGGCCTGGAGTACGACGCGGTCTTCGTCACCGGCGTCGAGGAGGACCTCATCCCGCACCGCATCTCGGCGGGAGAGCCCGGCGGACCGCAGGAGGAGCGACGCCTGTTCTACGTGGGCATCACCCGCGCCCGCAAGCGCCTGCACCTGTCCCTGGCGATGACCCGCGCGCAGTTCGGCGAGGTGACGGTCGCGATGCCCAGCCGGTTCCTGCAGGAGATCCCGGCCTCCCTCATCGACTGGCGGCAGTCCCCGGGCGACGTCAACTCCCGCGGGGGCATGCAGTCCAGGGCGCTGAACGCCCGCCGCTCCGGGGGCTCCGGCGACCGCTTCGGCGTCAAGGCCCTGCCCCGCGACTCCCTCAAGCCGCTCTCGACGGCGATGGACAAGATCCCCAACCGTGTCACCGCCAAGATGCGCGACAACGGCGACCTCGAACTCGCCGCCGGAGACCGCATCCGGCACGACGACTTCGGTGAGGGCCGGGTCGACGCCGTCACCGGTGAGGGGGCCAAGCGCATCGCCCACGTCCGGTTCGACACGGCGGGGCAGAAGAAGCTGCTCATCAAGGTCGCACCGATCCAGAAGCTCTGACGTCGCGGCGAAGGGGGCGGGGAGACACGGTTAGGCTGGCTCCCATGGCCCTCTTCTCCCGCCGCAAGAAGTCCGGCGACGACGCCGTCGCTCCCGCCCCCTCCGCCGCTCCGGCAGCCGACACCGAGGAGGACGCGAGCATGGCGACCGAGGAGTCGGAGGCGTCGACGGCCGAGGCATCGCCCGCCGTCGGCATCTCCGTCCAGGCGTTCCGCGGTGTCGGCGCCGAAGCCGGACCCGAGGTCGCCCTTCCGGATCCGGATGCCGCGACAGCACCGGCGCCCGCTGCCGCAGCGACACCGCCGCGCCCGGCGGAGGAGCCCGCGGCGCCGGCTGCCGAGCGGAAGCTCCCGCTCGCTCCGGCGCTCCCGCCCGAGCAGACCGAGACCGTGGCGGGCATGAAGGACAACGTCCTCCTGCGCGAGTCCCTGGCGCAGATCGAGGCGGGCGCCTCCAACGAGCAGCTCCTCGGAGTGCTCCGCCAGGCTCTGCAGAGCCACCTCTACATCCGCGTGAGCGGTGATGCCCGCGCGCAGATCAGCGAGGGCAAGCCGCTGGCCGTCGCCGTGGTCCGTGACGGAGAGCGGCAGTTCATGCTGGCATTCAGCTCGGCGGCCGCCGTCCGCGACTCCGTCCAGCTCGAAGCAGACCCGTCCGCCACGTCCGCGGTCGCCCAGCCGACGACCTCGGTCATGCAGCAGGTCGTCTCCGGCGACTTCGCGGGTCTCATCATCGACAACGCGTCCGCGCCGCATCGTGTGGTGTTCCCCACCGAGCTCCTGCAGAAGACGCTCGAGCAGGCCGACGTCGACATGACCGTGAAGTCGCTGCTCGCCGCTCCGCGGGAGCAGGACTCGCCCGCCAAGGTGGGCGAGGCCCTCGCCACGACGCGCATGTGGGTGGCCGTGAACGACGGATCCGGCACCGGTCAGGTCGGCATCGCCGAGGCTCAGACAGCCGACGGGCGGCGCTTCCTCCAACTCTTCTCGCACCCGCTGGAGGTCATCGCGCTGGGCCGCGGCGACCGCCCGCTGCCCTTCGAGCCTGACCAGCTCGCGAAGGTGCTGACGAGCCACTCCGAGATGGCCGGCGTCATCATCGACTCCGCAGGACCCTCGATGGTGGTGGAGCGCGACGCCCTCGCCCCGGTGCTCGTGCGCGCGGTGCGGATCGAGGACTGACGGCACGCGTACACCGGGGGCCTGCCGGGGGTTCCGTGCGTCGTGACCGCCCCCTAGGGTCGGAGCATGGCCTCTGAACGCGTGACCCTGACCGTCGCCGACACCGACGGAGAGCGTGAGGTCGCGCTCTCCAGCCCGAATCGGATCGTCTGGCCCGACCTCGGCATCACCAAGGCGGAACTCGCCGAGTACGTGCAGCTCGTGTCTGTGCCGTTCCTCTCGGCGAACGGCAACCGCCCGGTGTCCCTGGAGCGCTTCCGCGACGGCGTCGGCGCTGCCGGCAGTCCGCGTCCAGAGGGGTTCTTCTCGAAGAACCCGCCGAAGGGCACTCCGGACTTCGTCGACGCCGTCACGGTCACCTACAACAGCGGCCGCCGCCATCCCCAGATCGTCCTGAACCGCACGAGCGCGATCGTGTGGGCGGTGCAGATGAACACCATCGTCTTCCACCCGTGGGCATCGCTGGCGACCGACTCCGACAACCCGGTCGAGCTGCGGATCGACCTCGATCCCCAGCCGGGCACCGGGTTCGCCGAGGCCGTCCCCGCCGCCCACGCTCTGCGGGAGGTGTTGCGGGAGGCCGGGCTGGAGGCGTTCGCGAAGACGAGCGGCAACCGCGGCCTGCACGTCTTCGCCCCGATCGAGCCGACCCACGAGTTCCTCGACGTGCGGCACGCCGTGATCGCCGCCGGCCGGGAGCTCGAACGCCGGATGCCGGATCGCGTCACGACGAACTGGTGGAAGGAAGAGCGGGGCGAGCGCCTCTTCGTCGACTTCAACCAGGCCAACCGCGACCGCACGATGGCCGGCGCCTACAGTCCGCGCGCCCTCCCCGGTGCGACCGTCGCGACGCCTGTGCACTGGGACGAGCTCGACGATCTCGACCCCAGGACGTTCACCGTCCGGAGCGTCCCGCAGCGGCTCGAAGACGTCGGCGACCCCTGGGCCGACATGCAGGCGAAGCCCGGGCGCATCGACACGCTGCTGGAGTGGTGGGAGCGCGACACGGCGGACGGGCTCGGGGAGTTGCCCTTCCCACCGGAGTTCCCGAAGATGCCGGGAGAGCCGCCGCGCGTGCAGCCGAGCAAGAAGAACGCCGCGAACTGGGATGCCGACGGCAACCCCGTCGACGACTGAGCGCGCTCAGCTCAGGACGTCGGCGAGGTCGTAGCCGTCGACGGTGTCGAGCTGGTCGTACGTGCAGGAGCGGGCGTCCCGGTCCGGCCTCCATCGCTCGAACTGCACGGTGTGGCGGAAGCGCGCGCCCTCGAGCTGGTCGTACCGCACCTCCAGCACCCGCTCGGGGCGCAGGCGAACGAACGACACGTCCTTCGATCCGCTGAACCGCGACCGCTCACCCTCACCCGTCACGGCGGCGCCGTCCTCGTCGCGCTCGACCAGCGGCGCGAGCTCCTCCACGAGCTGCTTCCGCTTCGCGTCACTCCACGCCGCGACGCCGCCGACCTGGCGCAGGGTCCCGTCGGCGTCGTAGAGCCCGACGAGCAGCGAGCCGACCCCGGTGCCGGACTTGTGGATGCGGTAGCCGAGGGCGACGACGTCGGCGGTCCGCGCATGCTTGATCTTGAACAGGGTGCGCTTCCCCGGCGCGTAAGGCTGGGCCAGCGGCTTCGCCACGACGCCGTCGAGCCCCGCGCCCTCGAACTCCTCGAGCCAGCGGACGGCCGCGTCCCGATCGCGGGTGGTCCTGGTCAGGTGCAGCGGGTGCTCCACGGACTCCATGAGCGTCTCCAGCCGGGCCCGGCGCGTCTCGAACGACTGGGCCCGCAGGTCGTCCTCCCCGGAGGCGAGCAGATCGAAGGCGATGAACATGGCCGGGGTCTCCGTGGCGAGCTTCGCGACCCGGGAGGCCGCCGGGTGGATGCGCTGACTGAGGGCCTCCCAGTCCAGACGCTGCGCGCCGTGCGGACCCGTGGCCACGACGATCTCGCCGTCGAGCAGGCAGGGCACGGGCAGCAGCTGCGGGATCGCGTCGACGAGCTCCGGGAAGTAGCGCGTCAGGGGCTTCGCGCCGCGGGACCCGATCTCGACCTTCTCGCCGTCCCAGGCGATGAGCCCGCGGAACCCGTCCCACTTCGGCTCGTAGAGCAGGCCGCCCGGCGTCTTGTCGGGGTCGGGAACGGCCGCGACGGCTTTGGCGAGCATGGGGGCCGGGATCTCGTAGCGCATGCACCCATCCTGGACCGGGCGGCGAGCGGGGGAAAGGGCCGGGTCAGCCGAACAGGTCGTCGAGCTCCGCGGGCGTGCCGGCGTCGCGGAGCACGGTGTGTGCCGCGTGCCATCCCGCCATGCCGTTGACCGCGGGGCCGGGCGGAGTCGAGGCCGACGCGAGGTACACGCCGCGCATCGGCGTCCGCCACGGGGTGGGGGAGAGGACGGGGCGGCGCAGGGCCTGACGCATGTCGAAGACGCCGCCGGAGATGTCGCCGCCGATCTCGGCCGGGTTGATCGCCTCGCGCGAGGATGCCGGCACCGCGTGGTGGGCGAGGATCCGGTCGCGGAATCCCGGCGCGAAGCGCTCGACCTGTGCGGTGATGAGTTCGGTCGGGTCGAGGTCGGAGCCGTTCGGCACGTGGATGTACGCCCAGAGCACGGCCTTGCCGTCGGGCGCCCTGGTCGGGTCGAAGAGCGAGGGCTGGACCGCCAGCACGTACGGACGCTCGGACACGTGGCCGACCGCGACCGCGTTCTCGCTGTTCCACACCTCCTCCCTCGTCCCGGCGACGTGCACGGTCGGGGCGCTCCGCACGTGCTCGTTCGCCCACGGGACGGGTCCATCGAGCGCGAAATCGACCTTCGCCGCCGCGGCGCCGTAGCGGTAGCCGCGGAGGGCGCGGGCGTACGAGGCCGGGATGTCAGGGTGGGTGAGTGCGAGCCGGGGAGAGGTGTTGAGCAGCAGCACGTCACCGCGGTCGGGGTCGCCCGCGTCCAGGTCCGCGAGGTCGGTGACGCGGGCGCCCGTCTCGATCGTGCCGCCATGGGCCTCGAGATCGGCGATGAGGGCGTCCGCGATCACCTGCGAGCCGCCGCGGGGGTACGGCCAGCCGCCGGCGTGGGCGAGCCCGGCCAGCAGCAGACCCGCCGCGGCGCCGGCGAGCGTGGGCTGCGGGGAGTTCGCGTGCGCGACCACTCCGGCCATGAGCGCGGCCGCTTCCTCCGTGCGGAAGGCGGCCCGCGCGAGGGGCGTGCCCTGGTCGAGCATGCGGATGGCGTAGCGGACGGCGGTGATCGGGTCCTGCGGGAGGCGGAGGAGCTGGTTACCGGTGAAGTCCGTGACGCCGTCGATGTGCGTGCTGAGGGGGCGGAGCCGGCGCAGCCAGGCGTCCCCGTCGATGCCGAGGTCGGCGGCGGTGCGCTCGATGTCGCGCCACGCGATGGCGGCACGACCGTCGTCCAGCGGATGGGCGAAGGAGATCTCGGGGCGGATCCACTCGATCCGCTCGTCGAGCCCGAACGCCTGGAAGAAGGGCGAGGCGACGGCTGCGGGGTGGACGGCCGAGCAGACGTCGTGACGGAAGCCGGGGAGGGTGGCCTCCGGAGTGCGCAGGCCCCCTCCGACCGTGTCCGCAGCCTCGAGCACGCGTACCCGGTAGCCGGCGCGGGCGAGGGAGACGGCGGCGGCGAGGCCGTTCGGGCCGGATCCGATGATCGTCGCGAGTGCCATGCGGCCAGTCTCGCACGCGAGTCCGCGGTCGGCGGAGGGGGTTGCGCCGTGCGATCCTGGAAGGGATGAATGAAGTCCAGGGCCCGACCCCCGCCGGCACCTCCCGTCCGTACCGCTCGCTTCCCGAGGCGCTCCGCGCGCACCGCATCGATCCGGTGAACCATGCGTTCATCACCGAGATCGTCGATTCCGCGGGGGTGACCTCTCTGATCGACCGCGGTCGCTACATCGAGGCGATCCGGCGCGAGGGCGCGGCGCTGCACATCGGCCGCACGTACACCAACGGATTCACGGAGGACGAGGTCATCACCGTCGGCTCGACCCGCCTGCGGCTGCAGCCCAGCGAGGGGCGCGCGCCGTACTTCTACGTCACGCACCCGAGCGAGTTCGCCCCGCAGGCCCCCGTCAAGGCCAAGCGTTCCACGACGCCGCGCACCCCGTCGGCGCCGCGCACGCCCGCGGCGCCGAAGCCCGTCGAGCGCGACTACGGCGTGTGCGACGTCTGCTTCATGGTGAAGACCCCCGCCGGCGGCTGCGGCTGCGACTGATGCCCGCGGCCTCCGCGTCGCACGGCGGCGTCTCCGTCCGCGAGGCGGAGTGGCCACAGGATGCGGCCTTCGTCGGTACGGCGATTTCGACGTACCTCCGTCAGACGGAGCAGGAGAAGCACGACGTCCTGGGTGATCCGGAGGAACCCGAGGGCGAACTCCCCGAGCGGTACCGGCCGGAGGTCCGTGACCCTGCGACCGCGTACGCCGATGGTCGGGTGCTCGTGGCGGAGATCGACGGGGCCCCGGCCGGCGTGGTGATCGCCCTGCCGTATGCCGGTCACACCGAGGTCAAGCGGCTCTGGGCTGACCCCGCCGTGCGCGGCCGAGGCGTCGGTTCCGCGCTGCTCGACGCCGTCCTGGCGGAGGCCGAGGGTGCGGTGCGGCTGTCGGTGTGGGAGTGGCGCGACGCCGCGATCCGGCTCTACACGTCCCGCGGCTTCCGCCCCGTCGACCCCTGGGACGATCGCGACCACCTCCTCTGCTTCGAATCGCTCACTTCGCTGCATCCGGCCGCCGAACCCAGCGAAGTGAGCGATTCGAAGGGCTAGGCGAAGGCGCTCATCCCGGTGATGTCGCGACCGAGAAGGAGGGCCTGCACGGACTCGGTGCCCTCGTAGGTGTGGATGGCCTCGATGTCGGCCATGTGCTGCATGACGCCGTTCTCCAGGAGGATGCCGTTGCCTCCCAGGAGGTCACGCGCCGTCGCCGCGATCCGCCGGGCCGCCCGGGTGTTGTGGAACTTGGCGAGCGAGGCCTGGGTCGGACGCAGCGCTCCTGCCTGCTCGAGGTCTGCCATCCGGCGGCAGTAGAGCTGCATCGCCGTCAGGTCCTCCAGCATGTGCGTCAGCCGCTCCTGCACCATCTGGAACTTCGCGAGCGGCTTGCCGAACTGCACACGCTCCTTCGCGTAGGCCAGAGCCGCCTCGTAGCAGGCCGTCGCGTGGCCCAGCGCCGACCAGGCGACTCCGGACCGGGTGGCGTAGAGCACGGTCGAGGCGTCCTTGAAGCTCCTGGTCCCCGGCAGCACCGCGTCCAGCGGTACCCGCACGTCGTCCAGGCGGATGTGCGCCTGGTGGATCGCGCGGAGTGAGGCCTTCCCGCGGATCACAGTGCCGGTGTACCCGGGGGCGTCCTGCTCGACGAGGAAGCACCGCACCGCCCCGTGCTCGGCAGCGGACTCGTCGTCGACCCGTGCCCAGACGAAGGCGATGCCGCCCGAGGCGCCGTTGCCGATCCACTTCTTGGCGCCGCGGAGCACCCAGGAGTCGCCGTCGCGGCGGGCCACGGTCTCCAGCGAGACGGAGTCCGAGCCGTGGTCGGGCTCGGTCAGCGCGAAGGATCCGAGTACCGAGCCGTCGGCGAGTGCCGTGAGCCAGCGGTCCTGCTGGGCGGGCGAGCCGAACAGGGCGAGCGTCCGCAGCGCGAGGCCGCCCTGCACGGCGAGGATCGTGCCGAGGGAGCCGTCTCCCCGCGAGATCTCCATGTTGACCAGGCCGGCGGCGAGCGGGGAGAGCCGGGTGAGCGCGGGATGGTCGACGCCGTCGACGACGAGGTCCATCTCGCCCATCCGGCGGGCGGCGTCGAGCGGGTACTCGGCGCGGTCCCAGGCCTCGGCCATCTGCGGGGCGACCTCGTCGACGTACGCCTTCGCGCGGTCCCAGGCTTCCCGGTCGACGGCGGGGATGTCGGCGAAGACGGCGTAGTAGTCGCTGTCCTGCCGTCCGGTGATGTCGTAGGACGAGACGCGCTCGCCGGGGACGGGGGAGGCTTCCGTGCTCATGATGCTCCTTCGTGACACCAGGTATCGTACTCCTCGATACTCGGTATCACGACCTCTCCGGCGGGCTCAGTCGAGCTCGGAGCGCAGCCTCCGCGTGACCTCGGCGACGGGCATCGAACGCGGGAAGACCGCCACCACCATGTCGTCCGGAGCCCCCGCCGCGGTGTCCTCGCCGACGCCGTACCGTCGACGCGCATCCGCGAGCGCGGACTGGAGGGTGGACAGCGGCACCTTCTTGCGTCCGCGCAGGAGCTGTCGCAGCACGTGGTTGTGCACCGCCGTCACGAGCGCCGCGAAGCCCACCGCGTCCAGCGGATCCACTCCCGGCAGGGCGCTGCGCAGGTACTCGTCGAACAGCCGCTCGTAGCGGAACACGGTGATGATCTCGCGTTCACGGAGCACCGGCACCTCCCGCACGATCTGGTAGCGCCGTCGCGCGAGCTCCGGGTCGTTCGCGAAGTGCGTGAACACGGACTCCGATGCCGCGCAGACCGCGCCCCACGGATCGTCGTGCCCCTCGTCGAGGAACTCCCGGAGCTGCTCCAGCAGGACCTCGTGATCGGCGAAGACCACGTCCTCCTTGCCGCCGAACTGCCGGAAGAAGGTCGACCGGGAGACGCCGGCGGCCTTGGCGATCTGCTCCACGGACGTCTGGTCGAACCCCTGGGCGCTGAAGAGTTCGAGCGCGGCGGCGACGACGCCCCCGGTGCGCAGCTCTGCGGATTCCTGCATGGCGAAATCCTAGACCGCCGTGGGGCTCACGCCCGAGCGTCCCCGCGGGAGCGCACCGCTGACGCAGTTCCAGGACCCGCGTTTCCGTGAGGGCGCGCGACCGTCCATGCTGATCCTGGCTGTGGTCACGAGGCGTCCGGGGTCCGCCGACTCGCGCGCGAGTCCGATGCCCGATACCGCCGAGCGATCCGTATGAAGAGGTCCAGGGCCTCGGCTTCCGAGCGGAAGCGGAGCGGCGCATGGAAGCGCTCACCGCGCTCGTCGGCCTCCCAGACGATCCACTCCTCGCCTTCGCGCTCGATCCAGGCGGACGACTGAGGTCGGCCTGTACGGCCGAACCAGTTCGCGGTCGCGGTGAGCTTCTCGTCGCGGATGATGCGCTGCGCCTGGGCGCCGGTGAGGTCGCTCACGTCGTCTCCTCCGTCTTGCTCCGACGCCGAGAATCGTACCGGAGGCGTCGGCGGGTCGGGGAGGGCGTCGGGGCGTCGGAGCGCTCAGCCTGCGGTAGTAGGCTGGGGGACTGGTCGATGTCTCGACATCGAGAGAATCACCAGACCAGACCGCAGCCCAGTGAAGGAAGCACAGTGGATCTGTACGAGTACCAGGCACGAGACGTTTTCGAGAAGTACGGAGTGCCGGTCCTCGCCGGCATCGTCGCGGACACCCCCGAGGAGGTGAAGGCGGCTGCCGAGAAGATCGGCGGTGTCGTGGTCGTCAAGGCCCAGGTCAAGACCGGAGGCCGCGGCAAGGCCGGCGGCGTCAAGGTCGCCAAGACCCCCGATGAGGCGTACGAAGCCGCGAAGGCCATCCTCGGGCTCGACATCAAGGGCCACGTCGTCAAGCGCGTCATGGTCGCGCAGGGTGCGCGCATCGCCGAGGAGTTCTACTTCTCCGTGCTGCTCGACCGCGCCAACCGCTCCTACCTCTCCCTGTGCTCCGTCGAGGGCGGCATGGAGATCGAGCAGCTCGCCGTCGAGAAGCCCGAGGCCCTCGCCCGCGTCGAGGTCAACCCGCTGACCGGCATCGACAAGGAGAAGGCGGTCGAGATCGCTCGCGCCGCGAACTTCCCGGAGGACCTCGTCGAGAAGGTCTCCGATGTGTTCGTGAAGCTGTACGACGTCTACAAGGGTGAGGACGCGACGCTCGTCGAGGTCAACCCGCTCGTCCGCACCGAGGACGGCGACATCATCGCGCTCGACGGCAAGGTCACGCTCGACGACAACGCCTCCGAGATCCGCCACCCCGAGCACGAGGCGCTCGAGGACAAGGACGCCGCCGACCCGCTCGAGGCCAAGGCCAAGGCGTCCGGCCTCAACTACGTCAAGCTCGACGGCGAGGTCGGCATCATCGGCAACGGCGCGGGTCTGGTCATGTCGACGCTCGACGTGGTCGCCTACGCCGGAGAGAACCACAACGGCGTGAAGCCCGCCAACTTCCTCGACATCGGCGGCGGCGCCTCGGCCGAGGTCATGGCCGCCGGTCTCGACGTCATCCTCGGCGACCCGCAGGTCAAGAGCGTGTTCGTCAACGTGTTCGGCGGCATCACGGCGTGCGACGCCGTCGCCAACGGCATCAAGGGTGCCCTGGAGACGCTGGGCGACACGGCCTCCAAGCCGCTCGTCGTCCGCCTGGACGGCAACCGCGTGGACGAGGGTCGTGCGATCCTCGCCGACTACGCGCACCCGCTCGTGACCCTGGCCGCGACGATGGACGAGGGCGCCGACAAGGCCGCCGAGCTCGCCAACGCCTGACGCTTCGACAGGATTTAAGGAACAGAACATGTCGATCTACCTCAACAAGGACTCCAAGGTCATCGTCCAGGGCATCACCGGCGGCGAGGGCACCAAGCACACCGCGCTGATGCTCAAGGCCGGCACCCAGGTCGTCGGCGGCGTCAACGCCCGCAAGGCCGGCACCACCGTCTCGCACACCGACAAGGACGGCAACGCCGTCGAGCTCCCCGTCTTCGGCTCGGTCGCCGAGGCCATGAAGGAGACCGGCGCCGACGTGTCGATCGCCTTCGTCCCCGGCGCCTTCACGAAGGACGCGATGATCGAGGCCATCGACGCCGAGATCCCGCTGCTCGTCGTCATCACCGAGGGCGTGCCCGTCGGCGACTCGGCCGAGGCCTGGGCCTACGCGCAGAGCAAGGGCAACAAGACCCGCATCATCGGGCCGAACTGCCCCGGCATCATCACCCCCGGTGAGGCGCTCGTCGGCATCACGCCCGCGAACATCACCGGCAAGGGCCCGATCGGCCTCGTGTCGAAGTCGGGCACCCTGACCTACCAGATGATGTTCGAGCTGCGCGACCTGGGCTTCTCGACCGCCATCGGCATCGGCGGCGACCCGGTCATCGGCACCACGCACATCGACGCGCTCGCCGCGTTCGAGGCCGACCCCGAGACCAAGGCCATCGTCATGATCGGCGAGATCGGCGGCGACGCCGAGGAGCGTGCGGCCGAGTACATCAAGGCGAACGTCACCAAGCCGGTCGTCGGCTACGTCGCGGGCTTCACGGCTCCCGAGGGCAAGACCATGGGTCACGCCGGTGCGATCGTCTCCGGCTCGGCCGGTACTGCGCAGGCGAAGAAGGAGGCCCTCGAGGCCGCCGGCGTCAAGGTCGGCAAGACGCCGTCCGAGACCGCCGCTCTCATGCGCGAGATCATCGAGTCGCTCTGACCTGAGCTACGCTTGACCTGAAGGCCCCGGGCTCCACCCCGGGGCCTTCGTCATACCCTCACCCTTTTGAATCGCGCACATGGCCCCATTCCGTGTCGGAATGGGGCCATGTGCGCGACGTGAAACGGGGCTAGATCCCGACGCCGAAGAGGGCCTCGATGGGACCGCGGGCGAAGAAGATCAGGAAGCCGGCGCCGACCACCCACAGCAGCGGGCTGATGGTCTTGGCCTTGCCGGAGAAGGCATGGATGAGCACCCAGCTCACGAAGCCCGCCCCGATGCCGTTGGCGATCGAGTAGGTCAGCGGCATGACGGAGACCGTGAGGAACACCGGCAGCAGCACCCGGAAGTCGCCGAAGTCGATGTGACGGATCTGCGCCATCATCATGGCACCCACGATGATGAGCGCCGCGGCGGCGATCTCCGTCGGGACGATGGAGGTCAGCGGGGTCAGGAACATCGCGATGAGGAAGACGATGCCCGTCACGACGTTCGCGAGTCCCGTCCTGGCACCCTCGCCGATACCCGCGCCGGACTCGATGAAGACCGTGCTGGAGGACGACGAGGTCGCACCACCGGCGATCGCCCCGACACCCTCGACCACGAGTGCCGACTTGATGCGCGGGAAGTCGCCGTTGTCGTCGGCCAGGTTGGCCTCCTTGGCCAGGCCCGTCATCGTGCCCATGGCGTCGAAGAAGTTCGTGAAGAGGAGCGTGAACACGATCATCACGAGGGCGACGAGGCTGACCTTGCCGAGGTCGAACGAGAAGTCGACGGCGCCGATGAGGCTCAGGTCGGGGACGCTGACGGGGGAGCCGTTCAGTGCCGGGACGGTGAGTCCCCAGCCGCCGGGATTCACGACATTGCCCTCATCATCGACGCCGCGGGCGCCGATGTGCCAGATGGCCTCGACGATGACCGCGAGCACGGTGCCGCCGATGAGGCCGATGAGCATGCCGCCCTTGATGCGGAGCGCGACGAGGATGCCCGTGAGGAGCAGGGTGATCACGAACAGCAGGCTCGGCACGGTCGCGACCGACCCGTTGACACCGAGGCCGACGGGCGGCGACGAGGCGCCGGTCGCCGTGACGAAGCCCGAGTTCACGAAGCCGATGAAGGCGATGAACAGGCCGATGCCGACCGTGATCGCGATCTTCAGCTGGAAGGGCACGGCGTCGAAGATCGCCTTCCGCAGCCCGGTGGCGGCGAGGAGCACGATCACGACACCGTTGATCATCACGAGCGCCATCGCCTCGGGCCAGGTGACCTGGCCGACGACGGAGAACGCGACGAAGGCGTTGATGCCGAGTCCGGCGGCGAAGCCGAACGGCAGGCGGGTGACGACACCGAAGAGGATCGTCATGACGCCGGCGGTCAGGGCCGTCGCGGCACCGACGGCGTTGAAGTCGAGCATGTCGCCGGCGACGTCCGGCTTTCCGGACAGGATGATCGGGTTCAGGATCACGATGTAGGCCATCGTGACGAACGTCACGAGGCCTCCACGGATCTCGGTGCCGATCGTCGATCCGCGCTTGCTGATCTCGAAGAAGCGGTCCAGGGTACCGGTGGGTTCGGTGGACGCCGGGGCGGGTGGGGCAGTAGTCATCGGGAAACCTCCGGAGAAACGCTACCGTGTCGTCCGCCTCGCGCGCGCCCACGGGGGCCGGACGGGAAGTCGTCGTAGTCTCGAAGGCGCTATGCAACGCCTCCTCGTCGCGCTCCTCGCCGCCCTCGACGCCGCCATCGCGGCCGCCGTCGGGCTGGCCGTGCTGCTGGCGCCGTTGACGCTCCTGTGGACGCTCGCGTTCGGTGTCGCCGCGGACTGGGGGGCGCTGTGGCCGCTCACCGGAACGCTGTGGGAGTTCGGGCACGGTGTCCCTCTGGAGATCACGATCCCGGACGCCCTGCTCGTCACCCTGGCGATCCCGGCCGACGCCGCGCGCTTCGCCGTCTCGGTCACGCCGCTGGCGTTCCTGCTGCTCACCCTGCTCTTCGCGGCGCGCTCCGGCGCCCGGGCCGCACGGTCCGGCGCGTGGGTGCTGGGATCCCTGTCGGGGACGGTCGTCTTCGCCGTGATCTCGACGGTCGTCGCCCTCACATCCGCGCTGGGTGCCGCGCGCGTCCCGCTGGCTCTCGCGATCCTCTTGCCCCCCGCCGTCTACCTCGTGGGCGCCGTGTGCGGTGCCGTCCGCGTGGCGTGGGAGGACGGCGACGGCGGTGTGCTCGACCGCATCCACGACGTTCTGGACGCCAGGGAGGACTGGGCGCCCGTACCGTCCGCGGTCGTGCGCGGGGCGGCGTTCGCGCTCGTCGGTGTGCTGGGGGCTGCCGCGTTGGCCGTCGCCCTGTCGGTCCTGACCCGTGGGGGCGAGGTCGTCGCGCTGTTCCAGGCGGCGCGGGTCGATGCCCTCGGGGCGACCGTGCTGACCCTCGGGCAGCTGGCCTACCTTCCGACACTCGTGGTGTGGGCGGCCTCCTGGCTCGCCGGCCCCGGGTTCGCCGTCGGCGCGGGCACCGCGGTGTCGCCGGCGGGGACGCAGCTCGGCGTCGTCCCCGGCATCCCCGCCTTCGGTCTGCTGCCGGAGAACACCTCGATGTGGATGCTCATCGTCATCCTGATCCCGGTGGCCGCCGGGGCGTTCGCCGGGTGGGCCGTGCGCTCGCGCCTCGTCTGGGAGGGGACACCGCTCGGGCTCCTGCAGCGGTCGGTGATCGCGGTCGGGATCGCCGCAGTCTCGGCCGGTGTGGCCGCGCTCACCGCCGCCTTCGCGAACGGCTCGATGGGCCCGGGGCGACTCGAGGTCGTGGGACCGGCGGTGCTGCCGTTCGCGTTGTCGCTGGGAGCGGAGGTGCTCGTCGGCGCGGCGATCCTCCTGCTGTCCCCGCGCAACCGCGACGAGCTCGCGGAAGAGCGCACGGACCGCTGGATCGAGGAGATGTCCACGCTCGGCTCCGAGGGCCACGCCGACGACGACCGTCGCTAGGCGTCCCTAGCGCTCTGCGGACCGGGTCGGAGCGGCGCCGGCACGCCGGTAGACTGGGCGCGTGCTCACGGTCGCCGTACTCATCTCGGGCGCCGGCTCGAACCTTCGCGCCCTCCTCGAGGCCGCTCGTCACCCCGATTTCCCGGCGCGTGTCGTCGTGGTCGGGGCGGACCGCGAAGCCGACGGGCTGGCCCACGCCGAGGAGTTCGGCATCCCCAGCTTCACCGTGCCGTGGCACGAGCACGAGAGCCGCGAGGCGTGGGGCGAGGAGCTGGGTCGTCAGCTCGCCGTCTGGACGCCGGACCTCGTGGTGCTCAGCGGCCTCATGCGCCTGCTGCCGTCCTCGCTCGTCGCCGCCTACGCGCCCCGGATCATCAACACCCATCCCGCGTACCTCCCGGAGTTCCCCGGAGCCCACGGCGTCCGCGACGCCCTCGCCGCCGGGGTCCGCGAGACCGGCGCGAGCGTGATCGTCGTGGACGACGGCGTCGACACCGGCCCCATCCTCGCCCAGGAGCGCGTGCCGATCAGGGCCGACGACACCGAGCACACGCTGCACGAGCGCATCAAGCCGGTCGAGCGCCGGCTCCTCATCGACGTCGTCCGGCGCATCGCGACCGGCGACCTCTCCCTGACCTCCGCCCCCTGACCCCCGACGCCCCGCACGAAGGAGCCCATCATGGCCGGCCCCCGCCACGACCCCACGCTCTACCGCGATCGCGACACGGTGCCGATCCGGCGCGCCCTCGTCTCGGTCAGCGACAAGACCGACCTGCTCGTGCTCGCCGCCGCGCTCGCGGAGGCGGGCGTCGAGATCGTCTCGACGGGCTCCACGGCGTCCACCATCCGCGACGCCGGCTTCGAGGTGACGGACGTGGCCGCAGTCACGGGTGTCGCCGAGATGCTCGACGGCCGCGTCAAGACCCTGCACCCGAAGGTGCACGGCGGCCTGCTCGCCGACCTGCGCCTGGAGGACCACGAGCGTCAGCTCGCCGACCTCGACATCGCGCCGTTCGAGCTCGTCGTGGTCAACCTCTATCCGTTCGTGGAGACCGTGGCCTCCGGTGCTGAGGGCGACGACGTGGTGGAGCAGATCGACATCGGCGGCCCCGCCATGGTGCGCGCGGCCGCGAAGAACCACGCCAACGTCGCGATCGTCGTGTCGCCGCAGTCCTACCCCGCGATCGTCGCGGCCGTGGAGCAGGGGGGCACCTCGCTCGCCCAGCGCCGGGAGCTCGCGGCGCGGGCCTTCGCGCACACCGCGGCCTACGATACGGCCGTCGCGCAGTGGTTCGCCGAGGGGACCCTCAACGAGCCGGGCGACCTTCCGGCTCATCTGACGATCCAGGCCGAGCGGCTCGCGACGCTCCGCTACGGCGAGAACTCCCACCAGCGCGGCGCCATCTACACCCGCGCCGGGGGCCACGGCATCGCCCAGGCCACGCAGCTGCAGGGCAAGGAGATGTCGTACAACAACTACGTCGACGCCGACGCCGCCCTGCGCGCCGCCTACGACATGGTCAAGCCCGCCGTCGCCATCATCAAGCACGCGAACCCCTGCGGGATCGCCACCACCGCCCCGAACGCCCTCGACCCGATCGCCAGCGCGCACCTCCGTGCCCACGAGTGCGACCCCGTGTCGGCGTACGGCGGGGTGATCGCCGCGAACGGCACCGTGACGCTGAAGATGGCCGAGAACCTGAAGGACATCTTCACCGAGGTCATCGTGGCGCCGTCGTTCGAGCCCGCGGCCCTCGAGGTCTTCAAGGCGAAGAAGAACCTGCGCCTGCTGCAGCTCCCCGAGGACTGGCAGCAGGAGCGCATGGACGTGCGGCTCGTGTCCGGCGGTCTCCTGCTCCAGGACGCAGACCGCTTCCCGGACGACATCGTCTCGGTCGCGAAGAACTGGGAGCTCGTGTCGGGGGAGCGTCCGAGTGACGAGGAGATGGAGAACCTGATCTTCGCGTGGAAGGCCTGCCGGGCCGTGAAGTCGAACGCGATCGTCCTGGCGAAGGACAATGCGACGGTCGGCGTCGGCATGGGCCAGGTCAACCGGGTCGACTCGTGCCGCCTCGCGGTGGAGCGGGCGGGAGATCGTGCCGCCGGATCGGTCGCGTCGTCCGATGCGTTCTTCCCCTTCGCGGACGGTGCCCAGGTGCTCATCGACGCGGGTGTCACGGCGATCGTGCAGCCCGGTGGGTCCGTCCGTGACGAGGAGGTCGTGGATGCCGCGCGCAAGGCCGGCGTCACGATGTTCTTCACGGGGGAGCGTCACTTCTTCCACTGACCGAGACCCCGGTCTTCCGTCGAGACCCCGGTGTGCGCACGTCTGCACCCCGGGGTCTCGGCGCGTCGGCGGGGTTTCGGGGAAGAAACCGCGATGTCCGATTTCCGCCAGCCGTAGCCCTGCGGGGGTGAGAGAGTGGAGGACATGAGCCTCCCCGTGACCGCGTTCGACGAGCGTTACCGGGCCATCAGCGCCCGGGACACCCGCTTCGACGGCCAGTTCGTCACCGCCGTGCGCTCGACCGGGATCTACTGCCGTCCGAGCTGCCCCGCCCGCACCCCCAAGCCGCAGAACGTGACCTTCTATCCGACCAGTGCCGCGGCGCACGAGGCGGGCTACCGCGCATGCAAACGCTGCCTGCCGGAGGCCGCCCCCGGGTCGCCCGCGTGGGACGTCCGCGGAGACACCGCCGCTCGCGCCATGCGGCTGATCGCGTCCGGCGTGGTCGAGCGCGAGGGCGTGCCAGGGCTCGCCGCGCGCCTCGGCTACTCGAGCCGTCACCTCACGCGGCTGCTGACGACCGAGCTCGGCGCCGGACCTCTGGCACTGGCGAGAGCGCATCGCGCCCACACCGCCCGCATGCTGCTCGTGGGGACGGACATGCCCATCGCCGACGTCGCCTTCGCCGCCGGCTTCCACAGCATCCGCCAGTGCAACGACACGATCCGCGAGGTGTTCGGCCTCACGCCCGGAGAGCTGCGCGCCCGCCGCCGCACGCCGTCCGCGTCCGTGCCGGGAACGATCGACCTGGTCCTGCCGTACCGGGGTCCCCTGGATGCGGCCGGGATCTTCGCGTGGATGGCGGCGCGGGCGGTGACCGGGGTCGAGGAGGCCACGGCCACGGCGTTCTCCCGACACCTCCGGATGCCCGGAGGCCCTGCGTGGTTCGAGGTGCGTCAGGAGGAGACGGAGCGGCTGCACCTCCGGGCTCGGGTCGCGCAGCTCGGCGACCTCGCGCCGCTGGTGGCGACCGCGCGTCGGATCTTCGACCTCGACGCCGACCCCCTGGCGATCGACGAGGCCCTGGCGGCGCACCCGCCTCTCGCTCCCCTCATCGCGCGCACCCCCGGTATCCGCGTGCCCGGAGCGGCCGATCCGCACGAGATGCTCATCCGCGCGATGATCGGGCAGCAGATCACGGTCGTCGCCGCCCGCACCGCGCTCACCGCCCTCACCGACGCGCTGGGGGAGCGGACCCCCGAGGGGCTGCTGTTCCCGACGATGTCGGCCATCGCGGCCCACGGCGCCGAGGTGCTGCGGGGGCCCGCCGCCCGCATCCGCGCCGTCACCGGAGCCGCCGCCGCCCTCGCGGACGGGAGCCTGACCCTCACGGTCGGCGACGACGGCCCCACGCAGCGCGCGGCCCTGCTGGCGATGCCCGGCATCGGTCCCTGGACCGCCGACTACGTGCGGATGCGGGTGCTCGGCGATCCGGACGTGCTGCTGCCCGGTGACGTCGCCCTCCGCGCCGGTGCCGCGGCTGCCGGTCTCCCGGCCGAACCGAAGACCCTCACCGCCTGGGCGGAGCGCACCGCGCCGTGGCGGAGCTACCTCAGCGCGCACCTGTGGCGTGCCGCCCCGATCCGTCCCGCCGGACCGCGGAGCAAGACCGCCACCCGGCCCGCCCGCGGCCACGAATCCGACACCGAGGAGACCTCATGACCGCACTCATCCAGACCCTCGACACCGCCGACGGTCCTTTCACGATCCTCGCCGACGAGCGCCAGCGGGTGCTCGTGTCCGGGTGGACCGACGACGTCGAGGCGATCCTCGGACGCCTGCCGTCCCGAAGCCGTCCCGACGCTGTGCGGGAGGCCGAGACGGACGCGGCGGGTGCCGTCCGCGCGTACTATGCCGGCGACGTCACGGCGATCGACGCGATCCCGGTCGCGCAGACCGGCACCGCCCTGCAGCTCGCCGGATGGGCGGCGCTCCGCGGCATCGCCCCGGGGGAACCCCTGACGTACACGGGCTTCGCGGCCCGGCTCGGCAATCCGCGTGCGGTGCGGGCCGCCGCGTCGATCTGCGCCCGCAACGCCCCGGCCCTGTTCGTGCCCTGTCACCGGGTGCTCCGCACGGACGGCTCTCTCGGCGGCTTCGCCTGGGGCCTGCCCGTGAAGGAGAGGCTCCTGGCGCGCGAACGCACCGCGCGCTGACCTCCCGGTTCGAAGGGCCCGCTCCCCGGAGAGCGGGCTCTTCGTCGTCTCGGGAATTCCTCTTGCGCTCAGCTGGTTCACAGGAATAGGCTGATGGGCTGTCGCGCCAACCGGACGACCTCGCCGAGCCCTGAGGAGGACACCATGACCACGATCGCCACCGCGCGGATCGCCACCCTCGGCTCGACCCCGGCGCGCCCGCTCTCCTAGAGCCCCCGCCCTCTTCTGCACCGGATGCCGGGCTCCGTGAGCCCGCTCTCGCATCCGTCCTTTCACTCTTCTCACCCTCGACTCCTCTGAGAGACATGTCTTCCACGTCTTCCGCGCAGAAACCGTCCCCCTCGTCCTCCCTCTCCACGCCCGCCGCGCTGTGGCGGCTCAAGCCGTTCGTGAAGCCGGTCATCTGGCGTCTCGCCGGTGGTGCCGCCAGCGCGCTCGCGGCCGCGCTCATCGCGCTGATGATCCCCATCGTGCTCGAACAGATCATCGGCGGGCCGGTGCAGTCCGGAGCGCTCGACGCGATCGTCTGGGGCGCGCTCGCCGTGTTCGCGCTCGGCCTCGGCGAGGCGCTCATGGTCTGGCTCCGCCGGCAGTTCGTGTTGTTCCCGGCCACGCAGGTCGAGTACCGCATGCGCACCGAGCTGTACTCGCGACTGCAGACCCTCCCGGTCGCCTTCCACGACCGGTGGCAGTCCGGCCAGCTGCTCAGCCGCATGATGCAGGACATCGGCCTGATCCGCCGGTGGCTCGCCTTCGGCCTCGTGCTTCTCGTCGTGAACGTGCTGACGATCCTCATCGGCTCCGTCCTGCTGTTCCGCTGGCACTGGCTGCTGGGCACGATCTTCCTGGTGACGGCGATCCCGCTGTGGATCCGCGGCTACCTGTTCGAGAAGCGCTACGGCGCCCTCACGCGGCGCAGCCAGGACCAGGCCGGCGACCTCGCCACGAGCGTCGAGGAGAGCGTGCACGGCATCCGGGTGCTCAAGGCGTTCGGACGGGGCACGCACGCCCTCCGCCGCTTCAGCCGTCAGGCCGAGACGCTGCGCGAGACCGAGATGAGCAAGGCCCGAGCCATCGCCTCGATCTGGTTCTGGCTCGACCTCATGCCGCAGATCGCCTTCGGCCTGAGCCTGATGTCCGGCATCTGGCTCATCTCGCAGGACGCGATCACCTCGGCGGAGCTCTTCGCCTTCTTCGCGATGGCCGTCGTGCTGCGCTGGCCGATCGAGTCGATCGGCTTCCTCTTCTCGTTCATGCTGGACGCGCGCACGGCGACGGACCGCGTGTTCGACATCTTCTCGGAGACGAACACCATCACCGACCCCGCGAACCCCGTGCACATCGAGAACCCGCGCGGCGAGCTCGCGTTCGAGAACGCGCACTTCCGCTACCAGGACGCGGCCCCCGACGAGCGGGACCTGCTCGACGGCATCGACCTCGTGCTCCGACCGGGGGAGACCATGGCGCTGGTCGGGCTCACCGGCAGCGGCAAGACCACGTTGACGACCCTGCCGACGCGGCTCTACGACGTGACGGGAGGGCGGGTCACGCTCGACGGCGTCGACGTGCGCGACCTCACGCTCGCCGAGCTGCGCGAGCACATCGCGATGGCGTTCGAGGACGCGACGCTCTTCTCCGCCTCGGTCCGCGAGAACGTCCTGCTCGGGCGCGCCGACCTCGACGTGCACAGCCCCGAAGCCGAGCGCGTCCTGCGCGAGGCGCTCGACGTCGCGCAGGCCGCCTTCGTCGACACGCTCCCCGAGGGCGTCGAGACGGTCATCGGCGAAGAGGGACTGAGCCTGTCCGGCGGACAGCGCCAGCGGCTCGCCCTCGCCCGAGCGGTGGCCGCCAAGCCGCGGGTGCTCGTCCTGGACGACCCGCTGTCGGCGCTGGACGTCGACACCGAGGCCCTCGTCGAGGAGGCGCTGCGGCACGTGCTCGCCGACACCACGGCGATGATCGTCGCACACCGTCCGTCCACCGTGGCCCTCGCCGATCGCGTGGCGCTGCTGGAGGACGGCCGGATCACCGCGGTCGGCACGCACACCGAGCTGCTGAAGACGAGCCGGCACTACCGGCACGTCATCTCCAGCTTGGAGGCCGAGGAGGCGGCTCGCACCGGCGCCATCCCGATCATCCGCGACGAGCAGTCGGAGATCCACGACACCGTGCAGGACGGCATCCGCCAGGAGGCCGACGATGAGGCGCCGGGAAGCGCCTCCCGATTCGCAGGAGAGGAGGTGCAGCGATGAGCTCCCTCACCGGAACCCAGGACGAGGACCGCTCCCGCCTCACCACGGAGGAGAGCAGGGCGATCCGCCGTCGCTCGCTGCGGCTGCTCGGCTCGCTCGTGCGCCCGCTCAAGCCGCAGATCGTGCTCGCCGCCACGGTGCTCGTCATCTCGACGGCGCTGCAGGTGGCCGGGCCGATCCTCATCAGCATCGGCCTCGACCGCGCTCTCCCGGCGGTGCTCGACGATGCCGACTGGATGCCCACCTTCGTCGTCGGCGGGATCTATCTGCTCGCCGGCGCTCTGGCCGCCGTGCTCATCGCCTGGTACGTCATCATCGCGGCCAAGCTGACCCAGGCCGTGCTGCTGGACCTGCGCAAGCGCATCTTCCTGCACACCCAGCGTCTGAGCCTGGAGTTCCACGAGTCGTACACGTCCGGGCGGATCATCTCGCGCCAGACGAGCGACCTGGACTCCATCAAGGAACTCCTCGACGGCGGCCTGAACGAGCTCGTCTCCGGCGTGCTCTTCGGTGTCTTCACGTTCATCGCCCTGTGCGTGTGGGACTGGCAGTCCGGTCTGATCCTCGCGATCGGCGGCGTGCCGCTGTTCTTCCTCATGCGCTGGTTCTACTCGCGCTCGCAGCTCGTGTATCGCGAGTCCCGGGTGATCAGCGCGAAGGTGATCGTGCAGTTCGTCGAGACCATGACGGGCATCCGCGCGGTCAAGGCCTTCCGGAAGGAGCCGCGCAACGACGAGGCCTTCCAGGGCGTGGCCGGCGAGTACCGGGACGTGAACCGCCGCTCGATGCTGCTGTTCGGCACGTTCGAGCCGGGGCTCATGGGCGTCGCGGCGCTCGTCCTGGGCGTGGTCGTGCTGTGGGGCGGCATCCGGGTCTCGGAGGGGACACTGACGGTCGGCGTGCTGCTGTCCGCCGTGCTCTACGTGCGCAACTTCTTCGCTCCGATGCAGGAGATCGCGATGTTCCTCAACTCCTACCAGTCCGCCACCGCGGCGCTGGAGAAGGTGTCGGGCGTCCTGGAGGAGGTGCCGACGGTGCCGGACCCCGAGAAGCCGGTGGACCTCTGGGAGTCCCGGGGGCACATCCGCTTCGACGAGGTCACGTTCGCGTACAACGAGGACAAGACGATCCTGCCGAACTTCTCGCTCGACATCCCCGCCGGGCAGACGATCGCGCTGGTCGGGACGACGGGGGCGGGCAAGTCCACGCTGGCCAAGCTCATCTCCCGGTTCTACGACCCGTCCGCGGGGACGGTGACCCTCGATGGCGTCGATCTGCGGTCGCTGCACCCGAAGGACCTCCGCCGCGCGATCGTCATGGTCACGCAGGAGGCGTACCTGTTCAGCGGGACCGTCGCCGACAACATCGCGCTCGGGCGCCCGGATGCGACTCTGGACGAGATCCGCGAGGCGGCGCGGGCGGTGGGCGCCGACGCGTTCATCTCGGCGCTGCCTGACGGGTACGACACCGACGTGAACAAGCGCGGTGGTCGTGTCTCGGCAGGGCAGCGACAGCTCATCTCGTTCGCCCGCGCCTTCCTCGCCGACCCGGCGGTGCTGATCCTCGACGAGGCGACGGCCTCGCTGGACATCCCGTCCGAGCGGCTGATCCAGGACGCGCTGCAGACGCTGCTGGCCGACCGGACGGCGATCATCATCGCGCACCGGCTGTCGACGGTCGCGATCGCTGACCGTGTGCTCGTGATGGAGCACGGCCGGATCATCGAGGACGACACCCCCGCCGCCCTCATCGGCGGCACCGGGAAGTTCGCCCAGCTGCACGCGGCCTGGCAGGAGACGCTCGTCTGACGTCCTGACGCGACAGTGGCCCCGGCATCCGTACGGATGCCGGGGCTTCCTCGTCCGGGCGCGGGTGCGCCGGGATCGGTAGCATCGAGGGATGGACCCCTTCCTCCTCGTCGCGGAGTGGTGGTGGCTCGCGCCGACCGCCGCCGCCGGGGTGACCGCGGGCGCGATCGGCGTCCGTCGGCGCAACACCCGGAGCGGTCGCCGGCTGGAGTACGACGCGGCCCGGCACGACCTCCGCGAGGCCCAGCAGCGCGCGGTGGTGCGACGGACGGCCCTGAAGGTGGCACGGGCCGACCTCGCCCGGGTCTCCGCCGAGCGGGCCGCGCAGCGGGCGAGCGCGGAGCAGGTGTCCGGCGCCCGACGCATGCTCAAGGAGCGTGAGCGCGACGCCAGGGCCGCGGCGGCCGACGTCCGCGCCCGGCGGGTCAGGGTGAACGCCGCTCGCGCCGCGATCCCCGCCGGCTCCGCGCCGCGGCCGCTGGAGCGCCTGTATGCGGAGCACGACGCGGTGACGGCGCGGTGGATGCGGTATGAGACAGACCCCGCGTTGCAGATCACCTATCCCGAGATGACGGACGTGAAGCGTCCGGAGACGGCCGCCTACCTGCGGGCCGCCGGTGCCGCGGTCGAGGCGCGTCGGCAGACGACGGGCCGGGTGACCGCCGCCGAGTACGCGGCGTACCGCGACGCTGTCGCGGAGCTGGAGCGGGCGTTCGAGGCCGCCGAGCACGCGGCGAAGGTCCAGACGGGCGAGGCACCTCCGACCGCGGCCTGGCAGGACGCCGCGCAGGACATGCTGCACCGCTCCGCGGAGGCCATCGACCGCGCGGCAGGTGCTGCCGCCTCAGCGCTCGCCGCGTGGAACAGTCGCCGGGGCAAGGGCACGCCTCCGAACGGCAACGGTCAGCGCTGAGGAGGATCGAGGTCGAGCCGTCCGGCGGGATCCGAGGGCGACGGAGTCTCGATG
Organism: Microbacterium meiriae; assembly: GCF_040685015.1. Taxonomy (NCBI): domain Bacteria; kingdom Bacillati; phylum Actinomycetota; class Actinomycetes; order Micrococcales; family Microbacteriaceae; genus Microbacterium; species Microbacterium meiriae. The sequence goes on along the minus strand of NZ_JBFBHD010000002.1, from coordinate 1,377,686 downwards.
GGGGAGGGGATTCGAGACCCCGCCGCCGGTCTCAGGAGGGGACGCGGATCTCGGCGATGACCTCGCCGTAGGCCGTCTCCCCGACGGGGGTGAAGCCGACGCGACGGAAGAAGGCCTCCGGGCCGTCCTCGCCCGCTTCGTAAATCACATTGACGTGGTCGACGCCGCGGGTGCGCGCTTCGTCGATGAGGTTCTCGACGGCGAAGCGGCCGATGCCGCGACCCTGGTCGTCCGCGTCGACGTTGATGCGCCACAGCACGGAGCGGAAGTGCTCCTCCGGGGCCTCGTCGTCGAAGTTGGCGCTGACGAAGCCCACGACCTCGTTGCGGTCCAGGATCACCCGCTGCCAGGAGGTCTGCGGGTTGATGACGGTGGCCGCGATGCCGTACGAGACGGGCGCGAGGAACTGCTCCTGTCCGGGCTTGAGCGACAGGTTGTTCACGGCGACGATCGTCGCGGCGGAGAGTTCGACCATGCGCAGTTCGGACATGCCCCCAGGCTAGCCCCTCCGCTCACCGCATTCATCACTCGGGCGGACTTTTCACGGACCGGTCACGTGCCGGACCCCGTCGCCGGGAGCGCCGCTTCGGGGCGAGGGCCGCTCAGGTATCTTGGTATCGAGACAAATAGCCCTCGTGAACGGAGAACCTCCCGGTGACCGACGACGCCATCATCTACACCTACACCGACGAGGCACCGGCGCTGGCCACCGCCTCGTTCCTGCCGATCATCCAGGCCTACACGGGCCAGGCGGGCATCGAATTCGAGACGCGGGACATCTCTCTGGCCGGCCGCATCCTCGCCGCCTTCCCCCAGAAGCTCACCCCGGAGCAGCAGGTCGGCGACGCGCTGGCCGAACTCGGCGGCCTCGCCACGCTCCCCGAGGCGAACATCATCAAGCTGCCGAACATCTCCGCGTCGATCCCGCAGCTCAAGGCCGCCATCGCGGAACTGCAGCAGCAGGGCTACGACGTCCCCGACTTCCCGGACGAGCCCTCGTCGCTGGAGGAGAAGGACGTCCGCGCCCGCTACGACCGCATCAAGGGCTCCGCAGTGAACCCCGTGCTGCGCGAGGGCAACAGCGACCGTCGCGCACCGCTCGCGGTGAAGAACTACGCCAAGAAGCACCCGCACCGCAACAAGCCGTTCGCCGAGGGCTCGAAGACCCGCGTCGCCACCCTCGGCCACGACGACTTCAAGCACAACGAGCGCTCGTGGGTCGCCGCTCACGACGACGTCCTCTCCTTCCGCCACACGGCGAAGGACGGCACCGTCACGGTCCTCAAGGAAGGACTCAAGGTCCTCCCGCGCGAGATCATCGACGCGACGTTCCTCTCCGCGAAGGAGCTGGACGCCTTCCTCGCGGACACCCTCGCGGAGGCCGAGGCCGACGACGTGCTCTACTCGGTGCACCTCAAGGCGACGATGATGAAGGTCAGCGACCCGATCATCTTCGGCCACGTGGTGAAGGCGTTCTTCAAGGATGTCTTCGACCAGTACGGCACGCAGCTCGCCGAGGCCGGACTGAGCGCGAACGACGGCCTCGGCTCCATCCTCGCGGGGCTGGCGAACGTCGCCGGTGGCGACGAGATCGCTGCGGCGTTCGACAAGGCCATCGCCGAGGGGCCGCGCCTGTCGTACGTGAACTCCGACAAGGGGATCACCAACCTGCACGTGCCGAGCGATGTCATCGTCGACGCGTCCATGCCCGCGCTCGTCCGCAACGGCGGGAAGCTCTGGGGCAAGGACGGCGAGGAGGCCGACACGATCGCGGTCATCCCCGACTCGTCCTACGCGAGCGTCTACCAGGCGGTGATCGACGATGTGATCGCGAACGGCCCGCTCGATCCGGCCACCATCGGCACCGTGCCGAACGTGGGTCTCATGGCGCAGGCGGCCGAGGAATACGGCAGCCACGACAAGACGTTCGAGATCGCGGCGGACGGCATCGTCCAGGTGCTCGACAGCGAGGGCACCGTCCTCATCGAGCACGAGGTCGGCAAGGGCGACATCTGGCGCGCGACGCAGACCAAGCACATCCCGGTCATGGACTGGGTCAAGCTCGCCGTCGGCCGTGCCCGTGCGACCGGCGTGCCCGCGGTGTTCTGGCTCGACGCGAACCGCTCGCACGATGCCCAGATCATCGCGAAGGTGCACCAGGGCCTCGCCACGCTCGACACCAAGGGCCTGACGATCACGATCCTCGCGCCGGAGGAGGCGACGCGGTACACGCTGGCGCGCATGCGTCACGGTCTCGACACCATCTCGGTGACGGGCAACGTGCTGCGCGACTACCTCACCGACCTGTTCCCGATCCTCGAGGTCGGCACGAGCGCCAAGATGCTCTCGATCGTGCCGCTGCTCGCCGGCGGCGGACTGTTCGAGACGGGTGCCGGTGGCTCCGCTCCGAAGCACGTGCAGCAGCTGGTCGAGCAGAACTACCTGCGCTGGGACTCTCTGGGCGAGTTCTTCGCGCTGGCCGCCTCGCTCGAGCACTTCGCCGACCGCACGGGCAACGAGAAGGCCCGCGTGCTCGCCGAGACGCTGGACGCCGCGACCGGTACCTTCCTCGAGGAGGACCGCTCGCCGGGCCGCGCGCTCGGCACGATCGACAACCGCGGCAGCCACTTCTACCTGGGGCTGTACTGGGCGCAGGAGCTCGCGAAGCAGACGAAGGACCCGGAGCTCGCCGCGGCCTTCGCCCCGGTCGCCGAGAAGCTCGCAGCGAACGAGGAGGCCATCGTCTCCGAGCTCAACGCGGTGCAGGGCAAGCCCGTGGACATCGGCGGGTACTACCGCCCGGACGAGAAGCTCGTAGCGGCCGTCATGCGCCCGTCCACGACGCTCAACGAGATCGTCGACGCCCTGCGCTGAGACGACGGAAGGGGGCGGATGCTGCGGCATCCGCCCCCTTCTCGCTGTCCGCCCTCCGCCAGGCCCGAGCACGACTGCGGAGCGCGACCGCGACGCCCTGGGAGAGGGGACGCCTCGACGGCGTGTCGTTCCGCGTCTCCGAAGCTGTGCTCGGCACGCGAACCGGATCAGTTGTAGACGGAGACCTCGAGGCCCACGGGGGACCAGTCGTAGACGTACTTGGCGAGGTCGATCGGCAGGTTCACGCAGCCGTGGCTCATCCGGTTGCCGAAGTTGTTGTGCCAGTAGGTGCCGTGGAAGCCGATGTTCGGGGCGAACCACGTGATCCAGGGCACGTCCTCGGTGCAGTACGGCGCACCTTCGTAGCAGCCCATGTCCTGCATCGACGTGTGCGCGAAGACCTTGAAGTTGCCGGTCGGCGTCGGCGTACCGGGCAGGCCCGTCGAGACCGCCCAGGACTGCACGACCTTGTCGTTCTCGAAGAGGTAGGCGCGCTGCGTGCTGAGGTTGATCTCCGCACGGCGGAACAGGTTCGTCGTCTCGAACGGCGTCTCGGTCACGGAGAGCGCGAAGGTGCCGTCGCCCGCGGCGAGCTGCGTCGCGAAGTCGTCGGCGATGCCGTCGGTGTCTCCCAGGGCGCGTCCGGTGGCGCCCTCCTTCTCGGCGCGCAGCACATTCCCCGCGGAGTCGACGATGTTGGTCGCGTTCACGGGCGCGCGGTCCACGGCGGCGGGCAGCGTGTCGACGGTGGTCTGGATCGCCGCCGGATCCGCCTCGATGCGGAGCTGGCCGTCTTCGTCGACCACGGTCAGCCAGGACGCGGCGACCGCGGGGGAGACCGGGACGGTGCGCTCCTTGCCGACGTAGAAGCCGATGGTGGACAGCATGGTGTTGAGGGTGGTGGCGGTCGCCGTCGCGTCGTCGTCGGACACGGCGGGCAGTGCTTCGACAGGGCCGCCCGGGTACTCGAAGGTCGTGCGTCCGTCGCCGACAGCCTCGACGAAAGCAGCGTTCAGATCGGCCACGTCGACACCGGTGCCGGGAACGGACGGAGTGACGGTGTAGGTGCCCTTCGCGGCGTCGAAGACCACGGCGGCGTCGACCGGGTCGACGAAGCTCCCGGGGACGGCCGCCCGGAGCGCGGCGGATGCGGTCTCCTGGTCGAGGACGATGTCCGCGGGCACGGGGTCGCCCATCCAGGCGCCGAGATTCCACATCGGATGCGCCGAGAACGCGGCATCGGCGAGGGCCGTGGCGTCGGCGGTCGCCCCCAGGTCGGCGCCGGTGAGCACGGCGTCGTCGCCGTCGCCCGTGAGGGTGACCTCGGTCTGGGCGAGGTGCGAGCTGATCGTCTCGGCGGCGGCACCGGGAGTCATCCAGCCCACCGGGATGCCCGCGACGGTGGTGCCGGGGGCGATGAGGATCATCGAGGCGGCGCCGGCGCCGAGCGCGACCACGCCGAGGCCGAGACCGATCCACAGGCCGAGGCGGCGCTTCTTCGGGGCCGGCTCGACGGGAGCCCAGGCCAGGGGCTGCTCGCCGGTCTGCGGCGGGACCGTGTCGGTCGCCGCCTCCGGCGTCAGGACGCTCGTCGGGGTCGCATCGTCGGGCTGTGCCCCCGTCGCAGTGCCCGGCGTGGAAATCAGATCGGTCACGAACTACACCCCCCGCAGTCTCGACGTGTCCTGTCGTCCATGGTACGGGATGGCTGGTAACGGGGAGGCAACGGTCCTGATAAGGTGCCTCCCCGTTCGCCAGGGGTGTCGGGGGTCAGTCGATGACGGCGAGCCCGTCGATCTCGACGAGCATCTCCTCGCGGGGAAGACCGGTGAAGACGGTGGTGCGCGAGGGCAGCACGCCGCTGGTCGTGTGGGCCTCGACGAACGCGCCGTAGGCCTCGTTCATGATCGGGAAGTCCTCGCGCGTGGTGAGGTACACGCGCAGCATCACGACATCGTCGAACGTGGCGCCGGAGGCCTCCACGATGGCCTTGACGTTCTCGAGCGTGCGGGTGGTCTGCGCCGCGACGTCGCCCGGGTACAGGTACTCGTTGGTCTGCGGGTCGACGGGGCCCTGGCCGGAGACCTGGACGATCGGGCCCTTGCGGACGCCCTGGGAGAACGTGTGCGCGGGAGCGGGGGCGGCGTCGGTGGAAACTCGTGTCTTCGCGGTCATGCCGCCAGCCTAGTAGCCTTGTTAGATGCCTCTACAAATTCCGGATCCCGTCCTCGGCGCCTGGGCGAAGGGGTTCCCGGCGCACGCCGCGGGGCTGCGTCTGTCGGAGGTCGCCGGTGCGGGGCTGCGCCTCTCGGACCTCGGCACGCCGGTGCTCACGGTGCATGCCGACGCGATCGCGCACAACGAGGACACGGTGTTCGGCTGGGCCGCGCGCGAGGGCGTCCGCCTCGCCCCGCACGGCAAGACCACCATGGCGCCCGCGCTGTGGCAGCGCTTGCTGGACGCCGGGGCCTGGGGGATCTCCGTGGCGACGCCGTGGCAGGCCCGCGTCGCCGTCGACGCCGGTGTCCCGACGGTGCTCATCGCCAACGGGGTGACCGACGGTGCTGCGGCCCGTGAGCTCGGGGCGCTGCTCGCGGCCGACGAAGGCCTGCGGATCCTGTGCGGGGCGGACTCCCTCGCCGGCGTGGCGATCCTCGCCGACGCCCTCGCGGACGCCCCGCGTCCGCTGGACGTGCTCGTGGAGCTCGGCGGTGCGCAGGGGCGCACGGGTGCGCGGACCGTGGCGGAGGGCGAGCGCATCGCCGCGGCGATCATGGCCGCCCCCGGTCTCCGCCTCGCCGGAGTGACGGGCTACGAAGGGCCCTTCGGCCCCGATCGCTCCGCGGCGTCAGTCGCCGCGGTGGACGGTTTCCTGGCCACCCTCGTCGAGCTGCATCGCCGACTGGAGTACCCCGACGGTGTCCGCCCCGTGCTCAGCGCGGGCGGCAGCTCCTTCCCCGATCGCGCCGCCGCGGTCCTCGGCGCCGCGGGAGCGGACGCCGAGGTCGTGCTGCGCTCCGGTGCCTTCCAGATCCACGACGACGGCTTCTACTCCCGCATGTCGCCGTTCGGTCCGCTCACGCACACCGCCCCGCTGCGCTCCGCGATGCACGCGTGGTCGCGGGTGGTCTCGCAGCCCGAACCCGGCCTCGCCCTGCTCGACGCCGGGCGGCGGGACGTGCCGTTCGACATCGACCTCCCGGCGCCGCAGTCGGTCGCCGGCACCGTGACGGCCCTGAACGACCAGCACGCCTTCCTCCGACCCGCCGACGGGGCGACCGTCGCGGTCGGCGAGGTCGTACGCCTCGGCCTCTCGCACCCGTGCACCGCGTTCGACAAGTGGCGCGTCGTCGCCGTGATCGACGACCCCGACGCCGCGGACCCGCGGGTGATCGGGGCGGTGGCGACATGCTTCTGAGCGCGGAGAAGGCGGCGGCGGGCCTCGTACGCGTCTACCGGCGGGCGACCGTCGTCGACGGCACCGGCGCCCCGCGCTTCGTCGCGGACGTCGCGGTGGAGGGGGCCAGGGTCGTCGCCGTCATCCGCGACGGCGACGGGACGACGCTGGAGCTGCCGGACGACGCGGTCGAGGTCGACGCGTCCGGCCTCGTCCTGGCGCCCGGTTTCATCGACATGCACGCGCACAGCGACCTCGCGGTGCTCCAGGGCGCCGCGCACGACGCCAAGATCCGTCAGGGGGTCACGACAGAGGTGCTCGGCCAGGACGGCCTGGGCTACGCGCCGCTGGACGAGGCGACCGCCGCCGTCATCCCCGCCCAGATCGCGGGCTGGAACGGGCGGCCGGCGGAGGTCCCGTGGCGGTCGATGGACGATTTCCTGGAGGCGATCGACGTCGCCGCGGTGGCCAACGCCGCGGTGCTGGTGCCGCAGGGCAACCTCCGGATGATGGTGGTCGGGCACGATGACCGTCGGGCGACCCCCGCCGAGATCGTGGCGATGGCCGACCTCCTCGGCCAGGCCCTGGATGCCGGGGCCTTCGGCATGTCGAGCGGCCTGACCTACACCCCGGGGATGTACGCCGACGTCGCCGAGCTGGAGGCGCTCTGCCGAGTGGTCGCGGAGCGCGGCGGCTACTGGGCGCCGCACACCCGCAGCTACGGGCGGGCGGCGCTGGATGCGTATCGCGAGGCGATCGAGATCGGCCGCCGTACCGGGTGTCCCGTCCATCTCACGCACGCGACCATGAACTTCGCGCCGAACCGCGGGCGTGCCGCGGAGCTGCTGGCGCTCGTCGACGAGGCGACGGCCGACGGCGTCGACGTGACGCTGGACACCTACCCGTACCTCCCGGGGGCGACCACTCTCGCGGCGCTCCTGCCGAGCAGGCTGGCGGCGACCGGCGACCTGCTGGGCGTCCTGGCCGGCCTGGATGCGGAGGGACGCGAGGCCGTCCGCGTCGAGCTGGAGGAAATCGGCTGCGACGGGTTCCACGGCGAGGTGGCGGACTGGTCGGTGATCCAGATCTCGGGGACAGGCACCCCCGCTCTGGCCGGCCTCGTCGGCCGCACGATCGCCGCCATCGCGGCGGAGACCGGGCAGCGCGCCGTGGACGTCGTGATCGACACGATCCTCGCCGATGCGGGCGCCACCGGCGTGCTCATGCACATCGGCGACGAGGACAACGTCCGCGCCATCATGCGGCACCCGCGGCACTCCGGAGGCAGCGACGGCATCCTCATCGGTGCCCGGCCGCACCCGCGCGGCCGCGGCACATTCCCTCGCTACCTCGGTCACTACGTCAGGGACCTGGGGGTGCTGAGCCTCGAGGAGGCCGTCCGCCATCTCTCCGGCAACCCGGCCGCCCGCCTGGGCCTCGACCGCGGTGACGCGCCGCGCGGTGTGCTCCGCGAGGGCGCCACCGCCGACCTGGTGCTGTTCGACCCGGAGACGATCGCGGCGGGAGCCACGTTCGACCACCCGCACGGTGCGCCGCAGGGTGTGCGCGAGGTTCTCGTCGGCGGTGTGCCGGTCGTCATCGACGGCGACCCCACCGGTGCGGTCGCCGGCCGCGCGCTGCGGATGCCCCCCTCGGCGCCGCGCGCGACGGTGCCGCACGTCGTCGCAGAGATCGACTCCCTGGCTCCGGGCTTCCGATGGACCCCGTCGACGCCGATCGAGGCGGCACCGGAGCTGGCCGCGGCCGTCGCACGACTCGGCGGCGGGGGAGCGGACGACACGCTGCCCGCCATCCGCCTCGTGATCGATCCGGAGCTGGGCGCCGCGGCATCCGCGGCAGGACGCCATGGCCCCGAGGCCTTCCGCGTGACCGCGACGGCCTCGGGGATCGAGATCGCGGGGGCGACGCCGGAGGGGGTCTTCCGCGGCGCGACCACGCTCCGTCAGCTCCGCGACCCGGACCACGACCCCGCTCTCCCCGCGACGATCCCGGCAGGGCGCTGGGAGGGCTCTCCCGCCTACGCCTGGCGTGGAGCGATGCTCGACGTGGCGCGCCACTTCCGCCCTGCGGAAGACGTACGTCGTCTCATCGACCTGCTCGCCGATCACCACCTCAGCATCCTGCACCTGCACCTGACGGACGATCAGGGCTGGCGCTTCGAGGTGCCGGGGTATCCGCGCCTGACCGAGGTCGGTGCGCGGCGCGAGGCCACGCAACGCGGCCACGGCCCTGAGGCCACGGTCGAGCCCGGCGTGCACGAGGGCTTCTACACGACCGCCGAGCTGCGCGACCTCGTGCGGTATGCGGCCGACCGCTTCGTCACTCTCGTGCCAGAGGTGGAGCTGCCGGGACACATCCAGGCCGCGCTCGCCGCGTATCCGGAGCTGGGCAACCTCGACGTCGGGACGCCGCCCACCGGGCCGTGGGAGCGTTTCGGCGTGAACGCGCGCACCCTCGCGCCGACCGAGGAGGCGCTGGCCTTCGGCCGTGCCGCCATCGATGCGCTGTGCGACGTGTTCCCGTCCGCGTGGATCGGGATCGGCGGCGACGAGGTCCCGGTGACCGAATGGGCCGACAGCGCCACGGCCGCCGCGCGGATGCGGGAGCTCGGGCTGGCCGCCGCGCACGACGTCCAGCCCTGGTTCACGGCGCACTTCGTCGCGCACGTCCGCCGCAGGGGACGGACGGCACTCGCCTGGGACGAGGTGCTGGAGGGCGAGGTCCCGGAGGGCGTGCGCATCCTCGCCTGGCGCGGGCCGGTCGCCATGCGCGAGGCACTGCGGCGGGGGATCCCCGTTGTCGGGTGCCCGGATCTCGAGGTGTACCTCGACTACCCGCAGTCCGAATCGGCTGAGGAGCCCATCCGCGTCGGGCCCCCGCTGACCATCGAGCGCGCGTACTCGTTCGAGGTCGTCGACGGCGCGGTCGGCGGGCAGGCGAACATCTGGACGGAGCACCTGCCGAGCAGGGACCGGGTCGACTTCGCGATGTTCCCGCGCCTCGCCGCGATCGCGGAGCGGTTGTGGGACGGGGGAGAGCCCGCGCCCTTCGCGGACTTCGCCCGGCGGCTGCCCACGCATCTGCGGCGCCTCGCCGCGGTGGGCGTGCGGTATCGTCCGCTGGACGGGCCGTCGCCCGAGCAGCGGCGACCGGGGGTTCCCGGCAAACCCATGACCGTCGAGACCCGGGAGGGGATCGTCGCCGGGCTCGTCGAGCGGCTGCTCCGGATGGCGGCCGACGACGAACCACCGCGGTCGGCATGATGTCACGTTTCGGTAACACTGCCCGCGGAATCGCGCGGAACAGTTGCACAAATCCTGTTCGTAAGGTCTACTAACAAACATGTCCGTTTCGGATGATCAGCGCCCCTCGGCGACGACAGACTTCGTCGCCGCGAACGCGCACGCCTTCGGCCCCGCGCGGCATCTCCGCTCGCGCACCAAGGTGCTCCCCGAGCACGCCCGCGGACACAACCGCGCGCTCGTGCTGCAGACGCTGTATCACTCGGGGGCGATGAGTCGCGCTGACCTCTCCCGCGAGACCGGCCTCACACGCGTCACGATCTCGGATCTGGTCGCGGAGTTCATCGCCGACGGCATCGTCGTCGAGATCGGCGTGCGCGAGGCCGTCGGCCCCGGCAAGCCGCCCATCCTCATCGACATCGATCGGGTGGGGCATCAGATCATCGGGCTCGACCTCTCCGGTCCGACCGCCTTCGAGGGTGCCGTCCTCAGCCTGGACGGCGACGTGCTGGAGCGGCGGCAGGTGCCGCGTCCGGAGACGCCGGACGGCGATGCCGCGTATGAGGCTCTCCGCGGCCTCGCGCAGACCCTCGTCGAGATCGCCACGCAGCCGGTGCTCGGCGTCGGCATCGGCACCCCGGGCGTCGTGCGCCCGGACGGCCTCGTCCTCAGCTCGCCCAACCTCGGCTGGACGGACTTCCCGCTGGAGGCGAAGCTCAGCGCCGACCTCGACCTGCCGGTGCTCGCACGGAACGACGCCAATGCCGCGGTCCTCGCCGAGTACACGTTCGGCGAGGCGGAGGCCGACTTCATGCTGATCAAGATCGGTCGAGGCGTGGGTGCTGGGCTGATCACCGGAAGCCAGCCGCTCCTCGGCAGCCGTTTCGCCGCCGGGGAGATCGGTCACGTCGTCGTCGGCACGGACGGCGGCCCTCGCTGCGCCTGCGGCAAGATCGGCTGCCTGGAGGCATGGCTGAGCGTGAGTCGCATGCAGGAGGCGCTCGACGCCGACCCGGCCGCGCGCGAGGAGATCCTCCGCGACTCCGGGACGCGCATGGCGATCGCGATCGCCCCGATCGTCGCCGCCCTGGACCTGTCCGAGGTCGTGCTCTCCGGGCCCGCCGAGCTGCTGGACGGCACGCTCATCGACGCGGCCGTCGAGACGCTGCACGCGCGGACGCTCGAGGGCGTCTTCGAGGACGTCATGGTTCGGCTCACCCGTCAGGACGACATCGTGCTCCGCGGTGCCGCCGTCATGGTCCTCTCCGGGCAGCTGGGGGTGTCGTGACATCCGCGACCATGATCGGGAACGGCATCCGATGATCGTCCCCGCCTCCGCCGACCGCGCCGGTCGGCCCCTTCGCGTGGGCCTGGACGTCGGCGGCACGAAGATCGACGCCGTCGCCGTCGATCCGGCAGGGACGATCCTCGCCCGCCTCCGCCGCCCGACCGGGTGGGGAGAGGACGCCGTCGTCGACAGCATCGTGTCGACCGTCGCCGCCCTTGCCGAGGAGAGCGGACTGCCGCTGTCCGCGGTCGGATCCGCCGGCATCGGCATCCCCGGCCTCGTCGATGCGGAGACCGGCCGCGTGCTGCACGCCGTGAATCTCGGGGTGGAGTCGCTCGACCTCGCGGCGCGCGCCGAGCACGCACTCGGCGTTCCGTTCCGGGTGGAGAACGACGTGAAGGCCGCCGCGCTCGGCGCCGCGGTCCTGAGCGACGTCGCCGGCTCCATGGCCTATCTGAACCTCGGCACCGGCGTCGCCGCCGGCATCGTGGTGGACGGCCGCATCTGGCGCGGCGCACGCGGGACCGCCGGAGAGGTCGGACACCTCTCCGTCGATCCGCGCGGCCGGCTGTGCGGGTGCGGGCAGCGCGGCTGCGTGGAGACCTTCTGCGGCGGTGGGGCGCTGGCCAAGGCGTGGGGACGTCCCGGTGCGCTGCCCGTCAAGGACATCGTCGAGGCGGCCGACGCGGGCGATCCGCACGCCCAGGCCCTGCAGGCGGACCTCTTCTTCGGGGCCGCGGCGGCCGTGCGCGTGCTCGTGCTGTCGGCCGACGTCGAGACCGTGGTCATCGGCGGGGGACTCACCGCTCTCGGCGGCCGGCTGGCGGCGGGGGTCCGTGCCGCCCTGCACGCCGGTGCCGAGGCGTCACCGTTCCTGAAGTCCCTGCGGCTGGATGAGAGAATCGAACTGCTCCCCGCGGGTTCCCCCGCCGCCGCTTTCGGCGCCGCTCTGGTGGGCGCATCCATTTCTGAGAAGGAGATCGTTCCGCATGGCTGAGGTCGTCATCGTCGAGAATGCCGAGGCCGCCGGCGCCCTGGTCGCCACCGAGATCGTCGAGCTCATCGACAGCCGTCGGGACGCCGTCCTGGGGCTCGCGACCGGATCGACGCCGCTGCCGGTCTATCAGGCTCTCCGCAGCCGCCTCGCGGGACGCGACGTGTCGCAGGTGCGCGGCTTCGCGCTCGACGAGTACGTCGGCATCGACCCGTCCCACCCGGAGAGCTACCGCTCCGTGATCACCCGTGAGGTGGTGGAGCCGCTCGGCCTCGACCCGGAGCGCATCCACGTGCCGAACGGCGCGCAGGCCACCATCCAGCACGCCGGTGAGGACTACGACGCGGCCATCGCGGCGGCCGGCGGCGTCGACCTGCAGATCCTCGGCATCGGCACGGACGGCCACATCGGGTTCAACGAGCCCGGGTCCTCTTTCGCGTCCCGGACGCGGGTGAAGACCCTCACCGAGCAGACGCGCGAGGACAACGCCCGTTTCTTCGACTCCATCGACGACGTGCCGATGCATTGCATCACGCAGGGCCTCGGCACCATCCTCGAGGCCCGCCACCTCGTGCTGCTGGCATTCGGCGCCGGCAAGGCGGAGGCGGTGGCCGGCGCGGTCGAGGGGCCGCTCACGGCGCTGCTGCCCGGATCGGCCATCCAGTTGCACCCGCACGCCACCGTCGTCGTCGACGAAGCCGCCGCGTCGAAGCTGCAGCTCGCGGACTACTACCGCTACACGTTCGCGAACAAGCCCTCCTGGCAGGGCATCTGACCCGGACGGGCTAGCGCGCTGCGGCGGGCCAGGCGAGCGGCAGCAGGTGCTCGACGCTCAGCGGGGCCAGCGGAAGCGTCGCGACGTCCGCCGGGGTGATCCAGCGCAGTTCGGCGAGCTCGGCCTGCACCCGGACCCCGTCGGGATCGATCGAGGCCGAGAACGCGTCGGCCACGACGCGGTGCCCCGGCTCGTTGGCGGCCGCCGACACGAAGCGCCCCAGCGGCCGGAGGTCGGTCTCCGCGAGCTCGAGACCGAGCTCCTCGTGCAGCTCCCGGATGAGGGTCTCGGCGGGGGACTCGCCCGCTTCCGGCTTCCCTCCCGGCTGCATGAAGCGCGTCGTGCCGTGCTTGCGGACGACCAGGACGCGGCCCTCCGCATCGACGATCACGGCCGCGCTCACGTGGATGTCAGGCATCGGGGGAGAAGACCTTTCCGGGGTTGAGGATGCCGAGCGGATCGAACACGGCCGCGATGTCGCGCTGAAGGCGCCACTGGTCCTCGCCGAGTTCGTCGGCCAGCCATCGTCTCTTGAGGACGCCGATGCCGTGCTCGCCGGTGAGGGTTCCGCCCAGCCGGATCGCGGCGCGGAAGAGCTCATCGGCCGCCTCCCACACCCGGGCCGGGGTCTCCGGGCCCTCGAAGATGAAGTTCGGATGCAGATTGCCGTCGCCCGCGTGTGCGACCGTCGGGATCACCATGTCGAACTCCCGCTCGATCCGTGCGATCTCGTCGAACATCGCCGGCATGGCGCTCCGCGGCACGGAGACGTCCTCGATGAGGGTGGTCCCGAGCGACGCCATCGCGGCGTGCATGGATCGCCGGACCGCGAGCAGCCGATCGCCCTCGACGGGGTCGTGCGAGACCACGGGGACGCCCTCGTGGGCGCTCAGGATCGCGGCGATGGCCTCCGCCTCCGCGCGGGCGGCGGGGCCGTCGGTCTGGATCGTCAGCTGCGCGGCCCCCGGCGTCGGTGCCGGGAGCCCGAGGAGGGCATGGACGGCGGTGAGACTGGCGGCATCCATGAGCTCCATGATCGCCGGCTGGATTCCCGCAGCGGTCACGGCGGCAGAACCCGCGGCTGCGGCTCGCACGCCGGGGAAGGTCGCGGTCACCGTGCAGGTCTCGCCCGGCACCAGTCTGCGCAGCTTGAGCGTCGCCCCGACGACGACGCCGAGCGTTCCCTCCGATCCCACCACGAGAGCGGTGAGGTCGAGCCCGGTCACGCCCTTCACGCTGCGGTGGCCGAGGTGCAGCAGGCGACCGTCCGCGAGGACGAGGTCGACGCCGAGGACCGCATCCCGCACGACACCGTACTTCGCGCAGAGGAGTCCGCCGGCTCCGGTCGCGATGTTGCCACCCACCGTCGAGATGTCGCGGCTGGCGGGGTCAGGGGCCCACCAGAGGCCGTGCGCGGCCAGGTGCGCGTTGAGGTCGGCGTTGAGGATCCCGGGTTCGACCACGGCGAGGAGGTCGTCCGGTCGCACCTCGAGGACGGCGTCCATCCGGCGGAGGGAGAGGACGATCTCGCCGTCACCCGCATTCGCGGCGCCGGCGAGCCCCGTCCCGGCGCCGCGCACGACGACGGGAGTGCGCGTGGCGGTGGCGATCCGCATCGTCTGCTGCACGTCGTCCACGCTCTCGGCATGGACGACGGCCTGCGGGAGGCCCACCGCGGCATGACCCGACCTGTCGGACCTGGCGTCCTGCCTCGCCTGCTCGCTGACGTCCACGCGCGCCCCGAGGGCGTCGCGGAGCAGCGAGACGACGCTCACGACCGTGCGCTCATGCCAGGGCGCGGCGTCCGCTGAGGACGCCCGCGACGACGGCGACCAGGGCGAAGGCGGTGCCGATCAGGGCCTGCCCCATGGACCACCAGGCGATGGTCACGCCCACGTAGATGAACAGTTCGACGACCGCCCGGAGGAAGGGGTGCACGCGAAGAACCGGCCGCGGCGAGAGGAAGAGCGCCCACAGCAGCAGGGTGACCACGGGGGCGCCGACGCCGATGACGATGCTCCACGGCAGGTCCCAGCTGGCGAACCCCCACAGGGCGAGCGAGGCGATCGCCACGATGAGGACGACGACGCGCACGATGTCGAGGGCCGTGATGGCCGGACGGTCGACGCCGGCGACGGGGGCGGAATCCGGGGTCATGCGTCCAGTCTATTCCGCGACCGGAGCGTCCTCGGTCGGAGCCGGGGCCTCCGTGGCCGGGGCCTCCTCGGCCGGTGCGGCCGGTGCAGCTTCGGCGGCCGGCGCAGCTTCGGGGGCCGGCGCGGGCTCCGCCGGCGCGGGCTCCACGGGTGCGGGAGCTGCCTCGACCTCGTCGGCGGGTGTCGCGCTGTCCTCAGAGACGGCGGGCGCCGGGGCCTCGACCGGAGCGGTCACCGGCTCGGCCTCGCCGATGACGACCGCCGTCTGCTCGACAGGCGCAGCCGCCGCAGCGCGCTCATCGGCGCCCGTCCCCGGGGGCTCCAACGCGTAAAGCGTGGTGTCCGCCGAGGGGCCCGCCTCACCAGACGGGAGGAGGTACCGGAATGTCACCGGTACGAGGCTGGCGAAGAGGAACTGGGCGTGCGAGGGTCGGAGCTCGATGGTGCCTTTGCCGTCCTTGTCTAGCACGACACTGAGGTTCTCCCAATGATCGCAAAGTAGGGCCTGCACGATCACGTTTTCCGACTCAACACAAAGGAGAGCCTGCACGGTAGTTCTCGGTACACCTTCGACCGGCACGAGGTAGTGCCAGTTCAGGTATTCGTCGCGCCAGACCTCGGCGGTGCTCCATGTGGGCGGGTCAGTCGGGATAGCAGGGGCCTCTGAACCGCCGGTGTCGCCAGGAGGCTTCGGCGAACTGTCGGGGTTCTCGGGAGCGACGGGCGGCTGCGTGGCCTCGGGAAGCGCCGCGGGGACATCCGGGACGGCGGGTGCCGTGTCGGGCCCAGCCTCCGAGGAGACGGGCGGCGCCGCCTCCTCCTCGGCAGGAGGTGCAGGCGTCTCGTCGTTCTCCGGCGTCTCGATCACCACGGGCTCGTCGAGGTTCAGCGAGGAGTCCGGGGCGATGTCGGTCGCGATCGACGACGGGTCGGTGTCCGAGGCGCTGGGCAGGGAGGTCGCCGGGTTCGCGCCCGCGAGTCCGGGGACGATGGCCGCTGCGGCGACCACTCCGGCCACCACGAGGGCTGCCGACCCGGCGCCGACGACGGCGCCCATGCCCGTGAAGACTCCGCCCGTGCTCGCGCCCGAGCCGGCGCCGCCGGCCGATCCCGCTCCTGAGCCGGCTGCGCCCGCGCCGGAGGTGGCCGCCGCGGCCTGGCCGATGCCGCCGTCACCGACGAACACCGCGCCCGGGATGGTGGACGACATCCCCGCCACGGCCAGGACCGGCGCACCGCCCTGCAGGGCGGCGAGGTACCCGGAGGCCCCGGTGGCGCCGAGGACGAGCGGGAGCAGGACGAGGGCGAGACGCTTGGAGACGTCCTTGGCCTCGGCGGCGACGATCATGCAGCGGGCACACTCGTCGAGGTGCAGCTCCAGGCGACGGTGGTCGCGGGTCGCGAGGTTGCCGCGCGAGTAGGCGCCGAGGTGCTCGATCGTCCACTGGCACTCGGAGCCGGGGCTCGCGCTCCGCAGGTGCGCCTGGATCCACGCCTCGCGGAGCCCCTCACGCGCACGGAACGCGAGCTGCGACACCGCGCCGGCCTTCATCCCGAGGAGCGGAGCCACCTCCTGCGGCTTCATCTGCTCGATCTCGGTGTACCAGAGCACTTCCTGCCACCGCGACGGGAGGCTGCGGAAGGCTTGCGCGGTGAGGCTGCGGTCGAGGGCCTCGTTCGTGGCGTGCTCGGTGCTGTCCGGATCGGCCACCGTGTCGAGCTCGTCGATCGCGGTCTCGCGACGTGCTCGTCCCCACGCCGCGGCGGTGTTGCGGATGCTGGTGAAGAGGTAGGCGCGGAACGAGCCGTTGGGGCCGCCGCCCTTGAGGATCGCCTGGTAGATGCGCGTGTAGGACTCCTGCACCAGATCGTCGGGATCGATCGACGAGGTCACCGATCGCGCGACGGCCATCCCGGACGGATAGTGCCGCCTCCAGAGTTCCCCGAACGCCCCCTTGTCGCCGGAGCGGACGCGGAGGATCAGGTCGGCATCGCCGATGGTCTCGTCTGGTGTGGTGTTCTCTCGGTGCACGGTCATCCATCTGGTCCCGGGGCACACAACCGTCCCCAGGAGGAGAGACGCGAGAAGGCGTCTTTCATTACGCGGTCAGTCCATTCTCTCGCGAAACAGGCGCGGTGGCCACCCCCGGGGAGGACTCGGAGCAGATGCTCGGGGACCCCTCCGCGCCCCGGCGGTGATGCCCGGCGAGAACTTTCTGAACTTTTTTCCGAGAACCGCGTAATGAACCGGGCCGGCCCTCGTCTCATCCCGTAGAGACAGCCGAAATGGACTCCACCGGGGGGCGGAGTTCCGGCGCTGGTGCGGGGGGTACTGCACCAGTGGGCGGGTCGGGATCCTCGGGGGAGGAGCTCCCGGCCCCGCCCGCTCGAACGGGAGGGAAAGGGCCGCCGATCTGGGGAGAACGGCGGCCCTCCACTCCCACCTCGCGAGAAGCGCGACGTCGATCTGGGGAATCCGGCGCCGCCATCTCGTCCGATCGACCGGAGACCGCAGCGCTGCGCGTCGCGCGAAGCGCTGCACGCCTAGGCGGGCAGCGCCGGTCCTGTCCAGACCCGCGCGACGCGCAGCTCCGCATCCAGCAGCACGGCATCGCCGAGCAGGCCGGGACGCAGTGCGCCGAGGTGGGCGTCGCGCCCGATGGCCCGCGCCGGCGTCTCCGTGAGCGCACGCACGACCTCCGGCAGATCGACGCCCGCTGCCACGGCCCGCTGCAGCGCGACGTCCTGGGTCAGGGTGGAGCCGGCGATCGAGCCGGTGTCGTCGGCGCGGGCCACGCCGTTCTCGACGGTCACCTTCACCGCACCGAGGTCGTATCTGCCGTCGGCGCTCCCTGCGGCCGCCATGGCGTCGGTGATGAGCGCCACGCGGTGCGGGGCCGCGTCGAACACGAGCTTGACGACGTGCGGGTCGAGGTGGACGTCGTCGGCGATGGCCTCCAGGATCACCCGGTGGTCGGCGGCCGCGGCGAGCACCGGGCCGGGAGCGCGGTGGTGGATGCCGGGCATCGCGTTGAACGCGTGGGTCAGCAGCGAGGCGCCGGCCTCGAAGGCCGCGACGGCCATGGCGGCATCGGCATCGGTGTGACCCACGGCGGCGGCGGCGCCGGCCGCGACGATCTGACGGACGGCGTCGATCCCGCCCGGGAGCTCCGGAGCGATGGTGACCTGGCGGACCGTGCCTTCTCCGGCCTCCAGCAGCCGGGCCACGTCGGCCGCGACGGGGTGCCGGAGCAGCGTGGGCTCATGGGCCCCGTGGTGACCGGGGTCGAGGAACGGGCCCTCGAGGTGCGAGCCGAGCACGTCCCCGTCGGTCCTGGTCAGGGCGGCGATCAGGGCGACGCTGCGGGCCAGGTCGTCGATCGTGCCGGTGACGAGCGAGATGACCGCCCTGGTGGTGCCGTGCGCGCGGTGCAGGTTCCGCCCCGTCCGGATCGCGTCCACCCCGTCGTCGTACGCGGCGCCCGCTCCACCGTGACCGTGGATGTCCACGAAGCCCGGCGTGAGCAGCGCGCCGGGGCCTGCCACCTCCGTCCCGTCCACCACCTCGGTCGCGGGCTCCCAGTCCGTGCCCGTGCCGCGCGCGACGACGACGCCGTCCTCGATGCGCACCCACGCGTCCTCGGCGATCTCCCCGCGATCGACGAGGCGGACGGAATGGATGACGAGGGAACCGGTCGCGGAGGAGAGGGTCTTCAACGGGCGCTCCAGGGGATCTCGGGGGCGGGGTGGAAATCGACCCCCTCAGCCTTCCACAGCGGTGCGAGCGCACCGAGTCGGTCGCGGAAGGACTCCCACGTGCGGCCGACGCCCTCGCGCGGCGACCAGGCGATCTCGGCCTGCGCGGCGGCACGGGGGAACACGAGCTGCTCCACCTCGTCGAGCGTGCGGGTGGTCTCGGACCACAGCGGCGCCTCGATTCCCAGGATCGCCTCGTCGGGCACGTCGAGGACAGCGGTCGGCTCCCACTCGTAGGCGCGACGGACGTCGATGATCGCGGCCCAGGTGAGACCCAGCGGGAAGTCGGCGGTGTATTTCATGTCGAGGTAGGTCGCATCCGCCGCCGACATGATGAGGGCGCCGCCGCGCTCGACGAAGTGCGCGGCCTCCTCGGCGTGCGTTCCGGTCGGCGTCGTCATACCCCAGTACTGGCCGACCGTGCCGGAGGCGATGCCCGCAGCCGAGCCCATCTCGTGCCAGGCCACCGGGGTCTTGCCCTCCTCGACGACGATCGCCGTCGCGCGCTCCGCGAAGAGGTCGAAGTCGGCCTGGGGCGTGCCGAGGGACTCGTCGCCGCCGATGTGGATGTACGGCCCCGGGGTCATCTCGGCGAGCTCGCGGACGACGTCGCGGACGAATCGATACGTCTCCTCCTCGTGGATGCGCACGCTGGAGTGCCCGACGCCCCAGCCCAGATAGGGCTCTCCGGCCACCGGGAGCGGCTGGCCGAGCTGCTCGGACTGGGTCATCAGTGCGTCGTTCAGGACAGGGGCCTCGACCAGCTCGGGGTAGGCCACGCCGATCGCGTGGGTGTGCCCGGGGAGGTCGACCTCGGGGATCACGATCATGTGGCGTGCAGCCGCGTACGCCACGATCTCGCGGTAGTCGTCCTTGGTGTAGAAGCCACCGGGGGCGCCGTCGGCCGCGGTGGTGGCCGCCCGCTCGGTGAGCAGCGGCCAGGAGTCGATGTGCACGCGCCAGCCCTGGTCGTCCGTCAGGTGCAGGTGCAGGTGGTTGAACTTCAGCGCGGTGGTGCTGTCGATGAATCTCTTCACGTCGTCGACGCCGAAGAAATGCCGGGCCACGTCGAGCATGACGCCGCGGCGGGCGAAGCGCGGGGCGTCCGCGATGTCGGCACGGAGCAGCGCCCAGCCGGCGTCGTCCTCACGCAGCAGCTGCAGCAGCGTCTGGACCCCGTAGAAGAGCCCCGCCTCATCGGCGCCGATGAGGATGGCGCGGTCGCCGATCTCGAGCGTGTAACCCTCCGGCGCGGAGGATGCCGGATCGACGAACAACTCGATCTCGGCGGGGCCGGAGTCCGCCGCGGTGAGGGTGAGGCCGGTGCGGCGTGCGACGGCGTCGATCAGCTGTCCGGCGGCGGGGGAGGAGCCGAGCACACGCGTCGTCGCGGACAGCGGCAGGCGTCCGTCGCGGGCCTTCGCGGACACCGGTGCAGGGACGAGGGGCAGATCAAGAGGTAGGACCATGAACAAAACCTAGCCGCCGGAACGCCGCAAGGGAACAGGGCGATCGAAACGATTCTGGAGGCGGTGGGCACGACGCCCGAAACGACCGCGTGCGCGGCGTCGCGCATCGGCTATGCTCGTAACCGTCGCGACTGGCGTCTGGGTGGACAACCACCGGGGAGCGACTGACCACGGAATTCGACCGCGCGCCTGGGCCGATAGGAACACCCTTTTCGAATCCGTCGTCAAAAGGAGCACGTCATGACCGACCGTTACTTCAACGCCCCGCTGTCCGAAGTCGACCCGGAGATCGCCGAGGTCCTCGATCGCGAGCTGAAGCGCCAGCAGACCTTCCTCGAGATGATCGCCTCGGAGAACTTCGTCCCCGTCTCGGTCCTGCAGTCGCAGGGCTCCGTGCTCACCAACAAGTACGCCGAGGGCTACCCCGGCCGTCGCTACTACGGAGGCTGCGAGGAGGTCGACGTCGCGGAGGAGCTCGCCATCTCCCGCGCCAAGAGCCTGTTCGGCGCCGAGTTCGCGAACGTCCAGCCGCACTCCGGTGCCTCGGCGAACGCCGCGGTCCTGCACGCGATCGCCCGCCCCGGCGACACCCTGCTCGGCCTCTCGCTCGACCAGGGCGGCCACCTCACGCACGGCATGAAGATCAACTTCTCCGGCCGCCTGTACGACATCGTGGCCTACGGGGTCGACGCCGAGACCTCGACGATCGACATGGACGAGGTCCGCCGCCTCGCCATCGAGCACAAGCCCAAGGTCATCATCGCCGGGTGGTCCGCCTACCCGCGCACGATGGACTTCGCCGCGTTCCGCGCCATCGCCGACGAGGTGGGCGCGATCCTCTGGGTCGACATGGCGCACTTCGCGGGTCTGGTCGCCGCCGGTCTGCACCCCAACCCGGTGCCGCACGCGCACGTCGTGTCCTCCACGGTGCACAAGACCATCGGCGGCCCCCGCTCGGGCTTCATCCTCACCAACGACGCCGACCTCGCCAAGAAGATCAACACCGCGGTGTTCCCCGGCCAGCAGGGCGGTCCGCTCATGCACGTGATCGCGGCGAAGGCGACCGCCTTCAAGCTCGCCAGCACGCCGGAGTTCAAGGAGCGCCAGGAGCGCGTGCTGCGCGGTGCGAAGCTCATCGCCGAGCGCCTGTCGCAGCAGGACGTGAAGGACGCCGGCATCGCTGTCCGCTCCGGCGGCACGGACGTCCACCTCGTGCTCGTCGACCTCCGCGACGCCGAGATCGACGGCAAGCAGGCCGAAGACCTCCTGCACGACATCCACATCACCGTGAACCGCAACGCCGTGCCGAACGACCCGCGTCCGCCGATGGTGACCTCGGGCCTCCGCATCGGCACGCCCGCGCTTGCGACCCGCGGTTTCGGCGACGCCGAGTTCACGGAGGTGGCCGACATCATCGCCCTCGCGCTGCTCCCCGGTGCCGACATCGAGGCGCTCCGTGCCCGCGTGGACGCGCTCGCCGCGGCCTTCCCGCTCTACCCGGACCTGCAGCAGTGACCGCGGTCGTCCTCGACGGCAAGGCGGCGGCGGCCGACATCCGTGCCGAGCTGACGGAGCGGGTCGCGGCGCTGAAGGAGAAGGGCGTCACCCCCGGCATCGCCACGGTGCTGGTGGGAGCCGACCCCGCCTCGCAGCTCTACGTGGGCATGAAGCACCGGCAGTCCGAGGCGATCGGGATGAACTCGATCCAGCGCGAGCTGCCGGCCGACGCCACCCAGGCCGACGTCGAGGCGCTGATCGACGAGCTCAACGCCGATCCCGCCTGCCACGGGTACATCGTGCAGCTGCCGCTGCCGAAGCACCTCGACACCGACGCGATCCTGGAGCGGATCGATCCGGCGAAGGACGCGGACGGGCTGCACCCGACCAACCTCGGACGCCTCGTCCTCAATGTCAACGCGCCGATCCACACGCCGCTGCCGTGCACCCCGCGCGGGGTCATCGAGCTGCTGCTGCGCAACGACTACGACCTCAAGGGCAAGCACGTCGTGGTCGTCGGTCGCGGTGTCACGATCGGGCGCTCGATCGGGCTGCTGCTGACCCGTCGCGACCTCAACGCCACGGTCACGCTGACGCACACCGGCACGGTCGACATGCCGCGCTACCTGCGGGAGGCCGACGTGATCGTCGCGGCCGCGGGGGTCAAGCACCTCATCCGCGCCGAGGACGTCAAGCCCGGAGCCGCGGTGCTGGACGTCGGCGTGACCCGGGAGACGGACCCGGAGACCGGGAAGAACCTCGTGTTCGGCGACGTCGCTCCCGAGGTCGCCGACGTCGCCGGGTACCTGTCGCCGAATCCGGGAGGGGTGGGGCCGATGACCGTCGCCCTGCTCATGACCAACGTCGTCGAGGCGGCCGAGCGGACGGTCTGACCTCCGCGCCGCGTCGCAGATTCACGCGAACGCCGCAGGGATCCCGGTGATCCCTGCGGCGTTCGTGCGTTTCTGCGGACTCAGACCTGGCCGTGCAGCGAACTCTCCACGCCGCTGATCCGGGCCTGCTCGTCGAAGCGGATCGTCGCGGTGCCCGAGGCATCCGTCACCGTGGCGCCGGAGAACGACTCGTCCGTCCAGGTGAGGGTCCACCCGGCGAGGCGGGCGAGGTCCCAGACGGCCGTGCGGGCGTCGGGTAGGGGCGTCTGCGCGAGGGTGCGGGGGAGGGCCACCACCGTGTCGGCGACCGTGAGCGGGGCCAGCGGCGCGTCGAGCAGGAACACCGCGCGGGTGCCGCCGTCGACGGGTGCCGAGTAGTACGGGGAGCGTCCGGTGAGCTCGACCGCGACGCCGCCGATCGTGTGCGCCGCGCGGGCGATCCAGTCCGCGTCGCCCGAGGCATCGGCGGGGAACGGGACCTCGGGGGCGGTGAGCTCGGCGATCCCGTGCTGCTCGCCGTAGGCGCGGAGCTGTGCCGCGACGCCCTGGGGGTCGCCCTGCGGGTGCGCCCACGCCCACAGCAGCGAGCGCGGACCGGGGGCGATCGTGGCGATGAGGTGCGCGCGGGTCACGAGCTGCCGGGTCGGGTCGGCGTTCGCGGTGAAGGTCAGGGTCCCCGCAGCGAGATCGGCGTCCCACCGGTGCTCGCCGAGTGCGTCGGCGGCCGCGGAGAGGGCGTCCTGGCGGAGCGCGGTGAAGAGGGCGGCACGGTCGGCGAGGGGCTGCAGCGGGGGGAAGGTCATGCTCACAGTCTCGCCGGGATTGCTATGAATCCGCCACTCCCGCGCGCTCCGTGACGGCCGCCGCGGAGCGCCCCATCCGCCATACCGCGGGCACGAGCAGCGTCACCAGGGCGATCGTGGCGTAGAGGACGGCGGAGGTGGTGAGCACGGTGGCCGGTTCCGCGTGCGTCACCAGCCAGCCGTACACGAGCGTGCCGATGGGCATCACGACGAAGCTGCCGAGCATGTCGTAGCTCGCGACCCGCGAGAGCTTCTCGCCGGGGATGTTCTCCATCATCGCGAGGTTCCAGCCGGTCGCGAAGACCTCGGCCCCGGCCCCGGCCACGAACGCGGCCATCGCGAGCAGCACCACGGCCGGGTGCACGCCGAGGAGGGTGAGCGGCAGGGCGAACACCGCCATCCCGATCATCCCGTAGCGCAGGGGGCGGCGGAGCGGGAACCACATCAGCAGCAGGGTCATCACCAGGACCCCCGCGCCCTCCGCGCTCACGACCCACCCCCAGCCGGAGATGCCGAGGCGATCGTCGTTCTTCGCGATGTAGGGGCCGACGACGCCCCAGGCGCCGACGTGGATCGCGTTCATGATCATGAAGGCCAGCACGATCGTCCACAGCCAGGAGCGGCTCCAGAACTCGCGCCAGCCCACCCGGAGGTCGTGGAACATCGTGGTGCCGCCGGAGGCCGCAGGCGGCGGGAGCTTCACGAGGGCGAGGACCGGGATCGCGAGCAGCCAGCCGGCCGCCTGCACGACCATGGCCC
Source organism: Microbacterium meiriae (assembly GCF_040685015.1). Lineage (NCBI taxonomy): Bacteria > Bacillati > Actinomycetota > Actinomycetes > Micrococcales > Microbacteriaceae > Microbacterium > Microbacterium meiriae. The sequence goes on along the minus strand of NZ_JBFBHD010000002.1, from coordinate 1,353,762 downwards.
ACGCGGGTCCCGCGGTCGCGACCAGGACGCCCGCGATGACCGGCCCGCCGATCGTGACGGCCGAGCGGACGAACGACAGCATCGCGTTCGCCTGCTGGAGGTGCGCGGGAGTGGTCAGCTGCGGGATGATGCCCTGCATCGCCGGGAGCACGAACGCGGACGAGGCGCCGTTGAGCGCGGACAGCACCGCGAGGAGCGGGACCGTAGCCGTGCCGGTGAACAGCAGAGCGGCCATCGCCCCGACCGACAGGATGTCCACGACGTAGCAGGACTGGATGATGAGGGCGCGGGGGAGGCGGTCGGCGACGACCCCTCCGAACAGGACGAACACGATGTTGCTGATCGTGAAGGCCGCGAGCACGATCGAGAGCGAGCGGGCGTCGTTGTCGATCTCGAGCACCGCGAACGCCAGGGCGATGGCCGACATCGAGCCGGTGACGAGCGTCAGGGCGCGCGCGAGGAAGAACCACCGGAAGTTGCGGTCCTGCATCGCCGCCAGTCTGTGCACCGGCTCATCCTTCCCGGCCGCTTCGAATCGCGCAAATGGCCCCATTCCGGCCGCGGATGGAGCCAGGTGCGCGACTCGAAGTCAGTAGCTGGGGCGGCCGGGGGCGTCGGAGCGGGGGAGGAAGCGGGCGGCGAGGGCCTCGGAGGCACGGGCGAGGAGGGCGACGTCGGCGCCGACGGCCACGAAGTCCGCGCCCGCCGCGAGATACGCGTCGGCGGCGGAGGGGTCGAAGGCGTTCACGCCCACCGGCTTCCCGGCGGCGCGGACCGCGGCGAACACCGATTCCACGGCGGCGACCACGTCCGGATGCGTCTGCTGTCCGAGCAGGCCCATCGACGCGGACAGGTCGGAGGGGCCGACGAACACCGCGTCCACCCCGTCGACCGCGGCGATGTCGGCGGCGGCCTCGACCCCCGCGGCCGTCTCGATCTGCACCGTCAGCGACACGTGCTGCGCGGACTCCTGCAGGTACCTGTCGACGCGGTTCCAGCGAGCGCTGCGGGCCAGGGCGCTGCCGACCCCGCGGACGCCCTCGGGGGGATACCGCGTCGCGGCCACGGCGGCCCTGGCCTCGTCGGCGGACGACACCATCGGCACGATGAGGTTCTGCGCGCCGAGGTCGAGCACCTGCTTGATCGCGACCGCATCGTTGAAGGGCACCCGGACGAGCGGGGTGACCGGATAGGCCGCGACCGCCTGGAGCTGGGTCAGCACGGACTCGAGCGTGTTCGCCGAGTGCTCCATGTCGATGAGCAGCCAGTCCAGCCCGGACCCCGCGGCGACCTCGGCGAGCAGCGGGCTGCCGGAGCACACCCACATGCCGACGAAGGGGCGGTCGGACGCGGCGAGCTGCTCACGGAAGGACGGATCTAGACGAAGCGGCATGTGATGGTCCCCATCGGTCCGTAGTCGCACAGCACCTCGTCGCCGCGCGACACCCACATCGGGCGTGTGAACGATCCTGCCAGGATGATCTCGCCCGCCTCCAGACGCGCGCCGTGCTGATGGAACTTGTTCGCGAGCCAGGCGACTCCGGTGGCGGGGTGGCCGAGCACACCTGCGGCGACACCGGTCTCCTCGATCTCCCCGTTGCGGGAGAGCACGCCGGGGACCCACCGCAGGTCGATCTCGTCCGGGCGCTTGCGCACCGTCCCCAGCACCATCGCCCCGTAGGCGGCGTTGTCGCTGATGGTGTCGACGATCGTGCGGCCCTCGAGCTCGATGTGCGAGTTCAGCACCTCGAGGGCCGGCACGGCGTAGTCGATCGCGGCGAGGGCGTCGTCCAGCGTGCAGTCGGGGCCCTCCAGGGGCTCCTTGAGCACGAAGGCGAGCTCGACCTCGATGCGGACGTTGGAGAAGTGATCGGTGGGGATCTCCGCGCCGGACTCGTACACGGTGTCGTCGAACATGACGCCGTAGTCGGGTTCGGTGATCCCCGTCGCCTGCTGCATGGCCTTCGACGTCAGACCGATCTTGCGGCCCACGAGCCGACGTCCGGCCGCGACCTGCGAGTCCCGCCACACGCCCTGGATGGCGTACGAGTCCTCCACGGTCGCCTCGGGGTATCGCGCGGTGATGCGCGGGATCACCCCGTGGGTGCGGTCGGCCTCGGCGAGCTCCGCCGCGATCTGCGCGATCGTCTCCTCAGACAGCATCCGTGACCCCTAGAGCTGGTGGCCGAGCTTGTACTCGCCCTGCTTGTACTCGGGCATCGAGGTCTCGCCCTCGTCCGCGCGGGTGTAGGAGAAGCCGTCGGCGCCGATCGTCACGGCCATCTCGCTGGAGTCCGTGCGGGCGATCACCGGCTGCGGGTTGCCGTCGAGGTCGAGCACGAGCGAGGCGTCGGTGTACCAGGAGGGGACGACGGGGGTACCCCACCAGTCACGGCGCTGGTTGTCGTGCACGTCCCAGGTGACGACAGGGTTGTCGGGGTCACCGGTGTAGTAGTCCTGCGTGTAGATCTCCACGCGGTGGCCGTCGGGGTCGCGCAGATAGAGGTAGAACGCGTTGGAGACGCCGTGCCGGCCGGGGCCGCGCTCGATGGCGTCGGAGCGGCGCAGCGCCCCGAGCTTGTCGCAGATCGCGAGGATGTTGTGCTTCTCGTGCGTGGCGAAGGCGACGTGGTGCATGCGCGGACCGTCGCCGCCCGTCGCCGCGGTGTCGTGCACGGTGGGCTTGCGGCGCATCCACGCGGCGTACACGGTGCCCTCGTCGTCCTGGATGTCCTCGGTCACACGGAAACCGAGGTCCTGGTAGTGGCGCACCGCGCGCGGCACGTCAGGGGTGACCTGGTTGAAATGGTCGAGGCGCACGAGCTCGCCGGGGGTGTGCAGGTCGTACCGCCAGGACAGGCGCTCCACGTGCTCGGTGGCGTAGAAGAACTCGTACGGGAAGCCGAGCGGGTCGACGACGCGCACCGAGTCGCCGATGCCCTTCACGAAGCCGTTCTCCTGCCGACGGACGTCGCAGCCGAGCTCCGTGTAGAACTCCACGGCACGGTCGAGGTCCTCCGCGGCGCGCACCCGGTACGAGAACGCGGCGACTGCGGCGATCGGCCCCTGACGCAGCACGAGGTTGTGGTGGATGAACTCCTCGGTCGAGCGCAGGTAGATCGCCTCGTCGTCCTCCTCGGTCACGTACAGGCCCAGGATGTCGACGTAGAACTGGCGCGAGGCGGCCAGGTCGGTCACGACGAGCTCCATGTACGCGCACCGCAGGATGTCCGGCGGGGTGCTCTTCGGCGTCGCGACGGGGTTGTCGCTCTGGATCGGTGCCTCCTGGCTCACGTAGTAGCCGGAGGAGGTGAGGGTCTTGGCGGTCTTGTCGGTCATGTCAGCGTCCTTGCTTGTGTCCGGGGGCGTCAGTTCTTGCCGAACGTCGGGTTGTGCGGGGTCGAGGCGAGCGTGATGTGCACGCTCTGCTGGTCGGTGTAGAAGTCGATGGAGCGGTAGCCGCCCTCGTGGCCGAGGCCCGACGCCTTCACGCCGCCGAAGGGCGTGCGCAGGTCGCGGACGTTGTTGCTGTTCAGCCACACCATCCCGGCCTCGACGGACTGCGCGAACGTGTGGGCGCGCTTGAGGTCGTTCGTCCAGATGTAGGCCGCGAGGCCGTACTTCGTGTCGTTCGCGAGCGCCAGCGCCTCCTCGTCGGAGTCGAACGGGGTGATCGCGACGACCGGGCCGAAGATCTCCTCCTGGAAGATGCGGGCGTCGGGGGCCACGTCGGCGAACACCGTCGGGGCGACGAAGTTCCCCTCCTCGAAGCCCTCGGGGCGACCGCCGCCGGCGACGAGGCGGCCCTCGGTCTTGCCGATCTCGACGTAGGACATCACCTTGTCGTAGTGCTCGGGGTGCACGAGCGCGCCGACCTCGGTCTCGGGGTCGTGCGGGTAGCCGACCTTGACGCGCTGCGCCTGCGCGGCATAGCGCTCCACGAACTCGTCGTAGATCGAGCGCTCCACGATGATGCGGGACCCGGCGGTGCAGCGCTCGCCGTTGAGGGAGAAGACGCCGAAGATCGTGGCGTCGACGGCGGCCTCCAGGTCGGCGTCCGCGAAGACCACGGCGGGCGACTTGCCGCCGAGCTCCATCGACAGGCCCTTGAGGAACGGGGCGGCGTTGCCGAAGATGATCTGTCCCGTGCGGCTCTCGCCGGTGAAGGAGATGAGCGGCACGTCGGGGTGCTTCACCAGGGCGTCGCCGGCGTCTTCACCGAGGCCGTTGACGAGGTTGAAGACGCCCTGCGGGAGCCCCGCCTCCTCGAAGATGCCCGCCCACAGCGAGGCGGAGAGGGGCGTGAACTCGGCCGGCTTGAGGACGACCGTGTTGCCGGTCGCGAGCGCGGGCCCGAGCTTCCACGACTCCAGCATGAACGGCGTGTTCCAGGGGGTGATGAGTCCCGCGACACCGATCGGCTTGCGGTTGACGTAGTTCATCTGCTTGCCGGGCACCTTGAAGGCGTCGTCGGCCTGCGCGACGATCAGGTCGGCGAAGAAGCGGAAGTTCTCGGCGGCGCGGCGGGCCTGGCCCAGGGCCTGCGTGATCGGCAGGCCGGAGTCGTAGGACTCCAGCTCCGCGAGGCGGGCGTCGCGCGACTCCACGATGTCGGCGATCCGGTGCAGCACGCGCGAGCGCTCGCGGGGGAGCATCCGGGGCCATGGACCATCGTCGAAGGCGCGCTTGGCGGCGGCGACGGCCCGCTCGATGTCGGCCTTCTTGCCGGCGGCTGCCGTCGTGTAGGTCTGGTTCGTCACCGGGTCGAGCACGTCGAACGTGTCGCCGTCGATCGAGTCGACGAAGGCGCCGTCGATGTAGTGCTGGATGTGGTCGGGCAGGTCGGCGGGGATACGGGAGTCGGTCATGATGCTTCTCCTTCGGCGGGGACGGAACGGGTGTGCAGGGCGTCGAGGAACGCGTCCCTCGTGCGCCACCGGTGGTTGCGGGCGGCGAGCTCGATCTCCAGCGGCTCGGCGCCGTCGCGGATGAGCTCGAGGATCTGGGTGTGCTCGTCGACCGAGTGGTGGGCGCGGCCGGGCACGTAGGCGAAGGTCGAGTCGCGGATGCCGGACAGCCGGGCCCAGCCGCGGTGCACGAGGTCGAGCAGGTGCGGGTTGGGGCAGGGCTCGAACAGCACGGAGTGGAACTGCCGGTTGAGCTCGGTGAACGTGTGCGGGTCGAAGTGGTCGAGCAGGCGGCTCATGCGCTCGTTGACCTCCGCGGCCTGCGCGAGCGCGTCCGCGTCGAGCAGGGGAGCGGACAGCGCGGTCGCCGCACCCTCGACGAGTCCGAGCGTCTGCATGGTGTGCGCGTACTCGCCCTCGTCCACGAGGGTCACCCGGGCGCCGACGTTGCGCTCGAAGGTCACGAGCCCCTCGGCCTCCAGGCGGCGGATGGCCTCGCGCACCGGGACCACGCTCATGCCCAGCTCCTCGGCGATCGGCCCGAGGACCAGACGGTAGCCGGGACCGTAGGTGTGCGCCGAGATGCGCGCGCGGATCCAGGCGTACGCCTGCTCCGACTTGCTGGCGCTCTCGACCGTGCTCACTTCCGCTCCGCTCCGGTGCCGGTCGCCTGCTCGTAGCGGGCGCGCCATTCGGCGTTCATCGGGAACAGGCCGTCGACCGGGTGTCCGGCGGCGACCTGCTCGGCGATCCAGGCGTCCTCGATCTCCTGGGCCACGGCGTCGGCGGCGACCTCGGCGGCGAGAGCCGGCGGGATCACGATCACACCGTCGCTGTCGCCGACGATGATGTCGCCGGGCTGCACGGTGGCACCGCCGCACGAGATCGTCACGTCGACGTCCCACGGCACGTGCTTGCGGCCGAGTACGGACGGGTGCGCGCCCTGGGAGAAGACCGGCAGCCCGATCTCGGCGACGGCCTGGAAGTCGCGGACGCCGCCGTCGGTCACCACGCCCGCCGCACCGCGGGTCTGCGCGCGCAGGGCGAGGATGTCGCCGAGCGTGCCGGTGGTCGCGTCGCCGCGGGCCTCGATGACGATGATCTCGCCCTCGGCCACGGCGTCGAACGCGCGCTTCTGTGCGTTGTACCCGCCGCCGTGGCTCCGGAAGAGATCCTCGCGGAACGGCACGAAGCGCAGGGTCTTCGCGGTGCCGACGATCTTCGTGTCCGGGAGGTTCGCAGAGACACCGTCGATGAAGCAGGAGTGGTGTCCGCGCTTGCGCAGCTGTGCCGAGAGGCCGGCAGTGGGGGCCTCGAGAAGCTGTGCGCGGAGCTCGGGAGTGAGCGTGGGCGCGGTGTCCTCGGCGGGCAGGCCCGCGGCCTCGCGGGAGCCCCAGGCCTCGGTGCGCTGGAGGTCGTCGACGGCGGGGAGCGAACCGAGGTCGCCGTCGAAGGGTACATCGCCCTGCGTGACCGTCGTGATCAGGCGGCCGGACGTGGGAGCGCCGGGGGCGTCCGGGGCGTCGACCTCGATCTCGACCAGGTCGCCGGGGACGATGACCGAGGATCCTGCGGGAGTGCCGGTGAGGATCACGTCGCCGGTCTCCAGCGTGAAGTGCTGGGAGAGGTCGGCGACGAGCTGGGCCAGCGGGAAGATGAGGCCCGCGGTGGTGTCGTCCTGACGGAGCTCGCCGTTCACCCAGGCGCGCACGCGGAGGGCCGCCGGGTCGACCGTGCGGGCGTCGATGAGCTCCGGGCCGAGCGGGGTGTACCCGTCGCCGCCCTTGGAGCGGACGTTGGAGCCCTTGTCGTTCGCGCGCAGATCGTAGAGGCCGAGGTCGTTCGAGGCGGTCACCCACTGCACGTGATCCCACGCGTCGGCGAGGGGGACCCGACGGGCCGGGGCGCCGATGATCAGCGCGATCTCCCCCTCGAACGCGAGTAGCTCGGTGCCGGCGGGGCGCTCGACGGTGCCGCCGGAGACGCCGACCGAGCTGGCCGGCTTGAAGAAGTAGGAGGGGTGGGCGGGGCGTCGACCGCGCTGGTCGGCCCGCGAGGCGTAGCTCAGGTGGATCGCGATGATCTTCCCAGGGCGGGCGATGGTGTCCGTCACGGATGCGCCTCCTCGCGCTCGTCAGGACGCGTTGTGCGTCGTATCCGAAATCATATATCATCGTCTCACCCCTCGGCAAGCAGATCGGATTCACGTCCGTGCGCGCCGTGACAACGCGGTCACAAGCACAAAGGAGACACCCCATGAGCGGGCAGTCACAGGATGGGTTCACACCCACCGGAACCATCGCGACGGCGGCCGACCGGCGTCGTGTCGTCTTCGCCACCGTCGTCGGGACCACCGTCGAGTGGTACGACTTCTTCATCTACGCCACGGCGGTCGGGCTCGTCTTCGGACAGCTCTTCTTCGCGCCGCTCGGCGCCAACAGCGCTCTCGTCGGCTTCGCCACGGTCGGTGTGAGCTTCCTCTTCCGGCCCCTCGGCGCGTTCCTCGCGGGCCACTACGGCGACAAGCTCGGCCGCAAGGCGGTGCTGATGTGGACGCTGATCCTCATGGGTGCCGCGACCGCCCTGATCGGTCTGCTCCCCACCTACGAGACCATCGGCGTGATGGCGCCGATCCTCCTGGTGCTGCTGCGCATCGTGCAGGGCATCTCGGCCGGCGGCGAGTGGGGCGGCGCGGTGCTGATGGCCGTCGAGCACGCCCCTCGCAAGAAGCGCGGCATCTTCGGCGCCTCCCCGCAGATCGGCGTGCCGCTCGGCCTGCTGCTGGCGTCGGGCGTCATGGCGCTGATGACCGCGATCGCTCCGGGAGACCAGTTCCTCGCCTGGGGCTGGCGCGTGCCGTTCCTGCTCAGCGTCGTGCTGATCCTCGTGGGCTACTACGTCCGCCGTCGCGTGGAGGAGAGCCCGGTGTTCGCCGAGCTCGCCGAGCGCAAGGAGAAGGCGAAGATGCCGATCGTGCAGCTCTTCCGCAAGCACCTGCTGCTCGTCATCATCGCAGCCCTCGTCTTCGCCGGGAACAACGCCGTGGGCTACATGACCACCGGCGGCTACATCCAGGGCTACGCCACGAACCCCGACGGACCCATCGGGCTCGAGCGCGGGCCGGTGCTGTGGGCCGTCACCGGATCGGCCGTGACCTGGCTGCTGACCACGATGCTGGCCGGCTGGGTGTCGGATCGCATCGGCCGTCGCACGACATACCTCATCGGCTGGGTGCTCCAGCTCGTCGGCGTGTTCACGCTGTTCCCGCTCGTCAACACCGGCGAGGTGGGGCTGCTGTTCGCGGGCCTCGCGATCCTCACGATCGGCCTCGGCTTCACCTACGGGCCGCAGGCGGCGCTGTACACCGAGCTGTTCCCCGCGAGCATCCGGTTCTCCGGTGTCTCCATCTCCTACGCGATCGGCGCGATCGCCGGTGGGGCGTTCGCGCCCACCATCGCGACGTTCATCGTCGATCAGACCGGCTCCACCGAGGCGGTCACCTGGTACCTCGCGGGCATGACCCTCCTCGGTCTCGTCGCCACGCTCCTGCTGCGCGACCGGTCGGGCATCCCGCTCGGTCCGGACCACGAGGAGGAGCAGTCCGTCAGCCCGATCCGCGGGCTCGCGAAGGTCTGACCCGGCGATCCGAGAGCGCACGTCCCTGAGGGGGCGTGCGCTCTCGTGCGTTCCGGCTCAGCCCTCGAGGGCTGAGCGGATGAGGTCGGCGGAACGCTGGAGTCGCGCGGCGATCTCCCCGTCGTCCAGGTCGGTGGCCACGTGCACGACCGCGATCGCGGCAGGACGCTGGCCGCGCAGACGCAGCGGGACGGCGACGGACTGCACCGTGGGGATGACCTCGTCGTGGCTCGTGGCATAGCCGCGTACGGCGGCGGTGTCGATGTCGGCGCGCAGGGCGGGGGAGATGCCGACGGGCACCTCCGCCGGGTCGAGCTGCGCGAGGATCGCCTTCCCGGGAGCGCCGACCGTGACGGAGTGCCGCGCGCCGGGGCGCTGGGCGACGCTCGCGACGGCGTGCCGCGGTTCGACGCTGGCGAGGGTGATGCACTCGGCGCCATCGAGGACGGCGAGGAAGCAGGTCATGCCGAGCTCGTTCGCGATGGCGGTCAGCTCCGGCAACGCCTCTGCCTGGAGGTCGTGGGCGACGCCGGCGGCGAGAGCGGCCATGCGGGCGCCGAGGCTCACGGCGCCGCTCGCATCGCGGGTCACGAGGCCGTGATCCTCGAGCGTGCGCAGGAGACGGTAGGCGATGGACCGGTGCACATCGAGGCGCCCCGCGATGACGTCGATGGTCAGCGCGCCGCGGGCGTCGGCGAGCGCCTCGAGGATGCGGATGCCGCGACTGAGCGTCTGCGACGCGGGGGCGGCGGGGCGCTCGGGCATGGCTCTCCTTGCGATGCGCGAGGCACCGGTCTAGGCTGTGTTCAATAGTAGAACACTGTGTTCGAATATAGAACACCGTGTTCCTGGACGCAACACCCGACGAAGACGTCCGGAAGGAATCGACGACGATGCAGTTCCACCACCACGGCTATGTGTCCGGAGACCCGCGCGTGCAGGACGCCGCCGGCACCGGGATCGACCGCCCCGCCGCCCTGCCCGACGAGGTCGACGTCCTCATCGTCGGCTCCGGGCCCGCGGGCATGCTGCTCGCGGCACAGATGTCGCAGTACCCCGACATCACCACCCGCATCATCGAGAAGCGCGAGGGCCGCCTCGTCCTCGGGCAGGCCGACGGCATCCAGCCCCGCAGCGTGGAGACCTTCCAGGCATTCGGCTTCGCCGAGCGCATCATCGCCGAGGCCTACAACATCGGCTGGATGAACTTCTGGGGCCCCGATCCCGAGCACCCCGATCAGATCGTGCGGACCACCCGCACCGCCGACTACGCCTACGACATCTGCGAGTTCCCGCACCTCATCGTCAACCAGGCGCGCGTGCTCGACTACTTCGCCGAGGCGGCGGCCGACGGTCCCGGCCGGATCGTGCCGGACTACGGCGTGGAGTTCCTCGGGCTCACCGTGCACGAGGAGGGCGAGTACCCGGTCGAGGTGCACGTTCGGCACGTCGGTGACGCAGAGGAGCGCGTGGTCCGGGCGAAGTACGTGGTGGGCTGCGACGGCGCCAGGAGCGGCGTGCGGCAGGCGATCGGCCGCACACACGTGGGTGCGAGCGCCGCACACGCCTGGGGCGTCATGGACGTGCTCGTCAACACCGACTTCCCGGACTGGCGCACCAAGTGCGCGATCAACTCCAAGGCCGGCAACATCCTGCACATCCCGCGGGAGGGCGGCTACCTCAGCCGCATGTACATCGATCTCGGCGAGGTCGCCGCGGACGACGACCACCGCGTGCGCCAGACGCCCATCGAGGAGATCATCCGGCGCGCCAACGCGATCCTCCACCCCTACACGCTCGATGTGAAGCAGGTGGCCTGGCACAGCGTCTACGAAGTGGGCCACCGTGTGACGGACGGCTTCGACGACGTCGACCCCGGCGTCGATCGCAGCCCGCGGGTCTTCCTCACCGGCGACGCCTGCCACACGCACAGCGCCAAGGCCGGCCAGGGCATGAACGTGTCGATGCAGGATGGCTTCAATCTCGGCTGGAAGCTCGGTTCCGTGCTGAGCGGCCGTGCCCCCGAGGCGCTGCTCGCCACGTACGGCGCCGAGCGTCGTCCCGTCGCGCAGCAGCTCATCGACTTCGACCGCGAGTGGTCCAGCCTCATGGCCCGCAAGCCGGAGGAGATCTCCGACCCGAACGAGCTGGCCACGTACTACCTCGCGACGGCCGAGTTCCCCTCCGGTTTCATGACCCAGTACACGTCCTCCATGATCACCGGCACCGACGCCCATCAGGAGCTCGCGGTCGGCTACCCGCTGGGCAAGCGCTTCAAGTCGGCGGAGGTCGTGCGGGTCGGGGACGGCAACGTCGTCCACCTCGGGCACCATGCGAAGGCCGACGGCCGCTGGCGGGTCTACGCCTTCGGCGACCGGACCGGGGAGGCGCTCGCCGCGTGGGCGGAGGAGGCGGCGCCGGTGTTCGCGCGGTTCACCCCGGCTGACGCCGACGCCGACGCCGTGTTCGACGTGAAGGCCGTGTACCAGCAGCCCTTCGAGGAGGTCGAGGTCACGACGACGCCCGAGCTCTTCCAGCCGAAGACCGGCCCGCTCGGACTCACCGACTGGGAGAAGGTCTACGCCGCGGGCCCGAGCAAGTGGTGCGAGACGGACATCTTCGAGGCGCGGGAGCTGTCCCGTGACGGCGTCGTGATCGTCGTGCGTCCGGACCAGTACGTCGCCGCGATCCTCCCGCTGGACGGCGTGGACGAGCTGGCGAAGTTCCTGGACGGGGCGCTGCTGCCGGCGCGCTGACCCTCGGCGCACGTCCGGCCCTGGCGGGTGTCGGAGGCCCCGCGTACTGTGAGGGCCGACGGGTGACGGAGCCCGACAGGAGGAGTGCGTGATGGACTGGAAGATCGAACTCATCTTCGTCCCGGTCAGCGATGTCGACCGGGCGAAGGACTTCTACGTGAAGATCGGTTTCAACGCCGACCACGACCATGTGCCGTACGAGGGGCTGCGCTTCGTGCAGATGACGCCGCCGGGATCGGCCTGCTCGATCGCCTTCGGCACGGGGCTGACCACCGGCTTGGAGCCAGGGCAGCAGAACACCATCCAGGTGGTCGTCCCCGACGCCGACGAGGCTCTCGCGCACCTGCGCGGCCTCGGCGTGGAGGCGGAGGGCGTGGACGAGCAGGACTGGGGGCGCTTCGTGCGCTTCGACGACCCCGATGGCAACACCTGGACCCTGCAGGAGCTCCCGGACTACAGCGCCCAGGGGTGACGACTCGGGGTCCGGTTCGGGCTCCGGTTCGGGTTCCGGGTTCGGGTTCCGGGGTCTGGTTCGGGTTCCGGGGTCTGGTTCCGGTTCGGGTTCCGGGGTCTGGTTCGGGGTTCCGGGTCCGATTCGGGTTCCGAGGTTCGGTTCGGGTTCCGGATGCACGATGGCGGGGCGGGTGCACGACCAGGGGCTGAGGTTGGTCGTGCAGGCGGAACCGGCTCGTGCAGACGTTCCGATGCCCGGGGAGGCGGGGTCTCGAGTCGGATGACGGGTGCGCGACGCGGGTGCGGGTGCACGACCCGGGGAGGGTTTCGGCCGTGCAGACGGAGCCGGGTCGTGCAGACGGAGCCGGGTCGTGCCGGTGAGACCGTGCCGTAGGAGCGAGGTACCGGGTGCTGTGACGAATGCACGATCCGGGGACGGATGCACGGCCGGGCGAGGGCTGTGGTCGCGCAGACGGAACCGCGTCGTGCGGTTGACCGCGCGTGCCTCGTACTCCGTCTCTCGAGTCCGAGGAGTCCGCGGCCGGGGTCAGGGGAGGCGGGTGGCTCCGCCCGAGACGACGAGGCCGCCGGAGGCCGGTATCGCGACGCGGAGTTCGCTCGGGCGGCCGACGTGGGCCCCCTGATGGATGCGGACGGTGTCGCCCGGATAGCCCTGGGCGCGGAGGTAGGCGCCGACCGAAGCGGCCGCGGACCCTGTCGCCGGATCCTCCGTGATGCGCCCCACGGGGAAGAGGTTGCGGGCCTGGATCTCGGCAGGATCCTCGGCGTGCAGCACCGTTACCGTGCCGTGCCAGCCCCGCGCGCGCATGAGAGTGGCGACCTCGGCGGGGGAGAAACGGAACTGGTGGAAGAGCTCCCGGTCGGCGACGAAGACGATCGGATGCCAGTTGCCCGCGAACGCCTCGCGGACCGGGAAGCGCGGGTCGACATCGGCCGGCTCCATCCCCAGCAGCGCGAGGAGGCGGTCACGCACGACGGGGTCGAGGTCGCGCACCTCCGGCTCGACGCTCGTGAACGACACCGTGACCCGGCCGTCCGCGTCCGCAAAGGACTCCATCGACACGTCTCCGGCCGCGGTCTCGAACACGACCGCCCCGGGACCCTGCCGTTCGGCGAGGGCGACCGCGGTCGCCACCGTCGCATGACCGCAGAAAGGCACCTCCGCGGCAGGCGACCAGTACCGCACCCGGAAGCGGGAGCCGTCCGCCGCAGCGTCCTGCACGAACGCGGTCTCCGAGTAGCCGACCTCGACCGCGATCCGCTGCATGTCCGCCTCATCGAGCCCGCCCGCCGCGAGCACGACGCCCGCGGGGTTGCCGCCGTCCGGGGTCGCGGCGAAGGCGCTGTAGCGCAGGACCTCGGGAGCATCCGTCATCCCGGGAGCCTATCGGCCCGCGCGGGTCAGGAGTTCACGCGGATGATCTCCTGCTGGTACGGCGCGATCACGTCGCCGGAGATCCGGAGGTCGAGGACGAGGAAGCGCCGGGTCGCCGGGTCCTCCTCGGCCCAGGTGGCCAGACGCTCCAGGTCATCGAGCGTCCGCACGACGACACCCTCCGCGCCGACCGCGGCTCCGAACGCGGCGAAGTCGACCTCGGGGATGCGCATCGGACCCTCGGCCAGGCCCTTCAGTCCGTAGAGGTTGACCTCGGCACCGTACGCCGCGTCGTTCCAGACAACGGCCATGCCGCGTCCGCCCGCCGCCCGCACGGCCGATTCGAGGTCGGCGATCGCCATGAGCCCGCCGCCGTCGCCCGAGGTGAGCACGATGGTCGCGTCACGACGGGCGAGGGCCGCGCCCACCACGCTGGGCCAGCCCTGTCCGATCGACTGGAACGCGGTGCCGATCATCATCATCCGGTCCGGTGCGGCGACCGGCCAGTACATGTTCGCCCAGCCGATGAAGTGTCCGCCGTCCGACACCACGACGCGGTCCTCGGGGAGGAGCTCGGCGATCCGGCGCGCGGCGGAACGCGGGTCGAGGCGTCCGTCGGGTGCGAGGTCGTCCCCGGGCTCGTACGCGCGGGCCGCGGCGACATCGACCGTCTCCCGCCAGGGTCGGGCGGACACAACTGCGGAGCCGGTGCCCGACTCGCCGCCGGAGTCGGGGGTGGCCCCGGCGAGTCCTGCGGCATCTCCGAAGTCGTGCCCGGAGGAGAGGCGGGCGACGAGGGCCTCGGCGGCGAGACGGGCATCGGCGCGCACGAAGCCGCCGACATGGGCATGCGTGGCGGCCGGAGCGGTGTCGATCTGGAACACCCGGGTACCAGGGGCGAAGAGATCGCCGAAGCGCATCGTGAACTGGTTCAGGCTCGCGCCGAAGACCACGGCGACATCGGCGGTCCGCACGAGCTCCATCGCCCCCTCGGCGCCGAAGCCGCCGGTGACCCCGAGGTCGTACCGGGCGTCCGGGAAGATACCGCGGCCGAGGGCGGAGGAGGCGGTGAGGGCCCCGGTCCGCGCGGCGAGGGCGCCCAGAGCCTCGCCGGCGCCGGCCAGCCAGGCCCCGCGGCCGGCGAGGAGGAACGGACGCTCGGCGTCGCGCAGGGCGGCGGCGATCTCATCCAGCATGCCCTCGGCGAAGTCCCCGCGCGGTGCGAGCGGCGTGGGGAGTCGAGGAGCCGGGGCCGCCGGCACCGCGCCCGCCTCGAGGGCGGCGACGTCGTAGGGGATCGCGAGCACCACGGGCACGCGATAGGTGAGGGCGTGCTCGACGGCGATGACGGTGGTCGCGGCGGCATCGGTCCGCCCGACGGTGTAGGTGCGGGCGCCCACCGCCGAGGCCAGCGCGATCTGGTCCACGTCCCACGGACGCGGTCCCGAGGTCGGCTCGTCGCCCACCACGAGGACGAGCGGCACGTGCGCCTGCACGGCCTCGGCCAGCGCCGTGATCGTGTTCGTGAAGCCGGCGCCGTAGGTGGAGGTGCCCGCGGCGATGCGGCCGGACGCGCGGAAGTGGGCGTCGGCCGCGACGACCGCGCCCTGCTCGTGGCGGACGGCGGTGAACGTGGCGTCGGTCTGCGTCTCGAGGGCGTCGAGGAAGTAGGCGTTGCCGTTGCCCATCACGCCGAAGACGGCATCGACGTGCTGGGCGACGGTGAGGGCGACGTGCGCGGAGACGGAGGGCATGGAGAAGCCTTTCGAGACAGGGACGGAGAATGGGGATCCGTATGTGTCTCGCCCTCGCGGCGATGCGAGGTGCTTCGTGCCTCTTTTTCAGGCACCGGCGGGGCCGGACCTGCTCAGTCTAGCGGCGGCTCGGGCGGAGCGGATGCGCGAGAATGGACCGATGACGGATGCATCGATCGAGCGCGAGACGCTCACCTGGGACGGCTTCGGCGTGGCGACGCGCGATCTGGCGCGGAACATCTCGGCGACGGGCTTCGAGCCGGAGGTCGTGGTGGCGATCGCCCGCGGCGGCCTGCTCCCGGCCGGGGCCATCGCGTACGGGCTCGGCGTGAAGAACTGCGGCGCGATCAACGTCGAGTTCTACACCGGCATCGGCACCGTGCTGGACGCCCCGGAGGTGCTGCCGCCGGAGCTCGACATGGCCTACCTCGACGGTCGCCGCGTCCTGCTCGTGGACGATGTCGCCGACTCCGGTCGCACGCTGGCGCTCGCGGTGCAGCTGCTGCAGGAGAAGGGCGCCGACGTGCGCTCCGTCACGATCTACACGAAGCCCTCGACGATCATCCAGCCGGACTTCGCGTGGAAGGACACCGACCTCTGGATCGACTTCCCCTGGTCGTTCCGCGGCACGGTGCGCCAGGAGGACGAAGGCCTCCCGCCCACGGCCTGATCAGGCGTCGTCCGTCGCGCCCCGCCGCAGGGCGAGGAGCGTCTGGATCGTGTCGGCCTCCGCAGCGGTCTTGTCCGGACGGTAGCCCTTGACCCGGGCGAACCGGAGGGCGAGGCCGCCGGGGTAGCGCGGGGACCGCTGCACGCCGTCGATCGCGATCTCGACCACGAGCTCCGGCCGGAGGAACACCGTCGACGCGGAGCGATGGGTCTCGTGCGCCGGGAACTCGTCGGTCTGCCACTGCAGCAGCGCGTCGGTGAGGCCCTTGAACGTCTTGCCGACCATCACGAAACCGCCCGGGTCGCCGAAGTCGCCGTCCGGGTCCCGCGCGCCGAGGTGCAGGTTCGACAGCCATCCACGCCGGCGCCCCGACCCCCACTCGGCGCCGAGCACGACGAGGTCGAACGTGAGCACGGGTTTCACCTTCACCCAGGACTTGCCGCGTCGACCGGCGGCGTACGGCGCATCCACGGCTTTGACCAGCACACCCTCGTGGCCGGCCGCCAGCGCTTCCCGGGACAGACGCTCGGCTTCCTCCGCACTGTCGGTGACGATGCCGGGCATGCGCCACTCACCGGCGACCGCGGCCAGGACCTCCTGACGCACCGACAGCGGCTCGTCGAGCAGATCACGGCCGTCCACGTGCAGGACGTCGAAGAACCAGGGGCGCAGGGCGAGTTCCCGCGCGGCATCCGCACCGAACCGCGACATCGTCTCCTGGAACGGCCGGGGACCGCCGTCCTCGTCGAGCGCCAGCGTCTCGCCGTCGAGGATGACCTCCTGCGCGGGAAGACCGCGGACGACCTCGACGATCTCGGGCAGCCGGTGGGTGACGTCGGCGAGGCTCCGCGTGTAGATGCCGACCTCGTCGCCGCGGCGGTGCACCTGGATGCGCGCGCCGTCGAGCTTGTACTCGACCGAGGCGCGCCCGGTGATCTCCAGAGCGGCCGTGGGCGTCGGCGCGGTGGCCGCGAGCATCGGGAGGACGGGGCGTCCCACCCGGAGCCCGACCTCGTCGAGTGCGCCCTCGGCGCCGGTGAGCGCGAGCAGCGCCGTCTCACCGAGGTCGCCGGAGAGCATGGCGGCTCGTCGCACCGTGGCGGGCGGGGCCTCGGCGGCGCGGGCGATCGCGTCGAGGAGCACGCCGCTCAGCGCTCCGGTGCGGAGCTCGCCGAGCATCGCCCTGGTCAGGAAGTCCCATTCGGGCGCCGTCGCACGGGCGGCGAGGTCGTGCAGGAGGCCGCTGCGGACACCCGCTGAGCCGGAACCGGAGGTGTGCGCGAGAGTGTCGAAGGCGTGGTCGACCTCCGCGATGGTCAGCGTCGGTGTCGTGGTGTGCTCGATCGCGAGGGCCGTCAGCCCCCGCCACCCCACGCCGAGGCGACCCTGGCGGGGTGCCGCGAGGAGCAGCCCCACGAGAGGCGCGATGTCGTCGGCGTCGGCCTGGCGGAGCAGCGCCGCGATCGCCTCGACCTTGGCCAGACGGGACGAGGTCGCGGCGACCTGGTCGGTGGTGGTGACGAGCTCCGAGAGCAGCATGCGGGCATCCTCCCACCGGGGTCGGACACTGCACGAGACGGTTGACACGGCGACCGGGCCGTGGCGTCAGCGCCCGCGGAACTCCGGCTTCCGCTTCTCCTGGAACGCGGCGAAGCCCTCCCGGTAGTCCTCGGTGTCGCACAGGGCGGCCTGGGCCGCGTTCTCGACGTCGATGGATTCCCACAGGGTGAGGCGTTCGTCGCGGATGCGGGCGACGAGCTCCTTGCTCGCCCGGAAGGCGGCCGTGGCGCCACGCGCGGCCTTCGCCGCGGCGGCCGTCGCGGCCGCGAGCACCTCGTCGTCGGGGAAGACCTGCGAGAAGAGGCCGGAGCGTACCGCCTCGGCGCCGCTCATGAGCCGGCCCGTATAGATGAGGTCGAGCGTCTTGTGCGGGCCGAGCCGGTCGAGGAACAGCGCGTGCCCGCCGGAGTCGAGGGTCGCGCCGAGCGCCGCGAACGGGGAGCCGATCTTCGCGGATTCCGCGACGTACACGACGTCCGTCGCGATGAGCAGCCCGAGTCCCACGCCGAGGCAGGCGCCGTGGGCGACGGCGAAGGTCGGCGCCGGGAAGCGGGACATGCGCTGCAGCAGCGGTGTCACCCGCCCGCCGAGGTAGCCCAGCACATCGTCGTCGCGCGGATCGACGGCGGAGATGTCCCGCCCGGCGCAGAACGCCCGCCCTTCACCGCGGAGCAGCAGCGCCCGCACCCCGGCGGCCTCGGCCTCCCGGTACGCGGCGTCGAGCTCCGCGAGGGCGGCCTCGTCCAGGGCGTTGAGCTTCGCGGGGGCGTCGAGCACCACGGTGGCGACGTCGTCGGCGATGGCGAGATCGATCATGGGGTCTCCGGGTCAGACGTCGTAGTCCACGACCACGCGGTCGCTGGTCGGGTGGGACTGGCAGGTGAGCACGTAGCCGCGCTCCAGCTCGTCGGGCTCCAGGGCGTAGTTCTCGGTCATCGTGACGCTGCCCTCCAGCACGCGCGCCCGACAGGTGCCGCAGACGCCACCCGCGCACGCGAACGGGGCGTCCGGCCGCACTCGCAGTGCGGCGTTCAGCACCGACTCGCGCGCTGCGATGGGGCTCTCCACCGTCGACGAGACGCCGTCGAGGTTCACCTCGATCCGCACGGTCTTCTCGCCCGAGCGCACCGTGACCGGTCGGGCGGCCCGCACCGGCTCGTCGCCGGTCGTGAACAGCTCGAACCGCACGTGCTCGCGGGGCACGCCCACGTCGGCCAGCACCTCCCGGCACAGGTCGACGAGTGCGAGCGGTCCGCACAGGAACCACTCGTCCACGTCGGCCGGATCGATCAGCGCGTCGAGGATCGTCCGCAGCTTGGGCTCGTCGATGCGGCCGGACAGCACCGGCGCGGTCCGCTGCTCGCGGGACAGCACGTGGTGCAGCGTGAGCCGTGTCGGGTAGCGGTCCTTGAGGTCGGCGAGGTCCTCCAGGAACATCACGTCCAGCGTCGAGCGGTTCGTGTACAGGAGCGTGAACCGCGAGGTCTGCGAGCGGGAGAGCACGGTGTGCGCGAGGGCCATCAGCGGCGTGATCCCGGAGCCGGCCGCGATCCCGACGACGTGCTTCTCGTCCAGATCGTCGAGGCCGGAGGTGAAGGTGCCCTGGGGGCTCATGACGTCGATGCGGAAGCCCGGGTGCAGGCCGGTCTGGGCCCAGGTGGAGAACGTCCCGCCCTCGTCGCGCTTCACGGCGACGCTCAGGCGGGTGGGTGCCCCGTCGGTGCGATGCTCGGGCGCCCGGCACAGCGAGTACGAACGCCGCACCTCCACGCCGTCCAGCGTCGTGCGCAGCGCCACGTATTGCCCGGGGAGATGGTCGTAGTCGTCGGCGAGCTCCGCGGGCACCGTGAAGGTCACCTCGACGGAGTCCTCGGTGAGCGGCCGGACGTCCTCGACCTCGAGCGTGTGGAACCGGGCACGGCTCCGTGTGCGGTTCGGAGTGGCGGGAGCGGCCGACGGCGTCGTCGCCGGGGCCGGGGAGAACAGCGACATCAGTGCACCTTGAAGTGATCGAAGGGTTCCAGGCAGGCCCGGCACTCGTACAGTGCCTTGCACGAGGTCGACCCGAAGCGGGAGACCTCCCGGGTGTCGAGCGAGCCGCACCGCGGACAGCGCACGCTGAGGGCGAGTCGGATCGGACCTGCGGGCATCGCCGCGCGGCCACTGGGCGGCGCTATCCCGTACTCCCGGAGCTTCTGCTTCCCCGCGTCGCTCATCCAATCCGTCGTCCACGCGGGGGAGAGCACGAGCCGCACCTCGACGTCCGCGAATCCTGCCGCCGTGAGCGCGAGCACGACGTCGTCGCGGATCGTGTCCATGGCCGGGCACCCGCTGTAGGTCGGCGTGATGTCGACGACCACGCGCTCGCCGCGGAGCTCGACCGCCCGCAGCACGCCGAGGTCCTCGATCGTGAGCACCGGCACCTCCGGGTCCGGCACGGCGGCGGCGATCCGCCAGGCCTGAGCCTCGACATCGGCGGTGGTCCGGGTCACCATGACGCCCCCGGATGCCGTCGCGCCAGCACCTGCATCTCGGCGAGGAGGTGACCGAAGGGGGTCGCGTGGGCGCCGTTCCGGCCGCCCGCCGACGACGCCGCCACCGGCGGCACCGCGAGCTCGGCCTCGGCGAACACGGTGGCGATGACCGCGTCGAACGGCGCGCGGAGCGTCGACGGTCGCACGGCGGCGTCGCCCAGCCGGTCGATCAGCGGTTCATCGCGGAACAGCTCGTCGACGTACGGCCACACATCCGCGAGGGCACGGATCATGCGGCGCCGTGACTCCGCCGTCCCGCCCGCCAGGCGCAGCACCCACTGCACGGCGTGGTCGCGGTGGTAGTCGACCTCCTTCAGCGCCTTCTCCGCGATCGCGGCGAGGGTGGGCTCGGAGCTCGCACGGAGCCCGGCATACAGCTCGACGAGGTAGACGGACGCGACGAGCTGGCGGGCGATGGTCTGCGCGAAGTCGCCGTTCGGCTGCTCCGTGATCCAGGCGCTGCGGAACTCCGGCTCGTCGCGGAAGTAGGCGAGGTCGTCCTCGGAACGGCCGTCCCACGTCCCCGCGAAATGCAGGAAGGAGCGGGCATGGCCGAGCAGGTCGAGCGCGATGTTCCCGAGCGCGACATCCTCCTCCAGCTCGGGGGCCCGGGAGATCCAGGCGCCGAGCTGCTGCGACAGGATGAGCGCGTCGTCGCCGAGCCACAGGGCGTATTCAGCGATGTCGGCGCTCGCCGCGGTCGTGCCGGCGCCCGCGAGCTCCTCGCTGAGCCGCAACTCGTCGACGGAGACGTCCCCGTGCGCATCCCCGTGGACGTCGCCGGCTCCTTGAGCGGAGCTGGGTCCCTGAGCGGAGCTGGGTCCCTGAGCGTGTCGAAGGGTCACAGGTGCGGCACCCCCTCGGATGCGGTGTAGTACACCGCATGCCGGTAGTTCTTACCCGCGGGACTCTCGAAGTACGCGCCCTTGGCGTCGGGGTCGCTCGTGGTGATCGCCTCGGCGGGGACCGCCCAGATCGACACGCCCTCGCCCCGGCGGGTGTAGAGGTCGCGGGCGTTGCGGATGGCCATGTCAGCATCGGGGGCGTGCAGCGAGCCGACGTGCACGTGGCTCAGCCCGCGGTTCGCCCGCACGAAGATCTCCCACAGCGGCCAGACCTCCCGTCCCTGGGTCCCTGAGCTCGTCGAAGGGTCGGCCCCGGGGGTCGCCATCACGCCACCGCCCCTTCAGGGGTCAGGCGGGAACGCTGCTTGCGGGCGTACTCCGCGGCGGCCTCCCGCACCCACGCGCCCTCGTCGTGCGCCGTGCGGCGGCGCTCCAGACGCTCGGCGTTGCACGGGCCGTTGCCGCGCAGCACCTGGAAGAACTCGTCCCAGTCGATCTCACCCATCTCGTAGCGACCGGTCTCCTCGTCGAACCGCAGGTCGGGATCGGGGAGGGTGACGCCGAGGATCTCGGCCTGGGGCACGAGCATGCTCACGAACCGCTGACGCAGCTCGTCGTTCGAGAAGCGCTTGATCTTCCACGCCATCGACTGGGCGGAGTTGGGGGACTGGTCGTCGGGCGGCCCGAACATCGCCAGGCTCGGCCAGTACCAGCGGTCGACCGCGTCCTGCGCCATCTGCCGCTGCTCGTCCGTACCCCGCATGAGCGAGAGCAGGATCTCGAACCCCTGGCGCTGGTGGAACGACTCCTCCTTGCAGATGCGCACCATCGCGCGGCCGTAGGGGCCGTAGGAGGCGCGGCACAGCGGCACCTGGTTGCAGATCGCGGCGCCGTCGACGAGCCAGCCGATCGCGCCCATGTCGGCCCAGGTCGGCGTGGGGTAGTTGAAGATCGACGAGTACTTCGCCTTTCCGGAGATGAGCTGGTCCATCATCTCGTCACGGGTGATGCCGAGGGTCTGCGCGGCGGAGTAGAGGTAGAGCCCGTGACCGGCCTCGTCCTGCACCTTCGCCATGAGGATCGCCTTGCGCTTGAGGCTCGGGGCGCGCGTGATCCAGTTGCCCTCGGGCTGCATGCCGATGATCTCGGAATGGGCGTGCTGGGAGATCTGCCGGATGAGGGTCTTGCGATAGGCCTCGGGCATCCAGTCGCGGGGCTCGATGCGCTGCTCGTTCGCGATCAGCTCGTCGAACAGGCGTTCCTCGTCGGAGGTCTCGCCGTCCACGAGGGACAGGTCTGCGGGACTGGTCATCATCGACTCCTCGGGGTCCGGTCCTTCTTTACTGACCGATCGTTAGGTAATTCTGACACACGCGACGGCCCGATTCAACAGGACGTGTCAGCGGGAGCGCGAGATCAGCGCCAGCAGGGCGCGGCCGTAGGCCTCCGCCGGGTCCGGGTGCTCGAACAGCAGGGGAGCCCCGGCGAGCTCGATCTCGACGCGGAACGTGTCGGGGAGGCGGATGAGGGCACGGAACGTCCCGCGGAGCAGGTCGCGCAGCTGGTCCTCGCGCGGCAGCCACACCGCATCGGCGAGGGTCACGGCGTCGAGCGCCCACTCCGTCGTGCCGTTGAAGGCGAGATCCGTGCCGGCCGGCGTCTGCCGCGCCTCGATGGTCATCGCGCTGACCGTGAAGACGTCGGCCTCCGCCTCCAGCTCCACCTCGTCCGGGAGGTCGAGCTGGAACCGGTCACCCTCCGCGGGCTTCCAGGTCAGGCCGGCATCGCGGAGCGCGACGGCGAGTTCGCGGGTGATCATTCCTCCACGCTACGGGTTCCGGGCCGGTCGTCCACCGAGCGCGGGCGACGGGCAGAGTCCTGTCAGAGGCCTGCGGCAGAGTGGAGGCATGACCTCCTCGACTGCCGTGCCCCTCCGCGAGGCTGCCCGCGCCGCCCTCGGCGAACTCGTCGGCCGCCCCGACGTCGACTTCCACGACGGCCAGTTCGAGGCGATCGAGGCGCTGGTGGAGGGGCGTCGCCGGGCACTGGTCGTGCAGCGCACCGGGTGGGGGAAGTCGGCGGTGTACTTCGTCGCGACCCTGCTGCGCCGCCGGCAGGGCACCGGCCCCACCGTGCTCGTCTCTCCGCTCCTGGCACTCATGCGCGACCAGATCGCCGCGGCCGAGCGCGCAGGGGTGCGCGCGGTCGCCATCAACTCGACGAACGCGCACGAATGGGCGGAGGTGCAGGACAGCCTCGCTCGGGACGAGGTCGATGTGCTGCTCGTCTCCCCGGAGCGGCTGAACAACCCGGCCTTCCGCGAGGAGCAGCTGCCGACGCTGGTGGCGCGGCTCGGCATGCTCGTCGTCGACGAGGCACACTGCATCAGCGACTGGGGGCACGATTTCCGCCCGGACTACCGCCGGCTCCGCGATCTCATCGCGCAGATGCCCGCCGACGTGCCGGTCCTGGCGACGACCGCGACGGCGAACTCCCGCGTCGTGGCCGACGTGGCCGAGCAGCTCGGGGCGCTGCCTGGTGGCGCGGGCGGAGCGGAGGCGGTGCCCGTGCTCACGATCCGGGGGCCGCTCGCCCGCACCTCGCTGCGGCTCGGCGTGCTCCGCCTCAGGGACTCGGCGAGCCGCCTGGCCTGGCTGCTCAGCCACCTCGACGACCTCCCCGGCAGCGGGATCATCTACACGCTGACGGTGGCGGCGGCGGTCGACACCGCCCGATTCCTGCGCGACCACGGCCACGACGTGCGCGCCTACACCGGCCAGACCGATCCCGAGGAGCGCGCCGAGTCGGAGGGCATGCTCAAGCGGAACGAGGTGAAGGCGCTCGTCGCGACCAGCGCCCTCGGCATGGGGTTCGACAAGCCGGACCTCGGGTTCGTCGTGCATCTCGGCGCCCCGTCCTCGCCCGTCGCGTACTACCAGCAGGTCGGACGAGCCGGGCGGGCCAGCGAGAGCGCGGACGTGCTCCTGCTCCCCGGTGTCGAGGACCGCGAGATCTGGCACTACTTCGCGACCGCGTCGATGCCCGATCGGGAGCGCGCGGAACGGGTCATCGCGGCGCTCGGCGACAGCCCGATCTCCACGCCGGCGCTGGAGGCCGTCGTCGACATCCGTCGTACGCCCCTCGAGCTGCTGCTGAAGGTGCTCGACGTGGACGGTGCCGTGCGCCGTGTGCAGGGCGGCTGGGTCGCGACGGGACAGCCGTGGACGTACGACGCCGAGCGCTACGAGCGCATCGCCGCCGAACGGGTCGCGGAGCAGGAGCACATGCTGGAGTACGAGCACACGGACGGCTGTCGCATGGCCTTCCTGCAGCGGGCGCTGGACGACGACACCGCGGCTCCCTGCGGTCGGTGCGACAACTGCGCGGGCGTGTGGTTCCCGGCGGAGATCGCGCAGACGGCGAGTGCACAGGCGACGGAGTCCCTGGACCGGGTCGGTGTGCCGGTCGAGCCTCGCCGCGCGTGGCCGACCGGCGCCGACCGTCTGGGCGTGCCGGTGCGCGGTCGCATCCCCGCGGGGGAGCAGGCCGACGAGGGACGCGCCCTCGCCCGGCTCACCGACCTCGGCTGGGGCGGCGCGCTGCGCGAGATCTTCGCCGCGGGTGCCGCGGACGCGCCGATCAGCCCGGCGCTGCTGCAGGCCTGCGTGCGCGTGCTGGCCGGGTGGGACTGGGCGGAGCGGCCGATGGCTGTGGTCGCGATGCCGTCGCGCTCGCATCCGCAGCTCGTCGACTCCCTCGCCCGCGGGCTCTCGGAGATCGGGCGGCTGCCGTACCTCGGCGCGCTGGAGTGGCGGAACGGGGGTCCGTCGGGGCAGGCGGGCGGGAACAGCGTGTTCCGGCTCGCGGGGGTGTGGGATCGGTTCGACGCGGCGCATCTCGAGGTCCCCGCCGGTCCGGTGCTGCTCGTCGACGACCTCATCGACAGTCGCTGGACCCTGACGGTCGCGGCGCGCGCGGTGCGGCAGGCCGGAGCCACGGCCGTGCTGCCGTTCGCGCTCGGCCTGCGCGGCTGAGCACCGGTCCCCGAACCGACGCCGTCAGTCCTCGGCGGGGGCCACGGGTGGCGGCCAGGTCGTCGCGCCGAGTTCGCGGGAGATGTTCCGTGCCGTGTCCCGCAGCGCGTGCATGGTCGCGTCGGATGCGGGTGCCTCCGACGTCGGCAGCACGACGGCGACGGCGGCGACGATCGTGTTCGAGGCGTCGGCGATCGGGGCGGCGAGGGAGGATTCGCCGAGCACGGCTTCGTCCGTCTCGGCCGCCGTCCCGCGCTCCGCGATCCCCGGCAGCTCGAGGGTCAGTCGGGCGACGTCAGTCATGGTGTCGCCGGTGAGGCTGCGCAGGGGCTCCGCGAACACGCTCTGCTGGAAGCCCTGGTCGTAGGCGAGGAGCACCTTCCCCATGGCGGAGGCGTGCGCGGGGACGGCCATCCCCGTCTCCAGCATCTGCGGGCTGTCGTCGGGCCGGAGGTTGTGGTGGATAACGAGGACGTCCGTGAGGTGCGGCGCGCCGAGGCGCACGGACAGCTCGGTGCGCCGGGCCAGTTCCTGCGTCCAGCGCATCGCCCGCGCTCGCACATCCAGTGTGTCGAGGTACACGTTGCTCAGCCGCAGGAGGGTAGGGCCGAGCATGTAGCGCTGTCCGCCGCGCTCCTTCGCGACGAGGCCGTGCGCGCGCAGCGACTTCACCAGCCCGTGCACGGTCGACGGCGGAAGGCTCAGGGCCGCGGCGAGATCGGTGATACCGAGGTGGCGGGCGCCCTGGAGCAGGTCGAGGATCTTCGCTGCGCGGTCGATCGCCTGGATCATGCGCGTCCTCCTTCCGGTCGTCGTCGAGCCGGGTTTCCGGTCGCCGGATCGATCTTGACAACCCGGCAGGCTCCGAGCATATTCGACATTGACGAATCCTTTTCGGATTTTTGCTCGAGACTCACGCCGCATCAAAGGAGATCGCAGGATGAAGAAGCTCATCAACGCCCCGGAGGACGTCCTCGTCGAGTCCCTGAAGGGCGTCGCCGCCGCGCACCCCGAACTCTCCGTCGACCTGGAGAACCACGTCATCACCCGGGCGACACCGAAGGAACAGGGCAAGGTGGCCGTCGTCTCCGGAGGGGGATCCGGCCACGAACCGCTGCACGGCGGCTACGTCGGCACCGGCATGCTCGACGCGGCCGTCGCCGGCGAGGTCTTCACCTCGCCCACCCCCGACCGCGTGCAGGTGGCGACCCAGGCGGTCGACCGCGGCGCCGGCGTGCTGCACATCGTCAAGAACTACACGGGCGACGTGCTCAACTTCGAGATGGCCGCCGAGCTCGCGGCGATGGAGGGGATCGAGGTCGGCACGGTCGTCGTGGACGACGACGTGGCCGTGCAGGACTCGCTCTACACCGCCGGCCGTCGTGGCGTCGGCCTCACCGTCCTGCTGGAGAAGCTCGTAGGGGCCGCGGCGGAGGAGGGCCGCGACCTCGCGTCGGTCGTCGACCTCGCGAAGCGCATCAACGGGCAGGGGCGCTCGATGGGCATGGCCCTCACGAGCTGCACGGTGCCCGCCGCCGGGAAGCCCACCTTCGACCTCCCTGACGATCAGATGGAGATCGGCATCGGCATCCACGGCGAGCCGGGACGGCATCGTGAGCCGCTCGCGCCGGCGTCGGAGATCGCCCGGCAGCTCGTCGAGCCGATCCTCGGCGACCTCGACGCCACCGGACCCGCGATCGTGATGCTCAACGGCATGGGCGCCACGCCCCTGATCGAGCTCTACCTCATGTACGGCGAGGTCGCCGCGATCCTGGAGAAGTCCGGCGTGCAGATCGCGCGGAACCTGGTGGGCAACTACATCACCTCCCTCGACATGGCCGGGTGCTCCGTCACGGTGCTGAAGGCCGACGACGAGCTGCTGCGGCTGTGGGACGCCCCGGTGAACACCCCCGGCCTGCGGTGGGGCGCGTGATGGCGGCCGTCGGCACCGACGTCCTCGTCGACTGGATCTCCCGCTACCGCGAGGCCGTCACCGCGCAGCGCGACTGGCTCACGGAACTGGACTCCGCGATCGGGGACGCCGACCACGGCGCGAACATGGCGCGGGGCTTCACGGCGGTCGGGGAGAAGCTCGCGGCGACGACGCCCGCGACGATCGACGAACTCCTCAAGTCCGTCGGCATGACCCTGGTGAGCTCGGTGGGCGGTGCGAGTGGCCCCCTCTACGGCACCTTCTTCCTGCGCATGGGGATGTCGGCCGGTGCGGTGACGACATTGGACGGACCGGCGCTCGCCGCGGCACTGCGGGCGGGGCTCGAGGGCATCGTCGCGCGGGGCAAGCCCGAGGCCGGCGACAAGACGATGTTCGATGCGATGGCCCCCGCGGTCGACGCTTTCGATGCCGCCCTCGCCGGCGGAGCGGATACCGCGGCGGCGGCCAGGGCGGCCGCGGACGCCGCGGCCGCCGGTCGTGACGCCACTGTGCCCCTCGTCGCCCGGAAGGGCAGAGCGAGCTACCTCGGTGAACGCAGCGCCGGACATCTCGACCCGGGAGCCGCCTCGACGGCGCTCCTGTTCGAGACGCTCGCCGCGGCCCTCGCGGACGCCGGATGATCGGGATCGTCGCCGTCTCCCACAGCGCCCGGCTCGGGGAGGCGGCGCTCGAACTCGCCCTGCAGATGGTGCCGGGCGGCGGCGTGCAGGTCCGTGTGGCGGCCGGTGCGGGTGTGGACGCGGAGGGTGCGCCGATCCTCGGGACGGACGCCGTCGCGGTGTCGGCGGCGATCGACGAGCTCGCCCCCGACGTCGACGGCGTGCTCGTGCTGATGGATCTCGGGTCGGCCGTGCTGAGCGCCGAACTCGCGCTCGAACTGCGCAGCAGCGACGTGCCGGTGCGGCTGGCTCCGGCACCGTTCGTCGAGGGCCTCCTCGCGGCGGTCGTGGCTGCGGCGGCAGGCGGCGACCTCGACGCGGTCGCCGCCGAAGCCTCGTCCGCCCTCGCGGCGAAGACCGGCCAGCTCCTCCCGCCGGACGCGGAAGGCACGGCGGCAGCGGACTCCGCGCCGGTGTCGGCGGGGGACGCCTCCGCCTCGCCCGACGTGGCCGGGGAGACCGTGACGCGTCGTGTGCGCGTGCGCAACCCTCTCGGCATCCATGCCCGCCCCGCCGCGCTGATCGCGGAGTCGGCGGCGGGGGCGGACGTGCGTCTGCGGCGGCTGCCGGACGGCCAGGAAGCCGCGGCCGGAAGCCTGACCCGGCTGCTCGCGCTCGGGGCGCGTCAGGGGACCGAGATCGAACTCACCGGTCGGGGAGCGGACGCCGAGGCGGCGATCGACCGCCTGGTCTCGCTCTTCCAGGGAGGGTTCGGCGAGGGCGTCGAGGCGGACGAGGGCGCCGCCGGCAGCTCCGGAACCGCACCCGCGCCCGCGCCCGGCACGGCCGGGGACGATCAGACGCGAACCGGGGCCGACCACGCGTCCGCGCCGCCGCCGGAGATCGTCTCCGGGACCGTGCTGCAGGGCCGTGGGGTCAGTCCCGGACGTGTGGCCGCGAGGGCGGTGTCCCTCGCACCGGCACTCCCGGAACCGGATGCCGAGACCGTCGTCCCGCCGGAGGGTCGCGAGGCCGAGGTCTCCACGATCGAATGGGCGGCGGTCGCCGTCGCCGATCAGCTGCGATCGCGCGCCGAGCGGGCGCGCGGAGAGGCGCGGGCGATCCTGGACGCGTCACGGCTCCTCGCCTCGGATCCTGAGCTGGTGGCCGAAGCCACCGCCCTCGTGCGCGCACAGGGGCGGACGGCGGCGCGAGCGGTCTGGGAGACCTCCGCGGCGCACGAAGCGGCGCTCACGGCTCTCGGCGGGAGGATGGCGGAACGCGCCGCCGACATCCGTGACGTTCGCGACCGCATGATCGCCGAGATCCTCCGGGTGGACATGCCAGGGGTCCCCGAGCGTGACGAGCCGTTCGTGCTCGTCGCGACCGACCTCGCCCCCGCCGACACCGCGGCGCTGGAAGGGGGCAGCTGCGTCGCCCTCGTGACAGCGGACGGCGGGCCGACCTCGCACACGGCGATCATCGCGCGCGCGCTAGGACTGCCCGCCGTGGTCGGGGTGGCCGGAGCGACGGGGATCCCCGAGGGTGCCATGCTCCTCGTCGACGGCGACCACGGCACCATCCACGTCGACCCGGACGAGGCGGAGATCGCCGAGGCGCGGGCCGCGGCGGTCGTCGTCACCTTCGATGGACGGGGCCGTCTCGCCGACGGGACCCGCGTGCCGCTCCTGGCCAACGTCGGAGGGGCATCGGATGCCGGGAGCGCCGCGGCGGCGCACGCCGAGGGGGTCGGACTGTTCCGCACCGAGTTCTGCTTCCTCGACCGGACCGAAGCGCCGAGCATCGAGGAGCAGGTGGAGGCGTACCGCGGGGTCCTTCGCGCGTTCCCCGGACGCAAGGTGGTCGTGCGCACGCTGGATGCGGGGAGCGACAAGCCCCTGCCGTTCGCGAACGACGACGACGAGGACAACCCGGCGCTCGGCGTCCGGGGCCTGCGTCTCTCCCGTCGCCGGCCAGCGCTGCTCGACGACCAGCTCCGCGCGCTCGCCAGGGCTGCCGACGCGGAATCCGCGGACGTGGAGGTCATGGCGCCGATGGTCGCCACGGTCGACGAGGCGGCGGACTTCGCCGCGCGGTGTCGTGCCGCGGGGCTGGACAGAGCGGGGATCATGATCGAGACCCCGGCGGCGGCGCTGCTGGCTGCCGAGCTGTTCGAGGTCGTGGACTTCGTGAGCCTGGGAACCAACGATCTCGCGCAGTACACTCTGGCCGCCGACCGGCTGTCCAGCGCGCTCGCCGATCTCAACGACCCCTGGCAGCCGGCGGTGCTGCGGCTGATCGGGACGGTCGGGGCGGCGGGGCGAGCGGCGGGCAAGCCGGTCGGGATCTGCGGGGAGGCGGCCGGTGATCCCGCGCTCGCTCCGGTACTCGTCGGGCTCGGCGCGACCTCGCTGTCGATGACGCCTCGCGCGCTCGGGCGGGTGGCGGCCGCGCTCGACGTGGTGGGCCCGGACGAGTGCCGACGGGCGGCGGAGGGGGCGAGCCGCGCGGCGACCGCTGCGGAGGCGCGGCAGGCAGCAGCTCTCGTGCTCGGCGGAGGCGGCGCCGGCTGAGCCGCACGGCTCCTGCGGATGCGATCGGCATGGCTTGTATGCCTTCCGTGGCATGACTAGTGTCTCGTTCGCATATCGACCGTGTGCGGGCGGGTTCGGGGTGTCTCCCGACCGCTACTCTTCCCTCAGGGGGCGCCGTGTTCACGGCGCACATGATCATGCGGAGGGTTCATGTCGGCGACGGTGCACGGCGGGCGGAAGATGCGAGGAGCGGCGCTCCTCGCGGCGGTGGTGGCGGGAGTGCTGGTCGTGCTCCCGGGGTGCGCGGCGACGCCGGAGGCGACACCCACGGCGACCGCATCACGGGCGCCGGAGACCCCGACGCCCACTCCTGATCCCTATGCCGGGCCCCTCCTCTTCGTCGGCGACGAGCTCGACGCCTTCGCGCTCACGCCGGCCGAGGTCGCCGACCTTCTTCCCTCCGCGCCTCCGGCGACGGAGGTCGAGGACACGCTCCTGCAGTATTCCGACGGCGGCGGGCCGGAGTTCACGCCGGCGGTCTGCGTGCTGCTGATCATGGAAGCCTCCATGGGCAGCATCGGCGCGCGTACCGTGCCGTGGGTGAACGCGGACGACACGGGCATGAGTGGGAAGCAGGAGATCCTGCAGTTCCCGTCTGACGACATCGCCGCGTCGCGCATGGACGAGCTCCTCGACACGGTCGAGCAGTGTGCGCAGTTCGATGCGCAGGGGACGGGGACCTTCGCCGCCGTCGCGGCGCCGGAGACGGACGGCGTCCGGGCCTTCGCCGGAACCCTGGAGATGGGCTCGGGGCAGAGCGCCTGGCGGGCGCACCACGGTTTCGCCGCGGTGGGGAACGTCATCGTGCACCTGTGGCAGCCGGCCAGGGATGGATCGGAGTTCGACGCCGAGCGTGCGGCGCTGCTCCTGCGCGACCGCGCGGGGGAAGCGAAGACCGCCTTCGTGGAGAAGCTGACCGCCACGCCGCCCGCGACGCCGACGCCGGAGACGGCCGATCCCGCCGCCCCGTGGAGCGAATGGGAGATGACCGCGACGGGCGTCGGACCGCTCCAGCTGGGTATGTCTCGCGAGGAGGCGTTGGCGGCGGTCCCTGGGGCGACCGCGAAGGCCGCCGGCGGCTCGAACACGCTGGTGCGCCTCACGAGTGGGGACGACGCGAGCACGCTCCTGCTGCAGTTCACGGACGATGGCACGACGCTCGCGGGGATCACCGCCGGCATCGCGAACGTGCAGGGCGACGTCGAGCCGGACGGTGCCGTCCTGCCCGCGACGGGCGGAGTCCGCATCGGCGCGCCGGTGACGGAGGCGGCCGCCGCATTCCCGGAGGGCACCTACATCCGCATCGTCTCGTCGGGCGAGTACTTCTACCAGTCAGCGACGCGCGAAGGGGGTGTTATCCGCTTCCGCGCCGATCGGGATGCTGCGGACCCCGCGGCCGTCATCACAGGGGTGACCGTGGAGGACGCGACCCTCTGGCCGCCGCTCGCGATCAGGTGAACCGTCGACCGTTGTTCCGACCTCCTTGCGTTACTGACCGATCGTTCAGTTAGTATGGGCGGGCGGGACGAGGTCGTCCCGCCCGAGCGCGACGAGGAGGTCGGCGATGACGGAGACGACGACGGAGACGGCGGAGGCCGTCCGGCCGAATCGGGCCATGATGGCACGAGACCGGGCCTCGGCGATGCTCGGTCTGGTCGTGGAGCGTGACGACCCCGGGCACGCGGTCGTGTCGATGCGCGTCCGCGAGGACATGACCAACGGCTTCCGGATCACCCACGGCGGGCTCGTGTTCGCGCTCGCCGACACCGCCTTCGCGATCGCGTGCAACGAGGACGATCGGGTGACGGTGGCCGCCGGTGCCGACATCTCGTTCCTCAAGCCCACCGTCGCGGGGCAGACCCTCACCGCGACCGCCGTCCGCCGCACCCGCACCGGTCGCTCCGGCCTCTACGACGTGACGGTCGTGGACGAGCACGGCGACGCGGTCGCCGAGTTCCGCGGCCGCTCCCGCACGACTTCCCGCACCTTCTGACCCCGCCCCCGTCCCGAGGAGTCCCCGTGTCGATGATGACCGCCCCCGCCTCCGCCCTCCGCCCGCCCACGGCCGATGAGCTCGACCCCGAGGAGCGGATGAGCCGCGCCGAGATCGAGCAGCTCCAGCTCGAGCGCCTGCGGTGGACCGTGCAGCACGCCTACCGCAACGTCCCGCTCTACACGCGGAAGTTCGATGAGGCGGGCGTGCACCCCGACGACATCCGCACGCTCGACGACGTGCACCGGCTGCCGTTCACCACCAAGGACGACCTGCGCGAGACGTACCCGTTCGGGATGTTCGCGGTGCCGATGGCCGACGTCGCCCGCATCCACGCGTCCAGCGGCACCACGGGGCGCCCGACCGTCGTCGGCTACACGCGTGGCGACCTCGACCGCTGGGGGTCGCTCGTGGCCCGCTCGCTCCGGGCCAGCGGGATCCGGCGCGGCATGAAGGTGCACAACGCCTACGGCTACGGCCTCTTCACGGGCGGGCTCGGCGCGCATGCCGGGATCGAGGCGCTGGGAGCGACCGTGATCCCCATGTCGGGCGGGCAGACCGCGCGCCAGGTGCAGCTCATCCGCGACTTCGAGCCGGACGCGATCCTGTGCACGCCGAGCTACCTGCTCACGATCGCCGACGCGATGGCCGCGCAGGGCATCGACCCGCGGTCCACCTCGCTCAAGGTCGCGGTGCTCGGCGCGGAGCCCTGGACCAACGAGATGCGGCACGAGCTGGAGCAGCGGCTCGGCATCGACGCCCTCGACATCTTCGGGCTCAGCGAGGTCATGGGACCGGGCGTCGGCAACGAGTGCCTCGAGACCAAGGACGGCCCGCACCTGTGGGAGGACCACTTCCTGCCGGAGGTGATCGACGGCGACACCCTGCAGGCGCTTCCGGACGGCGAGCGGGGGGAGCTCGTCTTCACCTCGCTCACCAAGGAGGCCTTTCCCGTCATCCGGTACCGCACACGGGACATCACCCGTCTGCTCCCTGGCACGGCGCGGCCGGGGATGCGGCGCATGGAGAAGGTCACCGGACGCAACGACGACATGATCATCCTGCGCGGCGTCAACCTCTTCCCGACGCAGATCGAGGAGCTGGTCCTCGGCATCGAGCAGCTCACCCCGCACTTCATCCTGGAGCTGACGAAGGAGGGCCGGATGGACGCCCTCACCGTGCGCATCGAGCGCCATCCCGACCTTTCCGTGGAGACGTGCGAGGCAGCGGCACAGGTGCTGGTGCAGCGCATCAAGGTGTTCATCGGCTCGTCGGTCGCCGTCCGCCTGGAGGAGCCGGGGGCACTGCCGCGTAGCGAGGGCAAGTACAAGCGCGTGTATGACCTGCGCTGACACGCGGGGGTCTCGGCGGCGACCTCCGCGATGAGCGCGGCGGGCGGTGCGAGACTGAGGGGGATGTCCGAGATGCAGACCACGCGGCGCGGCCGCCCCGGGTACGACCAGCAGGGGATCCTCGCCGTCGCGGTGACCGCCTTCAACGAGCACGGCTACGACGCGACCTCGATCGGGATGCTCGCGGAGCGCCTCGGGCTGTCGAAGTCGGCGATCTACCATCACTTCGGGTCGAAGGACGAGATGCTCGACCGCGCCCTCGACAGCGCCCTCGGCGGACTGGAGGCCGTGGTCGACGCGCCCCTCCCGGACAGCGGGGGAGCCGCCGATGCGGTCGCCCGCCTGGAGCACGTGCTCCGCGGGGCCGTCCATGTGCTCGTGGACCAGCTCCCCGCCGTGACGCTGCTGCTGCGCGTGCGCGGGAACACCGACGTCGAGCGCCGCGCCCTCACCCGGCGGCGGGCGTTCGACCGCCGCATCACGGCCCTCGTCGCGGAGGCGCAGGCCGAGGGCTCCCTGCGCTCCGACATCGATGCGGCCGTCGTCGCCCGCCTGACGTTCGGCATGATCAACTCGATCGTCGAGTGGTATCGCCCCGGCGGTCGCGAGGGCGCCGATCGTCTCGCGGACGACGTCGTCGCGATCGCCCTCGACGGCCTCCGCCACCCCTGACCCGCGAGACCCCGTCTTCGCGCCGAGGCCCCGCCCTCTCCGCGTGGGAAGGGCGGGGTCTCGACGAGTGCCCGGGGTCTCGGGGGACTATGCGGCGGGGGTGAGCTCCTTCGCGACGAGTGTCAGGACGTCGTAGGTCGCGACGAGCTCGTCGTCCTGGTTCTTCAGGACCGCGTCCCAGCGCACCTCGCCGTACTCGTCGGTCTCCCGCGGCGTGATCTGCTTGGCGGTGAGCTCGACGCGGATCTCGTCGCCGGGGGAGACGGGGGTCACGAAGCGCAGGTTCTCCAGCCCGGAGTTCGCGAGCACGGGCCCGGGAGCCGGGTCGACGAAGAGCCCCGCCGCCCACGACACGAGCAGGTAGCCGTGGGCCACGCGTCCGGGGAAGAACGGGTTCGCCGCCGCCGACGCCTCGTCCATGTGCGCGTAGAACGTGTCGCCCGTGAACGCCGCGAACGTCTCGATGTCGTCGAGGCTGACGGTGCGTGAGGGACTGACGACCTGGTCCCCGATGCGCAGCTCCGCCAGCGACTTGCGGAAGGGGTGCACGCCGTCGCCGGCGTCGAACGGACGGGCCGAGGCCCCCTGGTGCCAGACACCGGTGAGCGCGGTCATCATGTCGGGGGAGCCCTGCACCGCCGTGCGCTGCATGTGGTGCAAAACCGCCCGGATGCCGCCGAGCTCCTCTCCGCCGCCGGCGCGACCGGGACCGCCGTGCACGAGGTTGGGTAGCGGGGAGCCGTGTCCGGTCGAGCTGCGGGCGTCGTCGCGGTCGAGGAAGAGCACGCGGCCGTTGTACGCCGCGATCCCCGCGGCCAGCGTCGTCGCGACCTCCGGGTCGTGCGTCGCGACGCTCGTCACGAGCGAGCCGCCGCCCCGGGCCACGAGCGCCGCCGCCTCGTCCAGCGTGCGGTAGCCGAGGATGCTGGAGACGGGGCCGAACGCCTCGATCTCGTTCACGGCGGGGCTCGTCGCATCGGTGAAGCGCAGGAGCATCGGCGCCACGAACGCGCCGTCCTCCGCCGGGCCCTCGCTGCCGTCCGCACGGCGGACCGTCGGGGCCTCGGGGGAGCCGATCACGAGCTCGCCGCCGCCCTCGCGGAGTCGCGCCACCTGCCGGAGCACCTCGTCGCGCTGGGCCGTCGAGGCGAGCGGTCCCATCGTCACGCCCTCGGCGCGCGGGTCGCCCACGACGATCCGCGCCGCGAGCCGGTCGCGCACGGCGGCGATCACGTCGTCCACCGCGTCCTCCGGCACGATCGCCCGCCGGATCGCGGTGCACTTCTGCCCGGCCTTCGACGTCATCTCCGCGACGAGCTGCTTCACGTAGGCGTCGAACTCCGGGGTGCCGGAGGCGGCGTCCGTGCCGAGGACCGAGGCGTTGATCGAGTCGGTCTCGCTGGTGAAGCGGACCCCGCCGGTCTGCACCGCGTCGTGCGCCCGCAGCCGCTCCGCCGTCGACGCGGAACCGGTGAACGCGACGAGGTCGCCCAGGCGGGGGTGGTCGAAGAGGTCGGGCACGCTGCCGGACACGAGCTGCAGCGACCCCTCGGGCAGCAGACCGGACTCGACCATCACGCGCACCATGGCCTCGGTGAGGTACCCGGTGGGGGTGGCGGGCTTCACGACCGTGGGGACACCGGCGAGGAAGGCCGGCGCGAACTTCTCCAGCGAGCCCCACACGGGGAAGTTGAAGGCGTTGATCTGCACCGCCACCCCGGGCAGCCGGGTGTAGATGTGCCGACCGAGGAAGGAGCCGTCTCGCGAGAGGTTCTCCACGGCGCCGTCGACGTAGACCTTCGCGTTCGGCAGCTCGCGGCGGCCCTTGCTGGAGTACGCGAAGAGCACGCCGATGCCGCCGTCGATGTCGACCCAGGAGTCCTGCGCGGTGGCGCCGGTGCGGCTGGAGATCGCGTACAGCTCCTCCTTGCGGGCGGTCAGCGCGAGCGCGAGCTGCTTGAGGAGTACGGCGCGCTGGTGGAACGTGAGCTCGCCGAGGGAGGCCTGACCGGTGGTGCGGGCGTAGTCGAGCGCCGCGCCGAGGTCGAGACCGGCGGTGGAGACGCGGGCGACCGTCTCTCCGGTCGAGGCGTCGCGCACCTCGGTGGCGTCCGCATCGGAGGCGGGCGTCCACCAGGAGCCCTGCACGTAGCTGGGGAGGATCTCGGTCATCGGGGTTCCCTTCATCAGTCGTCCCATTCGTAGAAGCCGCGTCCGCTCTTGCGGCCGAGGTGTCCCTCGGCGACGAGGCGGCGCAGCAGGGCCGGGGGTTCGAACCGCGGCCCGAGCTGTGCCGCGAGGTACTCGGCGATGCCGAGCCGGACGTCCAGCCCGACGATGTCGGTGAGCCGGAGCGGCCCGACCGGGTGCTTGTAGCCGAGGGTCATGGCGGCGTCGATGTCGGCGGCGTCGGCGACGCCGTCCTCGAGCATCCGGATCGCCTCGAGGCCGAGGGCGACGCCGAGGCGGGAGGACGCGAAACCGGGGGCGTCGGCGACGACGATGGGCGTCTTGCCCAGCGCGCGGACCCAGGAAGCCGCGTCCGCGACGAGGTCCGGCGCGGTCGCGGCGCCGCGCACGACCTCCACGAGCGTGGAGGCGGGCACGGGGTTGAAGAAGTGCATCCCGAGGAACCGGGTGGGGCGGTCGAGCACGGCTGCGAGCTCGTCGATCGAGATGGACGAGGTGTTGGACGCGAGCGCCGCATCGTCCGCGAGGTGCTGCTCGACACGGGTGAGCGCCTCGATCTTGAGCGACAGCTCCTCCGGGACGGCTTCGACGACGAGGGTGCAGTCCGCGAGCAGTGCGGTGTCGGTCCCGGTCGCGAAGCGGGCGCGATACGCCTCGGCGGTCTCGACGGCCGTGCCGCGGGAGAGCGAGGCGTCGATCGACGCGTGCACGCGGGCGGCGGCGGCCGCGGCGGCGTCGTCGTCCCGCTCGACGACGGTCACGGGGGATCCGGCGAGGAGGAAGGCGTGGGCGATACCGGCGCCCATGCGTCCGCCACCCAGCACGCCGACGCGGGCCGGGACTGCGGCCTCGGGGGAGGAGGGCGTGCTCATCGGTCTCTCCGTTCCAGGAAGGCGGTCATGCGACGGTGCTTCTCCGGGCTCTCGAACAGCGCGGCCTGCTCCTCGAGGTCGGCTGCGGGGTGCTGGTCGCGCGGCGCCCGGAAGACCCGCTTGGTCGCGATGGTCGCCGCGGGGTCGTTGCGGGCGATGCGGTCGGCGACCGCGTGGGCGGCGGCGAGGAGATCGGCGGGTTCGTGCAGCGAGGAGACGAGCCCGATGCGGAAGGCCTCCTCGGCGTGCACGGTGCGTCCCGTGAGCAGCAGTTCGATGGCACGGGCGTCGCCCACGATCTCCTTGAGCCGCCAGCTCGCTCCGGCGGCGGCGAGGATGCCCAGGCCGGTCTCCGGGTTGCCGATCTTCAGGGTCGGCGTCGCGAGGCGGATGTCGGCGGCATACGCGAGTTCCGCGCCACCGCCGAGCGCGTAGCCGTCGATCGCGGCGATCACCGGCATCGGCAGCTCCGCGACGCGGACGAACGCGTGGGCGTTGATGCCGCGACGGGCGTCGTCGGCGCGACGGTCCCGGAGCTCCGCGATGTCGGCGCCCGCCGCGAACACCCCGTCGGCGCCGGTGAGGATGAGCGTGCGCGGCATCTCCTCCAGCTCGGCGCACAGCGCGTGCAGGGCGTCGATCGTGGCCTGGTCGATCGCGTTGCGCTTGTGCGGACGGTTCAGGGTCGCGACGACGCGGTCCGCGGTGCGGGTGACGAGCAGCGGCTCGTCCGCGCCCCTCACACC
The DNA here is from genome assembly GCF_040685015.1 of Microbacterium meiriae. Lineage (NCBI taxonomy): Bacteria > Bacillati > Actinomycetota > Actinomycetes > Micrococcales > Microbacteriaceae > Microbacterium > Microbacterium meiriae. The sequence goes on along the minus strand of NZ_JBFBHD010000002.1, from coordinate 1,316,245 downwards.
TTCTCCAGGATCACGGCCGCGCCCTGGCCGACGCCGACGCACATCGTGGCGAGGCCGTAGCGGGAGTCCTCGCGCTCCATGCGTCCCATCAGCGTCACGAGCAGGCGTGAGCCGGACGAGCCGAGAGGGTGGCCGAGGGCGATGGCTCCGCCGTCGGCGTTCACGCGGTCCTCGTCGAGGCCGAGCCGCCGGATGCAGGCGAGCGACTGCGAGGCGAACGCCTCGTTGAGCTCCACCGCGCCGATGTCGTCGAGGGAGAGCCCCGAACGGCGCAGCGCCTTCTCCGTCGCGGGGACCGGTCCGAGTCCCATGATCTCCGGAGCCAGGGCGGCGGAGGTGCCGACGACGATCCGCGCGCGGGGCGTCAGTCCGTGGCGCTCGACGGCTTCGGCGCTCGCCACGAGCACGGCCGAGGCGCCGTCGTTGAGGGCGCTGGAATTGCCGGCCGTGACGACCTCTCCGCCGGCGACGACGGGGCGGAGGCGCGCGAGCACCTCGAGGGTCGTGTCCGGACGCGGGCCCTCGTCGACGAGCACCTCGCCGTCGCGGACCGGCACGCCGACGATCTCCGGGACGAAGCGGCCCGCGGCGATCGCGGCGGCGGCGCGCTGCTGGGAGCGGACGGCGAAGGCGTCGGCCTCGGCGCGCGTGATGCCGTCGACGCTGGCCACCTCCTCCGCCGTCTCCGGCATGGTGAAGGTGGCCTTGTCCCGCGCGGCGAGCCGCGGGTTCGGGAAGCGCCAGCCGATGGAGGTGTCGAAGGCGGCTCCGGGCTTCGCCCACGCCTTCTCTGGCTTGGCCTGCACCCAGGGGGCGCGGGTCATGGACTCGACGCCGCCGGCGACGAGGAGATCGGCGTCGCCCGCGCGGATCGCCTGCGCGGCCATGGTCACGGCGGACATTCCGGAGGCGCACAGGCGGTTGACCGTGATGCCCGGCACGGTGTCGGGGAGACCGGCGAGGAGCACGGCCATCCGGGCCACGTTCCGGTTGTCCTCTCCGGCCTGGTTGGCGGCGCCGAGGATGACCTCGTCCAGCTCGGTACGCGCCGGGTCGAGCCCGGCGCGGCGCACGGCCTCGCCGACCACGAGCGCCGCGAGGTCGTCGGGACGGACGGCGGAGAGGGTGCCGCCGTAACGGCCGACCGGGGTGCGGACCCCTCCGACGAGGTAGGCCTCTGGCATGCGGATCTCCTGACTTCGTCGTCCTGGTGTGGTCCGGGAGCGGCCGGTCGTGAATTACTGACCGATCGTAAGGTAATTATGGCACAGGCGCACGGCCGGCCGCGATCCCGGACCGGGCGTCAGACGCTGAGATCCACGCCCTTCGTCTCCTTCACCAGCGAGACGCCGATGAGCGAGATGATCGACGCGACTGCGATGTACACGCCGATCGTCCACGCGGCGTGGAACTGGTTCAGCAGCGCCTCCGCGATCATCGGTGCGAACGCGCCGCCGAGGATGGCCCCGAGGGCGTAGCCGATCGAGACGCCCGAGTACCGCACGTTCGCAGGGAACATCTCGGCGTACAGCGCCGCCTGCGGGCCGTACGAGAGTCCGAGCGCGAACGTCATGACGAACAGGGCCACGAAGTACCAGACGATGTTCGCCGTGTCGATGAGGAACCACATCGGGATCGCCCACACCGCAAGGGCGACGTACCCGATCTGGAACGTGCGGATCCGGCCGAGACGGTCGGAGAGCGCCCCGCCCCAGAGGGTGAAGATCAGCCACCCGAACGAGGCCAGCGTCGTCGCCAGCAGCACCGGCGGGCGCTCCATGCCGAGGCCCGTGACCGCGTACGTCGCGAAGAAGGCGATCAGCAGGTAGCCCGCGGCGTTGTTCGCGATGAAGATGACGGCCGTGAGCACGACCTTCTTCGTGTGCGCGCGGAAGAGCTGTCCGAGCGGGGCCGAGGCCTCCTTGCGGCGGCGGCGGAGGTCTTCGAACACGGGGCTCTCGTCGACGGCGCGGCGGATGACGTAGCCGACCGCGATGAGCACGATGGAGAGCAGGAACGGGATACGCCAGCCCCACTCGAGGAAGGCCTCGGGGGACATCGAACTCGTGAGCGCCCACAGGGTGAAGGTGGCGAGGATCATGCCGACCGGCACGCCGATCTGCGGGAACGCGCCGAACAGGCCGCGTCGCGCCGACGGGGCGTGCTCGACGGCCATCAGGGCTGCGCCGACCCATTCGCCGCCGGCCGAGAAGCCCTGCAGGATGCGCAGGAGGATCAGGAGGATCGGGGCGGCGACGCCGATGGCGGCGTACGTCGGCAGCAGGCCGATGAGGGACGTGGACAGTCCCATCATCACGAGGGTGAAGACGAGCATCTTCTTCCGGCCGAGCTTGTCGCCGAGGTGCCCGGCGACGATCGCACCGAGCGGGCGGAAGAGGAACGAGATGCCGATGGTCGCGAAGGAGAGCACCTGGGCGAGCCCGGGGCTCGACTCCGCGATGGGAGCGAGGAAGAGCGGGGCGAGCACGAGGCCCGCCGCCTGGGCGTAGATGAAGAAGTCGTACCATTCGATCGACGTCCCCACGAGGGTGCCGGCGAGGACGCGCCGCTCCTCTGCGGGCATCCTTCCGGTCGACGAGGCGGCTGCGGTGGCTGCGGTCATGCGAACTCCGTTGTTCTGCGAGGGGGGAGCACCGACGCGGGTACGTCGGCGATGACTTACCGAATGATCGGTCAGTAATCGCCGAGCGTAGCGTATCGGCGCTCCGCCCACGAGGGTTCGCCGGCCGGATCGACCTCAGACCCTCCCGAAGGCGCGGAGCGGATGCTCGATGAGCTCCACCACGCGGCGGAGGAATCCCGCCGCGTACCCGCCGTCGCAGACCCGGTGGTCGAACACGAGGGAGAGCTGGACGATGCGACGCGGCACGATCGCCCCGTCCACGACCCAGGGGCGCTCGATGATCCGGCCGATGCCGAGGATCGCGACGTCGGGGTGGTTGATGATCGCCGCCGAGCCGTCGACCCCGAGCCCGCCGTAATTGTTGAGGGTGAAGGTGGATCCGCGGAGCCGCTCGGGCGGCAGGGTGCCGGCGCGCGCGGTGGCCGCGAGCTCGCGCAGGGCGGCGTCGAGGTCGGTGACAGTGAGCCGGTGCGCGTGCGGGACGACCGGGACGAGGAGGCCGCGTTCGGTGTCGGCGGCGACGCCGAGGTTCACGCCCTCGAACGAGATCAGCTCGGAGCCGTCGTCGCTGAGCCGCGAGGCGAGCACGGGGTAGTCCTCAAGCGCGAGCAGCACGAACCGCGCGAGCAGCGCCGTGATCGACGGGGCCTTCCCGCCGTCGGGAGCCATCTGAGCGCGGAGATTCCAGAGATCGGTGGCGTCGACGTCGACCCACACGGTGGCCTCGGGGATCTCGGACCGGCTGCGGGCGAGCCGGGCGCTCACGGTGCGACGCAGCGGGGAGAGGCGCTCCCTGCTGCGGACCGGGAGGCCGTCGATCTCGCCGGTGGGAGCGGTCGCGGAGGTCGGCGTCGGGGCCGCGGCGACGCCGTCCACGGCGTGGTCCACAGCGGCGCGGAGCACGTCGGCGCGGGTGATCGCCCCGTCCGCTCCGGTGGGGGAGATCGCGTGCACGTCGAGGCCCAGATCGCGGGCGAGGCGCCGCACGAGCGGCGAGCGTACGGCGACCGGCGCGGGTCGTGCGGCGTCGCGGGCGACCGGTGCGGCTGACTCCGGAGCGGTCGAGGCGGGTGCTGCGGGTGCGGGCGCTGTCGAGACCGGCGCCGGCGTGGGGCGTGACGCCGCGGGGCGCCGTCGCCGACCCGTCGAGGCGGACGCGGAGGTTCCGTACCCGATGAGGACGTTGCCCGACCCCGCACGCTCCTCCTGCCGGTACGCCTCGTGCTCGGGCTGTGTGGCGGGGGCCTGCGGCGCGGACGCGGTCTCCTCGCTGCCGGGGTCGGCGACTTCCAGCACCGGGGCTCCGACGTCGATGGTGTCGCCTGGCGTGCCGTGCAGCGCCGTCACGACACCCGCGAACGGCGAGGGCAGTTCGACGACGCTCTTCGCGGTCTCGACCTCGGCGATGGCCTGGTCGGTCGTGATCGTGTCGCCGACGGCCACCAGCCACTGCACGAGGCCGGCCTCGGTCAGTCCCTCGCCGAGGTCGGGCAGGCGGAACACGCGGGCGGCGGTCTTCACAGGCGTGCTCATGCGTCGTGCTCCCAGTGCAGCGAGTCGATCGCGTCGAGCACGCGGTCGACGTCGGGCAGGTACCAGTGCTCGAACTTGGGGGGCGCGTAGGGGGTGTCGAACCCGGTCACCCGCCGCACGGGGGCCTCCAGGTACTCGAAGCAGCGCTCGAACACCCGGGCCTGGATCTCGGAGGCGACGCTGACGAAGCCCGGGGCCTCGGCGATCACGACCGCGCGTCCCGTGGACCGTACCGCCGCGGTGACCGTCTCGTCGTCGAAGGGGGAGAGGGAGCGCACGTCGACCACCTGCACGCTGCGTCCCTCGCCCGCGGCGACCTCCGCCGCCTCCAGCGCGAGCGGCACGGAGGCCCCGTACGCGAGGAGGGTCACATCGGTGCCGTCCCTGGCGATGCGCGCCGAGCCGATCTCCGCGGTCACCGCGGTGTCGACCTCGCCCTTCGACCAGTAGAGCTTCTTCGGTTCCAGGAAGACCACGGGGTCCGGCGAGGCGATGGCCGCGCGGAGCAGCGAGTAGGCGTCCTGCGGGGTGGACGGGCTCACGACCGTGAGGCCGGGCGTGTGCGCGTAGTACGCCTCGGACGAGTCGCAGTGGTGCTCGACGCCCCCGATGCCGCCGCCGAAGGGGATGCGGATCACGAGCGGCATGCGCATCCCGCCGCGGGTGCGGTTGCCGAGCTTCGCGACGTGGCTGACGATCTGCTCGAACGCGGGGAGGGCGAAGGCGTCGAACTGCATCTCGACCACAGGGCGCATCCCGTTCATCGCCATGCCGACGGCGGTGCCGATGATGCCGGACTCCGCGAGCGGGGTGTCGAAGCAGCGGTCCTCGCCGAAGCGGGCGGTGAGCCCGTCGGTGATGCGGAACACGCCGCCCAGGGCTCCCACGTCCTCTCCGAACACGACCACGTCGGGGTCGGCGGCGAGGGCGTCCGCGAGGGCGCGGTTGAGGGCGGCGGCCATGGTCATGGTCGTGGTGGTGCCGACGGTCGTCGCGACCGGCGTCTCGTGCTCGGCGATGGTCATCGGGCGCCTCCGGTCGTCATCGTCTCGGCGGGGTGGGAGCGGGCGATCTCGTCGCGGAGGAGCTGCCACTGCTCCTCCCGCTGGGGCGAGCGGGTCGCGGTCACGAAGCGGAAGAGGTCTTCCGGGTCGAGCTCCGCATCGGTGTTCAGGGCGGTGCGCATGGCGGCGGCGATCTCCTCCGCGCCCGCGGCGAAGCGCGTCTCGGCCTCGTCGTCCAGCGTCCCCGTCGCGGTGAGGTGCGCGCGCAGGCGGAGCAGCGGATCGCGGGCGAGCCAGGCCTGCACCTCCTCGCGTTCGCGGTAGCGGGTGTCGTCGTCGGCGTTGGTGTGCGCCTGCATGCGGTACGTGTGGGCCTCGATGAGGGAGGGGCCGCCGCCGGCGCGGGCGCGGTCGACGGCCTCCGTGAGCACCGCGAGGACCGCGGCCACGTCGTTGCCGTCGACGCGCTGCCCCGGCATGCCGTAGCCGACCGCCTTGTGGGCGAGGGAGGGGGCGGCGGTCTGCCGGGAGAGGGGGACCGAGATCGCGAACTCGTTGTTCTGCACGAAGAACACGACCGGGACGTGGAAGACGGCGGCGAAGTTCATCGCCTCGTGGAAGTCGCCCTCGCTCGTCGCGCCGTCGCCGCAGAGCGCGAGCACCACGGTGTCCTCGCCGCGGTGCTTCGCCGCCTGCGCGAAGCCGACCGCGTGCAGGAGCTGGGTCGCGAGCGGGGTCGCCTGCGGGGCGACGCGGTGCGCGCGGACGTCGTAACCCGAGTGCCAGTCGCCCTTGAGGAGCACCATCGCTTCCGCAGGTGCGACACCCCGGGCGATCACGGCGACCGAGTCGCGGTAGGTGGGGAAGAGCCAGTCGGTGTCGCCGAGCACCATCGCCGCCGCCACCTGGCAGGCCTCCTGGCCGTGCGACGACGGGTAGACCGCGAGGCGGCCCTGGCGCACGAGCGCGCCGGCCTGATCGTTGATACGACGGCCTTCGACGAGGCCACGGTACGCCGCCAGCAGGACGTCGGCGGCGGGGAGCGCGTAGGTCTCGTCGGGGAGGGTGGTCCCGTCCTCGGCGATCAGTCGTACCGCGGTGTCGCGCGGGAGCATGTCGTGGGGGTGCATCCGTCCGCCTTCCTTGCCGAACTCGATGAGGACAGCATGCCGCGCATGCGACACTCATCCAAGATCCGTCGGGTGATCGTGGACGATTGCGCTTCACATGTCAGAATGGCGTCCGAAGTGTCAGGATTTCCCGGACGCGAGAGGGGTGTCATGGCGGCGCTGGACGAGACGGATCGCGCGATCCTCGCGGAGCTGCGGCGGGATGCGCGGGCGTCCATGACCGCGATCGCCGAGGCGGTGCACATCTCGCGGGCGGGGGCGCATGCGCGGATCAAGCGCCTCACCGACGCCGGGGTGATCACGGGATACACCGTGCGCACCGACCCCGTGCTGCTGGGGCATCACGCGAGTGCCTATGTCACGCTCGCGATCGAGCAGGCCACCTGGCAGGAGGTGAGCGCGCGGCTCCGGGCGATCCCGGAGATCGAGCACATGGCGCTCGTCGGCGGCGACTTCGACGTGCTGCTGCTCGTGCGCGCGAACGACGCCCGCGACCTGCGCCGCATCGTGCTGGAGGACATCCAGGCGATCCCGTCGATCCGCTCGACGCGGACGATCCTGATCTTCGAGGACTCCGACCGGGCGTGACGTTCTCTCCCGCGGTCGAGGGTACGGGGCTCTCCCTGGGGTGCGGCGGGCGCCGGTGAGGTGCGGGGGTTTCGGCGGCGGCAGGCGGTGTGGATGCTGCGGTGCTGGGGAATGTCGATCGCGGGTCTCTGTGGATGCAGGAAGAGTCCCTCGCGCGTATCGGAATATTGCGCTGAACGGGGATTATCGGGCCTCGCAATGTCGGTGGCCCTCTGTTGAATCGTCGTATGGAAAGCACCCCGGCAGCGATTCTCGACGACACGCTCGTCGCTCTCGACGCCGTGTTGCGATCCGGCACGGTGGGCGCTCTCGACGCGCGGGAGATGATGGACCTGCTGCGGGTCGCGGGCGAGATCCAGCGACGCGTGGAGGCTGTGATCGTGGACGCGGTGGCGAGCGCCGATCCGCGTCCGGCAGGGTCCGGGGAACCGGCGTTCTGCGGACGGTTCGGCTGCCGCTCGATGAACGAGCTGCTGCAGCGTGTGCTCCGCACTGACGGCGCGTCCGCCGCGCGCCTCGTGAAGAGCGCGCGGTTGGTGCGGCGCGAGGTCGACCTCTCCTCCGGGGAGTGGCTGCCGGCGCGGTGGCCGGCGCTGCGCGAGGCCCTCCTCGACGGGGCGATCGGGGTGACCGGGTTGCTGGCCGCGACCGGGCCGATCGAGCAGGCCGGCCCTCGCGTGCGCCTCGCCGACCGCTGGGAGGCCGACGCGTATCTGGCGGAGGTCGCGCGGGGCGAGGAGAGTTGCGAGGGCGCCGAGAACAGTGATGATGACGAGAACGAGACCGGGCCGGCACCGACGCCCGAGGACCTGAGGGTGCGGGCGCAGATGATCGTGCAGTACCTCGATCCGGACGGCGCGGAGCCTGCGGAAGACATCGCGCTGCGGGCCCGGGGCGTCGTGCTGGGCCGCGCCAAGGACGGCGTGATCCCGGTCAGGGGCGCGCTGCTGCCCGAGGTCGCGGGGCAGCTGCAACGGATCTGGGACGCGTATCTGAACCCGAAGGTCGACGGTCCGCCGCTTCCCGGTGTCCACTTCGTGCCGTCCGCAGAACTTGATGATTCCGATGCCGAGCGGCGGGACACCGCGGTGTCCCCGGACGACGATGTGCTCCCGGCCGGCGATCCCGGCGGGATGGTCGACGGGCGCACGCGGGCACAGAAGCAGCACGACGCGCTCGCGGCGGCTCTGGGGATCGCGGCCCGGCACGACGACATGCCGCGGCTGGGCGGTGCCGCCCCGACACTCGTGGTCACGGTCGCCGCCGAGGACTATGCCACGGGGCACGGCTGGGCGCGGGTCGAGGGCGTCGAGACGCCGGTGTCGACGCGGGTGGCCGCGCACACGGCGTGCGGAGGGACAGTCCAGCGCGTGGTGCTCGGTGCCGGAGGAAGGATCGTCGGGCTCGGGTCGAGCGACCGGATCTTCACCCCCGCGCAGCGCCGGGCGATCGGCGTGCGGGACGGCGAGTGTCTGATCCCCGGCTGTCACGTCCCGGCCGCCTGGTGCGAGATCCACCACGTCACGGAGCACGCTCGCGGGGGTCCGACCCACACCGACAACGGCGTCGCGCTGTGCTGGCACCATCACCGCACGTTGGACACCTCGGGCTGGCAGATCCGCATGCGAGGGGGAGTGCCGCAGGTGCGAGGGCCGGCCTGGTGGGATCCGAGACGACGATGGCGCACGCCGCGCCCGGCGCTTCCCGGCTCCCCGGACCGGACGGGGGCCCGATTCGCTCACGCGGGACCGGTCCGCGGACGCATCCTTCGCGCGGGGACATCTCCGGCGCACTCCGCGACAAGTGCGGCGGGAAGGGCCGACCGAGAATGAGAAGAAGACCGGCGTCCGCGCCGTGACCCGCTCGAAGGAGAGACACCGATGTCCGATTCCGCCGTTCCCGTAGCCGTCGACTCCGGATCCACCGATTCTGCGGCGTCCGCCGCCGCGGCGCTGCTCGACCGTATCCAGCCCCCGCGCGGCGAGGGTCGCGAGATCCCCGATGCCGCGACGCGGGAGGTCATCGGACGCGCGCCCGTGGCCACGGTCGCGGACCTCGACGATGCCATCGCCCGCGCGAAGGCCGCGCAGCCCGCGTGGGAGGCGCTGGGACACGAGAGGCGGAGCGCACTCCTCCTGGCCGCGGCCGACGCCATCGACGCGAACGCCGAAGGGCTCGCCTACCTTCTGTCGCGGGAGCAGGGGAAGCCGCTGAACGGCCCCAACGCGCGGTTCGAGCTCGGCGCCTGCTCGGCCTGGCTGCGCACCAACGCCACCACGGTACTCGAGCCGCAGGTGCTCGTCGACGACGAGACGCTGCACGCCGAACTCGTCTACAAGGCCGCCGGCGTGGTCGGGGCCATCGGGCCGTGGAACTGGCCGCTCATGATCACGATCTGGCAGATCGGCCCCTCGCTGCGCATGGGCAACACGGTCGTCGCGAAGCCCAGTGAGTACACGCCGCTGAGCGTCCTGGCGATGCTCGCCGTCATGAACGACGTGCTGCCCGCCGACGTCCTCATCGGGGTCTCCGGAGACCGTGAGGTGGGTGCCCGCCTCGCCTCGCACCCCGACATCGCCAAGATCATGTTCACCGGCTCCACCGCGACCGGGCGCCGCATCATCGAGAGCTCCGCGGGCAACCTCGCCCGCCTCACGCTGGAGCTGGGCGGCAACGACGCGGGCATCGTGCTCCCCGGCACGGATCCGTCGGCCATCGCGGAAGACCTCTTCTGGGGCGCGTTCATCAACACCGGACAGACCTGCGCCGCCATGAAGCGCCTCTACGTGCACGACTCCGTGTACGACGAGGTCGTGGACGCCCTCGCCGCGATCGCCGAGCAGGTGCCGATGGGCAACGGCCTCGACGAGGCCAACGTGCTCGGACCGCTGCAGAACCGCCCGCAGTTCGACATCGTCAGCCGCCTCGTCGACGACGCGAAGAGCCGCGGCGCCCGGATCGTCACGGGTGGCGAGCCGGCATCCGACCTCGGCGAGCTGTTCTACCGGCCGACCATCGTCGCCGACATCGACAACGATGCGGCGCTCGTCCAGGAGGAGCAGTTCGGCCCGGCCCTCCCCGTCATCCGGTACAGCGACGTCGACGAGGCCTTCGCGCTGGCGAACGCCCTCGATGTGGGCCTCGGAGCCTCGGTGTGGGCGAGCGACCCGGAGGAGGCCCGCGCCGTCGCCGCGCGTATGCAGTCCGGCACGGTGTGGATCAACTCGCACGGCGGGCTGCACCCGATGGTGCCGTTCGGCGGGGTGAAGAGCTCGGGTTACGGGCTGGAGTTCGGCGTCGAGGGGCTCAAGTCCGTCGCGGTCACCCAGGTCGTCTCCGGACCCGCCCGGAAGGCCTGAGCGTGGCCGCGACGAACAGCGGCGCGGTGCGCTCCGCGATCGTCGTCGGAGCCGGTACGTCGGGCGCCATCGTCGCGCGGCGTCTCACCGACGCCGGTGTCGCGGTGACGCTCGTCGAGGCGGGTGGTTACGACACGAACCCGGCCATCCACGACCCCTCGCGGGCGGGCGAGCTTTGGCACTCCGCTGAGGACTGGGACTTCTTCACCGTGCCGCAGCCGCACGCGGCCGGTCGTCGTCTGCATCTGCCTCGCGGGAAGGTCACCGGCGGTTCGCACGCGCTGAACGCCATGATCTGGGTGCGCGGCGCGGCCTCCGACTACGACGCATGGGAGGCGGCAGGGGCGACCGGATGGGGGTGGGCCGAGGTCGAGCCGATCTACGACGCGATCGAGAACGACCTGCTGCCCGTGACCGACGACTACGCGCTCTCGCCCATCCAGGCCTCGATCATCGATGCCGCGGTGGAGGAGGGGCTGCCGCGCAACCCGAACTACAACGGCGGCACCCTCGACGGGGTGTCGCAGGAGCAGGTCACGATCAGGGACGGCCGCCGCGTCAACACCTGGACCGCCTACGCGCAGCCCGTCGCCGACCGGATGACGATCCTCACCGGTCGCGCCGTCCACTCCGTGATCGTGCGCGACGGGCGCGCGGTCGGCATCCGGCTCGGGGAGGGCGATGACACCGAGGAGGTGTTCGCGGACGAGGTCATCCTCTCCGCGGGAGCACTCGGCACGCCCGTCATCCTGCTCCGCTCGGGCATCGGTCCCGCTGCCGAGCTGAGTGCCCTCGGCATCCCCGTCGTGCTCGATGCCCCCGCCGTCGGCAAGAATCTGCACGACCACCTCCTGTCACCCGTGATCTTCGCGACCGAGAAGAAGCCCGTCGGCCCGCCGCAGCCGGGAGTGTCCGTCACGCAGAGCCACCTGTTCTGGCGCAGCCGGGACGGCCTCGCGCAGCCGGACACGCAGCCCATCCACTTCTCCGTGCCCATGTGGGGCGAGCTGGAGCCGCGCGGCACCGACGGGTTCACGCTCATGGCGGGCCTGGTGACGCCGTACAGCCGCGGCGAGCTGCGCCTCACCGGCCCCGGCGTCGACGACCTGCCGCACATCGACCTGGCGGCGCTGGAGGATCAGCGCGACGCCGACGCCCTCGCGGCCTCCGTGCGCCAGTGCCGCCGCATCGGCACGCAGCCTGCGCTCGCCGAGGAGTGGGGAGCGGTCGAGGTCTACCCCGGCCTGGACGTGGCGGACGACGACGTGGAGGAGTGGGTGCGCCGCACGGCCATCACCTATCACCACCAGGTCGGCACCTGCCGCATGGGCTCCGACCCGGAGTCCGTGGTCGACCCGCAGCTCCGGGTGCGCGGGATCGAGGGGCTCCGGGTGATCGACGCCTCGGTCATGCCGACCGTGCCCACCGGCAACACCAACGCGCCCGCGGCCATGATCGGCGAACGCGGCGCGCGATTCATCCTCGCGGACTGAGGGAGGGCGGCGAGGGGACGCGGGGCGATCACGGCATCTGTCGCGATCGCCTCGCGCTCCTGCGCGTCAGCGCGTGAGCAGCGTCACGGCCACGAGCGCGAGGGCGACGATCCCGAACCCGGTCGAGAACACCGTCAGCGCGAGCGGGAGACCGCCGCCCGGCAGCGGGCCGCGCGCCCGCGCGGTGAGCACCGCGGTCGTCCGACGCTGCCGACGGCGCGCGGCGATCCAGAGCAGTGCCGCCGTGCCGACGCCCAGCACGCCAGGCACGAGGCCCCACCCCTCGGCGCCGCTCGGCAGCACGAGAGGAAAGACCCGCAGCGACAGCAGCGAGCCGACCGCGATCGCGAGGGCCGTGCGCCGCCAGGCCAGCTCCGTCCGCTCCGGCTGCAGCCCGGGGTCGTACAGATCGGGGGCAGGGGTGGCGGGCACCGGAGTATCGGGGGCGGTCATCGGCAGGCCTCGCTCAGCGCCACAGCACCCCGGCGAGGACGAGCAGCCCCGTCGTCACCACGACCACCGCGAGCACCACCGCCGACAGCGCGCCGGGCAGCGGTCGTCCCTGCCGGAGGGCGCGCTCCGCCCGCATCCACTCGAACCACGCGAGCGGCGCCACGGCCGTGCCGGCGATCATCAGCAGCAGCGAGGCCGCCAGCCGGAACCCGGGGTGCAGGTCGAGGCCGAGGACCTCGAGAGCGACGCCGCCCGCGATCAGCGCCAGGCCGGTCCGGGTCCAGGCCAGGAACGTGCGTTCGTTGGCGAGGGAGAACCGGGGGTCGGGCTCGTCCCCGACCCGATAGACGGAGGCGGGGAAGCGGCGCATGCGCCCATCGTACGGCGCGGCGCGCTCAGCGCTCGTGCACCGGGCGCCCGGCGAACCACGTCGAGACGACCTCGGTGTGCACGATCTCCTCCGCCGGTCCGCCGATCGCATCCCGTTCCAGGATCACGAAGTCGGCCGATTTGCCGGGGGTCAGGGACCCGGTCTCGGCGCCGAGCCCCATCGCCGTCGCGGCGTTGATCGTGAAGACCTCCAGCGCTTCCTCGGCCGAGATCGCCTGCTCCGGCCAGAGCGTGCCCGCGGCCCGACCGAGCGGATCGGCCCGTGTCACGAGCCCCTGCAGGCCCTCGAGCGTGTTCGGCGACTCGCTCACCGGCCAGTCCGAGCCGCCGGCCACGAGGGCCCCGGCATCGAGGAGTGCGCGGTTGGGCTGCGAGTGCTCGGCACGCTCTCCCAGCACGTCCGCCAGCGCCTGGGGGATGACGCCCGGGTACCAGATGAACGGGGAGATGTCGGCGGAGACGTCCAGCGCCGCGAGTCGGGGGATGTCGCTCTCCGCGAGGAACTGCCCGTGCGCGATCTGCACCGGCGTCGTGAAGCCTTCCGCGCGCAGGCGCTCGGCGGCGTCCAGGACGAGGCGTGCGGACCCGTCGCCGGTGCAGTGCACCTTGGCCCCGAGACCGCGGGCGGCGACGGCCCGCAGCCAGTCGGTGAGCTCGTCGAGGGTCATGGTCGTCTCGCCGTGGAAGTGCGCCCCGTGCACCGGATCCGCCGGATACGGGTCGAGGAACGAGGCGGTGCGGGCGGGCGGGACGCCGTCGAGGAAGATCTTCACGAAGTCGGGACGGTGGTGCGGCGTGCGGAACTCCTCGCCGCGGTCGAGCAGGGGAGCGCCGATGGGGTCGAACCCGAAGATCTCGTCGTTGATGAGGAGCGAGGAGACCACCCAGGCGTGCAGCTCGTCGGCGCGGTCGAGTCCGGCGAGCGCGGCGAGGATGTCGACGGAGACCCCCGCGTCCTGGAACGCCGTGATCCCGAACGAGTTCAGCAGCTCGATCCCGCGACGGGAGGCGGCCGCGTGCTGCTCCGCGGTGAGTCCGCCGCTGCGGTCGTACGCCTCCTGCACCGGGATGCCGGCGGCTTCCAGGAGTACGCCGGTGGGGGTGCCGTCGTCGGGGTCGAGCAGCGTCACCCCGGAGGTCGGGATGCTGTCCGCAGTGATGCCGGCCAGCTCCAGCGCCCGGGTGCTGGCCCACCGGTTGTGGCGGGAGTCCTCCATGAGCGCCACCGGCCGTCCGCCCGCTGCCTCGTCGAGACGCAACCGCGTGGCGGTGTTGGCGAGGGTGGGAAGCAGGGTCGTTGCCACGGCGCCGCCGACGATCCAGGCGTCCTCGGGCAGGGTCTGCGCCTTCTCCCGCACCCGGTCCAGGATCTCGTCGAGCGTGAGGGAAGGGGCCAGCGACAGTTCGAAGAGCTCGGTCCGTCCGGCGAGGGCGTGGTGGTTGTGCACGTCGACGAACCCGGGATAGACGGCCGCGTCGCCGACCTCGACGACCTGCGTGCGGCGGCCCCGGAACGCCTCCACGTCGGCGCGGTCGCCGACGGCGAGGATCCGTCCGTCTCGTACGGCGAAGGCCTCGGCGCGCGGACGGGCGCGGTCCGACGTGCGGATCACGGAACCGGTGACGATGAGGTCGGCGACGTCGGTCATGTCAGGCGTCTCCGAAGGTCGCGGGCTCGAGCGACGGGGAGTGGTGGGTGGTCGACAGCAGGCGGCCGTGTGCGCCGAACGTGAAGTGCGTCGGCACCTCACCGCTCTCGTCCAGTCCGAACAGCACGCCGTGGGAGCGGATCGCGTTCACGTCGCGGTGGTCGGCGATCGTCACCGAGGCGCACGGGATCACCTTCTCGCGCCACGCGAAGATGTAGATCCCGGGGCGGACCTCCCACACGCTGTTCTCGTCGGTGTCGGCGAGCCCGCGCTCCGGACCGGCCAGGCACTGCCACGAGTACCAGCGCGGGGAGAGGTAGACGTGCTCGTAGGCGTGCTCCTCGCTGTAGACCCACTCGACGCGGCGGCCGATGAGCGTGGTCGTGGGTGCGGCCTCGGCACCGGTGACCGCGGCGCCCTCGATGGTGCCGGGGGCGAAGTGGTGCTGCACCCGGGTGCGGCCCTGCTCGGGCGCGGGGAGGATCTCGGAGATCACCGCGAGGGAGCGTCCGTGCCGCAGATCGAGCACGAGCGAGACCGCCTCGTTCGGGAGGTAGCGGTGGTGGAACTGCACGAAGTAGAGCTCGTCGTCGACCTCGAACGCCTCGTAGTCGTCGGTGTCGGACGCGGCCTCCGTGGGGTCCTCGGCGCCGGGCTGGTACTCCCAGGCGACCGTCGAGTCGTCAAAGCGGTGGACGATGCGGGTGCCGCGGGCGTCGACGACAGCGATCTCGCGACCGCTGAGCGCGGTGCTGTGCGGGGCCTTGTTGGCGTCGAAACCGGGCGCGAGGCCTTCCAGTGGCAGCCAGGTGGAGGTGTCGGCGGGGTTGAGGGTCGTCATGGGGATTCCTTCCTTCGGGGAACGGGGTCGGCGCGGGCGTCAGCGGTCGCTGAACCGCTCCAGGTCGGTGGCGAGGCCGTCGTAGACGGCGGGCTTGGCGCGGCGGAGGTAGGCGGCGTAGACGATGCCGCCGATCAGCGCGAGCACGAGCAGGAGCGGCATCAGGCGGATCGCGAGCTCCTCGGAGCCGGCCACGATGTTGAAGTTCACGATCGCCAGGATCGAGATGGCCGCGATGCCGAGGAAGCCGATGCCCGGCGCGATGAACGTGCTCCACCACCGCGGGTCGTTCCGGCGCCGGAAGTACACGACGATCGAGATCGCCGCGAGCCCCTGCAGGATCAGCACGCTGAGGGTGCCGAAGCCGAGCATCGCGGGCACGAGCGTGACGATGGGGTCGGCGCCGGCGAGGGCGAACAGGATCGCCACGATCGCCGCGAAGCCGGCCTGCACGATGCCGGCGAGCTGCGGGGCACCGTTCGGGCGGGTGCGAGCGAGGGCCTGGGGGAGGATCTTCGCGCGACCCAGCGAGTACAGGTAGCGGGTGGCCGAGTTGTGGAACGCGAGCATCGCCGCGAACAGGCTCACCAGGAGCAGCACCATCATCACGGTCGTGAGCGGACCGCCCAGGTACTGCTGCGAGAGCGAGAAGATGAGGTCGCCCGTGGGCAGGTGCTCCAGGGCCGTGGCCTGCGCCTGTGCGACGCCGGTCGCGCTCACCACGGCCCAGGTCGTGACGCCGAGGATCACGCCGATCGCGATGATCGAGGTGTAGGTCGCCCGCGGGATCGTGCGCAGCGGCTGCTTGGCCTCCTCGCTGAAGAGCGCAGTGGCCTCGAACCCGAGGAAGCCGGTCGCCGCCAGCAGCAGGCCGATGGGCAGCGAGCCGGAGAACACGGCCTCCGGGCTGAACGCGGCGACGTCGTACCCCGTCTGCACGAGCACGGAGACGTCGAACACGACGAGCATGAGCACCTCGAGCACGAGGCACACGCCGAGGATCTTCGAGCTGAAGTCGACGCCGATCCGGGCGAGGACGAAGCAGACGACGATCGACAGCAGGCCCCAGACGAGCCAGTGCACGTCGAGACCGGTGAGGTCGCGGATGATCGTCTGCATGAAGAAGCCGCTGGTGCCGATCGTGCCGACGACGAAGAAGTTGTAGCCGAGCGTCGCGATGAGGCCCGCGACGAGTCCGCCGGTGCGGCCGAGGCCCTTCACGACGAAGGCGTAGAAGCCTCCCGCGTTCACGAGCTGCTTCGACATCTGGGCGTAGCCGATCGCGAACAGCAGCAGGATGGCCGCGACGAGGAAGAACGACATCGGGGTGCCGCCGCCGTTGCCCAGGGCGATGGCGAGGGAGGCGACGACGACGATCCCGGTCAGCGGCGCGACGGCGGCCAGGACGAGGAAGACGATGCCGGCGACGCCGAGGGCGCCGGGGCGGAGGGAGGTGTGGTGCGGCGTCGTGGGTGCGGAGGTTTGCTCTGCCACGTCGGCTCCTTTGCTCGGGTGACGGCCGTGCGGACACGGCATCGACGACGAGGGGAATCGTCGATAGAGCGAGTCTGCTCGCCGCCTCGATCCGGCGCTTGACCGTGAGCGAAGGACGATGGTGCCACCGCGCACACCCCGCCGGTGGGCGTGCGGCCCCTTCGCCCCGCGGAGCAGGATGACCGGGACGACACCGCTGTCTCGTCGGCGCCGCGCGGCGCCGGGCCGCGGTCGGAGGACGCGATGGACCTGCAGCTCGACGGCACGACGGCCCTCGTCACGGGGGCCGCCAGCGGCATCGGCCGTGCCGTCGTCCGGGCGCTCGCCGGCGAAGGGGTGCGGGTCGCGCTGCTCGACCGGGACGCGGCTGCGCTCCGGGACGCCGCCGCGGTCGCCGGCGCCGATCCGGTGCTGCTCGCCGCCGACGTCACGGACGAACAGCAGGTGGCCGCCGCGGTCGACGCCGGTATCCGCGCGTTGGGCGGTCTCGATGCGGTGGTCTGCTGCGCCGGGATCTCCGGCCCGGTCGGCACGCCGATCGAGGAGACCGCACTGGAGGAGTGGAACCGCGTCCTCGCCGTCAACGTCACCGGTGCGTTCCTCGTGCTCAAGCACGCGATCCCGGCGCTCCGGGAGTCCGCCGCGGGGTCCGTCGTGCTGCTCGCGAGCGACTCGGCCGTCGTGGCCTCGCCGGGGATGGCTCCCTACGCCGCATCGAAGGCGGCGCTCGTGCAGTTCGGGCGGGCGCTCTCGGTCGACCTCGCCGGCACCGGGGTGCGGGTGAACGCGGTGGCACCGTCCATCGTCGACACTCCGATGAGCCGCGGGGATCTCGGTTCGGAGGCCTTCGCCGACCCCGCCTTCCCCGTGCAGAGCGCCGACGAGGTCGCCGGGCACGTGACGTACCTCCTCTCCCCGAGGAGCCGGGCCGTGAACGGCACCACCCTCCTCAGCGACTTCGGGTACACCGCCCGGTCGGGATTCCCCGCCTGACGCGACCGCGTCCGGCCCCACAGCGCACGCGCGCAGAACACACAGGAGCACACATGGCAACCGTGGTCGGATCAAGCGTCTCCGGACGCGTCGTCGTCATCACCGGAGGCGGCACGGGCATCGGCGCAGCGGTCGCGGAGCGGTTCGCGGCCGAGGGGGCGCACGTCGTCGTGGTGGGCCGCAGGCCGGAGCCGCTGCACGAGGTCGAGCGCGCGGTCGGAGCCCTGCCCGTCGTCGCCGATGCGGCGGACACCGCGTCGGCGCAGGCCGCGATCGCCGAGATCCTCGCGCGGTTCGGCCGGATCGACGTCCTCGTCGCGAACGCCGGGGGACACGGGTTCTCGCCGGTCGCCGAGACCGACGACGCGAGCTGGGACGCGGCGATCCGCGCCAACCTCACCACCGCGTTCGTGATGGCACGCGAGGCGCTGCCGGCGCTGATCGAGGCCAAGGGGCAGGTGGTGATCGTCTCGTCGCTGGCCGGACTCTTCGCGGGGCCGTCGGTGGCCGGATACACGGTCGGCAAGCACGCGCTCATCGGCCTCACCCGGACGCTCGCGCGCGACTACGGGCGCCACGGCGTGCGCGTCAACGCGATCTGCCCCGGGTGGGTGCAGACGCCGATGGCCGACGAGGAGATGGACGAGTTCGCCGCGCATGCCGGCCTCGGCTCCCGGGAGGAGGGGTACGCGACGGTCACCGCCGATGTGCCGCTGCGCCGCCCCGCGCGGCCCGCCGAGATCGCCTCGGTCGTCCGCTTCCTCGGGTCGGGGGAGTCGTCGTACATCACCGGCGCCGTGATCGTGGCGGACGGCGGGTCGCACGTGGTCGACGTGCCGACCATCGCCTTCGACCACGCCGGGATGTAGCGCGGGTCAGGGTCGAGCGGCGGTTCCGGCCCTCCGCGTCAGTCGATGCGGAGTTCGAAGCCGTCGTCGGTCCGGACCACGGCGACGTGCGTGAGGTCGTCGACGTGCGCGGTCGGGGCGTGGGCTGCGGCGTGCGGTCCGATGCCGATCACGCGCATGCCCGCGGCGTGGGCGGCCTGGATGCCGGCGCCGGAGTCCTCGAACACGACGCAGTCCGCGGGGTCGATGCCGAGCGTGCGGGCGGCGAGGAGGAAGCCCTCCGGATCGGGCTTCGAGGCGGAGACGTTCTCCGCCGTGACGGCGAGCTCGGGGACCGTGAGCCCGGCCTGACCCATCCGCGCGGTCATGAGGGCGACGTTGGCGGAGGTGACCACGGCGTGCGGGAACGGCTGCAGCGCGGCGAGCAGGTCCTCGGCACCCGGGATGCCGATCACACCGTCCACGTCCGAGGCCTCGGTGGCGAGCATGACCTCGTTCTCGCGGAGGTTGATCGCGTGGTCGCGCTCGGGGAGCAGGATCGCCATGCTCTGATGCCCCTGCCGCCCGTGGACAGTGCGGAGCACGGTCTCCGGATCGATCCCGTGCGGCTCCGCCCAGGCGAGCCAGAGGCGCTCCACGACGGCGGTCGAGTCGACGAGGGTCCCGTCCATGTCGAGGAGGGCGGCGCGGGCGTGGAGGATCTCGGTCACTCCCTCAGGCTAACCCCCACGCCGCCGACCCACCCCCTTTCGCGCGCCCCGGCCCCCTGCGCACGTACGCACGGGGCCGGGAGGAACGCAACGGGGTGGGTCGACGGGACACTCAGCCCCCGAGGTAGGCGCGGTGGAGGAGGGCGGGGTCGTCTTGGAGGGCCTGCGGGGCGCCCTGGAACGACACGCGGCCGCCGGCGACGACCACCGCCTCCTGCGCGAGACCGAGCGCCAGCTGCGTGAACTGCTCCACCAGCAGCACCGCCACCCCCGACTCCGCGATCGACGACACGATCGGCATCAGGCGCAAGAACACCACCGGCGCGAGGCCCAGGGACATCTCGTCGATGAGCAGCACCCGGGGCTTCGCCGCGAACGCCCGTGCCAGCACCACCATCTGCTGCTCCCCACCCGACAGCAGCGCCGTGGGGGAGTCGATGCGCTTCTCCAACTCCGGGAACTGCGCCAGCACGGCCTCGATCTCGCCGGCGGTGCGTGCCGTGAGGGAGAGGTTCTCGCGCACGGTCAGCGACGGGAACACGGCCCGCCCCTGCTCGATGTGCACGATGCCGCGCCGGGCTCGCGCCACGCGGGAGAGCCGGTCGATCGGATCCCCGTCCAGCAGGATCGACCCGGCCGAGTGCGGTGTCACGCCGGACACCGCCTCGATCAGGCTCGTCTTGCCGGCGCCGTTCGGGCCGACCAGCGCCAGGACCTCGCCACCGACGACCCGCAGCGAGACGTCCGAGATGACCGGCCCGGCGCCGCGGCTCACCGTCACCCCGTCGAGCACCAGTTCGCTCATTTCAGCAGCTCCGTCTCTCCCATGTACGCCTTGACGACGTCGGGGTTCGCGAGGACCTCGGCCTGCGGGCCGCTCGCCAGGACGCGGCCGAAGTCGAGGACCGTGAGGGTCGGGCACACCGAGCGGACGAGGTCCAGATCGTGCTCGATGATGATGAGGGCCACACCGTAGCGCCCGGGGAGCTCGCGGAGGCGAGCCGCGAGCGCCAGATGCTCCTCGTGCGAGAGGCCGGCGGCGGGTTCGTCGAGGATGAGCAGGCGCGGGCGGGCGGCGACGTTCGCCGCGACCTCCACGAGCCGCCGGGTGCCGACGTCGACGCTCGAGAGGCGCGCCCGGGCCGGCGGGCACCCGAAGAACGCGAGGACCTCGTCGATGTCCGCCGCGGCGAGGTGCCGCCGGGCCACGAAGCGCACATAGCCGCCCACCGTGAGCGCCGGCGGGACGCGGTCCTGCTGGAAGGTCCGTCGCAGTCCGAGGCGGGCGCGCCGGGTGGGGGAGAGCCCGGCGAGGTCGCGGTCGCCGAGGAGCACGCGGCCCTCGTGCTGGGGGAGGAACCCGCTGATGGCGTCGACGAAGGTCGACTTCCCGGCACCGTTCGGACCGATGAGCCCCATGATCGAGGCGGCGGGCACGGTGAACGAGACGTCGTCGAGGGCCTTGAGCGCCCCGAACTGCACGGTCAGCCCGTCGACCGTGAGCACCGGGGCGCCGTCGAGGGCGGCCTCGTCGACGGTGGCCGTCGTGGTCGTGGTGATCGCCGTCGCATCGGTTCCCGCGTCCGGCGGGAGCGCCGTGAGCTCCGCGGTGGCCGTGCGCCGGTCGGCCCGCCGGTACAGGAGGTTGCGGATGCCCTGGCCGAGGTTCGTGCCGCTCGTGAGGGCCTGGACGCCCAGCACGCCGAACACCACGAAGCCCCAGTCCTGCGGCACGCCCCAGCGCTTGAGCAGCTCCGGCACGAGCACCCAGAGCAGTCCGCCGAAGATGGCCATGTCGATGAGGTGCGCGCCGGACATGATCGCCAGCACGTACAGGGCGAGGGACTGCAGTGGTGTGAAGCTCGAGGCGAAGGGGAGCTGCACCTGTCCGGCGAGCAGCCCGCCGGAGATGCCGCCGAGGGCCGCCGACACCGCGAAGGCGGTGAGCTTCGCGGTGCGCACGCTCTGCCCGGCCGCGGCCGTGCCCCGCTCGGAGAATGCGACGGCCTTCCAGCTGGCGCCCCAGCGTCCGCGCTGCAGGAAGAACACCGCCAGGCCGCAGACGGCCAGCACGACGATGGAGAGGAAGAAGAACTCCCGGTCACTGCCGAACAGCGCGGGCCGCTCGATCGCGATGCCGTCCGCGGAGCCGGGGAACTGGATCTGCACGAGTGTGACGTCCGCCGCGGCCGCGAATCCGAGCGTCACGACGGCGAGGTTCACGCCACGCAGCCGCAGGGCGGGGAGGCCGACGAGGATGCCGACGAGACCGGCCGCGACACCGCCGAGCGCGAGCCAGACGAGGAAGCCGCCGGGCGCCTGCATCACGTTCAGCAGGGAGACGATCCACGCCCCGACCGCGGCGAAGGTGAGCTGGCACAGGGCGATCATCCCGGCCGAGCCGGTGACGATGCCCAGGCCGAGGATCGCGATCGCGGCCGTGACGGCGCTGATCGCGAGGAAGACGAAGTAGCCGGGAAGGGCGGCGCTGAGGAGCGCGCCCGCGCCGATGCCGACGACGGCGACGGCGAACGGCCAGGTGATCCGGAACCAGGGGCGGTCAGCGAGCGGCATCCCACACCTCCTTGCGTTGCGTCCAGAGCAGCAGGACGACGATGAACAGGAACGGCAGGAAGTTGCGCACGAGCGCCACTTCGTCGATCTGCGCGACGAGTCCGCCGAGGACGCCGAGGAGCAGCCCGCCGACGACGGCGAGGTCGAGCCGGCGGAAGCCGCCCAGGAGCGCGGCCGCCGCAGCGGGGACGATGAGCATGGACAGGCTCGTGGCGTCGTTCGACTGGGAGGGCGCGACGATGATGATCGCGATGGCGCTGATGATCCCGGTGACGAACCAGACGGCGATCGACAGCGGCCGGGAGCGGATGCCGAGCAGCTCCGCCGTGGTCGGCCGCTCCGACAGCGCGCGCAGCTGGGTGCCTACCCTGGTGCGGCGCAGCACGATGCGGACGGCGACGGCGGTGACGACGGCCATCGCCACCGTCGCGACGGTGACCTGGCTGATGACCACGCCGCCGAAGGAGAACGCGGGCCCGGCGATGATCGGGGTGAACGGCTGTGGCTTGTTGCCGAACAGGATGAACGACAGCGAGATGAGCAGCAGGAGCGGGCCGACCGTCATGGCGGAGCGGGTCGTCGTCGAGGCCTCCGACAGCCAGGTCGCGGCGATGAAGCCGATGGCCGCGGCGAGCAGGCCCGCGACGAGGACGCCGAGGATCGAGCCGAGCCAGATGGGCAGTCCGATCTCGCGCACGAACCACACGGCGGTGAACGCGCCGAACATGCCGGTCGCGGCCTGGGCGAAGTTCACGACGCGCACGAGGCGTGACATGAGGGTGAGGCAGACGCCGAGGACGGCGTAGAGGCCGCCGGCGGCGAGTCCGGCGATGGCGCCTTGGAGCATCAGGCGTCCTTTCTGGTGAGGGCCCTTCGACAGGCTCAGGGATCCGGCGTGGGTCGCTGAGCCTGTCGAAGCGCGGGGACCCGGCGTGGGTCGCTGAGCCTGTCGAAGCGCGGGACCCGGCGTGGGTCGCTGAGCCTGTCGAAGCGCGGGGACCCGGCGTGGGTCGCTGAGCCTGTCGAAGCGCGGGGACTATTCGCCGATCCGGAGCCAGTCGTCGGCGACCTTCTCCCAGGCGTTCGTGCCCGACTTCAGGATGATCGGCCAGCCCGCGGTGTTCTGCGTGCCGAAGGCGTAGGGGGTGCCCACCATCGGGTTCTCGATCGGGTCCATGCCCTTCAGCGCCTCGGAGACGCTCTCCCGGGTGATGTCGCCGTCGATGCTCTTCAGCACCTCGATGAAGTACGTCGCCGCGAGGTAGCCGCCCTGGCTGAACGAGGTGAGGGGGATGTCGTTCTCCTCCATCAGCGTCCGCCAGTCCGCGTTGATGTCGCTGTCGTCCGTGAACGGGTAGAACTCGGCGGGGACGTAGATGCCGGCGCCCGCGTCGTCGATCGCGTCGGCGAAGTTCTCGCTGTAGACGCTCGTGAGGTAGAGCCAGGTCACGTCGTCCCAGCCCTGCGCGTTCGCGGCCTTGACCTGTCCGATCGCGTCGGGCTCGACCGGGTTGATCGCGAGGGCCTTGCAGCCCTGGTCCCGCGCCTTGACGATGTAGGGCGTGTAATCGGAGGCGCCGTACGGCACGGTGTCGTCGACGTACTTCGGCTCCTTGCCCGTGATCTCGGTCCACTTGTCGATCGCGGCCTGATAGGTCGGACGGGTGGAACCGGCGATCTCCAGCAGGATGCAGATGTCGTCGAGTCCGAGCACCTCGGAGCCGTACTGCAGCGTGAGGGTCATGTCGTTGAACGGGCCGACGTTCGCCGGCGAGATGTTCTCGCTGTCGAAGCAGCCCGTGTCGACGCCGATGCCGGGCACCGAGAGGATGCCCTCCTGCTCGTAGTACTTCGCGTTGATCTCGCACTCGATGAGGCTCGCGGAGCCCACGAGCGCGACGGCTTCGTCGCTGCCCACGATCTCCCGCGCCGAGGCGGTGGCCGTGGCGGGGTCGCCCTTGTCGTCGAGCATCTTGTACTCGATCGTGCGGCCGTCGAGGCCGCCGTCCTCGTTGAACGCGTCGAAGACGGCGGCAGCCGCCTGCGAGGCCTCCGGGAACGTCGCCGGGCCGCTGATCGTGTTCACGGAGCCGACGACGATGGGGGCACCGTCGCCCCCGGCTCCGTCGCCGCCGGCGCAGCCGGCGAGAGCGAGGGCGGCCACGGCGATGATCGCCGCGGCGCCGGATGCTCGTCTGTTCATGTGCTTCCTGCCTCTCCTGTTCGGGTCGTGCTGTCAGCTCGAAGGCTGGGTCTCGGTGCTCGTCGACGGCGCGCGCAGGGCGCGGTTCACGAGCTCCGTGTCGGTGAACTGCTCGAAGGCGACGATCTCGCCGCCCGCCACGCGCCAGACGTGGGCCACCCGGGCGGCGAAGAACCGACCGGTGCGCTTGTAGGTGCCGGAGTAGGTGCCGATGCCGACCACGACGTCGCCGCCGTCGACGACCTCGTCGATCGCGACGGTGTAGTCGTCCCACTCCTCCTGGATGCGGCCGAAGACGTTCTCGGCGACCGCGTCCGGGCCGATGTACGTTCCGGCGTAGGGGAATCCGGCGGCCTCGGTCCACTCGATGTCGGCCGCGAAGGGCGCGAGCATGCCGTCCAGGTCGCCCCGGTCGTTGGCGGCGTAGTGGTCGCGGATCAGGTCTGCGTTGCTCATGTGCTCTCTTTCCGTGGTGGGTCGCTGCGCCCGTCTGGGTCCCTGAGCCTGTCGAAGGGCCCTGAGCCCGTCTGGGTCCCTGAGCCTGTCGAAGGGCCCTGCGCCCGTCTGGGTCCCTGAGCCTGTCGAAGGGTCGAAGGGTCGAAGGGTCAGGCGGGCTGTGCGTCGGGGTAGGCGACGGCGCCCAGCGGGTAGATGTGTCCGCCGGCGCGGGAGTGCTCGGACTCGCCGTCGCCGTTGAGCCCGAGGAAGATCCCCGTCGTCATGAGCTGGTAGCCGAGGTCGTGAAGCCAGACGCTCGCCACCGCGATCCGGAACTCGCGGAAGCAGAAGAGGTAGAGGCCGTCCGCGAACTTCCACACCGTGGAGAGGTCCATGTCGCCGTGACCGCGCTGGACGCCCTCGAGGCACTGCCACGCGTAGCGCTGGCTGGAGACGTAGACGTGCTCGTACAGGTGGTGGGGGCTGTAGCGGTAGATGTTCCGCTTGCCGATGAGGTCGCGGCTCGGGCCGGGGACCTCGCCGGTCGCGGGTCCGGCGTCGGTGGTCGCGGCCCAGAAGTCCTGCCCCACCTGCGGGGTACCCTCGACGGCCTCGGCGGCGATGCGGGAGCGGATGACGGTGGCGCGGTGGGTCGTGGTGGAGAACACGACGGTGAGGGCTTCGCGCTCGCGGGTCTCGAAGGGGATGTTCACGAAGACGACGTCGTCACGGACGCGGACGGCGTCGTACGGGTCGCGACCGGAGGAGCCCAGGCCCTCCCAGGCCACGGAGTCCTCGTCGAAGCGGAGCGCGAGTGCGGTGTCGTCGTCGAGGGTGAGCGTGAGCGCCGTTCCGGCGAGCATCGTGTTCGGCAGGCGGAACGTGTCGATGCCCGCGGCGAACTCGTCGTACGTGCGCCATTCGTCCAGAGCGGGGTCGGCGGAGATGTCGGTCATGAGGGTCCTGACGTCGCACACGGCGGGGCCTCGTCGCCCCGGGCACCGCGTCGTTGCGATGCGCTTGCCTCATGCTCCGGCCGCACCGGGGGACCCCTCAAGCGCGCGGAGTCCATCCCGCACCGAGAGTCAACCGGCGTGCCCTCCCGGGCAAGCCCCGTCCCCGCGCAGCTCCGTCCCCCCGGTTCCGTCCCCGGATCCGCCCCTGGCCCCCGTGCGGGATCAAAACCGCCCCTGCCGGACGCGAGTGGGGTGCGTTCCTGATCCCGCACGCGGGCGCGGCGTCCTCTGGCGCGCGGGAGTCGTGCCCTCCCGCGCACGGCGTGCCTCTCGTCGGTGCGGGGTCGAAAACGCCCCTGCCGGACGTGGGTGGAGTGCGTTCCTGATCCCGCACCGGCGCCCCGCCAGCGGCCGCCCCGTTGCGGGACGGAAAACGTCCCTGCCGGACGCGTATGGGGCGTGTTCCTGATGCCGCACGCTGGAGTCGTGTCCTCTGGGGCGCGGGAGTCGTGTCCTCTGGGGTGCGGGAGTCGTGCCCTTTGGGGCGGGAGCCGCCCTCCCGCGCACGGAGTGCCTCTCGTCGGTGCGGGGTCGAAAGTGCCCCTGCCCGACGGGAGTGAGGTGCGTTCTTGATCCCGCACAGGGGCGGGGGTGGAGGTGCGGGATCAGGAACGTGCGCGAGGCGAGCGCTGGCGGGGCGGTTTTGATCCCGCGCGCGACGGGGAGTACGGGAACAACAGGGTCAGTGGGTGGCGCGGTACTCGCTGGGGGAGACGCCGAAGGCGGTCTTGAAGGCGCGGCTGAAATGCGCCGCGTCGACGAAGCCCCAGCGGGCGGCGATGGCGGCGACGGGGCGGTCGGCGAGCATCGGGTCGAGGAGGTCGCGACGGCACTGCTCCAGGCGGCGGGTGCGGATCCACGTCGACACGGTCACCCCCTGCTCCTGGAAAAGTCCGTGCAGGTGGCGGGTGGAGATGAAGTGCGCGGCGGCGATGGAGGCCGGTCCGAGGTCCGTGGAGGCGAGGTTGCGGTCGATGTGCGAGCGGATCCGCTGCATGAGGGCACGGTGCGGGTCGGCGGAGACCTGGTCGAGACCGAGCTCCCGCGTGAAGACGGTGGTCACGAGGTCGAGGGCGCTGTGCGCGAGCCGGGCTCCCGTCGTGCCGGCGAGTTCATCGAGGTTGCCGGCGAGCTGCGTCAGGTACGGCACGACCATGCCGCCGAGCCCTTCCTGACCCGAGATGCGGACGGCCGTGAGCTGCCCGATCATGTCCGGCGGGAGGCTGATCAGGTGCTTCGGGAACATGACGACCATGGTGCGGAAGTCCTGGTCGAAGACGAGGGAGTACGGCCGATCGGTGTCGTAGACGGCGAGGTCGCCGGGCTCCAGCACGGCCTCGCGGTCGTCCTGGATGAGCAGGCCTGTCCCGGCGAGCATCAGGCTCACCTTGAAGTACGAGCGGTCCCCGCGGGCGATGAGCTCGGTGGTGCGCTCGACGACGTGCGAGGTCGCGCGGATGTCGTTGACGTGCACCTCGTCGACGGCGGCGCCGCGGATCACGCCGCGGAACTGGTCGGCGCCCGCGGTGGACACCTGCAGCGGGACGAACGACTCGGAGACGGCGGCGCGGAACTCGCTGATGTTGCGCGCGACGAGCGTGGACACCGATTCGGCGGGGGTGGTGAGGGCACCGTTCATGACTGATCACCTCGGGCTGGTGGGAACGACGACGTTGTATACGATCCGTTCCGTGATGCTACCACCGGCGACGATCCTGCGGGGGTGCCGTCTAGGATGTGGTCCGTGAACGGCGGGATGATGTCGACGGTGACGCAGCGGATCCGGCAGGTGCTCCGCCAGGTGCGCGGACCCGCCACCTCCGACGCGGTGTTCGAGGCGACCGCGCTGATCGTCGGTGCGGCGTTCCTCCTCGTCGGGTTCCTCGTGGCGTTGCCGGTGTTCTGGGGGCGGGAGCTCTCGATCAGCGGCACCGGCTCGATCGGTATGTTCGCGGCCTACGGCGGCGCGATCGCGGCGGCGCTCGCCTTCGCCCTGGGGCGGCTCGCTGTGCGGGTTCCGGAGCCCGACCCCACCCGCGCCAGGGACGGATTCGCGGTACCCGGCGACCGCCTGCGCTGGTACGACCTCGCCGCCATCGCCTTCGCGCACGCCGCGATCGCCTACCTCGGCTGGTTGGGGATCGCGCAGCTGCTGGAGCAGAGCTTCGTGGACGCCCCCGTCTTCGCGTTCCCCGGAGCGATCCTGGTCGCCGTGGCGTTCGCGCTCACGGGCTACGTCGCCTTCCTCAGCGCCGTCGCTCTGACGCCGACCGTGCTGTCGCTGGTCCTGGCGGTGTTCCTCGTCGTCGGGGCGTTCGCGGCGATGCTGGCCTCCAGTGACGTGCACTGGTGGCGCGACAACCTGTCGGCGCTGGGCATGAGCAGCAACAGCGCCTCGGTGGCCTTCAACGTGACCCTCGTCATCGCGGGGATCATGGTGACGACCATCTCGCGCTATGCGACGGCGGGGCTGCCTGTCGACGACCCGGTCGACCGCCGTGGCCGGACCATCGTGCGCGGCGGGCTCATCCTGATGGGCATCTTCCTCGCGTGCGTCGGGATCTTCCCCGTCGACGAGTTCTTCGGTCTGCACAACACCGTCGCGACGGGCATGGTGGTGGTGTTCGCGGTGGTCGTCGTCGGTCTGCCGTGGTTCGTGCGCAGCATCCCGCGCGTCTTCGTCGGCCTCGGCTGGACGTACGTGCTGGTCATCGTGCTGCTCGGGGCGTTCTTCGCTGTCGGCTACTACAACCTCACGGCGGTCGAGCTCATCGCGGCCGTGCTGATCTTCAGCTGGATCATCGTGTTCCTGCGCACGGCGGGGACGATGGGAAGCCACACGTCACGGACGGAGGCTCCGACGGTGCTGGACGCCCCTGTCCGCTGACGCACCCGCGCTCGGCGGCGTCGTCAGTCGCGGAGGAGGCGCGTCGCCTGACGCGTGCGCTGCAGGGCGTCGACGGTCTCGGCGTACCGCCGCTTGGCGACGCCGATGAACAGGCAGTCCACGAGGGCGAGCTGCGCGATCCGGCTCACCATCGCCCCGGCACGGAAGGTCGACTCGCGCACCTCGGTGAACAGGGCGTGGTCGGCGACCTGGGCGAGAGGGGAGTCCTTCACGGAGGTGACGGCGACGGTCGTCGCACCGTTGGCGACGGCGGCTTCGAGGAACCGCACCGTCTCGATCGTCGACCCCGCGTGCGAGAACCCGATGGCGACGGTGGTCCTGACGGGCAGGACCGCGGCGGCGATCGCCTCGTGGGGGTCGGCGAGGACGTGGGCGTTGCGGCCGACGCGGAGGAGCTTGTGCGCGAGGTCCTCCGCGACGAACTGACTGGCGCCGATGCCGTAGAGCAGGATCCGGTCGGCGCCGTCGATGGCCGCGACAGCCGCCGCCAGCACAGCGAAGTCGAGCTGGCCGACGGTCTCCTCGATGGCGAGGAGCTCCAGGGCCGCGAGCTTGGAGACCGCCTCCTCCAGAGAGTCCTCGTCGGAGATCTCCGAGCCGTAGGCGCCGCGGGCGGAGAACTGCGCGGCCTCCTTGCCGAGCTCGGTGGCCAGGGCCATCCGCAGCGGCGCGTATCCGGTGAAGCCGATCGCGCGGCAGAACCGCACGACGGAGGCGACCGAGGTGCGGCACTCCTCGGCGAGCTCGCTGATCGTCTTGTCGATCACGAGGGTCGGGTTCTCCCGCACAGCGGCCGCGACGCGCGCCAGCGACGGGGGCAGGGTCGCAGCGGCGGCTTCGATCGTGGACTGGATGCTCACGGTATCCTCCGGAACGGCGGAACGGGATGGTAAATTCTTTTCAGCGAGTCTACGTGTTGTGTAGTCGCTTTTCTTTCTTTCCGCCGGATCCGAGGAGTGCCGATGAGCGAGACGACCGCCACCGTCGACCTCGGCAAGTCCCGCTGCCGCCTCGTCGTGCACGGCGCGACGGCCGGGGAGCGCTCCGGGATCGGAGCGCCGGGCCTCGCCGCGGCGGGCGGAGTGGAGGCGGCGCTCACCGCGATTCTCCCGCTGCTCGACGGTGTCGAGCGCATCGACACGCTCGGCGTGGGGGCGGCCGGCGCCTGGTTCGCCCCGGAGGCGGCCGCGGAACTCGCCGCCGCGCTCGCCGCACGGACCGGAGCGCGCGTGGCCGTGGCGTCGGACGTGGTCACCGCCCATGCGGGCGCTCTCGACGGCGCGGCCGGCGTGCTGCTCATCGCCGGCACCGGAGCCGTGGCGCTGGGCGTCGACCCTTCCGGTGCGCGTCTGGTCGACGGCTGGGGTCCCGAGCTGGGCGACTTCGGCAGCGGATCCTGGCTCGGCCGCGAGGCGTTGCGCGCCGTGCTCCGTGCCCACGACGGGCTGGCCGCGCCCACCGCTCTCACCGCGGCGCTCGCCGCCCCCGTCGGCCCGCCCTCGGCCGTGCAGGCCTGGCTGGCCGCCGACGGTGCGCTCGCCCGCCGCCTCGCGACCCTCGCGCCCCTCGTACTCGCCGCCGCCGCAGACGACGACCCCGTCGCCCGCGGGATCGTCGACGAGGCCGTCCGGCTCCTCGCTGCGACGACCGCTGCGGCCGCCGGGCCGACCGCGGACGTCGCACTGCACGGCGGCCTCACCGACCACGACGGATTCCGCGCCGCCCTCACACGCGCGCTCGAAGGGAACGGCCGTCGGGTCCTCCCCGCGCGAGGCGGCGCCATGGACGGGGCCCTGCTGCTGACCCGTCGCCTCGACCTCCCCCATGAAAGGTTCGTGCACCGTGCCGAATGACCCCCGTCTGACCACCCTTCTCGCCGAGCTCGCGGGCCTGGACACCGAGGCCTCGTCCACCGAGCGGGGCGATCTCGACCTGCTGAGCACCACTGAGCTCGTCGAGCGCATGAACGCCGAGGACCGTCGGGTGCCCGAGGCCGTGGCGGGTCGCACGGCGGAGATCGCGGCGGTGGTGGACGGCATCACGGAGCGCTTCCGACGCGGCGGTCGCCTCATCTACATCGGTGCGGGCACGGCAGGTCGCATCGGCGTGCTCGACGCGAGCGAGTGCCCGCCCACCTTCGGCACCGACCCGTCGATGGTGGTCGGACTCATCGCCGGCGGGGAGACGGCCATCCGCTCGGCGGTGGAGAACGCGGAGGACGATGATGAGGCCGCGGCCCTCGCCCTGCGCGACCTCGACCTCACCGAGCGGGACACGGTGGTGGGCATCTCGGCATCCGGCCGTACGCCCTACGTCATCGGCGGGCTGCGGTACGCCCGGGGCCTCGGCGCCCTCACGGTGGCGATCGCCTCGAACGCGGGGTCGGCGACCGGCGCGGAGGCCGACATCGCGATCGAGGTCGTCACGGGGCCGGAGTTCATCTCGGGCTCCACGCGGCTGAAGTCCGGCACGGCGCAGAAGCTCGTCGTGAACATGCTGACGACGCTCTCGATGATCAAGCTCGGCAAGACGTACCGCGGGGTCATGGTCGACCTGCTGGCCACGAACGAGAAGCTGCACGCGCGCTCGATCCGCACGGTGTCGCAGCTCGCGGGTGTGGACGTCGACGCCGCGTCCGCCGCGCTGCAGGCCGCGGACGGTTCCGTCAAGCTCGCGCTGCTCCTGCTCGCGACGGGCGCCTCCGCCGAGGCCGCCGCTGAGGCGCTGGCCGCGGCCGACGGCATCCTCCGCGACGCGATCGCCGCCCTCGCCTGACCCGCTCTCCCCTCGGCAGGGATGAGAGACGCGCCTGACGGGAGCGATCGGCGCACCTTTTCGCACCCGCGACGGCGTGCCCGCTAGCGTGAGGGCATGCCCCTCGCTCTCGTCACCGGCGCCGCGCGCGCGAACAGCATCGCCGCGGGTATCGTCCCGCGGCTCCGTGCCGACGGCTGGACCGTCGTCACCAGCGACCTCGACGACGCCGATCACCCCGCCGACCTCTCCACCGCGGACGGGCCGGAGCGCCTGATCGCCGAGGTCACGGAGGCGCACGGCCCGATCTCCGCGCTCGTCCTCAGCCACGCGCACGACGTCGAGTCCGGAATCCTCGACACCACGGCGGAGAGCTTCGACCGGCACGTCGCCGTGAACGCGCGGGCGAGCCTGCTCCTCATCGCGGCCTTCGCCCGGCAGGCCGAGGACGGCGGCGCGATCGTGGCGCTCACGAGCGATCACGTCACCGGGAACCTGCCCTACGGGGCCTCCAAGGGCGCGCTCGACCGGCTGGTCATCTCCGCCGCACGCGAGCTCGGTCCGCGCGGCATCTCCGCCAACGTCCTGAACCCCGGCCCCATCGACACCGGATGGATGGACGACGAGACGCGCACCGGCCTCGCCGGGATGACGCCGCTCGGGCGCCTCGGCACCCCGGGCGACATCGCCGCCGTCGTCTCGTTCCTCGTCTCGGATGAGGGACGCTGGATCTCCGGTCAGCTCCTCCACGCCGACGGGGCCTTCTCCGCCCGCTACTGATCGCGCGGCGGAGCGTCCCCGGGAGCGCTCAGTGGCCGCAGGCGCAGGAGTCGCCGCCGCAGCAGGAGGGCGTCGCCGTCGCGCCGCCGTGCGCCTGGGAGGACTCCGGCACGTCCATGGCGGGGTTCTGGTCGAGGAAGCCGTAGGGCTTGAACCAGAATCCCGCGTAGTCCACGGGCATGATCGGCCAGTCCTCCGGGCGGGGGAAGTGCGTGAGCCCGAAGGTGTGCCACAGCACCATGTCCTCGCCGTCGATCCGGCGGTCGTCGGCCGTGTACTCCGGGAGGCCGGCGCCGCCCTGGTGCGCGTTGGGGTAGCGCCCGGCCGGCCAGATCTGCCCGTGCTCGTACCGGGTCGCCCAGAGGTGCTTCGTGGCGAAGGCCGCGCGCGCGGCGACGGAGGAGGCGGGGTCGGCCATCAGCAGGGCGGTCGGCTCCGGGACGAGGTGGTAGGCGGTCGGGCGGCCGACGTGGTTGGTCCGCGAGGCGCTCTGCACCTCCCACACCCGGGCGGCGGAGGAGTCGGCCTCACGCTGGGCGGCGTGCTCGGTCTCGAGCACCGTCTCCGACCAGGTGAACGCGTTGCCGAACGGGTTGTCCGGCCCCATCGGCACCCGCTGCGCGTCCACCTCCACGAGCCGGTTGTCCTGGCCGTCGATAGCCACGTCGAGCCGCGCGCAGAACAGATGCTGGTGGACCGGGGCGAAGACGCCGGGGGCGAGCTCGGTGGCGTGCTTCTGACGGACGCCCGGCTCCCCGGCGCCGGCGAACACGATGCCCGTGGCCTTGGCGACGACCTCGATGGAGCCGTCCAGTCCGAAGTTCCAGTAGAAGCCGTAGTCGTAGTTGCCGATCGTGGAGAAGTACGAGACCACGAAGCGCCGTGAGCGCCGCACGTCGGACCGTCCCGAGAGGTCGGTGTGCTTCCAGAGGATGCCGAAGTCCTCCTCGTGCATGCAGATCACGTTCGGGATGCGCACCGGGTGGCCGTGGTCGTCGGCGACGTAGCCGTCGAGATACCGGATCACGCCGAGGCAGTCGCAGCCGAGCTCCAGGTGGTTGGCGTTCTTGCCGAGGAGGTACTCGCCCGCGTCGAAGTAGCTGATCCAGAAGCGCCCGGGGGCGGTGTCACCGTACGGCACGACCATCTCCGGCACGCTCGCCCGGTGCAGCACGGAGCGCCCCTGGAACGACACGTCGTGCAGGACGAGGCCTTCGCGGGCGTTGAAGCCCACGCGCATGGACCAGCCCTCCCACTCGACGAGCGATCCGGACACGGCGAAGCTCGGCCCGTCCGGCTGGGTGATCTCGATGGGCCGCAGCGTCGTCCGTGCCGCGCCCTGCACCTCCGGGTAGTAGTTGCCGTGCCCGGCGGGCACCGGCACGTCGCCCTCGTCCTCGACGCGGATCACGCTGTCCGTGGTGAGGTCGATGTGCACGATCAGCCCCTCGACGGGGTGGGCCCACGGGGAATCCTGCTCGTCGTATCGGAGGAAGGTGAGGGACCGGATCACGCGGCGGCCCACCTCGTCGGCCCGGCCGGTGTGGCCCGGGGCCAGGGGGGAGCAGAAGGCGAGGGTCATGTGGTCCGCCAGGCCCCGCCGCCGCATGGCCGCCTGCCAGTCCGGGGACGCCTTGGCGATGGCCTCTGCCCGCTCGTACTCCTCGAACAGGTACTGCGGCTGGCCGTACGGTGGGGCGTCGTTCGGCACCCGCTCCTGCCGCACGACCTCGCCACGGGTGATCGAGACGATCACCTCGGTCGCGACGCCGGTGGCGGTGTCGAGCAACGTCACGTCGACACGGCGGTCGATGGCGGAGCCGGGGCGCCAGGCCGCGAGTTCTTCCTTCGTCGCTTCGTCGGGGAGCAGCATCGGCACGCGGGTGGTCGCCGTCAGCAGGCCGGCCGCGTCGAGCACGGCGCGGGCGGCGGCGATCTCGGCACCGGTGAGCGGGTCGAGCGGGTGCGGGACGGCGATCGGCTCGAGGGAGACGGGCTGGGGGGAGTGCGGGGACATCGTTGACCTCACTATTTTCGAGCAAGTGCTCAAGAAACGGGTTGGCACGATGATACGACGGCATGCACGGGCGCACAACCGTGGCGTGTGGGCGATGTCGAGGTCAGCGACGCCAGGGGGCGAGGATGCTGTCGAGGACCGCGAAGTGTGCCGCCGCCGTCTGCGGCTCGGTGACCTCGACGACCTGCTGGCCGTACGTGATCGAGCGCAGGAGGGCGAGGAGGTCGCCGGTGGGGGTGTCCGGGCGCAGCTCTCGGTCGCTCACCGCCTCCTCCAGCGCCTCGCGGATGCTGCCCTGCCACGTCGCGAGGGTCGGCGTTCCGGCGTCAGGAGTCGGGGCCAGGGTGGCCAGGCGCCCCCAGAAGCCGACGACGACGTGCGCCTCGGTGCGAGTGCGCTCGTCGACGGGGAGCACCTCGCCCATCAGGGCCCGCAGTCGGGTGAGGCCGCGGAGTCCGTCCGTCGCGGCGGCGATGCGCGCGTCGGTGCGACGGGTGACCTCGGCCGCCGCGGCGCGGACGACGTCGTCGAAGCCGTCGAAGTAGTGCCAGAGCGAACCGGTCGCGACGCCGAGCTCCTTGGCGACCGCCCGTGAGGACACGCTCTCATGACCGTCTCTGGCGGCGACGACGAGCAGCGCGTCGGCGATCTGACGGCGACGCTCATCATGGTCGACGATGCGGGGCACGTGCTCATTGTGTCGTATGACGAGGGGTCTCGCTTTTTTGAGCGAACGATCAATATACTTCGGCTGTGGACCTCCTGCTCCCGGCAGCATCGTGGCTGATGGCGGCGGCGGCGCTCGTGTCGGCCGGCGCCTGCCTCGCTGCGCGGCGCGCCGTGCCGTGGCAGGGACGCCAGGCCGCGGTGGTGATGGCGGCGGGGATGCTGCTGATGGCGACGGGCGGGACCGGGCCGCTGGGTGCCCTGCTGATCGGTGCCCTGCTGCTCGTGTCCGGCATGATCGGCACGATGGGCGTCCGCGGGGCGGCGTCCGCGGCCCCCTGCTGTCACCGCGCTCTCGGATCGCTCGTGATGGCGATCTGCGCCTTCCACGGCGCGGCGGGATCGGTCGGTCAAGGCGTGGTGACGTCCGCGGGGCACGGGGGTCATGGACTCGGCGGCGCGCTCGGCGCGCTCGTCCTCCTCGGCACTCTCAGCGTCGTCGCCTGGACGATCGCCGCAGGGTGGCGGACGACGGCGCATCGGGGCCGCGCCGCCCGGCTGCTCGCGGTGGAATCCTGGGCGATGGCGATCGGGGTCGTCGCGATGAGCATCGCGGGCTGACCGTCCGGTGCGAGGGTCTCACTCCCGCGCCGCGGGGCGGACGAAGGCCCAGGCCGCGATCGCCGCGACGGCGGCGGCCAGGGTCATGGTGACCGCCATCGTGACGGCGTTCGTGCCCCCGATCCCGGCGGCGACCGGGGCGAGCACCGGGCCGAACAGGAACGACGACATGCCGAGCAGCGCGGACGCCGTCCCCGCCCTGGCACCGTGATGCGCGAGGGCGAGTGTCTGGCCGTTCGGGCCGCCGAGGCCCGCGCACAGCATGAACCCGACGAGTGCCGCCACCATGCCCGCCACCCCCGTCCCGCTCAGTGCCAGGACGAGGAAGGTCGTGGTCGCGACGAGCGTCGCCGTGACCCCGCCGAGGTAGACGCGGAGGGGGCCGAAGCGGCGCACGACCAGGCGGCTCGACTGGCTGCCGACGATGCTCGCGAGGGCGCCGGCGGCGAAGGCGAGACTGAAGCTCTGCGGGCTGAGGCCGAACTCGTCCTGCAGCACGAACGACGACATCGAGAGATAGGTGAAGAACGCCACGCCCGCACCGGCGGAGGCGCACAGGACCGCGGCGAAGAGCCGGTCGCCCAGCACGGCGTCGGCATGCGCCCGCAGCACGCGGAGGCCTCCGCCGTGGCGCGCCTCCGGTCGCAGCGTCTCCGGCAGGAGGAAGACGACCACGAGCAGCAGGATGACGCCGATCCCGCTGAGCACCCCGAAGATCCCGCGCCAGTCCATGATGCGGGCGAGCTGGCCGCCCACCACCGGCGCGATGATCGGCGCGGTGCCCGAGACGAGGAACAGCAGCGAGAGCATGCGGGAGAGCTCGATGCCCTCGAACTGGTCGCGGGCGATCGCCAGGCAGATCACGATGCCCGCCGATCCCGCCAGCCCCTGCAGGAAGCGGGCGACGAGCAGCAGCTCGATGGTCGGGGCGACCGCGCACACCGCGGAGAGCACCGCGAACGCCGCGACGCCGACCAGCAGCGGCAGACGTCTGCCCAGCCGGTCGCTGAGGGGACCGGCCACGAGCTGCCCCAGGCCGAGGCCGATCATGCACGCCGACATGGTCACCTGCGCCAGGGCCTCGGTCGTGCCGAGCGACGCCGCGAGCTGGGGGAGCTGGGGCAGGTAGAG
The DNA here is from genome assembly GCF_040685015.1 of Microbacterium meiriae. NCBI lineage: Bacteria > Bacillati > Actinomycetota > Actinomycetes > Micrococcales > Microbacteriaceae > Microbacterium > Microbacterium meiriae. The sequence continues at coordinate 1,280,008 of NZ_JBFBHD010000002.1, read as the reverse complement.
GTCCATCGACAGCGGACCGAAGGCTTCCAGCATGCCGAGCACCAGCATCGCCCGCAGCGTCCCCATCCGCGCGGGCTCACCGCGCGCCGGGAGACTCATCCGCCCAGGCGCAGCACGCGGCGCAGCCAGCTCTCCCGCGCGGCCACCGCGGCCTGCGAGACCTCGGCCTCGGGGGAGAACCCGGAGAAGCCGTGGTAGCCGCCCGCCCAGACGTGCAGTTCGGCCTGGCCGCCCGTGGCCCAGATCCGCGACGCGTAGTCGACGGCCTCATCGCGGAAGGTCTCCGCGGCACCCACCTCGATGAACGCCGGAGCGAGTCCCGACAGATCCGTGGCCCGGGCCGGCGCCGTGTACGGCGACACGCGGTCGGTGAACCGGTCGGCTCCGGCGATCGCGTCCCACGCGGTGTCGTTGTTGTTCCGGTCCCAGGCGCCGAAGCCGTCGTACTGCCGGCTCGACGGGGTCTCGTTGCGGTCGTCGAGCATCGGGCAGCCGAGGAGCTGCCCGGCCAGCCGTGGTCCGCCGCGGTCGCGGGAGAGCAGCGCGACCGCCGCCGAGAGTCCGCCGCCGGCGCTCTGCCCGGACGCGATGACGCGGGAGGTGTCGATGCCGAGCTCGTCGGCGTGGGCGACCATCCACTCCAGTGCCGCGTAGCAGTCCTCCGCCTGCGCCGGTCCGGGGTGCTCCGGGGCGAGACGGTACTCGACCGCGACGCCGACGACACCGTGCCGCTCGGCGAGGTCGATGAGCTCGGCGGTGCCGAAGAAACGCGTGCCGAGCACCATGCCGCCGCCGTGGATCGACAGCACCGCCGGTGCCGGGTCTGCGGGCGCCTGCGCCGGGCGCACGATGGTGATCTCGAGGTCCGGAGCCCCGACGGGGCCGGGGATGACCCGGTCCTCCCAGGTCACGGCGCGACCCTCCGCCTGCACGGCCATCGGCGGGATGATCGTGGCGAAGTGATCGCGGTTGGCGTGGATGGTGTCCGCGCGCAGCGGGATGACCTCGACGAGGTCGACGAAGGCGTCGAGTCCGGCGACGAGCTCCGGGTCGTAGGGCACCGGTTCGGGCGTACTCATGCGGCGGTCCGCCAGATCCGTCGCAGCCAGGAGGCACGTGCGGCGAGGGCGGCGCGGGTGATCTCGGCGTCCGGCATGTATATGTCGAAGCCGTGGGCGCCGCCGCCCCACACGTGCAGCTCGGCCTGACCGCCCGTCTCCCAGATCCGGAGGGCGTACTCGGTGTCCTCGTCGCGGAACATCTCCGCCTCTCCGACCTCGATGTAGGCGGGCGGGAGGCCGGAGACGTCCGTCGCGCGGCTCGGAGCGGCGTATGCGGGAGCTTCGGTGCTGAACGCGAGCTCCTCGCCGAGGACGCACGACCAGGCGAGGAGGTTCATGTCGCGCTGCCAGGTGCCGATGCCGTCGTACTGCCGACTGGCCACCGTGGTGTTGGTGTTGTCGATCATGGGACACAACAGCAGCTGCCCGGCCATGACGGGGCCCCGCCGATCACGCGCCAGCAAGGCGACGGCCGCGGTGAGGCCCCCGCCCGCGCTGCCGCCGCCCACGACGATGCGCGCGGGGTCGATGCCGAGCTCCGTGGCGTGGGTGTGCGTCCACACGAAGGCCGCGTAGCAGTCCTCCACGCCCGCGGGGTACGGGTCCTCCGGGGCGAGGCGGTACTCGACGTTCACGGCCACGACGCCGTGCTCCGCGACGATGTCGACGACTCGAGCCGTCTCCCAGGAGCGGTGGCCGACGATCATGCCGCCGCCGTGGATGTTCACGAAGCCGGGGAGCGTCGAGGTCTCCGAGCCGGCGGGGCGGAAGATCGTGACCTCGATGTCCGGTGCTCCGGGCGGGCCGGGGATGACGCGGTCCTCCCAGGTGATGTCCCGGCCGGCGATCACGGCGTCGTTGTCCGGGAACATCCGGTCGACGCCGTCGCGCGGCAGGGTCTCGCGGGTGAGGGCGGGCTGCGGGTTCTTCGCGATCTCGTCGAGCACGGCCTGCACGTCGGGATCGAAGGGGACGGGGATGGTCATGGTTCTCCTCGGGTGGGACGGCGTCAGGGGCCTTCGGGGTCGACGACCCCGCGGTCGGCCCAGAAGGGCTCGACGAGACGGCGCAGCTCGGCGGCGCCGACGCGATCGACGAGGGCGGCCGCGTCGAGGTTCGCCCGCAGCTGCGCGACGCGGGAGGCGCCGAACAGCGTCGTCGTCAGGGCGGGGTGGGTGAGGGTGAACGCGATGCCGAGCTGGGCGGGGGTCACGTCGAGGTCGTCGGCGACCGCCGTGAACGCGGGGACGTCGGCGATGATCCGTTCGCGGATGCCGCCGGGGTCGCGCCCGATCTGCCGGTCGCCGTTCACCTTCCCGGCGAGGATCCCGCCCTCCAGGCAGTCCGAGGCCTGCAGCGTGAGGCCCTGCTCCCAGAGGCGCGCGAAGGGCTCGCCGTCCGGGATCGACCGCCGCGAGACGCTGTACTTGAGCTGCGCGATCTGCGGACCGGGAACGCCTTCCGCGGCGGCGAGGTCGATCAGGGCCTGGATGCTCGCCGCCGACCAGTTGTTCACGCCCCACGCGCGGATGAGGCCGGCGTCGGCGAGCGCGGCGAGGTCGAGCACGAGATCGCGCAGCTCGAGGTCGTCGCGGCGGAGGTCGCCGAGGATCACGAGGTCGGCGTGCTCGACTCCCACCCGCATCAGCGCGTTCTCGAGCTGTGGACGGAAGCCGTCGGCGCCGAAGGCCTCGAGCCAGAGCTTCGACGACAGCAGCCACTCCTCTCGGCGCAGCCCGGCCGCGCGCACCATCGCCGAGAAGATCACGTCGGTGAAGACGGGCGGGGCGCCGGGCGCGGAGTACACGCCCACGTCGAAGAGGTTCACGCCGCGGTCGGTGGCCTCGCGGAGGAGCGCCACCGCGTCGGCGAAGTCCATGCGGTCGTAGGTGTGCCAGGAGCCGAGGGAGAACAGGGAGGCGTGCAGGCCGCTGCGGCCGATCTCGCGGAGGGGGAGGGGAGTGGTCATGGTGCTCCTCAGAGGCTCGGGTCGATGACGGCCTTGACCTCATCGAGGTGGTGCATGTGGGCGATCTTCGCGGAGGCGTCGGCGAGCCCGACCGGGGCGCTGAACAGGTCGTCCCAGGGGAAGCGGTCGGCGAACGCCGTGAAGAAGTCGATCGCGCGGGCGTAGTCGGAGATGTCGCCGTTGAGCGAGCCGACCACCGTGAGCTCCTTGCCCATGATCGTGCTGAGGGCGAAGCCGTCTCCGGCGGGGCCGGTCGAGCCGACGATCGCGACGGTGCCGCGCTGGGCGGCTATGCCGACGGCGTCCGGTCCGACGCTCGGGGCGCCCGCGAAGTCGAACACGTGGTCCGCTCCCTGGCCTCCGGTGAGCGCCAGGACCTGGTCGACGACGGGCCCGTCGCGGAAGTCGACGACGGCGTCGGCGCCGAAGCGGGCGGCGAGTTCCAGGCGGGCCGCGGGAGCACCGACGGTGATGACCTGCCCGGCACCCGCGATCTTCGCGACTGCCGTGGCGAAGATGCCGAGGGCGCCGGAGCCCTGCACCACCACGCGGGAGCCGGGGCGGATGCGGCCGGCCCGCTCGAACGCGCGGAGGACGGTCTTCGCGGCGCAGCCCGCCATGGAGGCCCAGGTGTCTTTGACGGTCGCCGGGAGCAGGAGCGTGGCGGCACCCGGGGTCACGTACGCGTACTCGGAGAGCCCGGCCGTCGCGAACGGCGGAACGTCGGCGCGCTGGAGGAAGCCGTAGCCGCGGCGGGAGCACGCGACCGGCTCGCGCAGCACGACGCAGCCGTGGCACTCGCCGCAGGTGGACTCCGACCAACCGATCCGGTCGCCGGGGGAGAGCGGGCGGCCGAGCGCGTCGCGGGTGTCCGGTCCGGTGGCCACGATCTCGCCGACCATCTCGTGACCGAGGACCATGGGCAGCATGCCGGGGAACGACATCTTCCCTTCCCAGATCTCGATGTCCGTGCCGCACAGCGTCGTGCAGGCGATGCGGACGAGGGCGGCGCCGGGTTCGATCTCGGCGGGCAGCGGGAGCTCTTGCAGGGTGAGCGGCTCGCCGTGCGCGGTGAGCACCGCGGCGCGGGTGGTGGTGGGGAGGGTCATGGGTTCTCCAGTCGCGGGGCGGGTGGCGGGATCGAAAACGGTCCTCCACGGTGCCAGGGAGGGGCGGAATCGATCCCGCACGGAGGGGGACGGGGGTCAGACCAGGAGCTGGCCGCCGTCGACGGGGACCGAGACCCCGGTGATGTGGCTGGCGGCCTCGCTCGCGAGGAAGAGCACGAGCGGGGTGACCTGGTCGACCTCGGCGATGGTGCCGAGCGGGATGCGCGATTCCCAGGCGGCGCGGGCATCGGGGTTCGAGGCGAAGTCGGCGGTCAGGGGCGTGAGCACGGGACCGGGGGCGACGGCGTTGACGCGCACCCCGGAGCCGGCGAGCTCGATGGCGGCCGTCCGGGTGAGCGCGTCGACCGCGGCCTTCGTGGCCTCGTAGTGTCCGAGGCCCGGGGTGGGTTGCCGGGCGCCGATGGAGGAGATGTTGACGATGGCCCCGTGGCCGGCGGCCGCGAGCAGCCCGCCGAAGACCCGCAGCATGAGGAACGTGCCGCGGACGTTGACGCGCAGGGCCGCGTCGACCGCGTCGACCGCGACCTCCTGGAGTGTGCCCCCACCGGCGACGACGCCGGCGTTGTTGACGAGGACGTCGAGCCCGCCGGCCTCCGCGAGCTGCGCGGCGGCGGTGGTGACCGCGCCCTCGTCGGCGATGTCGAGGGGGAGGGCGGTGGCGCCGATCTCGGCGGCGACGGCCCGGGCGGCCTCGAGGTTCACATCGCCGAGGAACACCTCGTCCCCGGCGGCGCGGAAGGCGCTGGCGATGCCGCGGCCGAGCCCGGAGGCTCCTCCGGTGACGAGGATGCGGCGCGGGGAAGCGGTCATGGTCGTCCTCACTGACGGTGTTCCGATGGGATTCCTCCGTTATATTCTACAGACATAGAAAAACACAACCCCGTGCCCCGAGACGGCGAAGGAGCCCTCATGCCCGATGTGACATACCCCCGCAAGCCGCTGTCTCCTCGGGGTGCGACGGTGCCGCCGCTCGCCCTCGGATCGTGGAACACCTGGGACCGTATGGGCTTCGACGATGCGGTGCAGCTCATCCAGCGGGCGGTCGACCTCGATGCCGGATTCTTCGACATCGCGTACTACAACATGGGGCCGCACGCCGAGAACTCCCGGACCGACATCCTCTTCGGAGAGGCCTTCCGGGCGAGCGGGGTGGACCGTGCCCAGGTCGTGCTGTGCGGCAAGCTCTGGCTCTGGGACTGGCCGCACCAGGGCTTCCGGGCACAGATCGAGGAGTCGCTCGAGCGGGCCGGCCTCGACCGCTTCGACACCCTCGTGGTGGGGGACTACCTGGACGCCCCGGACATGCCGCGACTCGTCGCCGACGTGAACGCCCTCATCGCCGACGACCTGGTCGATTCGTGGGGGATCAACAACTGGCGGATCGCGGACACCAGGGCGGCGCTCGCCGAGGCAACCGCTCAGGGGGTGGTCGGCCCCGCGTTCGCGCAGCTCAAGTACGGCATCGCGCGCCGGGCCATGGCGGAGGGCGACGCCTATGGACCCCTGTTCGCCGACGGAACCCTCGCGCTGCAGGCCTCCGACGTGTTCGAGGGCGGAATCCTCGCCACGGGACGGATGCCCCAGCGCAAGATCGGTGCCGATGTCGGGGGTATCCGCGAGCGGATCCTCGCCGTGTACCCCGAGGTCGCGCGGGTCGCGGGGGAGTTCGGGGTGACGCCGGCTGCCCTCGGCATCGCCTTCTGTCTGGCGAACCCCGCGACGGCCAACGTACTCTTCGGTGCCTCTCGCGTCGCGCAGCTCGAGGACAACCACGCCGCCCTCGCCCTCGTCCGAGACCATGGCGCCGAGGTCCGCGCCGCCCTCGCCGACTGCCGCGTCGACCACGCCGTCCGCCCCGACGGCACCTGGTGACCTTCGTATCTCCCACCCGCACCTCCCCCCGCTTCCCCCGCCCGCTTCCCCCGCCCGCTTCCCCGGCGTTCAGGATCACTTCCGCACCTCCCGCGCGTCCCGCAGGCCCGTTTCTGATCCCGCCTCGCTCGGCCCCCGCCTCCCACTCCGGGTGCGGGATCAGTTCCGCACCTCGCGCGCACCCCGCAGGCCCGTTTCTGATCCCGCACTCGCTCGCCCCCGCGTCCCACTCGGCCCGCGCGTCCCACTCCGCGTGCGGGATCAATTCCGCACCTCGCGCGCACCCCGCAAGCACGTTCCTGATCCCGCTTCGCTCGGCCCCGTCCCACTCCGCCCGCGCGTCCCACTCCGCGTGCGGGATCAGTTCCGCACCTCGCGCGCGCCCCGCAAGCACGTTCCTGATCCCGCACTCGCTTGGCCCCCGTCCCACTCCGCCCCCGCGTCCCACTCCGGGCGCGGGATCAGTTCCGCACCTCGCGCGCGCCCCACGGGCACGTTTCTGATCCCGCAGGGCGTGACGTTCTGCGTGCCGATTCGAAAACGCGCCGCGTAGGGAGGGCGTGCGGCCGATTCTGATCCCGCTTCTGGTGGCGGCTGTGTGTCGGCCGCCGGGCCCGCCGCTCGTGCGCGACCGGACCGCTCTCCGGAGCCCCGGATCAGAAGTGCTCCTCGTGTTCGCAGCAGATCGTAAGCGCTCCTCGCCTCCGTGCTGGATCGGAAGTGCCCCGCGCACGCTCCGGATCAGAAGTGCTCCTGGGGCCCGGGTGGGAGGTGCGTTCTTGATCCCGGGAAGGGGTGCGGGGCCCTCGGGAGCGGCAGTGTGGCCCGTTCGCGCCGTCGTTCACCCCGGTGCGGGATGAAAAGGGTGCCGAAAAGGCGTCGCCGAGGGGTGTTTCTGATCAGGTCGGAGGGGTGGGTGCAGTGGCGGGATCAGAAGTGGGCCGCGCGGGGAGGGCAGGGGTGCGTTAGTGATCCCGGTACCCGCACCTGCACCCGCGGGGTGCGGGCGGGCGGGGTACGGGACGGGGTGGGGTGTGCGCGGGGGAGCAAGGCGGGTGCGCGCTGAGGCATCGGTCCGCGCGGCCAGAGGAAGAAACCCGCTTGCGCTCTTTTTCCACGCATGTAGACTAACCAGCACGACACATCGAAGTGGCGTCGGTCCCGGTCTCCGGTCAGCGGCTCTTCGAACCTTCTTCACCACCCCCTGCACCCGAGAGAAGGAACCATGAAACGAATGCCCCTCGCGGTCGCCGCCGCCGTCGCCGCGACCCTCGCACTCGCCGGCTGCAGCGGCGGCGGAACGCCCTCGCCGTCCGAGGGCGGCGGCGCCGAAGGCCCCGACGCCCTCAACATCGGCAACTTCCTGGACGTCACCTCGTGGGACCCGTCCCTCGCCGACATCGGCTTTGACGGCCCCTACCTGTCCGCGGTGTACGACGCCCTGATCGCCCTCGACGCCGACGGCACCCCGATCCCGTCGCTCGCGACGAAGTGGACCGTGGCCGACGACGACCTCAGCATCGACCTCGACATCCGCACCGACGCCGTGTTCAGCGACGGCACCCCGGTCGACGCCGACGCCGTCGTCGCGAGCCTCGAGTACCTCAAGGCCGGCGCCCGGTCCGGTGAGGCCTACGTCAACGCGAAGGGCTTCGAGAAGGTCGATGACGACACCGTCCGCATCGCCCTCACGCAGCGTGACGACACGATCCTCTACCTGATGGGCCTCGGCCGCAGCTACGTCATGCCCCCGGCGTCCATCGAGGCGGGCACGCTCGGCAGCGACCCGATCGGCTCCGGCCCGTACGTGCTCGACAGCGACACCAGCGTCGCGGGCGCCGAGTACCACTTCACCAAGACCGAGGACCACTGGGACGCGAAGACGTACCCGTTCGCCGAACTCGCGATCTACCCGATCACCGACGCGACCGCCCGGCACAACGCGATGCTCAGCGGACAGATCAACGTGCAGTACGGCGACGTGGCCAACCTCGACCAGGCCGAGCAGCAGGGCTGGAACACCGCCCAGCGGGTCTCCGGGTGGGCGGGACTCGTCATCACCGACCACACCGGCGCGAAGAGCGAGCCCCTCGGCACGCTCGAGGTCCGCCAGGCGCTGAACTACGCGTTCGACGGTGCGGCCGTCCTCGCGGCGGTCGGCAGCGGTGCGGGTGTGGCCACCAACCAGGTCTTCCCGGACGGGGGCGACGTCAACGACCCCGAGCTCAACGATGCGTACGCGTTCAACATGGACAAGGCGAAGGAGCTCCTTGCCGACGCCGGGTACCCGGACGGATTCGACATCTCGATGCCGATGTCCCCGATCTTCGAGATGTGGAAGCCGTCGGCCGAGCAGGCTCTCAACGAGCTCGGCATCACCGTCACCTGGGACAACATGCAGATGCCGGACTACCAGCTCAACGCCCCGAACTACCCGATGTTCATCTCCTTCCTCGCGATGGACGGCAACGACGTGGCCACCGTCTCCCGGCAGCTGACGAGCGTGCAGTGGTTCAACCCGGAGCCCGACTACGCGAAGAACGAGGTCATCGCCCCGCTCGTCGAGAAGGTGCAGACGGAGCGCGGCGACGCGCAGACCGCCGCCATCAAGGAGCTCAACGAGGCCCTCGTCGACCAGGCCTGGTGGTCGGTCTGGTACCAGGCGAACAACATCTACTACACGGCGCCCGGCATCCAGCTGCAGCCCGTCGTGGGGATGATGTTCCCGACGCTGCGGTACATCACGCAGGGCTGAACGCCCGTCGGGGCGGTCGCCACGCGGCCGCCTCGGCACCCCTTCCCTCCTCCTCACCCTCGAGAGGCCCCCATGCTCCTCTTCACGGCGAAGCGGGTGCTGTCCGGCATCCTCCTGCTCGTCGCGGTCTCGATCGGCACGTTCTTCCTCGCGCACCTCGCGATCAGCGATCCGACCGCCTCGCTCCTCGGCACGACCGCGAGTCCCGCGCAGCAGCAGGCCCTGGCGGCGAAGATCGGACTCGACCGCCCCCTGATCGTCCAGTTCTGGGACTGGTTCTCCCACGCGGTCCTGCTCGACTTCGGCGTCTCGTGGCGCAACTTCCAGCCGGTCGGCGCGCAGCTCGCGGTGAAGGTCCCCGTCACTCTCTCCGTCGTGACCCTCGCGACCCTCATCACGGCGGTCATCGGCGTCGCCTTCGGCATGATCACCGGACTCCGCCCCGGCACCTGGTTCGACCGCATCATCAAGGGGATCTCCGTCGTCCTCTTCGCACTTCCCGGGTTCTGGGTGAGCCTGGTCCTGGTGATGTGGCTGGCGGTGCAACTCAAGTGGTTCCCCGCCGTGGGCTACGTCCCGCCGACGCAGTCCGTCGAAGGCTGGCTGCGCTCGATCACGCTGCCGGCGATCTCCCTCGCCCTGGGCGGCATCGTCGCCGTGTCGGAGCAGCTGCGCAATGCCGTGATCGCCCAGAGCCGCCAGGACTGGGTGCGCACGCTCCGCAGCCGCGGCCTGTCCGCCGCCCGGGTGAACCTGCACATCCTCCGCAACGCCTCGCCCGCCGCGCTCACGGTGATCGCCCTGATGTTCGTGGGCCTGCTCTCCGGGGCGATCGTGGTGGAGCAGATCTTCAGCCTCCCCGGTCTGGGGCAGCTCACGAACCAGTCGTCGCAGAACGGCGACATCCCGATGCTGCTCGGGATCACGGTGGTCTCCATCGTCTTCGTCGTCCTCATCAACCTCCTGCTCGACCTCGTGCTCGGCTGGATCAACCCGAAGGTGCGCGTCGCATGACCACGACAGACATCCGCGTCGCCTTCGACCGGGCCGCCCAGAAGCGCCGGTCGAGCCTGTTCCGACGCTTCCTCCGTCACCCCGGCGGCTACATCCCGCTCGCGATCTTCGTGCTCATCGTGCTCGTCGGGGTGTTCGCGCCGTTGCTGGCGCCGATGGACCCGAACCTCGTCGACCTCGCGGCAGCCAAGGCCCCGCCCTCGCCGGAGCACCTGCTCGGCGGCGACTCCACCGGCCGCGACATCCTCAGCCGCCTCATCTACGGGACGAGGACGACACTGTGGGGTGCGCTCATCACGATCGTCACGGCGCTCGTCGTCGGGGTCCCGTCGGGTGTCGCAGCCGGGTACTTCGGCGGCGTCTTCGACCGGGTCGCGACCTGGATCAGCGACGCCCTCCAGTCGATCCCCGGGATGATCATCCTCCTCGTGGTCGCCGCCGGCAGCCGCAACAACTTCGAGCTGCTGATGGTCACCGTCGGCGTCTTCATGGTGCCGGGGTACTTCCGCATCGCGCGGTCGCAGACGCTCGCCGTCCGCGGCGAGGCGTACATCGACGCCGCCCGCGTGTCGGGCCTGTCGGACGCGCGCATCATCTTCCGGCACGTCATCACGGCCGTCTACCCGCCCGTCATCATCCAGACCGCGCTCACGGCCGGCATCGCGATGGGCATGCAGGCGGGGCTCCAGTTCCTCGGCATCGGCGACTCGAACGTGCCGAGCTGGGGCGCGATGATGCTCGAGGGCTTCCGGCTCATGCTCACCTACCCCCTGATGCTGCTGTGGCCCTCCGCCGCGCTCGGTCTCACGATCGCCGTCCTCGCGATCATGGGCTCCACGCTCGCCGAGCTCGTGCAGGTGCGCACGCCGCGGGCGGCCCGACGGCGGCGGCGCGGTGTGCTCGAGACCGGCGACGAGGTCGCCGCGGCTCCCGCCACGGGCAGCGTCCGCCACGAGGCCCCGGCGTCGGCCCTCCGCGTCGAGAACCTGCACGTCGTCCACGCGACGCCGACGGGGGAGACCGAGGTCGTGCATGGCGTGACCCTCGACGTCGCGCCAGGCGAGGTCGTCGGGATCGTCGGCGAGTCCGGGTCGGGCAAGTCGCAGACAGTGTTCTCGGTGCTCGACCTGCTGCCCGCGACCGGCCGGGCGACCGCCGACGCGATCTGGGTCGGCGGCGCGGAGGTCACCCACGCGACGCCGAAGGAGCGCCAGGCCCTGCTCGGACGCACGATCGGGTACGTGCCGCAGGAGCCGATGAGCAACCTCGACCCCTCGTACACGATCGGGCATCAGCTCATCGAGCCGCTGCGCCGGACGCACGGGCTCGCGAAGGCCGCCGCCCGGCAGCGCGCGCGGGAGGTGCTCCTGCGGGTCGGGCTGTCCGATCCCGATCGCGTGATGCGCAGCTACCCGCATCAGGTGTCCGGCGGCATGGCCCAGCGCGTGCTCATCGCCGGCGCGATCGCCGGTCGACCGTCGCTCCTCGTCGCGGACGAGCCCACCACCGCCCTCGACGTCACCGTGCAGGCCGAGGTGCTCGAACTGCTGCGGGAGCTGCAGGCCGAGTACGGCATGGCGCTGCTCATCGTGACGCACAACTTCGGCGTCGTCGCCGACATCTGCGACCGCGTGATCGTCATGCGCGGCGGCGACATCGTGGAGTCGGGGCCCGTGGACGAGCTCTTCGCCGCGCCCACCCAGGAGTACACGCGCGAGCTCATCGCCGCGTCGCTCGACGAAGCCGAGGGCCGCGCCGCGCTCGACGGCCGGCGGACGGAGGTCCCCGCATGAACGCCGCTCCGGTGAACCCCCTGCTGCAGGTCGACGACCTCGTGGTCGAGTACGGCCGCGGAAGACACGCCTTCCGCGCGCTGCACGGCGTCTCCCTCGACATCGCCCCCGGTGAATGCCTGGGCCTCGTCGGCGAGTCCGGATCCGGGAAGTCGACCCTCGGCAAGGGCATCCTCGGCCTCGCCCCGGTGACCGCGGGCCGCATCCGCTTCGACGGCCGGGACATCGGCGGCCTCGGCGGCAAGGCCCGACGGGCACTCGCCAATGATGTGCAGGTCGTGTTCCAAGACCCGTACGGCTCCCTCAACCCGGCATTGACCATCGGCGACATCCTCGCCGAGCCGCTGCTGACGACGGGCATCGGAGCGAAGGCGGCCGACACGCGCGTGCGCGACATGCTCGACCGCGTGCGCCTGCCTTCCACGAGCATGGACCGGTATCCGAGCGAGTTCTCCGGCGGGCAGCGGCAGCGCATCGCGATCGCCCGCGCCCTGGTCCGCGGACCCCGGCTGATCGTGTGCGACGAGCCGGTCAGTGCACTCGACCTCACCACGCAGGCGACCATCCTCGACCTCTTCATCGAGTTGCAGCGCGACACCGGCGTGGCCTACCTCTTCGTCTCGCACGACCTCGGCGTCGTCCGGCGGGTCTGTCACCGGGTCGCCGTGATGTACCGGGGCGAGATCGTGGAGATCGGCGACGGCGAGCAGGTCACCCGCACGCCGCGTCACCCGTACGCCGAGCGCCTGCGACTGGCCTCACCCGTCGCCGACCCGGTGGCGCAGCGGGAACGCCGGGCGCAATGGCTCGCTCTGCGGGAGGTGCCCGATGCGGCGGTACGGTAGCTCCAGGCCGGAACACGCCACACCCCGGACTCGGCCGGAAGGACGCCATGCCGAAGATCATCGACCACGACCAGCGGCGACGGGACATCGTCGAGGTGGCCAAGAGCATCATCCTGAAGGGTGGGTTCGAGGCGGCGACCATGCGCAGCATCGCCGCGGAGGCGGGCTTCGCGAACGGCGCGCTGAAGCACTACTTCCCCGGGAAGGAGAGCATCGTCGCGGCGACGTTCGAGACGATCCTGCAGCAGATGTCCGAGGGCGTGGAGGCCGCGGGGCAGAAACCGGTGGCGGCGGACGACGCGCTGCGGGGCTTCCTGCAGGCCACCGTGCCGCGCGACCCGGAGCAGATCGCCGCGGGCCGGGTGCTCCTGGCGCTCTGGGAGTACGCGATGGCGAACGAGTCGCTGGCCGAGCTCTACCGCGGACACCTGGGTTCGTGGCGATCCTCGCTCATCGCGCGCATGGAGGCGGCCCGCGACGAGGGATCGATCCGCGATCAGGACTACGGCCCGCTCGCCGACGAGTACATCTCCGCGGCGGTCGGGGCGACGGTCATCAACCTCATGTACCCGGACGGCGACCGCATCGCCGACTACGAGAACTACATCGACCGGTTCCTCGCGCGGCTGCGCTGAGGGCGAGGGGCCGGTCCCGAGAGGACGGCCCGTCATGACCCTTCCCCCCGAACGACCCGTGGTGTTCCTGCACGGCCTCGCCTCGCGCGGCACGCAGGACTGGCCGGACAGCGAGTGGACGGCGGTGCTCGGCGACCGGCCGCGCCAGGTCCTCGACCTGCCGGCGCACGGCGACGCCCCCGGGCTCGGAGTCGTGCCGACCTCCGCGGTGCTCGACGCGCTCGCCGCAGCGATCGGCCCGGACGAGGTCGACCTCGTCGGCTACTCGCTCGGTGCCCGGCTCGCGTGGGACCTCGCCCGGCACCCGGGTGTCGCGGTGCGGCGTCTCGTGCTCGGCGGCCTCAGTGCGGGGGAGCCCTTCGCGCTCGTCGACCTCTCCGCCGCTCGGGCCGCGATCGCCGGCGGACCGGCTCCCGTCGATCCGCTGTCCGGGATGATCGTGCACATGGTGAGCCTGCCCGGCAACCGCCCGGACGATCTGCTCGACCTCATCGAGGGGCTCGCGACCGAGCCGTTCGCGCCCGAGGCTGCTGCCCCGGCGATGCCCGTGCTGCTCCTGGGCGGTACCGATGACCCGATGGCCGCGGGCATCGACGAGCTCGCCGCGCGGCTGCCCGACGTCCGGGTGCGACGCGTCCCCGGGGATCATCTCGCGGCGCTGCACACCGCCGCGTTCCGCGACGCTGTGCGCGGGTTCCTCGCGGACTGACCCGCCCGATCGACGCCCGGCCCCCTCCTGTCCTTTATTTCCAACGTTCGTAGACATATCGAAAGGCATCCGCCATGACCGACACCCCCACTCCCGACGCCGCCCGCATCCTCGACATCGCCACCGGCTACATGGCCGCGAAGCAGCTCTTCCAGGCCAGCCGCATCGGTCTGTTCGCCGCCGTCGCCGCCGGCGCCGACACGGCCGTGGCGATCGCCGAGCGCTGCGGGGTCAGCGAGCGGATCGCCCGGCTGCTCGCCGACGCCCTCGCCGCGAAGGGTCTCCTCGTCCGCACCGAGGGGCGCTACGCGCTGGCCCCCGACGCGTCCGCCTACCTCACCGGGGAGGACGCGGTGATCGACCTCGCCCCCTTCCTCACCTTCCTCGACGAGATCAGCTACCCGCACTGGCTGCAGTTCGCCCACACGGTGGACACCACCCAACCGGGCGACCTGCAGATGGACGACGCGCCGTGGGGCACGTTCATGGCCGGCGTCATGACGTACAACCGCCTGCACGCGCAGGAGTTCGGCCGGCTCGTCGACCTCGCCGGCGCGACGAAGGCCCTCGATTTCGGCGGTCTGTCCGCCGAGTTCGCCCTCGCCGTCATGGCACGCAACCCGCAGCTGCACACGACCTTCGTCTACGCTCCCGGGTTCGAGGACGGCGTGGCCGAGGCGGTCGCGGCGGCGGGCGTCGCCGACCGGGTCGCCATCGAGGTCGGGGACACGGCGACCACGGCTCCCGAGGGCGCGTACGACGCGGTGTTCGCCAACCACGTCATCCACCGGTTCTCCGCGGAGGAGAACGCGCAGATCTTCCGCCGACTCCGTGCGGCGGCGGCCGACGGGGCGACGCTGACGGTGCTCGACTTCTTCCTCGACGACGACGACGAGCAGCGCGCCCTGGATGCCCTGCACGCGGGGGAGTATCTCGTGATCGACGGCACCGTGGTGTACCCCGAGTCCGAGGTGCGCGGTTGGCTGTCGGATGCCGGGTGGGCGGTGCGCGACACCGTCGCCCTGCCGGGGAGCCCGCGCGTGCTCCTGGCCACCGCGGTCTGACGACCGCGGTCCGAGACTGGTCCGAGGGGGATCAGAGGCGGGCGGCATGCGTGAACATGCCGCCCGCCGTTTTCGTGGGCGCGGGTGGTCAGTCCCGGGTGAACACCGTGCGACCGTCGACGATCGTCCGCTCGACCTGGAGGGCGGCGAACGGGCGCCCCGGGGTGCACGGATCCTCGTCGAGCACCGTGACGTCCGCGACCCTGCCGAGTTCGAGGGTTCCCTTCCAGGTCGCGGCACCGTCCTGGATCGCGGCGTCCGCCGTCATGGTGCGCAGCAGCCGGCGCCGAGTCGCGGCGTCGTCCGCTCGACCGTCGGCGGCGAGGAGGGCGAGGGAGGCGTCGAGGCTGGGTCGCCAGTCCGGCGTGGCGATCGGCGCGTCGCTGGTCACGGTGGTCAGCGCCCCCGAGCAGAGCATCTCGGCCAGCGGCCAGGCGGCGGCGACCCGGGCCTCTCCGAGCTGCACGGCCGCCCAGGAGTGCGTGTGCGCGGCGATGAGGGGCTGCACGGCGAACCCGACGCCGAGACGCTCCGCGCGGCGGATCTGCGCCGGCGTCGCGAGGTCGCCGTGCACGACGTGGTGGGGTGCCGGCGGCGGGGGAGTCTCGCCGGCGCGTTCCAGTGCGGTGAGGAACTCTTCGATCGAGCGATCGCCGGTGGCGTGCACGGCGATCTGGAGTCCGCGACCGGCGGCCAGGGCGATCATCTGCTGGAAGGCGCTGAGCGGATCGGCGTCGCCGCGGGTGAGCAGGTGCCCGGTCGTCCCGTCGGGGTACGGGTCGGACGTCCATGCGGTGGCCATCGGCGGGATGCCGTCGGCGAAGATCTTCACGCCGGGGATCGCGAGCCAGCGCGGGTCGGTCGTCGGCGGCGGCACCGGGAGTCCGGCGGCGAAGTCCTTTAGGGAGCTCTCTCCGTCGATCGTCCCGAACAGGCGCAGCAGCGTGACGCGCGAGGTCTGGGCCCCCTCGCGGTGCAGCTCCACATACGACTCGAGCATGTCGGTGCCGAAGCAGCCGGTCTCCCCGTCGTCCTCCCCGGGGCCGATGCCCGGCTCCGTGTAGCTCGTGATGCCGAGCTCCGCGAGCAGAGCCCAGGCGCGGCGCAGGGCGCTGCGTCGCTCACCGGCCGTGGTCACGAGGCGGCCGGTCGGCTGCTCCTCGGGCGGGGTGTCGGAGAAGAAGAGGTGCGGCCAGCGTGCGCCCAGCCACGCGGCGTGGAGGTGCGCGTCGTTGAGGCCGGGGATCGCGGTGCGGCCGTCGAGCTGCACGATCTCGCGGGCTGGGAGGGCTTCGGCCGCGGCATCGGTGGCGACGATCATCCCGTCGCGGACGGCGATCGCGGTGGCGACGGAATCGGTGGCGTCGAAGGTGTGGATGTGGCCACCGCGGAGGAGGAGGTCGGCGTCGTCGCCGAGGAGTGCGCTGCTCATTATTCCACCAGTGTAGACGTAAAACTCGCGCACTCGGGATGTCCCGCGCCGACCGATTCGGCGCGCGGTTCCGCGGCTTGTACCCTGGAGTCATCCCCCGAACACCCCGGCAACCTCGCGCGCGCCGGCGACCTCGGCGCGCGCTCACACATGCAAGGACGCAGATGAACGATTCCGCGGCACACCGCGACGAATGGACGGCGAGCGAAGAGCTGGCGGAGCGGATGATCCCGCTCATCGGGGCTCTCAAGCGCGAGCGCGACGTGGTCACCTCGCTGCACGGCCACCGCCTGCTCGGCCTCTCGGCCACCGGCCTCGTCGAGGTGCACGAGCGCGTGGCCCAGCTCGGCCACGAGCGGCTCGAGGTCGAGGACAGCCTGGCGGTGCTCGAAGGCATCCACGCTCTCGCCCCCGGCGCCTCGTCGATCGACGTGGCCCGCCTCGTGGAGGGGCACGCGGAGAGCGGCCGCCCGCTCGAGGAGTACCTGGCCGAGACCCTGGCCCCGGCCGTCGGCGCGGTCCCGGCGCCGCCGACCGACGTGGTGCTCTACGGCTTCGGGCGCATCGGCCGGCTGCTGGCCCGCATCCTCATCGCGCACACCGGCGGCGGGAGCGGACTCCGGCTCCGCGCCATCGTCGTGCGCCGCGGCTCCGAGAACGACCTCGTCAAGCGCGCGTCGCTGCTGCTGCGGGACTCGGTGCACGGCCGCTTCGCGGGCTCGGTCACGGTGGATGAAGAGGCCGAGCAGATCATCGCGAACGGCACGCGCATCCAGGTCATCTACTCCGACGACCCGGCGGCGGTCGACTACACCGCCTACGGCATCGATGACGCGATCGTCGTCGACAACACGGGCCGCTGGCGCGACGAAGCCGGACTCTCCCAGCACCTCCGTGCGAAGGGCGTCGCCCGCGTGCTGCTCACCGCCCCCGGTAAGGGCCCGCTGAAGAACATCGTGCAGGGCATCAATGACGACACGATCACCGAGGAAGACCGCATCGTCTCCGCGGCGTCGTGCACGACCAACGCCATCACCCCGGTGCTCGCCGCGATCGACGAGGCCTACGGCGTCGTGAAGGGCCACGTCGAGACCGTGCACTCGTTCACGAACGACCAGAACCTCATCGACAACTTCCACAAGGGCGACCGCCGCGGCCGCTCCGCCGTGCTGAACATGGTGATCACCGAGACCGGGGCGGCGAAGGCCGTGGCCAAGGCCCTCCCGCAGCTGGAGGGCAAGCTCACGGGCAGCGCGATCCGCGTCCCCACGCCGGACGTCTCGCTCGCGGTGCTGCACCTCACGCTGGAGCGCCCCGCCACCAAGGACCAGGTCAACGACTACCTGCGCCGGGTGTCGCTGCACTCGAAGCTCCGGCAGCAGATCGACTACGTGGAGAGTCCTGAGGTCGTCTCGACGGACTTCGTCGGCTCGCACCGCGCCGGCATCGTCGACGGTCTGGCCACGATCGCCGACGAGGACACCCTCATCCTCTACGTCTGGTACGACAACGAGTTCGGCTACTCCTGCCAGGTCATCCGGGTGCTGGAGACCATGGCGGGCTCGCATCCCGTCGTCCTCCCCACCCGCCGCGAAGTCACCCTCTGACCTCTCCCGTCGACCCACCCCCTTCCGCTCGACCCGGCCCCCTGCGTCCGCACGCACGGGGCCGGGGCACGCGAAAGGGGGTGGGTCGCGGCATGATGAGGGGCATGAAGACCTCACGATGGCGGGAGGAGCGGCTGCGGTGGCAGGGGCTGACGGCGCCGGAGGCGGACGTGGCGGGGGCGACGGCGCGGCTGCTCGCGGTGCAGAGCCAGGACTTCACGGCCGGACGGTGGGCGCTGGCTGTGCGGACGAAGGGCGACGTACGCCTCCGCGACGTCGATGCCGCGTTCGACCGCGGGGACCTCGTCCGGGCCTGGACCATGCGGGGGACGCTCCACACGATCCCCGCGCGGGACCTCGGGTGGGTGCTGGAGGTCACGGCCGCACGACAGCAGCAGCAGGCGGCCTCCCGACAGCGGCAGCTCGGCATCGACGACGCCATGATCGACGCGGTCGTCCGGGAGCTCACGCCGCGGCTCCGTGACGGCGGCCTCACCCGGAGCGAGATCTTCGCGGTGCTCGAGGGCATCGGCATCGACCCCTCGGGGCAGCGCGGCATCCACCTGCTGTTCGCGATGACCGTCTCCGGCGTGCTCGTGCAGGGGCCGGTCGTGCCGCGGGAGGGCATCACGCGGGAGCAGCGGTTCGTGCTCGCGGCCGATCACATCCGCGACCACGCCCACCCGGAGGACCCGCTGGCCGAGCTGTTCGTCCGCTACGTCGAGGGACACGGGCCCGCCGGGGTCGCGGACTTCGCGTGGTGGTCGGGCCTGACGCTCGGGCGGTCCCGGGAGGCGGCGGATCGGGCGGCACCCCGGGTGACCGAGGTTGACGAGGGGGTCTTCGTCGGGAGCACCCCGCCCCGGCGCGCGGCGGGCCGGCCGTCCGTGTTCGCCCTCGGTGCCTTCGACGAGTACTACATCTCTTATGCCGACCGCACCGTCGTGTGCGCTCCGGAACACCTCGCCGCCGTCGGGCCGGGGAAGAACGGGATGGTCCGGGCGACCGTGGTGGAGCACGGCCGCGTGATCGGCTGCTGGACGCACGCCGCCGCCGCCCACACCGCCCCTCCGACTCTCTTCGAGCCCCCCGAGGACCCCGCCGCCGTCACCGCCGCACTCGCCCGCTTCGCGGCCTTCATCGCCTGAGCCCCTCGTCGACCCACCCCTTTCCGTGCCTCCCGGCCCCCTACGCCCGCGCGTAGCGGGCCGGGGCGCACGCAAGGGGGTGGGTCGGCGGGTCACTCACTCGCGTGGCGGCCGAGGAAGTTGTAGACCTCGTTGTCGTCCACGCCGGGGAACATGCCGCGGGGGAGCGGCGAGAACATGTGGGTGTGCACGCGGGCGCTCGGCCACGCCCGTCCCTTCCAGCGCTCCGTGAGCTCGGCCGACGGGCGGCGGCAGCACGCCTCGTCGGGGCAGGTCGACACCGCCCTGTCGTTCGTCTCGCGTCCCCGCCACCACCGGGCGTCGTCGAACGGCACGCCGACCGTGACGGAGAACTCGCCCTCGCTCGACGACCCGGTCTGCGTGGAGCACCAGAACGTGCCGGACGGGGTGTCCGTGTACTGGTGGTGCTCGACGGTGCGGTTCTGCTCCGTGAAGGCGGAGCGGGCCTGGAACTTCCGGCACACGCGCTGCCCCTCCACCGCCCCCGTGACGTCCATCGGCAGGGGCAGGTCGTCGTTCTCGTAGACCCGGGTGATGGCCCCCGTCGAGTCGACCCGCAGGAAGTGCAGCGACATGCCGAGGTGCTGCGTGAGCAGGTTGGTCATGCGCATGCCGGCGGCCTCGTGCGTCACGCCGAACCCGTCGCGGAAGTCCTCCACCGCGAGGTTGCGGTCCTTCTTCGCCTGCTGCAGGAAGGCCACCGCGGCGGTCTCCGGCATCAGGCAGCACGCGGCGAAGTAGTTGATCTCCAACCGCTGCTGCAGGAAGTCGGCGTAATCCGTCGGCGGCGTGTGCCCGAGCAGTCGGTGCGCCATGGCCTGCAGTGCCATCGACCGCAGGCCGTGTCCACCGGGGATCGAGGCGGGGGGCAGGTAGATACGGCCGTTCTCGAGATCGGTGACCGAGCGCGTCGAGTGCGGCAGATCGTTGACGTAGATGAGCTCGAAGCCGAGCTTCTCGGCCATGATGCTCACGGTGCGGTGGGTCAGAGCGCCCTGCGAATGGCCGGCGGCCTTGAGCTGCTTCTCCGCGAGCTTCTCGATGTCGGGGAGGTAGTTGTTCTGCGCGCGCATCCGCAGTCGCAGCTCCGTGTTGGCGCGGCGGGCCTCCTCCGGGGTGGCGATGGCCTCGCGCTCGCGGCGCTGCAGCTCGCGGTGGAGGCCGAGGATGGACTCGATGGTCTCGTCGCTCATGCCCTTCGTGACGCGGACCGGGGAGACACCGAGCTGACGGAACACCGGGCTCTCCTGGGCCCGCTCCAGCTCGATCTCCAGAGCGGCACGCCGGTTCGGCGGCTCGCCGGAGATGAGGTCGGTCACCTCGGTGCCGGTGGCCTGGGCGATCGCCTGGAGGAGGGAGAGCTTGGGCTCGCGCTTGCCGTTCTCGATGAGGCTGAGCTGGGAGCCGGCGACGCCGACGAGGGCGCCGAGCTCGTCGAGGGTGTACCCCTTCTCCAGGCGGCGGTGCCGGATGCGGTGGCCGAGGGTCGTGAGGTGGATGCCGGAGGACGCCATTGTTTGAGTCTAGCGAAAGAACAGCGATTCTTATCGTTCGGTTTGGCCGAAAGTCCGCGTCAAGGGCGAAGAAGATGGAAGCAACGCCCCACACTTCGAAGGAGCAGTCATGGCCATGGCCGAAGTCCTCACCCCTCGCACGTCCCCTGTCACCCCGACGCGCACGTTCGGCACCGCCCCCTCCTACGACACCCCCGCAATGGCCGAGCTCGCCGCCTGGGTGGAAGAGATCCGCGCGCTCACGCAGCCGGACGCCGTGCACTGGGTGGACGGCTCGCGCGCCGAGAAC
Source organism: Microbacterium meiriae (assembly GCF_040685015.1). Classification (NCBI taxonomy): domain Bacteria; kingdom Bacillati; phylum Actinomycetota; class Actinomycetes; order Micrococcales; family Microbacteriaceae; genus Microbacterium; species Microbacterium meiriae. The sequence continues at coordinate 1,259,150 of NZ_JBFBHD010000002.1, read as the reverse complement.
GACTGGCTGCTGCGCGGACTCGTCGACGAGGGCAAGCTCATCAAGCTGAACCCCGAGTGGCGCCCCGGCTCGTACCTGGCGCGCTCACACCCCAGCGACGTCGCCCGCACCGAAGCCCGCACCTTCATCGCCTCGGAGCGCGAGGAGGACGCCGGGCCCACCAACAACTGGGCCGACCCGGAAGAGATGCGCGCGAAGATGGACGAGATCTTCGAGGGCTCGATGCGCGGCCGCACGATGTACGTCGTGCCGTTCTCGATGGGTCGCGTCGGCGGACCCCTGTCGCACATCGGCGTGCAGATCACCGACAGCGCCTACGCCGTCGCATCGATCGGCATCATGACCCGCGTGGGCGACGAGGTCACCCGCCAGATCGCCGAGGGCGCGCCGTGGGTCAAGACGGTGCACTCCGTCGGTGCTCCGCTGGAGGCCGGCGAACCGGACGTCGAGTGGCCCTGCAACGACGACAAGTACATCGTGCACTTCCCGGAGACGCTCGAGGTCTACTCGTACGGCTCGGGCTACGGTGGCAACGCCATCCTGGCGAAGAAGTGCTTCGCGCTGCGCATCGCCTCGGTGATCGCGCGTGATGAGGGCTGGCTCGCCGAGCACATGCTCCTCATCCGCGTGATCGACCCGCGGGGCAAGGCCTACCACGTCGCGGCCGCGTTCCCGTCGGCCTGCGGCAAGACCAACCTCGCGATGCTCCGCCCGACGATCCCCGGCTGGAAGGTCGAGACCCTCGGTGACGACATCGCCTGGATCCGTCCCGGCGAGGACGGCCGCCTGTGGGCCATCAACCCCGAGGCCGGCTTCTTCGGCGTCGCGCCCGGAACGGGTGAGTCGACCAACGTCACCGCGGTCGAGACGCTGTGGGGCAACACGATCTTCACCAACGTCGCGCTCCGCCCCGACGGCGACGTGTGGTGGGAGGGCCTGACCGACGAGGCGCCCGCGAATCTCATCGACTGGGAGGGCAACGACTGGACGCCCGACTCCGGTCGTCCCGCCGCGCACCCCAACTCGCGCTTCACAGTGTCGGCGGCTCAGTGCCCGCAGATCTCCGAGGACTGGGAGGAGGCCGTGCCGCTCGACATCATCCTCTTCGGCGGACGCCGCGCGAGCAACGTGCCGCTCGTGGTCGAGGCCACCGACTGGACGCACGGCGTCTTCCTCGGCTCGAACATCTCCTCCGAGCGCACGGCGGCGGCCGAGGGCACGGTCGGCGAGCTGCGCCGCGACCCGTTCGCGATGCTGCCGTTCTGCGGCTACAACATGGCCGACTACTTCGGTCACTGGCTCAAGGTCGGCCGGGGCCTGCGCTTCGACCGCGCGCCGCGCATCTTCCAGGTGAACTGGTTCCGCCGCGGTGCCGACGGCCGGTTCCTCTGGCCCGGGTTCGGCGACAACTCCCGCGTCGTCGACTGGATCATCCGCCGCGTGGCCGGTGACGTGCCGGCGGTGGACAGCCCCATCGGACGCCTGCCGCGCGTGGAGGACCTCAACCTCGACGGGCTCGACATCCCCGGAGAAGACCTCGACGAGCTCTTCTCCGTCGACCCCGAGGCGTGGAAGGCCGAGGCCGACCTCACGGAGGAGTTCTACGACACCTTCGGCGACCGGGTGCCCGCGGCCCTCCGCACGGAGCTCGCGTCGCTGCGCTACCGCCTCGCGAAGGCGTAGCCCCCAGACCGGTGCCGGTTCGGGGGAGCCGGCACCCTCGGCCTCAGGCCGAGCCCTACCCGCGAAGGCGGGGCATCAGAGACGAACCCATGGCTGAGTGGTCTCCGACGCCCCGCCTTCGTGGCACCCACTCCCGCCGAGACCCCGGTTTCGCGTCGAGACCCCGCCCCGCATACGTGCGGAAGGTGGGGTCTCGGCAGAAAGCCGGGGTCTCGGCGGTGTACAGGGAGGGTCAGGCGAGGAGCTGGTGGCGGGCGAGGTCACGGTAGAGTGGGGTCGACTCCACGAGCTCGGCGTGGGTGCCCTGTCCCACGACCACGCCGTCCTGCAGCACGACGATGAGGTCGCTGTCGACGACGGTGGACAGACGATGGGCGATCACGACGAGCGTACGGTCTGTGGCGACCGCATCGATGGCCTCGCGCATGCGCTGCTCGTTCACGCCGTCGAGCGAGGAGGTCGACTCGTCCAGCAGCAGGATCGGGGCGTCGGTGAGGAGCGCCCGGGCGATCGCGAGCCGCTGCCGCTCGCCGCCGGAGAGCATCACGCCGTCCTCGCCGACGGGAGCGTCGACGCCAAGCGGGTTCCGTTCCAGCACGTCGCCGAGGTTCACGGCGCGGAGCACGCGCTCGCAGTCCGCGTCCGTGGCGTCGGGGGAGGCGAGCCGCAGGTTCTCGGCGAGGGTGCCGGCCAGCGTCGGAGCGTCCTGCTCGACGTAGCCGAAGTGGGCGCGGAGCTCGTCCCGCGGATAGGTGCGCGTGTCGTGCCCCTTCAACCGGATGGATCCGCCTGTCGGGTCGTAGAAGCGCTCGATGAGGGAGAGGATCGTGCTCTTCCCCGCTCCGCTCGGACCGACCAGCGCCACGCGTGCCCCACGAGGGACCGCGAACGACACCCCGCGGAGCACCTCGTGGTCCTGGGGGTCGGGTGCGGCCTCGGTCTGCTCCAGGTGCGCATCGGCGAGCAGGGTCTGCGCCTCCCTCGCGGCGGCACGGCGGGCGGCGACGACGTTCTCCGGGTAGAGGAAGCGCACGTCGCGGAACTCCAGGGCGGGGGCGTCCGGAGCCGGTTCCTCCTCACGGGGCAGGGCCGCGGCGGTGGCCGCGTCGTCCCGGGTCTCGGTGGGCAGGTCGAGCACCTCCTGGATGCGGCCGAGCGCGCCGAGGGCCTGGTTGACGGAGGTGATCGCGCCGAACGTTGAGGCGAGCGGCATCACCAGCAGGAAGAGGAACATCACGAACGAGATGAGGGCCGCGATCGAGATGGCTCCGGCCGCGACGCGGAAGCCGCCCACGCCGAGCACGACGAGGAGGGAGAGCTGGAGGGCGATGCCGGCGACCGGCACCACGAGCGAGGAGATCTTCGCGATCCGCACGCCGATGCCGTACGCCTCGGAGGCCCGCTCCGTCACCGCCGCGGTCTCGCGTTCGGTCGCACCGGAGGCCCGGATGGTGCGGATGGAGCCGACGGCCCGCTCGACGCCCGAGGCCAGCTCGCCGACCTTCTCCTGCTGGGCCGTGGACGCCGTCCGGATCCGGCCGCTGAGGGCGACGACGACCACGACGGAGACGCCGATGACCAGGACGATGAGCAGGAGCAGAACGGGGTCGATGAGCAGCATCGCGATGAGCGCGCCCGCGAAGAGCACGACGTTGCCGACGGCGTCGGCGAGCCCCTGCGTGAGGACGGCGTAGAGGAGCGTGGTGTCGGTGCCGACGCGGGAGACGAGATCGCCGGTGCGCCGTGCGTCGAACTCGGACGTCGGCAGGTGCAGGATGCGGGCGATGAGCTTGCGGCGGCTCGAGTAGACGACCGCGGTGCCGGTGCGCTGCAGCAGATAGTGCTGGAACCCGGAGATGATCGACGACACGATCACGAAACCGACGAGCAGCCACACGAGGACGCCGATCGTGCCGTCGGCTTGCACGGCCTCGATGACCTGTCCTACGAGGAGGGGCTGCACGAGCGAGGTCGCGGCGCCGAACACGCTGAGGACGGCGACGACGACGAGCGTGCGCTTGTGCTCGAAGAGGAAGGGGAGGAGCTGGCGGAAGGTGGCGCGCGGCCCGTCGGCCGGTGCGCCCCGTCCGCGTCGGCGTGCTGTCGCCGTGCGGGACATGGGGGACCTCGATCTGGAGATGGTACTTCGACCGTACTCGGGGCGCGGTCATTTCCTATGGGGTGGCTGTATGGGCTCAGGTGCGACCGAAACGGCGATGTGCCGCCTGCTTGGTGACGCCGAGGGCGCTCGCGATCGCCTGCCACGAGTAGCCGCTCGTGCGAGCGCGACGGACCTGGGCCTCTTCGGCGCGCGCGAGCTCCTTGCGTAGCGCCGCCAGGCGGTGGAGCTCGGCGAGGGGTTCGCCGCCCTCGGCCGCGGCGATGGTGGTGGGGTGAGACATGGAGACCTCCTTCGCGTCAATATTCGTTGACGCTTGGGGCGGTGTCAAGAAGTGTTGACGTGCGCGTTGTCCACAGGGGCGCCCTTGTCCGCATGTGTGGCGCATGCGATGCTGACAGGATGGCTCGCATGCTGCAAGTGAGGAACCTGCCCGATGACGTGCATGCCCGGCTCAAGGAGCGTGCCGCGGCGGAGCGCATGAGCCTGTCGGACTACGTAGCGCGCGAGTTGGAAGACCTCGTCCGCTACCGCAGCAATGCCGAGATCCTCGAGGCGTCGCGAGCACGAGCGCGCGCGGCCGGCGTCTCTCTGACGCGCGAGAGCATCCTCGCCGCCCGTGATCGTGAACGGGACGAGCGGGAGTGAGCGGGACGTCCGAGGCGGTCGTGCTCGATGCCTCGGCGGCGATCGAGGCACTGCTCGGCGAGGAGGTTTGGACGCACGGCGAGGGGTTCCATGCGCACGCGGGCCTCGACATCGAGGTCCTCTCCGTGCTCCGACGCCTCACGATGCGGAATTCGGTGCCGGCGCATGCTGCTCGTGAGGCCCTCGAGGCGTTCGCGGCGCTGCAGATCACCCGCCATCCGCTGCGTCGGCTCATCCCGCGGATCTGGTCGCTGCGCGAGGACGTCTCCGCGCACGACGCCGGTTATGTCGCGCTCGCGGAGGCCCTCGACGTCCCACTGCTCACGGCCGATCGCCGGCTGGCGAAGACGGCGACCCGGTACTGCGATGTCGTGGTGCTGTGAGCGTCTGACCAGGAAGACGAGAACGGCTGCACCCCCGAGGGAGTGCAGCCGTTCCGCTCGTCTCGGTTCTAGAGCTCGACGGCGGAGGCGAGTCCGAGGTCGTCCTCGTAGTCGTGGTCCTTCGTCTCGGGAGTGAAGATGAGCGCGATGAAGGTCAGCACCGCCATCGACGACAGGTACAGGCCCACGAGCCAGGGCTCGCCGCCGACGGCCGCCCACAGGGCCACCGCGATGAACGGCGCCACGGCCGCTCCGAGGATCGACGACACGTTGTACGCGATCGCCGAACCGGAGTAGCGCACGTTCGTCGGGAACAGCTCCGGCAGGAGCGCCCCCATCGGCCCGAACGTCGTGCCCATGAGCATGAAGCCGAACACGAGGAAAGCCTGGGTGAGGGCCCCGGTGAACTTCGGGTCGGCCTGCGGCAGCAGGAAGAGGTTGAACGACAGACCGAAGACGACGATGAGTCCGGTGACCCACAGCAGCAGCTTGCGGCGCCCGATGGCGTCGGCGATCGGTCCGGACAGCAATGTGAAGATGCCGAAGAACACGACGCCGATGATCTGCATGAGTACGAAGTCGGTGTAGCCGAAGCCGAGGCCCGGGTAGAACTGCGCCGCGAACACACTCGGGTCGAAGTCCTTGCCGGTCGCCTCGGCCGCAGCGCGGGCGGCGGCCGACGCGGTCTCGAGGTCGGCGGCCTTCGTGCCGTAGGTGAGCGTGAAGTTCGTCATCAGGTAGAACAGCACGTACGTCGCCAGCATGATGAACGTGCCGAGGATGAGCTGCTTCCAGTGGTGCCGGAATACGGTCGCGAGCGGGAGCTTGCGGATCGCGCCGGTCTTCTCCGCCTTCTTGAACGTGTCCGACTCGACGAGGCGGAGCCGCACCCACAGACCGATGATGACCATGACGGCGGAGAACAGGAACGGCACGCGCCAGCCCCAGGAGAGGAAGGCCTCCGACTTCAGCGCCGAGTCCTCCGGGTGCGGGAGGGCGAAGTTGATGGCGAGGAAGATGCCGTTCGCGATGATGAAGCCGAGCGGTGCGCCGAGCTGCGGGAACGAGCCGTACCAGGCACGCTTGCCCTTCGGGGCGTTCTCGGTGGCCACGAGCGCGGCGCCCGACCACTCGCCGCCCAGCGCGAAGCCCTGGGCGAGACGGAGGATCAGCAGGAGCAGCGGGGCGACCCAGCCGATCTGCTGGAACGTGGGCAGGAGGCCGATCACGAACGTCGCGATGCCCATGGTGAGGAGCGAGGCGACGAGGGTCGCCTTGCGCCCGAACTTGTCGCCGAAGTGCCCGAAGACGACGGCGCCGATCGGGCGGGCGACCATGGCCGCGCCGAAGACGGCGAACGACGACAGCAGCGACGCGGTGTCGTTCGTGCTCGGGAAGAAGAGTGTGGGGAAGACGAGCACGGCTGCCGTCGCATAGACGTAGAAGTCGTAGAACTCGATGGTGGTGCCGACGAGGCTCGCGGTGATGACGCGCGAGCGGGGGTTCGCGGGGGTGGTGGCGGTGCTCAAGGGGTCTCCGATCCTCCGCCGGTATACCGGCGGACTCGGGCGAGTCTACGCCTTCCTGGGAGTTCCCTGGACGTTGATGACGGACCGGGTCGAGGGCGTCGGTGCCCGCGCGTAGAGTCGGGGGAGACCGGCCGGAGGGGGATCATGACGACACGGATGCTGCTCCTCGCCGATACGCACGTCCCGAAGCGGGCGAAGCGGCTGCCGGACGCGGTGCTGCAGGCCATCGACGAGGCCGACGTCGTCGTGCACGCGGGGGACTGGGTCGATCTCCCCACCGTCGAGCTGCTCCGGTCCCGCGCGCGCGTGCTCCACGGTGTGCACGGCAACAACGACGGCCCCGAGATCCGCCGGGTGCTGCCGGAGATCGCGCGGTTCACCGTGGAGGACACCGCCGTCGCCGTCATCCACGAGACGGGCGCCGCGACCGGGCGGGAGAAGCGGATGGATCTCGCCTTCCCCGATGTCGACGTGCTGATCTTCGGACACTCGCACATCCCCTGGGACACCGTCACGCCGAACGGTCTGCGGCTGCTCAACCCGGGCTCTCCGACCGACCGGCGTCGACAGCCCGTGCACACGATGATGCGCGTCGTGGTCGACGGGCGCGATGTCGAGGCGACCCTCGTGCCGCTCCCATGACGGACGATGGCCCCGGCGAACCGCTCGCCTACCGCGCACCGATGCGCTCTCGCGACGATGCCGTCGCGCCGGGAGTCGCGGTCGAGCGTGCGCTCGCCGAGGGCGTCTGCGGCATGGGTGGGCGGCTCGACAGCACGCCCGGCTCTCTGACTGCGGCGCTCGCCGCCGTCGACGCCCGCCATGGAGAGCGGGCCGCGCGGCGGCTGGAGCGCTTCGCGGCGCTTCCGACGGGAACCCTCGTCTGGACCAGGGACGTCGACGGACTCTTCTGGCTCGGGCGGCTGACGGGACCGTGGCGCTACGACGACGATCCGGCCGCGGTGGCGGCAGACCTCGTGCACGTGCGCGCCTGCACCTGGTCGTCGAGCCCGGTGGCGGCTTCCGACGTCCCGCCGGGCGTCACCGCCACGTTCGCCCGCGGGGGACGCAACGGCCAGCGCATCCGTACGGATGGGGCCGGGGAGCAGTCGTCCGCGCTCTGGGAGCGCAGCCGGCGCTGATCCGCGCGTCAGCGCCAGATCGCGGCGATGGCGGCGTTCACGGCCGTGAGGATGCCCACGAGCCAGAAGATCGCGGGCGGCACGACCTGGTCGCGCTTCTGGCGCGCCGTGCCGATGCCGAGCAGGGCGCCGATCACGAGGAGGATGACGAGCTTCGTGCCGATCTTGGCGTAGTTCATCTCGACGCCCTCCGGGAGGCCCCACGGGGCGGCGAGGGCGAGGCCGGCGACCGCGGCGATCGTCATGCCGATGGTCATCAGACGCGTGAACACCCGCTTGCCGCCGAACGCCTGCGCCGCCCAGGCCCCGAAGAGCACGGCGAAGCCGATGAGGTGGACGAAGAGCACGATGTGGCGCAGGGTCTCCATGCCCTCACCGTACGAGAGCGCGGCATTCCGCGCCACCAAGGCACGCCTGACCTCGCGCCCGCGATCGGGCGCGAGGCGGAGGGGAATCAGCCGCGGAGCTCGCGGATCACGAGGGCAGTGCGCAGCGCCGCGTCCGCGGCCTCCGCGCCCTTGTCCTCCTTCGAGCCCTCCAGGCCCGCGCGGTCCAGTCCCTGCTTCTCGTCGTCGAGCGTGAGCAGCCCGAACCCGACCGGCTTGCCGGCGTCGAGGGAGACGCGGGTGAGGCCGTCGGTCGCCGCCGCCGAGACGTACTCGAAGTGCGGCGTGCCGCCGCGGATGATGACCCCGAGGGCGACCACCGCATCCGCACCGCCCGCGAAGGCGGCCTGCGCGGCCACGGCGAGCTCGAACGAACCGGGCACCCGCACCAGGCGATGCGTCGCTCCGGCCTCGTCGAGCACCCGCTGGGCGCCGGCGATCAGGCCGTTCGAGATCACCTCGTGCCAGGTGCCGGCGATCACGACGACCTCCAGCCCCCGCCCGTCGATGTTCCCCGTCTTGGGTGCTCCGGCGCCGCTCATTCCTCGTCCTTTCCTGCCGCGAGGGCCTCGGCGAGCTCTGCTTCGCCGATGATGTGGCCCATGCGGTCGCGCTTGGTCTCCAGGTACTGGTGGTTGTTCGGTCCCACGCCCACGATCAGCGGCACCTGCTCGACGACGTCGAGGCCGAGCTCACGCAGCTTGTTCACCTTGTCGGTGTTGTTGGTGAGCAAACGGACCTTCGAGACCCCCAGATCGGTGAGGATCCCGGCCGCCGCCGCGTAGTCGCGGGCGTCCGCCGGGAGGCCCAGTGCCAGGTTCGCGTCGACGGTGTCCAGGCCGTCCTCCTGCAGGCTGTAGGCGCGCAGCTTGTTGATGAGACCGATGCCTCGGCCCTCGTGTCCCCGCATGTAGATGACGATGCCGCCCTCGCGGTCGATGGCGTCCAGCGCGGCATCCAGCTGCGGGCCGCACTCGCACTTCTGGGACCCGAACGCCTCGCCGGTCAGGCACTCCGAGTGCACGCGCACGAGGGCGGTCTCGGTCGGCTCGCCCGATACGACCGCGATGTGGTCGGTGCCGGTGACGCGGTCCTTGTAGGCCAGGAAGCGGAACGTGCCGTGGTCGGTGGGCACGGTGGCGTCAGCACGGAGGCTCACCCGGCGACCGCGCTGGGCGGCCGGGGTCGCCCCCTCCGGGTCGATCTCGTTGAGGTGTGCGATGAGCTGCTCGATCGTGATGACCGGCACGCCGTCGCGGGCGCCGAGTTCGAGGAGCCCGGGAAGCCGCATCATGCTGCCGTCCTCGGCGACGACCTCCGCGATCGCGCCGACGGGCCGGAGGCCGGCGAGCTTCATGAGCTCGACCGCGGCCTCGGTGTGACCGCTGCGCTCGCGCACGCCGCCGTCCACGGCCCGGAGCGGGAGCACATGGCCGGGGCGGATGATGCTCGTCGCCGTCGAGTCGGGGTTCGCCAGCACGTTGAGGGTGCGGGCGCGGTCGCTGGCGCTGATCCCGGTCGTCACCCCTTCCGCGGCGTCGACGCTGACGGTGTATGCGGTGGAGCGCGCGTCTTCGCTGGCCGCGACCATCGGCGGGAGGTTGAGGCTGTCCGCGAGGTCGGTGGGCATCGGCGCGCAGATGAACCCGGAGGACCAGCGCACGGTCCAGGCGACCCACTCGGGTGTGGCGAGTTCGGCGGAGAGGACGACGTCGCCCTCGTTCTCCCGATTCTCGTCGTCGGCCACGAGCACGGGGCGTCCTGCGCGCAGCGCCTCCAGGGCTTCGGGGATGGTTGCCAGGCTCATCGCGAGCCCCCTTCCGGTGCGGCGCGGAATGCGAGCAGTCGCTCGACGTGCCGCGCGAGGATGTCGGTCTCGAGGTTCACGCGGTCGCCGACCGCGCGGGTGCCGAGGGTGGTCGCCGCCAGGGTCTCCGGGATGAGCGACACCTCGAACCAGTGCCCGCCCCCGGTGCCCGAGCCCTCCTGGGTCCCTGAGCCCTCCCGGGTTCCTGAGCCCTCCTGGGTCCCTGAGCCCTCCTGGGTCCCTGAGCCTGTCGAAGGGGTCGAAGGGCTCACTGCGCTCACCGTCAGCGAAGTGCCGTCGACGGAGATGGAGCCCTTGTCGACGACGAGCGGCGCGAGGTCGTCGGGAAGGCTGATGCGCAGGACGCTCCACTGCGCGCCGGGGCGCACCTCGAGCACGGTGCCGGTGCCGTCGACGTGGCCCTGCACGATGTGCCCGCCGAGCCGCGCCCCCACGGGCATCGCCTTCTCGATGTTGACCCTGGTGCCGACGGTCGCCGCTCCGAGGGCCGCGACGTCGAGCGTCTGCTTCATGACGTCGGCGTCGAAGGTCTCGGCGGTGGAGCCGACGACGGTCAGGCAGACGCCGGAGACCGCGATCGACTCGCCGTGCACGGCGTCGGCAGCGGCCTTCGGGGCGCGCACCGTGAGGCGCCAGCCGTCGCCCGACTCCGCGATGGCGGTGATCTCGCCGATCTCCTCGATGATTCCGGTGAACATCAGAGGGTTCCCTCCTTCTCCGGGCCGGTGCGGTCCGGGTCGTCCGCGTCCGCAGGATGCGCGATCGCGAGCAGGTCTGCGCCCAACGGCAGCCACTCGTCCACGACGAGGCGACGTGCCTGGTCGATCGAGCGGACACCGACGTCGGTCACGGCCAGGCGGCTCCCGCCGAGCAGGACGGGGGCGACGTATGCGAGCACGCGGTCCGCGAGCCCGGCGGAGAGGAACGCGCTGGCGAGCGTCGGGCCGCCCTCCACGAACAGCGTCTGGATGCCGCGCGCGTGCAGCTCGGCGAGGACCGCCGACAGGTCGTGCGTGTCGAAGAACAGCGGCGTGTGCGGATGACGATGCACCGCCGCATCCGCAGGGGTGGCCCTGGTGCCGATGACGACCGGGACGGGCTGGTGCGGCAGGAGCTCGTCGCCGGCGCGGGCGGTGAGCGCGGGGTCGTCGGCGAGCACGGTGCCGGTACCCACCGCGATCGCGTCGGCCTGGGCGCGTCGCCGGTGCACGTCGGCGCGGGCCTCCGGGCCAGTGATCCACTGACTGGAACCGTCGTCCGCCGCAGCCCTGCCGTCGAGGCTCTGCGCCCACTTGACGGTCACGTGCGGACGGCCGAGGCGCGACGCGGTGAGCCAGTCGCCGATCACGGCGCGGGCCTCGGTGGCTCGCTCGCCGGACTCCACGCTCACGCCCGCGGCGCGCAGCCGCTCCGCGCCGCCGCCGGAGACCTCACCGGGGTCGTCGAGCGCGTAGACGACCCGCGTCACGCCGGCCTCGATGAGCGCGAGCGCGCAGGGGCCGGTGCGACCGGTGTGGTTGCAGGGTTCCAGCGTCACGATCGCCGTCGCGCCCCGTGCAGCGCCCGGTGCGAGCTTCGAGAGGGCGTCGACCTCGGCGTGCGGGGTGCCGGAGCCCCGATGCCAGCCTTCGGCCAGCACCTCGCCGTCGGGGGAGAGGATCACGGCGCCCACCTGCGGGTTGACCCCGCGCGGGCCGCGGGTCGCGAGGGCGAGCGCACGATCCATCGCACGGAGCTCTGTCGCGGTCACTGCCATCCGTCGTCGTCCTCTCTGCGGCTCGGGGTCGCTGCAGGCTGGCGGAACGGACGCACGCGCGTGCGCCTCGTGCTGCCTCCCTTCCGGACTAGCGAGGTGTCCCTCGCATCACCGTCGGTTCCGGAATTCCACCGGATCGGCATCCCGATCACTCGGAACGCTCGCGGACTGTCACCGCCGGTTCGGATTCCCACCGACCCCGGAGCACGTTGCTGCTCTGAGTGTACTCAACGCGTCTGCGCCCGTTTCATTCCGTGGCAGGGGCCGTGCCCGGCCCTCACTTGAGCAGGCGGGACAGTCGCCGGTCGGCGAGGACCTTGCCGCCGGTCTGACAGGTGGGGCAGTACTCCAGCGAGCGGTCGGCGAAGAAGACGCTGCGCACCTCGTCGCCGCAGACCGGACACGCCTCGCCCCGGCGGGCGTGTACCCGCATGCCGCGGCGCTTGGCGTCCTTGAGGTCGGCCGGAGGTTTGCCCGCGGCAGCAGCGACGGCCTCGGCGAGGGTCTCCTGCATCGCCGCGAACAGCCGGTCGATCTCGGCGTCGTCCAGCGTGCCGGCGATGGCATACGGCGACATGCGGGCTGCATGCAGGATCTCGTCGGAGTAGGCGTTGCCGATACCCGCGATGACGCCCTGGTCGCGGAGCAGCCCCTTGATCTGCATCCGGCGGTCGTCGAGCAGCGCGGCGAAGGCGTCGCGGGTGAAGGACGGGTCGAGCGGATCGGGGCCGAGGCGGGCGATACCCGGCACCTCGGCGGGGTCGCGGACGACGTACACGGCGAGCGACTTCTTCGTCCCGGCCTCGGTCAGGTCGAAGCCACTGCCGTCGTCGAGGGCGATCCGCAGCGCGATGGGCGACTTGCCCGGCTTGAGGAGCGTGGTGGGCAGGGTGTCGTACCAGCGCAGCCATCCCGCCTTCGCCAGGTGGAAGACGAGGTGCAGCTCGGGCCCGCAGGACAGCACGACGAACTTGCCGCGGCGCTCCGCCCCGGTGATCGACGCGCCTTCCAGCGCCGAGATCGGCGGGTCGTAGGTCTTCAGCGCGGCGATCGCGGCCACGGAGGCACGGGTGATGGTGCGTCCGGTGGTGCGCTCGCCGAGGAACGCGACGAGTCCTTCGACCTCCGGCATCTCAGGCATGCAGCCATCCTGTCACCGGGGTCCGACGCTGTCACGCGTGGCGTGCGCTCAGAGCACCGGCCACTCCACCGGCGTCCGGTCGTCGTCGCGCAGCAGCCCCGCGAGCCAGCCGTCGTCCCGACCGCGCTGGCTGGTGAGGCCCTGACGCATGGTGCCCTCGAAGCGGAAGCCGAGGGCGCGGGCGGCGCGGGCGGAGGGGACGTTGCCCACGACGGCCTGCCAGCGGATTCGGGCGAGGCCGAGCTCCGCGAAACCCCAGTCGAGCACCGCGCGCGCGGCCTCGACGAGGTAGCCGCGGCCGCGTGCGTCGGCGACGACCCAGTAGCCGAGCTCGGCATGACCCCCGGCCGGATGCTCCCCGATGTGGTGGAGGCCGACCATGCCCACGAGGACGTCGTCGGCGTAGACACCCCAGACGGTCTGCGAGCCGTCCTCCCACCACTGCTCCACGAGGGCGACGAAGTCCTCCGCGTCCTGGCGGAAGTAGGGGGAGGGCACCGTCGTCCACCGCCCGATCTCGGGGTCCTGGCAGGCCTCGGTGATCGCGTCGACGTCGGCCTCCGTCGGAGCGTGGAGGACGAGTCGTGCGGTGGTGAGGGTGACCGGAGGCATCCCTCCAGCCTAAGACGCCCGACCCGGCCCCTTCGGTCCGCCCCGGCCCCTTCCGCGCGTCCGTAACGGGGTGGGAGGCACGGAAAGGGGTGGGACAGGGAGAGTCGACCGCAGTGTCCGTGGGCGCGATTAGGCTTGTCCGGTGACTGTTCCGGGGATTCTGCGCGCCTTGGAAGAGGCGTCTCTGTATCGTGACGCTCTCGCTTGGGCGCACACCGACGCCGACCTCGGCCTGGTCGACGGGCTCGACGCGCCCGTTCTCGCCGGTCTGCTCGCCAAGCGTGCGGCGGCCGGCCACCCGGCGGCGCTGCTGGCCGTGGTGCCCACGGGGCGCCGCGCGGAATCGGTCGCGCAGGCCCTGGAGACCTACGTCCCGGATGCCGAGGTGCTCACCTTCCCGGCCTGGGAGACGCTGCCGCACGAGCGCCTCAGCCCCAGCCCGGACACGGTCGGCCTGCGACTGCAGACCCTGCGCCGCGTCGCCGAATGGAGAGGCGAGCGCCCTCTCGTGGTCGTCGCCTCCGTGCGCGCCGCGCTCCAGCCCATCGCCGGGAACCTCGGCGACATCGTGCCGCTGGAGCTGACGGTGGGCAGCCGCGGCAACGAGCTCGACCACGTCGCCGAACAGCTCGTGGAACGGGCCTACTCCCGCGTCGACATGGTGTCGCGACGGGGCGAGTTCGCCGTCCGCGGCGGCATCCTCGACGTCTTCCCTCCCACGTCCGAACACCCGTACCGCGTGGAGTTCTTCGGCGACGAGATCGATCAGATCCGCGCGTTCTCCGTGGCGGACCAGCGCTCTCTGCCCGGCGACGTGCCAGGCGTCGACCTCCCGCCCAGCCGCGAGCTCCTGCTCACCGCCGAGGTGCGGGAGCGGGCCAGGGCGCTCATCGGGGGCTTCCCCGCCATCAGCGGCATGCTCGAGAAGATGGCCGAGGGCATCCCGGTCGAGGGCATGGAGTCGCTGCTGCCCGCGGTCGCCGGTCCCCTCAAGTCGCTCGTCGAGTACCTGCCCGAGGGCACGGCGACCGCCGTCATCGACCCGGAGCGCTCGACCGCCCGCGCCCTCACCCTCGGCGAGACGAACCGCGAGTTCCTCGACGCCGCCTGGAGCGCGGCGACCTCGGGAGCCTCGGCCCCCATCGACCTCGGCGCCGGCGACTTCCTCACCATCGCCGATCTGCGCGAGGTCGTCCGCGACCGCGGCGGCGTGTGGTGGCGCCTGAGCCCCTTCGGGATCGGCGACGCGACCGCGGAGAGCGTCGAGGCGGCCACCGTCATCCCCTCCTTCCACGGCAACGTCGACGGCGCGATCGCCTTCGTCGACGCGAAGGTCGCCGACGGCTGGCGGGTGGTCGTCCTCGCGACCGGACACGGCCTCGTCGACCGTGCCCGCGACGTGCTCTCCGACCGCGGCATCGCGGCCCGGGTGGTGGAGTCGATCGCGGACGCACCGGACCCGGGGGTCGCGACCCTCACGGTGGGCGGGGTCGAGGCCGGCTTCCAGGTGCCCGAGGCGAAGCTCGCCGTCCTCACCGACAACGAGTTCTACGGCCGCACGATCGGCGGCGACCAGCGCGTCGTCAAGAAGCTCGCGTCCCGTCGGAAGAACGTCGTCGACCCGCTGCAGCTCAAGCAGGGCGACTTCGTGGTGCACGCCACGCACGGCATCGGCCGGTTCGTCGAGATGACCCAGCGCGAGGTCTCCACCGGCGGCCGCAACGCCGCGAAGTCGATCCGCGACTACCTCGTGCTGGAGTACGCGCCGTCCAAGCGCGGCTACCCCGGCGACAAGCTGTACGTGCCCACCGACCAGCTCGACCTCCTGTCGAAGTACGTCGGCGGCGAGGCCCCGACGCTGTCGAAGATGGGCGGCAGCGACTGGGCGCAGGCCAAGGGCAAGGCGCGCAAGGCGGTCCGCGACATCGCCGTCGAGCTCGTCAAGCTCTACTCCGCCCGGATGAGCGCCAAGGGGTACGCCTTCGGCCCTGACACCCCCTGGCAGCGCGAGCTGGAGGAGGCGTTCCCGTTCGCGGAGACCCACGACCAGCTGCAGACCATCGACGAGATCAAGGCCGACATGGAGCGGCCGATCCCGATGGACCGGCTGCTCTCGGGCGACGTCGGCTTCGGCAAGACCGAGGTCGCGGTCCGGGCGGCGTTCAAGGCCATCCAGGACGGCAAGCAGGTGGCGATGCTCGTCCCGACGACCCTGCTCGTGAAGCAGCACCTCGAGACGTTCACGGAGCGCTTCGCCGGGTTCCCGGTCAAGGTGCGGCCGCTGTCGCGGTTCCAGACCGACAAGGAGGCGCGGCTCACCCTGCAGGGCCTGCTCGACGGCTCCGTGGACATGGTGATCGGCACGCACCGCATCCTCACGGACCAGGTGCTGTTCAAGGACCTCGGCCTCATGATCATCGACGAGGAGCAGCGGTTCGGCGTCGAGCACAAGGACGCGCTGAAGAAGATGAAGACCAACGTCGACATCCTCGCCATGAGCGCCACCCCGATCCCGCGCACCCTGGAGATGGCGGTCACCGGCATCCGCGAGATGTCGACCCTCGCCACGCCGCCGGAGGATCGGCACCCGATCCTCTCGTTCGTCGGCCCCCGCAGCGACAAGCAGATCGCCGCCGCCATCCGCCGCGAGATCCTCCGAGAGGGCCAGGTCTTCTTCGTGCACAACCGCGTGCAGTCGATCCAGCGCGTCGCGGCGGAGCTCGCCGAGCTGGTCCCCGAGGCGCGGATCGCCGTCGCGCACGGCCAGATGGGCGAGCACGCGCTGGAGCAGGTCGTCGACGACTTCTGGGAGCGCAAGTTCGACGTCCTGGTGTCGACCACGATCATCGAGACCGGCCTCGACATCTCCAACGCGAACACGATCATCATCGACCGCGCCGACAAGTACGGTCTGAGCCAGCTCCACCAGCTCCGCGGACGCGTGGGTCGCGGACGGGAGCGCGCCTACGCGTACTTCCTCTACGACGACATGAAGCCGCTGAGCGAGACCGCGGCCGACCGGCTGCAGACCATCGCGGTCAACAACGACCTCGGCTCCGGTATGCAGGTCGCCCTCAAGGACCTCGAGCTGCGCGGTGCGGGCAACCTCCTCGGCGCCGAGCAGGCCGGACACATCGCGGGGGTCGGCTTCGACCTCTACCTGCGCATGATCGGCGAGGCCGTCGCGACCTTCCGGGGCGAGGAGGTCGAGACCGGGCAGGAGCTCCGACTCGAGCTGCCGCTCGACGCCCGCATACCGGAGGACTACATCGACAGCGAACGCCTCCGGCTCGAGGCGTACCAGAAGCTCTCCGCAGCCTCGGCCGCGACCGCGAAGGACGACGCCATCGACCTCGTGGTGGAGGAGCTCGTCGACCGGTACGGCACGCCGCCGGAGGAGGTCACCGGACTCGTGTCGATCGCGCGACTGCGGCGCCGGGCGGCCAGGGCCGGGCTCACCGACGTCGTGGCCATGGGCTCGAACCTGCGCCTCGCGCCCGCCCGCCTCGAGGACTCGATCAAGGTCCGGCTGCAGCGGCTCTATCCGAAGGCGAAGCTCGTCTCCGGCGGGGAGGCTCTCGTCGTGCCGATGCCCACGGTGCCCGCCGCGGTCGGCGTGGGCGTGGAGCCGCTGCCCGACGCGGAGCTGCTCGCCTGGGTCGACCAGCTGTTCACCGCCATCTTCCCCGAGCCCGCCAAGCCCGAGTGACCCGGCCGGCGGTCGCGGCCGCCTCCGCCGTGCACGACTGCGGAGCCCGCGGACGACACGCCGTCGCCGGCGGCTCGGGTCCGGCGTGTCGGTGATGATCTCCGAAGTCGTGCACGCCGCAGACGCCGGGGGCTAGTCTGGCCGCATGTTGTACGAGCACCTCGGGGCTCGCCCCCGCATCCACGACACCGCCGTCGTCGCTCCCACCGCCGTCATCTCCGGCGACGTGGAGCTCGGACCCGGCTGCCAGGTGCTGCACGGCGCCGTCATCACCGCGGAGGGCGGCCCCATCACCCTCGGGGCGCACGTCATCGTCATGGAGAACGCGCTGATCAGGGCGACCGCGGCCAACGCCGTCCACATCGGGGCGCACACCCTCGTCGGCACGCTGGCGAGCATCGCGGGGGCCACCGTGGGCGAGGAGGTGTTCTTCGCGTCCGGGGCCCGGGTCTTCAACGGAGCCCTCGTCGGGGACCGCTGCGAGGTGCGGGTCAACGCCATCGTGCATCGCCGTGCCGTGCTGCCGTCGGGGACGGTGGTGCCGATCGGCTGGGTCGCGGTGGGGGATCCGGTGCAGCTGCTCTCGCCCGACAGGGACGCGGAGATCGCGGCGGCACAGCCCGAGCTCGACTTCCCCGGACACGTCTTCGGCGTCGACCGGGACACTCCCGACCTCATGGTCCAGCTCACGGAGCGCTACGGCAGCTCCCTCGCGCGGCACGCCGACGACCGCCAGGTCTGACCGCACACCCTTCGAATCGTCCGATTGGTCGCATTCCGGCCGGATTCACGACCAATCAGGCGATTCGAACCGGGTCAGATGACGCCCTGGGCGAGCATCGCCGCAGCGACGCGCTCGAAGCCGGCGATGTTGGCGCCGGCCACGTAGTCGCCGGGGACTCCGTGACGCTCGGCGGCCTCGAAGGCGGCACGGTGGATGTCGCCCATGATCTCGCGGAGCTTGTTCTCGCTGTCGCCGAAGCTCCAGCGCTGCCGCGAGGCGTTCTGGCTCATCTCCAGCGCCGAGGTCGCGACACCGCCGGCGTTCGCGGCCTTGCCCGGGGCGAACAGCACGCCCGCCTTCTGGAAGGCCTCGACGGCCTCGGGCACACACGGCATGTTGGCGCCCTCGGACACGGCGCGCACGCCGTTGGCGATCAGGGCCTCCGCATCGGCGAGACTGACCTCGTTCTGGGTGGCGGAGGGCACCGCGATGTCGACCGGCACCTCCCACACGCTGCCGCTCTCCACGAAGCGGGCGCTGGGGCGGCGGTTCGCATACTCGACGATGCGGGCGCGCTCGACCTCCTTGAGCTGACGCAGCAGGTCGAGATCGATGCCCGCATCGTCGACGACGTAGCCGGAGGAGTCGGACGCCGTGACCGCGGTCGCGCCGAGCTGGGCGGCCTTCTGGATCGCGTAGATCGCCACGTTGCCGGAGCCTGAGATGCCGACGCGCTTGCCCTCGAGGGAGTCGCCGTGCACGCCGAGCATCTCCTGCGCGAAGAACACCGCGCCGTAGCCCGTGGCCTCCGTCCGCACCTCGGCGCCGCCCCACCCGGTGCCCTTGCCCGTGAACATGCCGGACTCGTGGCGGTTGGTGACCTTGCGGTACTGGCCGAAGAGGTAGCCGATCTCGCGGCCGCCGACGCCGATGTCACCCGCGGGGACGTCGGTGTGCTCGCCGAGGTGCCGGTAGAGCTCGTTCATGAACGACTGGCAGAACCGCATGACCTCGGCGTCGGACTTCCCGTGCGGGTCGAAGTCGGAGCCGCCCTTGCCGCCGCCGATGCCCTGACCGGTGAGCGCGTTCTTGAAGATCTGCTCGAAGCCGAGGAACTTGATGATCGAGAGGTTGACCGACGGGTGGAACCGCAGGCCGCCCTTGTACGGGCCGAGCACGGAGGAGAACTGGATGCGGTACCCGCGGTTGACCTGCAGCTTTCCGGCATCGTCGACCCACGGCACGCGGAACATGATCTGCCGCTCCGGCTCGACCAGGCGCTCCAGGATCCCGCCGTCCACGTATTCCGGGTGGCGCTCCAGCACCGGGGCGATGGAGTGCAGCACCTCGTGGACGGCCTGGTGGAACTCCGGCTCGTGCGGGCTGCGTGCCAGCACCGTGTCGAAGACGGGCTGCACGGAGGCGGCGAGCGGGTGGAAGTCGGTGGGGGTGGTGACGGTCACGCGGGAGGGCTTTCTGATGGGGGATGGGGTGCGGGCGATCGTGTCGCGCGCGAAAGCAGAGCCGGGTGAGGCGGAGGTTTCACTCTAGCGTCGGCGACGAGGGCCTCCGCGCACGCGGAGGGAGGGCTCGGGTCACCCGGTGTTCTGCAGGCCGGCGGCGACCCCGCTGACGGACAGGAGGAGCAGGCGCTGCTGTTCGGCGTCGGCCCCCGATCCCTCCGGCTGCTCCGGCGCCGACCGGAGAGCGCGGAGCGCCCGCAGCTGCAGGAGCGAGAGGGCGTCGACGTACGGGCTGCGCAGCTGCACGGCCCGCTGCAGCACGGGCTTGTTCTCCAGCAGGCCCTCGCCACCGGTGAGGCGGATGACCCAGCGGCGGGTGAGCGCGAGCTCGTCGAGCACCAGGGCGGCGAGGTCGTCGCGGTCGCCGAGGGCGAGGTACTGCCGGGCGATGCGCTCGTCGGTCTTGGCGAGGCTCATCGCGACGTTGTCGACCATCGTGCGCAGCAGCGGCCACTCGCGGTAGGCCTCCGCCAGCAGCTCCTCGTCGCCGACGGCCTCGAGCGCGGTGCCGAGCCCGAACCAGCCCGCGAGGTTGATACGGGCCTGCGTCCACGCGAACACCCAGGGGATGGCCCGGAGGTCCTCCAGCGACTCGACCGAGAGGCCGCGGCGGGCGGGACGCGAGCCGAGCGCGAGCAAACCGATCTCCTCCATCGGGGTCACGGTGGCGAACCACGGGGCGAAGCCCTCGGCCTTGACGAGCGCGAAGAACCGCTCGCGCGAGGCGGCGTCCATGGTTGCGGCGACATCGGCGTAGCGGGCTGCTGCGCTGCTGGTGCGTTCCTCGACCGTGGGGGACGAGGCGAGCAGCGTCGCCGCGGCGACCTGGTCGATGTGCCGCATCGCGATCGCGGGCTCGCCGTAGCGGGCGAAGATGACCTCGCCCTGCTCGGTGAGCTTGAACCGGCCGTCGACCGAGTGCGGGGGCTGCGCGAGGATCGCCGAGTTCGCGGGACCGCCGCCGCGGCCGAGCGCACCGCCGCGGCCGTGGAAGAGGGTCAGTTCGATGCCGGACTCCTGCGCCCAGCGGGCGATCTTCTCCTGCGCCGTGTACAGCGCCAGGTTCGCGGCGACGGGCCCGACGTCCTTGGAGGAGTCGGAGTAGCCGAGCATGACCTCCAGCCGGTTCCCTGTTGCGGCCATCCGCTCGCGGAACTCGGGGAAGGTGACGGCCTCGGCGAGGATCTCCGGGGCGGCCTGGAGGTCGGCGAAGGTCTCGAACAGGGGCACGACGTCGAGCACCGGGGCGTCGTCGCCGAGCGCGTGGCGGGCGAGGCGGTGCACGTTCGCGAGGTCGGAGGCCGCCTGTGTGAAGGAGACGACGTAGCGGCCCGCGGCGCGAAGCCCCCGGTCGCGCTGGATGTCCGCGATCGCGCGGAACACCTCCAGCACCTCCTCCGTCTGCGTGCTGATCGCCCCGCCGGCCTCCAACTCGGCCAGAGCCTTCGCGTGCACCTGGGAGTGCTGGCGCACCTCGAGCTCCGTGAGGTGGAAGCCGTAGGTCTCGACCTGCCAGATCAGGTGCTGCACGCCCCCGAAGGCGTGGCGGCGGGCTCCGGCGGCGACGAGGGAGGACTGCACGGCGCGCAGCTCCGCGAGCAGCTCTTCGGGACCGGTGTAGCCCTCGTCGTCTCCGCGGCGGGTGGCCGCCACGCGGCGGGCCATGACGAGGACGACACGGCGGTGCGGCTCGTCGGGCGAGCGGGCTGCGAGTTCGTCGGCGACCGCCGGCTCTGCGGCCGCGAAACGCTCCCAGAGCGCGATGACTTCGGTGCTGGGCGGGGTGTCGTCGGCGGCGAGCGTGAGGGTGCGGCCGATCCGGTCGAGTGCCCGCTCGAGCCCGCGGAGCACGTGGTCGGAGGCGATCTGCGAAGCCTCACGGGTCACGGCGGCGGTGACGAACGGGTTGCCGTCGCGGTCGCCGCCGACCCAGGAGCCGACACGCACGAACGCGGGGACGACCGGAGCGCTGGCGCCGGACTCCTCGCCGCGGAGGGCGTCGTCGATCCGGCGGTAGACGTGCGGGACCGTGGTGAACAGCGTCTCGTCGAAGACGCCCATGACGGTGCGCACCTCGTCGGTCGGGGAGGGCTTCTGTGCGCGCAGCGGCGCCGTCCGCCAGAGGGTGTCGATCTCCTCGAGCATCCGGCGGCGGGCCCGGTGCTCCTCGGAGCCGCCGGCGCTCGCCGCGTCGTGCTGGGTGAGCAGCTCGGAGAGGCGGCGGATGCTCGACGAGACGGCGCGTCGACGGGCCTCGGTCGGGTGCGCCGTGAAGACCGGGTGGAAGCGCAGGCCGTCCAGACGCCGGCGGGCCTCGTCGTCGCCGACCTCCTCGCGCAGCCGCGCATACGCCCCCGCGACCGTGTCCGTCGCCTGGGTCCCTGAGCCTGTCGAAGGGCCCGAGCCTGTCGAAGGGCCCGAGCCCCCCTGGGTCCCTGAGCCTGTCGAAGGGCCCGTGCCCCCCTGGGGCCCTGAGCCTGTCGAAGGGCTCGGCTGTCCCGCCCGCTCCCGGAGCACGCGCACGCGCTGGTGCTCCTCGGCGAGGTTCACGAGGTGGAAGTAGCAGGTGAACGCCCTGGCGACCTCGTCGGCGCGGGCGATCGTGAAGGAGTCGGCGATCGCCGCGGCGCGGTCGAACGCGTCCGAGCTGTGGTCCTCGTAGGCCTGGATCGTCGCGAGGCGCAGGCGCTCGACGTCCTCGAAGAGGTCGTCGCCGCCGGCTTCGCGGAGCACCTGGCCGAGGAGCTGGCCCAGCATCCGCACGTCGGAGCGCATGGCATCGGGGATGCCGCGACCGGCTTCGAAACGACCGATCACGCGGATGGCCTCGGTGGGCGTCGGCTCGGAGAAAGCGGGGGAATCGGGGATCACCCTCCGAGAGTAGCCGGGTGGATCGGGGTGTCCCGCACGCATGACGACCGTGTGACATCCCGGCCTACGATGGACGGGATGCGCATCACAGCGAACCCCCTCCGCGGGCAGCAGTTCCCCGCCGTCCTCCTGCTCGTGGCCGCCGGCCTCGGCCTCCTCTTCGCGAACCTGCCCACGCACGACGCGATCGCCGGACTGCTGGAGACGCATCTCGCGGTCCCGGGGACGGCGCTGGACCTCTCGATCGCGCACTGGGTGTCGGACGGCCTGCTCGCGATCTTCTTCCTCGTCGTGGCGATCGAGCTGCGGCACGAGCTCACCCACGGCGAGCTCGACTCCCCGCGGAAGGCTGTGCAGCCGGCCATCGCGGCGACCGGCGGCGTGCTCGTGCCGATCCTCGTGTACCTGCTGATCGCGGGCGGGCCGGAGACGGCGTCGGGCTGGCCGATCCCGACCGCCACCGACATCGCCTTCGCCCTCGGCGTGCTGGCGATGTTCGGTCGCGGCCTGCCCTCCCGGGTGCGGGTGTTCCTGCTGGCCCTTGCGATCCTCGACGACATCATCGGCATCATCTTCATCGCGGTGCTCTTCGCGCACGACGTGCAGTGGCTCCTCTTCGGTCTCGCGATCGTCGGGGTGGCCGTGTTCTGGTTGCTGAGCCGCCTGCTGCATGCGACCGGCCACACACTCGTCGCTGTCGCGATGGCCGTCGTCGGCGTCGTCACGTGGGGCCTCGTCGCCTCGTCCGGCATCCACGCGACCATCGCCGGCGTGATGCTCGGCCTCGTCATGGCGCCGGTACCCGCCGGACGCACCCGGCATGCGCTGGAGCCGACCGTGAACGGGGCGATCCTGCCGCTGTTCGCGTTCGTGGCGGCGTTCGTCGTGATCCCGGCGGTCTCGCCGACGGCCCTGTCCCCGGCGTTCTGGGCGATCGTCGTAGCGCTGCCGGTCGGGAAGATCATCGGCATCTCCCTGTTCGGCTGGCTCGCCATGCGCATCCGGCCGAAGGGCGCCGACCCGGCTCTGCCCTTCGCGGACATCGTCGCCGCTGGCGCCCTGGGCGGTATCGGGTTCACCGTCTCGCTCCTGCTCGCGAACCTCGCGTTCGAGGGCGATGCGGTCATCCGGGACCAGGCGATCCTCGGCGTCCTCGTGGGGTCGCTGCTCGCGCTCATCCTGTCCGGCATCGTCGTCACCCTGCGCGCCCGGTGGTACCGTCGCGCTGCGCCCATTCCCGCGTGAGCCGGAGTCCGGAGGAAGCATGACCAGCGAGCAGCGAGGACCCGAGGGCATCGATGATCCGCTGCGTGCGGCCGCGGAGACCATGCGCACGGTGCGGGAGCGGTGCGTGTGGTCGCAGCGCATCACGCATCGCGATCTCGTGCCGTACCTCATCGAGGAGTCCCACGAGGTGATCGACGCGGTCGAGGACGGGTCTCGCGCCGACCTCCGCGAGGAACTCGGCGATCTGCTGTGGCAGGTGCTCTTCCACGCCGCCATCGCGGCGCAGGATCCGGACGACCCCTTCGACATCGACGATGTGGCCCGCACGCTCACCGAGAAGATGGTGCGGCGGCACCCGCACGTGTTCGGCGACGAGGTCGCGGAGACGCCGGAGGAGGTGCTCGTGCACTGGACCGCGGCGAAGGCGGCGGAGAAGCGCACCCGCCGCAGCGTGCTCGACGGGATCCCGCGCGCGATGCCGGCCCTCGCCCGCGCCCAGAAGATGTCGGGCCGTGCCGCCGGTGCCGGCGTGGTGCCCACGCATCCGTCCGCCCTGCGCCCGTCTTCGGAGGAGGAACTCGGCGATGCCCTGCTCGCACTCGTGGACACCGCCAGGGCCGAGGGCTGGGACGCGGAGCGCGCGCTCCGGGAACGGCTGACGCGCCTGGAGGACGAGGTCCGCGCCGCCGAGGCCGGCTGACGCGACGCGGACACCGCCGCCGACCTGGGAAGATGGACGGGTGGCTACCGTGAACGCGCCGCGCGGCATGCGCGACTTCCTCCCCGCCGACAAGGCCCGCCGTGAGCGGGTGCTCTCCGTCATCCGCGACCGCTATCGCGCGCACGGATTCGATGAGATCGAGACCCCCGTGGTCGAGGAGTACGACCGGCTGCATGCCGGCATCGGCGGCGACAACGAGAAGCTGTCGTTCAACATCCTGCGCCGCGGCCTGGATGCGGAGGCCATCCGCGCCGCTGCCGATGACCCCGCCGAGCTCTCCGATCTCGGCCTGCGCTACGACCTGACGGTGCCGCTCGCCCGCTTCTACGCGAGCAACCGCGGGCAGCTCCCCGGTGTCTTCCGGTCCATCCAGATCGGGCCCGTGTGGCGGGCCGAGCGCCCGCAGAAGGGGCGCTACCGCCAGTTCGTCCAGTGCGACATCGACATCATCGGCGACGCGTCGGCGCGCGCGGAGGCCGAGCTGCTGGCGGCCTCGCTCGACACCGTCGACGCGCTGGGTCTGGAGGGCGCGAGCGTGCGGATCAACGACCGCCGCGTCCTGGAGTGGATGCTCGAGCACTTCGGCTTCACCGAGGACGAGCGCCCGCAGGTGCTGATCACGATCGACAAGCTCGACAAGATCGGACCGGAGGGCGTGGCCGCCGAGCTCCGCGAGCGGGGGGCGACGGCCACGGCGGTCGACGCGTTCCAGGCCTTCCTCGGTCGCCCGCAGACGCTCGAGTACCACCCGTTCGGCGACAGCCAGATCCGCAAGGCGCTCCCGGACGGCGCGCCGGACGAGCTCGTCGCCCACCTTGTCGGCATCGGCGAGGCGGTCGCGGCGGGGCGCGGGCAGGACGACATCCCTCTCGTGTTCGACCCCTTCCTCGTGCGGGGCATGGGCTATTACACGGGGACCATCTTCGAGCTCGCGCACCCCTCCGTGACGTACTCGCTCGGCGGCGGTGGACGGTACGACGGCATGATCGGCCGGTTCCTGCAGCAGGAGGTCCCCGCGGTGGGCTTCTCCCTCGGCTTCGAGCGCCTGGTCGACCTCGTCTCGACGGATCCGGCGACCGCCGCGCAGGCCATCGTGCTCGTCCACGACGCCGCCGTCCCCGTGGCGGAGCTCGTGGCGCACAAGACGGCTCTCGTCGCCAAGGGCGCGCGGGTGCGACTCGAGCAGCGGACGAAGAACCTCAAGGCGCTGCTGGAACGGTCGGCGGCGGACGGGTACACGCACTTCGCGAGCGTGCGACCGGGAGACGACGAGCTCGAGATCAAGACGCTGGCCTGAGTCGCCCCCGTCGGAAGACGCGTTCACCGGGCGTTCACGGCGGTCGGCTCGAATCGGGCCGTGCGCCGCCTGCCTCTCTTCACCGTCATCGCGCTCGCCGCGGCCCTGCTCGTGGGCGCCCGCACGGTCCTCGACCGGCAGGCCGCCGTCGCGCGCCGGCGCATCGGGAAGCCGCTGGGGGAGCAGTCGCTCGACGCCGACCGTGTCTGGCGCCCAGGGCTCGAGGGCGAGCCGCTCGACCTCCTGCTGCTGGGCGACTCCCTCGCCGCCGGGCTGGGAGCGGCACGGCGGAAGGAGACCCTCGGGGCGCGGCTCGCGAAGGCGACGGCACGCCGACTCGGGCGTCCGGTGCGGCTGCGCACCGCCGCGGTCGTGGGCGCGGAGTCGCGGGATCTCGCCGGGCAGATCTCCCGGCTCCCCACGGACTATCGCCCCGACGTCGCCGTGATCGTGGTCGGCGGAAACGACGTCACCCACCGCCTCCCGCCCGCGGAGTCGGCACGGCATCTGCGCGAGGCCATCGTCAGCCTGCACGCGCTCGGCGCCCGCGTCGTCGTCGGCACCTGCCCCGACCTCGGCGCCCTGCGTGCCGTGCCCCAGCCGCTGCGCCGCATCGCCTCCGGTCTGTCCCGGCGGCTGGCCGAGGTGCAGGCGGAGGCGGCAGGCCGAGAGGGCGCGGAGACGGTCGACCTGCGGCGCGCCGTGGGGCCGATGTTCTTCGACGAGCCCGAGGAGATGTTCAGCCTCGACCGCTTCCATCCGAGCGCCCTCGGCTACCGCCGCACCGCGGAGGCGCTGCTGCCCGCGGTCGAGCGCTCCGCCGTGGCCGCTTTCAGCTCTCGGCGCCCTCCGGTGCCGCAGTGAAGGAGGCAGCCCACGCGGCCACCCGTCGGGCGCTCTCCTCGTCGGACAGATCCTCCACGCGCGTCATGATCGACCACCGCACGCCGAACGGGTCGCGGATGCTCGCGTAGCGGTCGCCGGAGACGAACAGGGACGGCGCCTCGCGGACGGTCGCCCCCGCCTCGACGGCGCGCGCGACGACGGCGTCCACATCCGGGACGTAGAGGCCCATCGAATAGCAGTCGTCGTCGCCGGAGGGGGCGGGCACGAGGTGGTACTCGGGACTGGGTTCGCCGAGCTGCAGCCGGCCGAGTCCGAAGTCGAGGTCGGCGTGCGCGACGGTGCCGCCGAACTCCGTGACGTCGACCACGCGGGCGCCGAAGACGTCCCGGTAGAACTCGACGGCGCGGGCGGCGTCGGGGATCGCGAGGAAGGGGGTCAGCGAGGTCGCGCTGTGGGGGCGGCCGTCGGTCGTGTGCGCGCCGGTCACGCCGGCCGGGGGTGTCTGATCCGTCATGTCGCCACGGTAGGACGGGGAGGGCGACAGCCGCTTGAAGATCCGCGACACGTCCTCGACGACACGTCGGTGGCGCGCTCTACGCTGGGGGCCATGGTGGACCGGACGCGCGGAGTGCTCTACCCCGCGCGGCTGCCCGCGTTCCATCGGCTGCCCCCGCCCGAAGACGCCGCCGCGCTCGTCGCCTGGTTCTGGATCCCGGAGTGGAGCCTTCCGGAGGGCGAGGTGTCCCGGCAGGAGATCGTCGCGTATCCGGCCGTCAACCTCGTCGTCGCCCCCGAGGGCGTGTCGATCTCGGGCGCCACGACACGGGCGTCGACCAGGGAGCTGCGGGGGTCGGGGTGGGCTGTCGGCGCTCTCCTGCGCCCGGCGGCCGTCGTGGCCCTCACCGACGACGCGCCGGGTCTGATCGACGCGGAGCGGTCCTTCGACGCCCCCGATCTGCACGAGGGGGTGACGGCGGCGATGCGGTCACAGCCCGGGCGACGGGAGCGCGCCGTCGCGGTCTTCTCCGCGTGGCTGTCTCAGCGCGTCGGCCCGGTCGGCGCGGTGGGGCGGCAGGCCAACGCGATGTTCGACGTGCTGCTGGGGGAGGGGGCGGCGCTGACTCCGGAGGAGGCGGCGACCCGACTCGCGGTCTCGGTGCGCACGCTGCAGCGGCTCACGCACCGCACCGTCGGGCTCTCGCCGGGCGCGATCATCCGCCGCCGCCGGTTGCAGGAGGCGGCACAGCGTCTCCGCGAGGAGCCGGAGACGGATCTGACGTCGCTCGCCGCCGCGCTGGGGTACGCCGACCACGCCCATCTCACGCGCGACTTCGCGGCCGTCCTCGGTCTGCCACCCCGCGACTATCGCGCGGGTGTCTCCGGCTGAGACCGATCAGGGCCGCCCGCGCTGCGGCCACCGCATCCGCAGGGCCCGTCCGGCGATGCCGAGCAGCACGACGCCTGTGCCGAGGAGCGAGGCCAGGACGGGGAGCGTGCTCACCAGCGCGAGACAGCCGAGCGCTCCTCCCACCTGCAGCATCCGCGGGTAGCGTCGGGCGGCCCCCTGCTGGCGGAACGCGGCGGCGTTCGCGATGAGGTAGTACAGCAGCACGCCGAAGGACGAGAACCCGATCACCTCCCGGAGGTCTCCCACGAGCACCAGCCCGATCACGATGACGGCGAGGGTGATCTCGGCACGGCGCGGCACCTGGTGCCGGTCGTCGATACGGGCGAGGACCCGGGGGAGATCGCCTTCCCGCGCCATGGCGAGCGTCGTGCGGCCGATGCCGGTGAGCAGGGCGAGCAGCGCGCCGAGGGAGGCGGCCGCCGCAGCGATCCGCACCACGGGGGCGAACGCCGACCAGCCGGCCGCGGTGAGGATGTCGGCCAGGGGCGCGGCCGCTCCCCGCGCGTCGCCGCCGAGGACGAGGAGCACCACGAGGCCCACGAGCGCGTAGACGACGACGGCACCGCCGAGAGCGAGCACGATCGCGCGCGGGATCGTCCGCGCGGGGTCCACCACCTCCTCGCCCATCGTGGCGATCCGGGCGTAGCCCGCGAAGGCGAAGAAGAGCAGCCCGGCGCCCTGCAGCACCCCGTAGACGGTCGCGTCAGGCAGCGGTGCGGGCGAGGCGGCCGGGGCGGCGCCGAAGCCGACCGCCACCACGACCGCGAGCCCGAGGAGGGAGCACGCCACGAGGATGCGGGTCGCCAGCGCCGTCCGGGTCACGCCCAGGAAGTTCACGACCGCGAGGGCGGCGACGGCGATCACGGCGACGGGGGTCTGCCATCCCGCCGGCGCGGCGTAGGCGGCGAAGGTCATGGCCATGGCGGCGCAGCTCGCGATCTTGCCGATCACGAAGCTCCATCCGGCGACGAAGCCCCACCACGGTCCGATCTCCGCCCGCGCATAGGCGTACGTGCCGCCGGCGACCGGGTGCACGGCGGCGAGCTGCGCGGAGGCGGTGGCGTTCGCGTAGGCGACCGCGGCGGCGATCGCGAGGGCGACGAGCGTCGCGTTTCCGGCGACGTCGACGGCCGGACCCCAGACCGCGAACACGCCGGCGCCGATCATCGATCCGAGGCCGATCGCTACGGCGTCCGGCAGCGTCAGGCGGCGGGCGAGGGGCATCCGGTCATCGTCCCACGCCGGGGTGAACGGCGGGTGACGGGTCATCCCCGCGCGGCGGTGACGCGCTTCTTCTCGCGGATGTAGACCTCGCGGCGCACCTTCGCCACGACGTCCCCGTGGCGATCGGTGATGACGGTCTCGAACCACTCGAGCACTTTGGCCCCGCCGTGGGCACGCTGTCGCAACTCCTCGGCCTTCTCCCGCGTCACCTCGAACTCCGCGGTCAGCACCCCACGGGTGAGGAGGTTCACGTGCAGCTCCACGGTCGCGCGCGTCCAGTCGTCGCTGAACCGGCGGACACGGATGCCGCTGCACAGGTTGGGGATCCAGAGGCTCATGCCGAGGGCGAGGCGGCGGGGCGTGATGCGCATGAGGTCAGTGTGGAGGATGCGCGCGGCTGCGACGAAGACGACTGGAGGGTTGGCACAGTTGTTCTAGTTCACCTAGAATAACTAGGGAAGGGAGGCGCCATGCTCATCCGCGTCGATGTCGACAGCCCGCACGCGCTCTACGACCAGGTCGCCGCCTCGGTGCGCGCCGACATCCTCTCCGGCGCCCTCGCGCCCGGCGATCGTCTGCCGGCCGCCCGCGACGTGGCGGCCGCGCTCGACATCAACCAGCACACCGTCCTGCACGCCTACCAGCGCCTGCGCGACGAGGGCCTGGTCGACCTCCGGCGGGGCAGGGGCGCCGTGATCGCCGCCTCCGCCGCGCCCCTCGCGGAGCTCTCGCACGAGATCGACGGGCTGATCCGACGGGCCGCCGCCCTGGGGGTCTCCGCCGACACTCTCGCCGGAATCGTCCGCACGCACCGCGCAGAAGCCGAACCGCCCACTCCCGCCGCGACTCCCCAGGAGGCCCCCGATGACGACGCCTGACCCCACTCGCACCCCTCCGGCCACCCTGCGCCGCGCGCGACGGGCCTTCGTCCTCGTGGCGTCGGTCCTCCCCGTGCTCATCGTCGCGATCTCCGCTCTCGTGCTGATGACCTGGCTCCCGTCATTCCCCGCCGACGTCGCGATCCACTGGGGCGTCGACGGGGCGGACGGGTTCGGCCCGGCAACCACCTACCTCTGGGTGCTCCTCGGGGTCGGTCTCGGCATCCCGGTGCTCCTGACCATCACGACGCTCGTCGCCGTCGGGGCGCACTGGGGCGCCACCGCCCGGCTGCTCGGGGCGACCGCAGCCGGCATGTCGGCGTTCGCGGCCGTGATCTGCCTGGGTTCCCTCGCGATCCAGCGCGACATGCCGCCCGCCGGTGACGTCCCTGGCATCGCGGGGGTGATGGGGCTGGCCTTCGCGGCCCTGCTCGGCGTGGGCGCGATGGCGTGGTTCGTGCAGCCGCGCGTCCGTGCGATCCCCGGCGCCGCCCTCACGCCGCGACACGACGTGCGGGTCGGCGAGGGGGAGCGCGTCGTGTGGGTGGGGACGACGACCATGCCCACCGGTGCTCTCGTCTTCCTGCTGCTCGTGCTGCTCGGGCTCGTGGCGCTCGCCGTGATCATGGTCGTCACCCGAACCCCGATGGCCTGGGTCTCGGCCCTGGTGGCGCTCGTCGTCGGATTCGCGCTGGCGGCGACCACGTCGTTCCGGGTGCGTGTCACGCCGGACGGCATCGACGCCCGCGCCGTGATCGGGTGGCCTCGCAGGACCATCCCGGTGGCGGAGATCGTCTCGGTCCGGGCCGTGCGCATCTCGCCCTTCGGGGAGTTCGGCGGCTGGGGCTGGCGTCTCGCCCCGGACGGCCGCAGCGGGATCGTGATGCGGCAGGGGCCGGCGATCGAGGTGCATCGCCGCGACCACGGTCCCTTCGTCATCACGATCGACGGCGCGGAGGAGGCGGCAGCGCTCCTGCAGACGTACGTGGACCGGTCTGCGGGGCCTGCAGTCTCCGGGGAGACGGAGAGGGCGGAGCGATGACCACCACGACACCGACGCGCGTCCCGTGGCGCGCCGTCCTCATCTTCACCCTCACGGCCTGCGGGCTCGCCGCTCTCGTCTGCCTGCCCCTCTGGCTCGGCGACGGCCTCGCCGAGCCCTTCGCGGGGGCGATCCTTCCCGTGATGATGTTCACCCCGGCGGCCGCGGTGCTCGTCGTCATGCTCACCACGGGCGTGCCGGAGAAGGGCGTCCGCGCGCGCTTCCTCGGGATGTGGCCCCTGCGGCCCGCGAAGCGCGTCGTCGGGCTGCTGGTCGCGGCCTGGCTCGTGCCGCCGGTGCTCGTCGCCCTCGGCATCCTCCTCGCGGCCGTGCTCGGGTGGGTGCGACTCGACCTCACCTTCTCGGCGTTCGCGGACCAGCTCGCCGAGGCCCTCCCTGCGGGCGCACCCGTGCCGCCGGTCGGCGTGGTCGTGTTCGCGCAGCTCGCGGCGATCCCCGTCGGCGCCCTCGTGAACAGCGTGCTCGCCTTCGGGGAGGAGCTCGGGTGGCGCGGCTGGCTGCTCCCGGCGCTTCGTCCGCTCGGCACCTGGCCGGCGCTCCTGCTCACCGGAGCGATCTGGGGGCTGTGGCACAGCCCTGTCATCCTGCTCGGCTACAACTTCGGCCGGACGGACGTCACCGGCGTGCTGTTCATGATCGGCGGCTGCGTGGCGTGGGGCGTGCTGTTCGGCTGGCTCCGGCTGCGCTCCGGCTCGCTGTGGCCGGCGGTCGTCGCGCATGGATCCCTCAACGCCGCCGCGGGCATGATCATGATCGTCGCCGCCGTGCAGCCCGACCTCGCCCTGGCCGGGCCGCTCGGCGCGGCGGGCTGGATCGTCGCCGCCGTCGTGGCCCTCGTCCTGGCGCTCACCGGGCAGTTCCGCCGTCAGCCGGAGCTCGCCGCGCCGCGGACCCCTCCGGCCCCGCCGACGCTTGACGGCCGACCGGCGCCGGGGGTTGGCTGAGCACATGGAATCCACTCCCGCCGCCTGGGCCCGCGCCGACACCTTCCTCGCCGACACGCTCGTGGGCACGGACCCGGCCCTGGAGGCGACGCTCGAGGCGCAGCGGGCCGCGGGGCTCCCCGAGATCGAGGTCGCCCCGGTCGCGGGGAAGCTGCTGAACCTCCTCGTAAGGATGAGCGGTGCGCGCCGCGTGCTGGAGATCGGCACCCTCGGCGGCTACTCGACGATCTGGATGGCGCGAGCGGTGGGACCGGACGGACGAGTGGTGACGATCGAGGCGGAGGCCGACAACGCCGCCGTCGCCCGCGCGAGCATCGATGCCGCCGGGGTGGGGGATCGGGTCGACATCCGGATCGGGCGCGGAGCCGACGTGCTCCCGACCCTCACCGGCGCCTTCGACCTGGTCTTCATCGACGCCGACAAGGAGTCGAACACCGTCTACCTGGACTGGGCCGCGAAGCTCGGTCACCCCGGCACCGTGGTCGTGCTCGACAACATCGGCCGCGACGGCGAGATCGTCCGCGACGACTCGACGGACTCCAAGGTCAACGGCACCCGTGCGGGCCTGCGGATGCTGGGGGAGGACCCGCGCTTCGACGCCACGGCGCTGCAGACGGTCGGGATCAAGGGGTGGGACGGCATCGCGCTCGCCCTCGTCGTGTGACTCCGGCGCATCGCGCCGCTTCATCTCCGGGAGCCGTCCGATGCCGGGGATAGACTGGGCGCGGATCGACGACGCTCCACACACCCTTCCATCCTGAACAAGGAGCACATCAGTGGCACTGATCGAGGCTGTAGGCGCACGCGAGATTCTCGACTCGCGCGGAAACCCGACCGTCGAGGTGGAGGTGCTCCTCGACGACGGCATCGTGCAGCGCGCGGCCGTCCCCTCCGGCGCCTCGACCGGCGCCTTCGAGGCGTACGAGCTGCGCGACGGCGACAAGAGCCGCTACTCGGGCAAGGGCGTGCTCAAGGCCGTCGAGGCCGTCATCGACGAGCTCGGCCCGGCCATCGAGGGCGTGGAGGCGAGCGAGCAGCGCATCGTCGACGAGATCCTCATCGAGGTCGACGGCACGGACAACAAGAAGCGCGTCGGCGCCAACGCCATCCTCGGCGTGAGCCTCGCCGTGGCCAAGGCGGCCGCCGACTCCGCCGACCTGCCGCTGTTCCGCTACCTCGGCGGTCCCAACGCGCACGTGCTGCCCGTGCCGCTGTTCAACGTCATCAACGGCGGCGAGCACGCCGACAACGGCATCGACATGCAGGAGTTCTTCCTCGCGCCCATCGGCGCGGAGACCTACTCCGAGTCGCTGCGCTGGGGCGTGGAGACCTACCACGTGCTGCGTGCCGAGCTGAAGGCCGCGGGCTACGCGACCGGTCTCGGCGACGAGGGCGGCTTCGCCCCCGACCTGCCCAGCAACCGCGAGGGCCTCGACTTCCTCGTCAAGGCGATCGAGAAGGCGGGCTTCACCCCCGGCACCGACATCGCGCTCGGCCTCGACGTCGCTGCCACCGAGTTCTTCACCGACGGCGTCTACCGTCTCGACAACAAGGACTGGGACGCCGAGGCGCTCACCGAGTACTACGTCGGTCTCGTCAACGACTTCCCGATCGTCACGATCGAGGACGCCCTCGCGGAGGACGACTGGGACAACTGGAAGCACCTCACCGACGCCCTGGGCTCGAAGGTGCAGCTCGTCGGCGACGACCTGTTCGTCACGAACCCGCAGCGTCTGGCCGACGGCATCACGCGCGGCGTCGCCAACTCGCTCCTGGTGAAGGTCAACCAGATCGGCACGCTCACCGAGACGTTCGACGCGGTGAGCCTCGCGCAGCGCTCGGGCTACACCGCCATGCTCTCGCACCGTTCGGGTGAGACCGAGGACACGACGATCGCGGACCTCGTGGTCGCGACGAACGCCGGCCAGATCAAGGCGGGCGCCCCGGCGCGCAGCGAGCGCGTCGCGAAGTACAACCAGCTGCTGCGCATCGAGGAGGAGCTGGGCGACGCGGCGGTCTTCGCCGGCCGCTCGGCCTTCCCGCGCTACCGGGCCTGAGCGCCCGAGACAGCGACGCCGCTTCCGCGGCACGACCGCGCCGCCCGGAAGGCGGCAGAGACGAAGGAGGAGCCGTGGCACGACGACCGGCTCCTCCTTCGCCGTCTCCCGGGGCGGCCCCTGCCCGCCCCGCATCGTCCAGGTCGCGACGGCCCCGCGAGGCCGCCACGACCGCGCCACGCGTGGACGTGCGCGAGTGGGCATCCGGCATCCGGCTGTCCGCGTTCTCGGTGATCATGCTGTCCCTCGTCGTGCTGGGCGCCTGGGTGCTCGTCCCCACGCTCGGGACCTTCATCGACCAGCGGCAGAAGATCGCCGCGCTGGAGCAGTCCGTGCAGGTGAGCGAAGGCGAGATCGCGGCGCTGACCGCGGAGCGGGAGCGGTGGGACGACCCCGCGTACATCACGACGCAGGCCCGTGAGCGGCTCTACTACGTCAAGCCGGGCGAGGTCGTGTACCTCATCGACAACGACCTCGATCCTTCCGCCCTCCCGCGGGAGCAGGAGCCGGTGAGCGACACGCTCGAGGAGAAGCCGGCCGACTGGATGCCGCAGCTGCTGCGCACCCTCGTCTCCGCGGGACTGAGCGACACCGCCGCCACCGCCGGCTGAGGGTCCGGCTCCGAGCATCCTCCCGGACGGCTCCCCTACGCTGGTGGGGTGACCACTCCGCCGTTCCCCGCGCCCACTTCCGCCGAGCTCGCCGTCGTGTCGACCCAGCTCGGACGGCCCGCCCGCGGAGTCGTCGGCATCGCGGCCCGTTGCCGATGCGGCAACCCCACGGTGGTGGCCACCACTCCGCGCCTGCCGGACGGCGCGCCGTTCCCCACCTTCTACTACCTGACGCACCCGGCCGCGACGGCGGCGATGTCCACGCTCGAGGCGAACCAGGTCATGCCCGAGCTGGCGGGGCTGCTCGCCGAGGATGAGACCGTGGCCGCGGCCTATCAGGCGGCGCACGAGGCCTATCTCGCGGACCGGGCGCAGTTCGGCGAGGTGCCCGAGATCGACGGGATCTCTGCCGGAGGCATGCCCACGCGGGTGAAGTGCCTGCACGCGCTCGCCGGGCACGCCCTGGCGGCGGGTGCCGGTGTGAATCCGATCGGCGACGCCGCGCTCGCCCGCAGCTCCTGGTCTCCCGAGGTGTGCCGCTGCGAGGAGCCCGGCGCCGCCCTCCGCGACGATCCGGCACGCTCGGCATGACGCGGCGGCGGGTGCTGCGCGGCGCCGTCGCCCTCGTGGCGGTGGCGGCATCCGTCCTGCTCCTCGGGTCGACCGCCACGCCGACCCCCACGCCGCCGCCGGTCGCCGACGACCCCGCCGACCCGATCCGCGCGGCGGAGTACTGGCTGGACGGCGCCGGCATCAGGGAGGCCTGGCAGACCACGCGCGGCGAGGGCGTGACCATCGCCGTCATCGACACGGGCATCGGCAAGGTGCCGCAGGTCTTCGGCGAGGCGGTCGTCGGCGGCACCGACGTGTCCGGAGCCGGCACCCCCGACGGCCGCACGCCGCTCGGTGCGGTGGACGGCAACCACGGATCCTGGGTCGCGTCGCTCGCGGCCGGGCGAGGCAAGTCCGACGGCACCGGGATGATCGGCGTCGCCCCGGAGGCGGACCTGCTCTCGGTCTCGGTCGGCTTCGGCGCCGCGGCGGCCGTGCCGTTCACCGAGCAGGTGGCCAAGGGCATCCGATGGGCGGTCGATCACGGCGCCGACATCATCAACCTGTCGTTCACGACGAACACCCTCGACTGGGACGAGAGCTGGGACGACGCGTTCCTCTACGCCTTCGAGCACGATGTCGTGGTCGTCGTCGCGGCCGGCAACCGGGGGAGCGGCACGAACATCATCGGCGCTCCCGCCACGATCCCCGGCGTGCTCACGGTCGGCGGTGTCGACCAGACCGGAACGGCCAGCATCGAGGCCTCGACCCAGGGCATCACCATCGGCATCTCGGCGCCGAGCGAGGGCCTGCTCGGCGTGTCCGCGGACGGCGAGGTCGTCTCCTGGAGCGGGACCAGCGGCGCGGCCCCCATCGTGGCCGGTGTCGCCGCACTCATCCGCTCGGCGCATCCCGACATCTCGGCCAACGACGTCATCAACCGCATCATCAAGACGGCGATGCCGGTGGCCGATGCGCAGAAGCCACGCGACCCGCTGTACGGTTTCGGGCTCGTGGACGCGGACGCGGCGATCTCGGCGAACATCCCGACCGTCAGCGAGAACCCGATGGGCGACCTGGCCGAATGGGTGCGGCTGTTCCGCCGCGCGGACAGCGCGCCGACCCCCGAGCCCACCCTCGCCCCCGTGGACATCCCGCCGCTGCCGGATGCGGATGCACCGACCGAGCCCGGTTCACCGCTGCTTCCCAGCGCCGATTCCCTGCGCTACGGTACCCTGCCGCTCATCGCCCTCACGGTCCCTGGTATCCTGGTAGCGCTTGGCGTCACCGCAGCTGCCCGGCGCATCCGATCGGCGCGCGTTCCCGTACGCCACAATCCCGACTCCGAGGAGTAGTTCTTCTGTGCCTCAGAACAGCACTGTGCCCAAGATCCTGATCGTCGGCGGAGGGTACGCGGGTTTCTACACCGCGTGGAAGCTCGAGAAGCACCTGCGCAAGGGTGAGGCCGACGTGACGATGGTCGACCCGCTGCCGTACATGACGTACCAGCCGTTCCTCCCCGAGGTCGCCGCCGGATCGATCGAGGCCCGGCATTCGGTCGTCGCGCACCGCCGTCACCTGAAGCGCACGCACGTGCTCACCGCCAAGGTCACGAACATCAACCACGCGCAGAAGGTGGCCACCATCACGCCGCCCGTCGGCGAGCCGTACGAGTTCGCGTACGACCAGATCGTCGTCACCGCGGGCGCCGTCTCGCGCACGTTCCCGATCCCGGGCATCGCCGACAACGCCATCGGGCTCAAGACGATCGAAGAGGCCGTCGCGATCCGCGACAAGGTCATGTCGAACTTCGACAAGGCCGCCTCCCTCCCGGCCGGCCCCGAGCGCGACCGCCTGCTGACCGTCGTCGTCGTCGGCGGTGGCTTCGCGGGTATCGAGGTCTTCGCGGAGCTTCGCTCGCTCGCCTCCTCGCTGGTGAGCAAGTACCCGCAGCTGAGCTTCGAGGACACGCACTTCCACCTCATCGAAGCCATGGGGCGCATCATGCCCGAGGTCTCGCTGAAGACGAGCGAGTGGGTTCTCAAGGACCTCGCCAAGCGCGGCGCGAACGTCCACCTCGACACACAGGTCACCGGTGCCATCGACGGCAACGTCGAGCTCTCGACCGGCGAGGTCATCCCGACGGATGTCATCGTCTGGACCGCCGGTGTCATGGCCAACCCGACCGTCGTGCGCGGCGGCGATCTGCCGGTGGAGGAGCGCGGTCGCATCCAGACCCGTGCCGACCTCCGCGTCGGTACGGCCGAGGCGTTCGTCGAGGGCGCCTGGGCCGCCGGTGATGTCTCGGCCGTCCCCGACCTCTCGGGTGGCGGCGTGGGCGGCTTCTGCGTCCCGAACGCCCAGCACGCCGTGCGTCAGGCGAAGCTCCTGGCCAAGAACGTCGTCGCCGTGCTCCGTGGCGAGAGCCCCAAGGAGTACTTCCACAAGAACCTCGGCGCTGTCGCGGGCCTCGGTCTGTACAACGGCGTCTTCCAGTCCGGCAAGATCGCGCTCAAGGGCTTCATCGCCTGGCTCGCGCACCGCGGCTACCACGGCCTCGCGATGCCGACGTGGGAGCGCAAGTGGCGCGTGCTCTGGGGCTGGTGGAACAACCTGTGGCTGGGCCGTGACCTCGTGAACCTGCAGACGGTGCAGAACCCTCGCTACGTCTTCGAGGAGTTCGCCGCCCGCCCGCGTCCCGCCGCACCCGCGGACACTGCTCCGGCGTCTGGTGCCCCGGCGGCGAAGGCTCCGGCCGCCGAGAAGCCGGCCGCTGCCCCCGCGGCCGAGACGCCTGCAGAGATCAAGAAGCCGGCCGCGAAGCGGCCCGCAGCCAAGAAGGCTCCGGCCTCTTCGTCGAAGGACTCCGCGGAGACCGCCGCGGCGAAGTGACCACCCGGTTCTGAGGAGAAGGCCCTGAGCGCGTGAGCGCCGGGGCCTTCTTCCGTTCGCGGGGCGGCGAGAGTTGGCGACGTAACATCTCACATTGTACGCTCGCAGGGTGCTCGGGAAGGGCGTGTGCACGCACCCCCGGACGACGCTGGGAGGAGGTCCGGTGAGCGCGCACGGGGGAGAGTCGCCGACCGTCAGTGTGTCGATCCGGACGGCTGCGGGCGACGAGGAGCGGGCGGAGCGGCTCGCGGAACAGCTCGACGGCGCGCTCGTCCGCATCAGCCGCACGAACACGGAGGCGGGTGTCGGCGCCGAGGCCGGGGCGTGGCAGCCATGGACACGACGAGCCACCCACCATCTGGTACTCGACGCCGCGGTGCGCCCGCACCCGCGTCTCATCGCGCAGGTGCACGAGGCGATCGCCGGACGGCCCGGGGCGGCCCTGAGACTCTTCACCCCCGGAGACGGCTACGCCTCGCACGCCCTCCGGGTGGCGGCGTTCTCCGGCCGCCCGTGGCTCATGCCGCCCGGACCCGACCCGTCGGCGGTCGCCGTGGTGCTCCCGCTCCCCGAGGCCGCGGAGTTCGCGCGTTCCCTCCAGGTCGGCGAGGTCGCCCCTGCGGGAGTGCTGCTGCATCGGTTCGCGAGGGAACGCGGCCTCGCTCTGCTCGCCAGTACCGCCGATCTCGTGCAGCCCGACCGGCCGGGGACGCACGCTCCGGGCACCGCCTTCCTCCCCGCCGCGGTCGCTCCCGCGGACTGGTGGCAGCGCGAGACGCTCCTCGCGCCGCCCTCGATCCCGGTGGTGCATCTGCGGGATGGAGAGCCGCTCTCCTACGAGGCCGTGCCGGGCGCGGCGGACAGCTGGCGCCTTCGCGCGCGGCGAGACGTTCCGACGCCGCATGCCCGCCGATTCGCACGCATGATGCACGACCGCCTTCTCGGCACGGAGGTCGCTCGCAGCCACCTGCGCGCGGCCGCCGTGCTCCTCGGGGTGGCGGGAGTGCTGCGCGACCAGCTCGTCCTGGCATCGGATCGGGGGCGGCCGTCCGACGGCTTCGGCGCGGCGGCGGCACGGGAGGCGGCGGCGACCCTCGCCCTCGGGACGCTGCCGGAGGCGGTACCGGCCGCGGGGCGACCGGATGGCGCTGCGGAGCTCCGCGACGCGTTCCAGACGCTGTATGAGGAGATGACCGGGATCCTCGGCGGCTCCCTCCCCGTGCCGGAGCATGGAGCCGATCCATAGGCCGCCTCGCTAGCGTGTCGAAGGCAAGGGGAGTACTCCCGTCTGCAGCGACGTCGTCATGACGGGCATGTCATCGTGCCCCGGCCCGCTGGCCCGCGAGGGTGGAGGAGACCTTGGCACCCGAATCGCGGGCTGCCCGGAACCCTTGTCGTCGCCCGACGTCGCGGAGAACGGCGGCCCGTCCCACGAAGGGACCCCCATGTCGAAGCTCTCCCGCCTGATCCGCCTCGCCACCGATGCCATCGATGCGAAGGGCGGAAGTCCCGGTGCGCGTGCCGGCGACGGCACTCGCCCCTCGACGGACTGGAGCGGGATGATCCGGAGCGCGGTGGACGCCGTCCGAGCCCAGGACCCCCAGCCGCAACGCCCGACCACGCCTTCTGCCGCCTCCTCGACTCCGGACGCCCGTCCCGGTGGCGCACGAGCGTCCACCTCGGGCACGTACGCCCCACCGCCGGCCCCTGGTGCCGCCGGCGGGCGCGACGTCACCGCGGCGGACCGTGCGGCCATCGCCCGGTACGACTACCTCCTGCAGACGGCCGACCCCCACCGGATCGAGCAGATCCATCGCGAGGCCTTCACGCGCCTCACGCCGACGCAGCGGGAGCACGTCGAGGCCCGCATGCGGGCCGAGCTCCCCGCGGAAGAGCGGCCGCGCTCGTCCTCCCCTGACGACCTCGCCCGCGCGGCCGGGCGGACCGAGGCGATGCGACCGGGCCGTCTGCGCGGACTCCTCTCCCGTGTCCGCGGCGGCGGTGCGGGCGGGGCCGCGGTCGCTGCGGGCGGCGCGGCGGTCGGCGTGCTGGGCGTCGTGGCCGGCGGCGCCGTCGTGAGCACCGTGGCCGCACCGCTCCTGGAGCAGGCGGCGGGGCTCGGCGTGGACTTCGAGGCCCTGGCCTCCGGCGTCGACCTCGATGCTCTGGCCGGCGGCGCCGACGAGATCCTCGGCTCGGCCGGCGAGGCCGTGTCGGGGCTCGGCGAGGCGGCGACCGGTTGGGGGGAACGGCTCGGTGATCTCGGCATCCCCGGGATCGGCGACATCCTCGGACGGTGACGGGTGCCCCCGCTGGGACTCGAACCCAGACTGAAGCGATTTTAAGTCGCCTGCCTCTGCCATTGGGCTACGGGGGCCGCGCGGCCAGCCTATCGTCGGCGGGGTCGTGACCCGGCGGGGCTCAGGCCATAGGGTGGGGGAGTGCTCGACCTCACCGACGAACTGAGCCCCGTCCCGGGCGGCCCCGCGGTCGCCCCCGAATGGGAGGACCCGGGCCGCTACTGGCCGCGCTTGTCGGCGGCGACCGGGCATCTTCCGGCGCCGGTCGCGGTGATCGATCGCGAGGCCCTCCGCTACAACGCGATGGACCTGCTCGTCCGTGCGGGCGGTCTGCCGATCCGGGTGGCGTCGAAGTCGGTGCGGGTGCGTGCGGTCCTCGATGCCGTGCTGCGCCTCCCGGGTTTTCGCGGCATCCTCGCGTTCACGCTGGAGGAGGCCCTCTGGCTCGCGGAGACGCACGACGACATCGTGCTGGGCTACCCGACGGTCGACCGGGCCGCCCTCGAACGGCTCTGCGCCGACGAACAGGCGGCGCAGCGCATCACTCTCATGATCGACGACCCGGTGCACCTCGATCTCGTCGACAGCGTGGCGGCTCCTTCGGCGCGGCCCGAGCTCCGGGTGGCGATCGACGTCGACGCGTCCTGGCGATCGGCGCTGCTCGGACACATCGGCGTCCGCCGCTCGGCCCTCTTCTCGGCCGGTGAGGTCGCGGCGTTCGCTCGGAAGGTTGCGGCGCGCCCCGGCTTCCGTCTCGTGGGGCTGCAGATGTACGACGCGCAGATCGCGGGACAGGGCGACGCCGGCCCCGATGGGCCGCTCATCCGTCGAGTCCAGGCCCGGTCGCGTGACGAGCTGCGGGAGCGGCGGGCGGCGATCGTCTCCGCGGTCGGCGCGGTGACGGCCCTCGAGTTCCTCAACGGCGGGGGCACGGGCTCCCTCGAGTTCAGCGGCAGCGACGAGTCCCTCACCGAGGCCAGCGCGGGCAGCGGCCTGCTCGGGGGACACCTGTTCGACGGGTACCGGTCCTTCCGGCCCGCACCGGCCGCCGCGTTCGCCTTCGACGTCGTGCGCCGTCCCGCGGTGGACATCGCCACCGTGCTGGGCGGCGGCTGGATCGCCTCCGGTCCCGCGGTCGCCTCGCGGCAGCCGCGCCCGGTGTGGCCGGCGAACCTCCGCACGCTTCCGCGGGAGGCGGCCGGAGAGGTGCAGACGCCGGTGCAGGGGCCGACCGCCGCGACCCTGGGCGTCGGCGATCGCGTCTGGTTCCGTCACGCCAAGAGCGGCGAACCGGCAGAGCGCATCGCCGCCTACCACCTCGTCTCCGGCGACGAGGTCGTCGACGAGCTGCCGACGTATCGTGGCGAGGGGAAGGCGTTCCTGTGACGAGGATCGGCGGCACCTGGCAGAACTGGGGCCGATCGGCGTCCGTCCGCCCGGTCCGGGTCGAGCGCCCGCGCAGCCCCGAAGGCGTGCAGCGCGCCGTGCGGGCAGCGGCGCGGCAGGGGCTGACGATCAAAGCGGTCGGCGCCGGTCACAGCTTCACCGGGATCGCCGTCGCGCCCGGTGTGCTCCTCGAACTCGACGATCTCCAGGGCCTCGTCTCGGCGGACGTCGCGAGCGGACGGGTCACGCTCCTCGCCGGCACGCGGTTGCATCGCATCCCCGGGCTGCTCGCGCGCTACGGCCTCGCGATGGAGAACCTCGGCGACATCGACCGGCAATCCATCGCGGGCGCGATCTCCACGGGCACGCACGGGACCGGCGCCGGCTTCGGCGGTCTCGCCACGCAGGTGGTGGGGGTGACCCTCATCACCGCAGACGGGGAGTTCCTCCGCATCGATGAGGCGCACAGTCCCGAACTGCTGCCGGCGGTCGCCTTGGGGCTGGGTGCGCTCGGCATCATCGTCGAGGTGACGCTGCAGTGCGTGCCGACCTTCGTGATGCATGCGATCGACGAGCCGGTGCCCCTGGACGAGGTGCTCTCCACGATCGACGAGCGCGTCGCCGCGGCCGATCACTTCGAGTTCTACTGGTTCCCGCACACCGACGTGGCACTGACCAAGCGGCAATCGCGGCTGCCCGAGTCGACGCGGAGAAAGCCTCTGCCGATCGTGGGCCGGTGGGTGGACGAAACCCTTCTCGCCAACGGCGTGTACCGCGTCGTCTGCGCGGCGGGACAGGCCGTCCCGGCGATCACGCCGCCGTTCAACCGGCTCGCCGTGCGGCTCACCGGGGACCGGGAGTACACCGACCTGTCGAACCGCGTGCTCACCCAGAGTCGGACCGTGCGGTTCCGCGAGATGGAGTACGCGCTGCCGGCCGCCGAGGTCGTGCCGGCGTTCCGCGCCCTCCAGGAGCTCATCGCACAGCGCGGCTGGCGCATCGAATTCCCCGTGGAGGTGCGGTTCGCGGCGGCGGACGACCGCTGGCTCTCGACGGCGCACGACCGCGCGACCGCGTACATCGCGGTGCACCGGTACTGGCGGGCGGACCCGACCGTGTACTTCGGCGCGGTGGAGGAGATCATGCTGGCGCACGGCGGCCGCCCGCATTGGGGCAAGCTGCACACGCTTACGCACGAGACCCTGCATGACCGGTATCCGCGCTTCGACGACTTCGTGGCAGTGCGCGACCGCCTCGATCCGGAGCGCCGGTTCACGAACCGGTACCTGGAGCGGGTTCTGGGCAGCTGATGCGCGGGCCGGCGAGCTGC
Organism: Microbacterium meiriae; assembly: GCF_040685015.1. NCBI lineage: Bacteria > Bacillati > Actinomycetota > Actinomycetes > Micrococcales > Microbacteriaceae > Microbacterium > Microbacterium meiriae. The sequence goes on along the minus strand of NZ_JBFBHD010000002.1, from coordinate 1,216,360 downwards.
CGAGTCCCCAGTCCACGTGCAGGCACCGCGTCTAGGATGAGAGAAACACGGGAAAGGGTGGGGCACTGATGGAATGGCTCGTGCCGGTACTGATCGTCGTCGGGGTGATCCTGCTCGTCGGCGTCTATCTCTGGGCGACGTACAACTCGCTGGTGCAGCTGAACGTCCGCGTGGACGAAGCCTGGAGCGGCATCACGGTCCAGCTCAAGCGCCGTGCCGACCTCATCCCGAATCTCATCGAGACGGTCAAGGGCTATGCCTCGCACGAGAAGGCGGTGTTCGAGAACGTCACCCGCGCCCGTGCCGAGACCCTCTCCGCCGGCAGCCCCGGTGAGGCGGGGATCGCCGAAGGGCACCTGCAGCAGGCGCTGCGCAGCCTCTTCGCTGTGGCCGAGGCCTACCCGCAGCTCCAGGCGAGCCAGAACTTCCTGCAGGTGCAGCAGGCCCTCGTCGACACCGAGGACAAGATCCAGGCCGCGCGGCGCTTCTACAACGGCGGGGTGAGGGAGCTGAACACGAAGATCAAGGTGTTCCCCAACAACCTCTTCGCCAAGGGGCTCGGCTTCACGGAGCGCGAGTTCTTCGAGGTCGCCGACAGCGGCGCCATCTCCGAGCCGCCGCGCGTGCAGTTCTGATCCTCGCCCTCACCACACGGTGAGGGCGAGTTCGTCTGCGGTGATCTCGACGCCTCCGCGCACGCTCCATGCGGTGCTGCGATAGGTGACCGAGCGCGTCGTCCCGTTCTGTCCGGTGCCGGTCACGGTCGCCTCGAGGACGCCGTCGTCGGCGGCGAACGTCGTCGGGGTGAGGGTCACCATCGGGAACCGCTCGACGCGGAAGGCGACATCGGAGACCTCTCGGAACTCCGTGCCCCAGGGGATCCGGATGCCGCAGTTCTCGGGAATCGCGCTTCCACCGGCCGTGCAGGTCTCCAGGTAGGCCTCGAGCTGCGATTGTGCGGCCTCGGTCGCCTCGGGGCGGAGCGCGGCGGTCACTGTCGCCGTGGCGTCGCCGCCGGGCAGCACGACGGCCTCGGTCGTCCCCGTCAGCAGCGTCAGGGGCGCGGCCGCCACGGGATACACGGCAGGCAGCAGCGCCGCATCCTCCGCCACCGGGAGGACGGCATCGCCGACCTGCACGGCCGTCCCGACCGTCGTCGTGGCGCGGAGCGTGCCGAGGCCGGAGGCGTCGACGACCCAGCGCCCGTCCTCCTGATCCAGCCTCAGCCGGGCCTCGTGCTCGTCCCCGTCGAGCCGGAACGTCACGGTCGCTGACACCTCGCCGTCGCTGTCGCGGACCCCCGTGACCTGGGCGTCCTCGATGGTCGAGGCTGCCCCGGCGAACGCGGCGAGGGCGCGGTCGGACACCGCGGTCCCGGTCGCCGTGACCGCCTCCGGATCGCCCGTCTCCAGAGCCCGGAGGTAGTCCCGCACGGCCTCTTCCGGTGTGGGCGAGCGGAGCGTGGAGACACCCCACCACACCGCTGCGGCCACGGCGACGACCGCGACGAGACCGGCCAGGAGCCACCGACGACGACGGGTCATGCGACGCCCTCGCGTACGTGGACATGACGCCGCACCACGCCCGGCGCGGTCGAGGCGAGCGCCGCGTGGACGCCTGCGGTCGCATCGCCCCACCCGGAGACCGACACCTGCTCGAGGCCCTGCCACTGCGCGGCCCGCAGGAGCTCCGCGGCGATCGCCTCGGCGTCACCCGGGCGAGCCTGCGGCTCCCACCACGCCGACTGCACCTGGAGGGTCGAGGTGCCGCGGTCGGCCTTGAGGTCGACGCGCGCCACGATCCGGTCGCCGACGAGCACGGGCAGCGAGTAGTAGCCGTAGCGGCGCTTCGCAGCCGGGACGTAGATCTCGATGCGGTAGTCGAGCTCGAATGCCCGCAACGCGCGTTCCCGGAACCACACCACCGGATCGAAGGGGGTCAGCAGGGCGGCGGTCTCGACCCGGCGTGGGAGCACGGCGTCCCGGTGCCGCCAGGCGGGGAGAGGTCTGCCACCACGCTCCCAGCCGCGGACGCTCACCGGCTGCACCTCTTCGGTGTCCACGAGGTCGGCGATCGCCGCCGTCACCGCAGCGCGGTCGCGGAGACGGTAGTAGTCCGCGAGATCGGCCGCGGTGCCGACGCCGCTGGAGCGCGCCGCACGCCGGACGAGCTCGCGGATGGCGTCCTCCCGCGGGATCTCCCGGGACCGGATGCCGTCCGGGATGACCTGCTCGGCGAGGGCGTACGTGCGTTCGAACCCCCGGCGCCCGCTCACGGCCACATCGCCCGTGCGCCACAGATGCTCGAGAGCGAGCTTGACCTCGTCCCAGTCCCACCAGGTGCCGCGCTCGCGCGGGGCATCGGCACGGAGGTCGACGGGGCGCAGGGGTCCGCGCGCGCGAAGCTCGTCCTGAACCCACTCCACCGTCCGGGCATTCGAGCGGAGCCAGGAGTCCTCCGCGGACCAGCGTCGCCGGAAGTCGTCCATGCGGAACCGCCACAGGTGCCAGTCCTCGACGGGGATGAAAGTCGCCTCATGGGCGAGATACTCCACGTAATGGGTCGTGCGGGACAGGAAGAGGCGGTCGAGGAGCGCGGGATCATAGGCGCCGAGACGGGAGAACAGCGGGAGGTAGTGCGACCGGGCGAACACGTTGACGGAGTCGATCTGCAGCACGCCGAGCCGGTCCATCACGCGGTGCAGATGGCGCCCGGAGACGGTGGCCGGACGTGCGCGGGTGAAGCCCTGGGCGGCGAGGGCGATCCGGCGTGCCTGAGCGGGACTGAGGGTGTCGGTCACGCCGCCAGCGTATCCCCGGTATCCGACATCGTCGCCGCGCGCAAGATGCGTCGAACGGCATACGGCATGACCGTAGACTGAGGCGATGAGCGAGGACCAGCGACCCCGGCTGCGCGATCTGTTCCGTCCGCGCCCCGTGGTGACCGATCGGACCGTGACCACCGAAGCCGACGAAGCGGTGCCGCTGCCTCTGCGCATCACGGCGAGCTACGCCTGGCGCCTGCTGCTCATCGCAGCGGCCATCGGCGTCTTCATCTGGCTGGTGATGCTGCTCAAGCTCCTCGTCATCCCGCTCATGGTCGGGATCCTCATCACCGCCCTGCTGTGGCCGGCGTTCTCCTGGATGCTGCGCCACGGGTTCCCGCGCTGGCTCGCGATCGCCGTCTCGCTCATCGGCACCGCGGCGATCGTCACGGGACTCATGTGGCTCGTGGTGTGGCAGGTGCGCGCCCAGCTCCCCGACGTGCAGCAGCGCACGACCGAGGCCTTGGACCAGTTCCAGGTCTGGCTGCACGAGGGCCCGCTGAGTCTGTCGGATACGCAGATCGCGGACTATCTGCAGCAGGGCCTCGACTTCATCAGCGAGCAGGCGCAGGTCCTCTGGACGGGGGCCCTCGCGATCGGGACCACCGTGGGGCACGTCGCCACGGGGGCGCTGCTGTCCCTGTTCATCCTCATCTGCCTCCTCGCGGACGGCGCCGGTATCTGGCGCTGGACGCTCCGGATCTTCCCGCGGAAGGCCCGTCCCGCTGTCGACGGTGCCGCGCGCAACGGCTGGACGACGATCGTCAACTACGCCAGGACGCAGCTGTTCGTGGCGACGATCGACGCGATCGGCATCGGCCTCGGTGCCTTCCTGCTCCAGGTCCCGCTCGCGCTGCCCGTCGCCGTCCTGGTGTTCCTCGGCTCGTTCATCCCGATCGTCGGTGCGGTCGTGACCGGTGCGGTCGCCGTGTTCCTCGCGCTCGTCTACAACGGCCCGTGGATCGCCCTCTGGATGCTCGTGGTCGTGCTGGCCGTGCAGCAGATCGAGGGTCACATCCTGCAGCCGATCATGATGGGTTCCGCCGTCAAGGTGCACCCGCTCGCCGTCGTCCTCGTGGTCGCGGGCGGCGCGATGATCGCGGGGATCCCCGGCGCACTCTTCGCCGTCCCGCTGGCCGCGTTCGTGAACGTGGCGGCGGTGACCATCAGCTCGGGATCCTGGCGCACCGGCGTCGGGCCGAGCGGAGACCTGATCTGGAGCACAGTTCCGCGCGAGCGGAGACGGAGGAATCGATGAGCGCAGTCCCCAGCCTGACCGAGTTCCAGGACGCGGCTCGAAGTCTGGCTGAGGTGATCTCGCACACCCCGACCCTGCCCTCGCGGGCGCTGTCCGATGCGCTCGGCGCCCCGGTGCTGCTGAAGATGGAGAACCTGCAGCGCACGGGCTCCTTCAAGATCCGCGGTGCGGCCTACCGCCTCTCCCGGCTCAGCGCGGAGGAGCGCTCCCGCGGCGTCGTGGCGGCCTCGGCCGGGAACCACGCACAGGGCGTCGCCCTGGCCGCCCAGGCACTCGGCATCCCCGCGACGATCTTCATGCCGCTCGGGGTCCCGGTTCCGAAGCTCCTCGCCACACGCGGGTACGGCGCGGACGTGGTGCTCGAGGGGGAGACGGTCGCCACCTCGCTGCGCCTGGCCGCCGAGTTCTCCGAGCGCACCGGTGCCGTGCTCATCCATCCCTTCGATCACCGTGACATCGTCATCGGGCAGGGCACGCTCGGCCTGGAACTGCTGGAGGATGCGCCCGAGATCGACACCGTCGTCCTCGGGATCGGCGGCGGCGGGCTGATCGCCGGCGTCGCCGCAGCGGTGAAGGCCAAGGCCGCGGAACTCGGTCGCACGATCCGCGTGATCGGCGTGCAGGCGGAGAACGCGGCCGCCGTCCCGCCGTCGCTGGCGGCCGGGGAGCCGGTCGACATCGTCACGCGCCCCACCATCGCGGACGGCATCCTCGTCGCGCGACCGGGCGCCGTGCCGTTCGAGATCATCAAGGAACTCGTCGACGAGGTCGTCACGGTCTCCGACGACGACCTCGCGCGCGCGATGCTCGTGCTCCTGGAACAGGCGAAGGTCGTGGTCGAGCCGGCAGGTGCGGCAGGCGTCGCTGCCATCCTCTCCGGACGCGTGTCGGCGACCGGCACGACGATGGCGGTGCTGTCCGGCGGCAACATCGACCCGCTCCTGCTGCAGCGGGTGGTGTCGCACGGCCTCGCCGCCTCCGGGCGGTACCTCACGATCCGCATCCCGCTACCCGACCGTCCGGGTCAGCTCGCCCGCGTGTCCGAGCTCATCGCGGAGGCGGGAGCGAACGTCATCGAGGCCATGCACACCCGTCACGGCCACGGACTCCAGATCAGCGAGGTCATCCTCGAACTGAGCGTGGAGACCCGCGGGGCGGAGCACTCGGCCCACACGCTGGACACCCTCCGTCGCGCCGGGTTCGCGCCCATCGTCGTCCCGGACTGAGTCCGCCCGATACGACGCACCCCCTCGACCGTCGCGGTCGAGGGGGTGCGTCGTGACGAACAGGCGTCAGCCCGTGTAGGTCTCGACCTTCACGATCTCGACGCTGATCGAGCGGCCGTTCGGCGCCTCGTACGACGAGGACTCACCGACCTTGAGGCCGAGGATCGCCTGGCCCAGCGGGCTGGCCTCGCTGTAGACGTCGAGGTCGCTGCCGGCGGCGGCGATCTCGCGGCTGCCGAGGAGGAAGACCTCCTCGCCGCCCGCGACGACCGCGGTCACGACAGTGCCCGGCTCGACGATGCCGCGGCTGGCGGGAGCCTCGCCCACCTTCGCGGTCTTCAGCAGCGCCTCCAGGGTGCGGATGCGCGCCTCCTGCTTGCCCTGCTCGTCCTTCGCCGCGTGGTAGCCGCCGTTCTCCTTGAGGTCGCCCTCCTCGCGGGCCGCCTCGATGCGCTTGGCGATCTCGTCGCGGCCGACGGTGGAGAGGTGTTCCAGCTCGGCGACGAGCCGGTCGTAGGCTTCCTGCGTGAGGAAGGGGACCTGAGCATCGGTGGACATGACGAAGCTCCTTCTATCGGGATCCCGCCGAGATGCCGCGGGGGATATGCCAAGACGCCCCGGCACGGTGCCGGGGCGTCGTCTGTCTGGCATCAGTCTAGGCGACCCAGCAGGTGTTCACCAAACCTGTCGTGGCCTCCGCGACGGTCGGGATGCGCTCCGCACGGGTGAGCGAGTGGGCGTCTCCGGCCGGGATCTCCACGATCTTCCAGCCCACGACACCGAACTCCTCGTCGAGGGCTTCGAGCACGCAGACGACGTCCTTGCCCTGGACGCCGGTGACCTGGAAGCGGAGGTCGACGGCATGCTCGTCCACGAGTTCGAAGCCCAGGTCGTCGGCATCGACGGAGCTCATCGACTGACTCACGGTGGACCAGGCGAGGGCGGCGAGGAGGAGCAGGGCGACGGCCCCGGCGAGGAACCACGGCCACCGACGGCGGCGGGTGCGGCCGTAGCGTTCGTCGAGCTGGAGGGCGGTCGTCACAGGTGGGGTCTTCCGGTCGTTAGGCTGGTGTTACCAGGTTATGCGACCTGCGTACGAAAGGCCGATTCATGCGCTTCCTCTCCGAGACTCCGATGCCGACACCGTCGATGACGGTGGCTCCGGAGTCGGTCACGCCGGGCTTCGCCGGCTTCGCGGTGATCGTCTTCGTGCTCATCGCCGTGATCCTGCTGATCTGGGACATGAACCGCCGGATCCGCCGGGTGCGGTACCGCGAAGAGGTCCGCGAGGAGCTCGACGCGGAAGAAGCCGCCCGCGCCGCCGAGAACGCCGCGGACGACGGTCGCACCGCACCGGAAGCTCCGGCCGCGTCCGATGAGGGGCCGCGCGAGCGCTGACCCCGGCTCAGGGCGCGCCGAGCGACGGCGACAGCGGGTGCAGGGCGATCAGCAGGCACGCCGTCCAGTGGCACAGGAACGCCAGAACAGTGCACACGTGGAAGATCTCGTGGAAGCCGAAGTGTCCGGGCCAGGGGTTCGGCTTCTTCAGCGCGTAGACGATGGCGCCGCCCGTGTAGAGCAGACCGCCGACGATCACGAGGACCATCATGGCGACGTTGGCGTCGAGCAGGTCGACGATGTACATCACCGCGGCCCAGCCGAGCAGTAGGTACAGCGCGACGTAGAGCCAGCGCGGCGCGTGGATCCAGAACACCCGGAAGAGGATGCCGAGCAGGGCTCCGCTCCAGACCAGCGTCAGCAGCAGGACGCCCTTCGCCGGCGGCAGCGCCAGGGTCGCGAGCGGCGTGTACGTGCCGGCGATGAGCAGCAGGATGTTCGCATGGTCGATCCGCTTGAGGATGCCCTTGACCCGCGGCCGCCAGTTGAAGCGGTGGTACACGGCCGAGTTCCCGAACAGCAGCAGCGAGGTGGCCATGAAGACCACCGCGGCCCACTTCGCCGCGGCGCCCTGCGACACGACGACGAGGATGATGCCGGCGACGAGCGCGACGGGGAACGTGCCGGCGTGGATCCAGCCGCGCCAGGTCGGTTTGATCTCGGTCGCCGCATCGGCGGCCGCGGCTTCGAGCAGCGGCAGCTGTGGGACGTCGGCGCCGGTCTGGTCGGAAGTGCTCACGTGCTCACTCTAAGCGGCTGCGCATGCCCCGCCCCGTACATGTCCCCAGGTTCTGCACCGGCGCGGAAGACCGGGGCAGGGTAGCGTAGGTGGGTGATGTCACGCGAGAGCCCGGGGCGGGGACCGCTGTACCGGCTGTACACCAGCCGGCTGCGTCGTCAGCTCGATCCGGCCTCCGTTCCGCACCATGTCGCGATGATGATCGACGGCAATCGCCGGTGGGCGCGGCAGCTCGGATTCGACACCCCGGCCGAAGGACACCGTGCGGGGGCGGCCAAGATGCAGGAGTTCCTCGGCTGGTGCGATGAGCTCGGGGTACGGGTCGTCTCGCTCTACCTCCTGTCCAGCGACAACCTCCGCAAACGGGACTCGGCCGAGCTCGCCGATCTCATCGAGATCATCGCGGAGCTCGCCGAGGCGCTATCCCAGAAGGGGAACTGGCGGGTCAAGCACGTCGGCCGCTCCGACATCCTCCCGGTCGAACTGGCACGGGTGCTCGCCGACGCGGAGGAGCGGACGAAGGACCACACCGGACTGCACGTGAACCTCGCGGTCGGCTACGGCGGCCGGAACGAGATCGTCGACGCGGTGCGCAGCATCATCACGAAGCATGAGGCATCGGGTGGCACGCTGGAAGACCTCGCGGCGCACCTCACTCCGGAGATGATCGGGGAGCACCTCTACACGGGCGGCCAGCCCGACCCCGACCTCGTGATCCGCACGAGCGGCGAGCAGCGGCTGAGCGACTTCCTGCTGTGGCAGAGCGCGCACAGCGAGTTCTACTTCGTCGAGGCCTTGGGGCCGGACCTCCGCCAGGTCGACTTCCTCCGCGCGATCCGCGACTACGCCGACCGCGACCGCCGATTCGGACGCTGATCCGGGAACCGCGCGCGCGTGTCACAATGACGCAGTGAGCTCCTTCGACGACTACATCGGAACGTTCGACGCCGAGCCCGGGTACCTGAACTGGGCGGCGTTCGGCCCCGTGTCACCCTCGGTCCGTGCCGAGGTGTTCGCGGACGCGGACCTGCTCGGCAGCGGTCGGCCGTCGTCGCTGGCCCTCGTGGGAGAGCGGATCGGGCAGGCGCAGGAGGTCATCGCCGAACTCCTCGGCGCGGACGCCGCGGAGGTCACGCTGCAGCCGTCGTCGACGCACGGCCTCATGCACGCGCTCTACGGGGTCTCCGGCGCGGTCGTCGCGAGCACGGCGGAGTTCCCGAGTGTGAGCCTCACTCTGGAGCGCGCGGCGACCGCGTCCGGCCGCGCGGTCACACCACGGTGGATCACGCCCGAGGACGGACGGGTCACTCCCGACGCCGTCAGTGCTGTCCTCGACGACGAGGTCGTCGCCCTCGCCGTCAGCCACGTCGACTTCCGCACCGGCTACCGTGCCGACCTCGCCGCGCTGCGTGACGTCCTCGGCCCTGATCGCCTCCTCATCGTCGATGCCGTGCAGTCCTTCGGTGTGATCGACGCCGACTACAGCGTCACGGACGTCGTCGTCGGGCACGGGTACAAGTGGCTGCGCGCGGGCCGGGGCACCGGGTTCGCCTGGTTCTCGCCGCAGGCGCGCGAGCGCATCGCACCCGTGCTCTCCGGCATCACCGGGACGACGGCGAGCGGACTCTTCGTCGACGAGCTGCCCGCCCCGGCACCGGACGCGAAGGCGTACACGATCAGCGTGCCGGACACGCTCGCCGCCGGCCGGCTCTCAACCGGCGCACGTGATGTCAGGGACGCCGGCGTCGCGGCCATCGAAGAGCGGGTCTCCGCGCAGGTGGACGCGGTGATCGAGACCGCCGACCGCCATGGGATCGCCGTCGTCTCTCCGCGCGACCGCACCGAGCGCGCGGGGATCGTCGCCCTCGCACCGGAGGAACCCGCTCGGCTCGCGGCGGCCCTCGCGAACGCCGGACTGGTCGTCACGGCGCGTGGCGAGTCGATCCGCGTCGCACCGCACGCGGGCACCGACGCCGAGACCCTCGCACTGCTCGATGAGACCCTCGGCGCGTTCGGCAAGGAATCGTTCATCGTCCCGTAACGAATCGCTGGCGTGTCTTGTCCGTGGAAAACGCCCGGGCGGTCGTACCTTCAAGGCATCGGGCAAGGCGCCCGGTCGGGTCGGCCTCAGGTTCGCGACTCGTGACCCCCTGGTCGACTCGTTCGAATAGCCGGGAATCCCCGGGTCGGGAGTGGGTCGTGACCACACGTTCAGCGCAGCAGTCCACCAGCACCGCGCAGCAGTCCACCCGTCAGACGACGAGACAGGCCGCGGCCGCAGAACCCGATCAGGATCTGCGCACCTACGTCCTCGACACCTCGGTCCTGCTGAGCGATCCGCAGGCGCTCTTCCGCTTCGCGGAGCATTCCGTGGTGCTCCCGGTGGTCGTCATCACCGAACTCGAGGGCAAGCGGCACGACCCGGAGATCGGCTACTTCGCCCGCCAGGCGCTGCGTCACCTCGACGACCTCCGCGTCGAGCACGGCCGCCTCGACTTCCCGGTGGAGGTCGGCGAGGGCGGCACCCTCCGCGTGGAGCTCGGCAACGCCGACCTCTCGGTGCTCCCGGCCGGCATCCGCCTCAGTGACAACGACAGCCGCATCCTCTCCGTGGCGATGCACCTCGCGCAGGACGGCCAGGACGTGACCATCGTGTCGAAGGATCTCCCGATGCGGGTGAAGGCGGCGTCCCTCGGGCTGCGTGCCGAGGAGTATCTCGCGGAGCAGGCCGTCGACTCGGGCTGGACCGGCATCGCCACCCTCGACCTCTCCGGCGATGACATCAGCGACCTCTATGAGAGCGAGGTCGGGATCAGTGAGGACGTGCACGGGCTCCCCGTCAACACCGGCCTCATCATCCACTCCGAGCGCGGATCGGCCCTCGGCCGGGTCACCGGCGACGGCGAGTTCCGGCTCGTCCGCGGGGACCGGGACATCTTCGGCATGCACGGGCGCTCCGCCGAACAGCGCATCGCGATCGACCTGCTCCTCGACCCCGAGGTGGGCATCGTGTCGCTGGGCGGACGCGCAGGCACCGGCAAGTCCGCGCTGGCGCTGTGCGCGGGTCTGGAGGCCGTGCTGGAGCGGCAGCAGCAGAAGAAGATCATCGTGTTCCGTCCGCTGTTCGCCGTCGGGGGCCAGGAGCTCGGATACCTCCCGGGCGACCAGGGGGAGAAGATGAACCCCTGGGGCCAGGCGGTGTACGACACCCTCGGCTCCGTCGTCTCCGGGAACGTCATCGACGAGGTCGTGGAGCGTGGGTTGCTGGAGGTCATGCCGCTCACCCACATCCGCGGACGGTCCCTGCACGACGCCTTCGTGATCGTGGATGAGGCGCAGTCCCTGGAGCGGAACGTGCTGCTCACGGTGCTCAGCCGGATGGGCCAGAACTCCCGAGTGATCCTCACCCACGACGTCGGGCAGCGCGACAACCTCCGTGTCGGTCGGCACGACGGCATCGCGAGCGTCATCGAGACCCTCAAGGGACACGGCCTCTTCGGACACGTCACGCTGACCCGCTCGGAGCGCTCCGCCATCGCCGCCCTCGTCACGGACCTCCTGGAGGGCGGCGAGCTCAGCTGACCCGATCCGTGCGGGCGGGCTCTGCACGACCCGGGCCCGCCCGCACGATCGCGTCCCGGCCGCACGAGCTCGTCCCGCCTGTTGGCCCCACCGGCCTCTTCGATCGTGCATCCATGTCGGGCTCGTGCACCTGGAGGTCCAGACGTCACGTCACACGAGCGGGTGGATACACGGTCCCGTCGGGATACACGATCTCCCGGATGCACGATCCGACGACAGTGGTGGGTCGATCAGGGGTGTTCCGTCGTGCAGGCGTATCCAGCTCGTGCATCCGTCCCGCGGGCCCTCGGACGTCGGTAGCGACACCTGCACGATCCTGCACCGTCGGCCGGCTGCCGGGGCCTGAGGGGTCGTGCACGCGGAACGGGGTCGTGCAGGTGGAACGGGGCCGTACGGGCGGAACGGGGCCGTGCGGGCGGAACCGCGGTCAGACGCGGTCGCGGGCCCGGCGCAGAGCCCCTTCGATCGCAGCCTGAACCATGGGCCAGTCGTGCACGACCTGGGCGTAGTCGAAGCGCAGCGTCTCGTACCCGAGTCGCGATGCCGCAGCATCGCGGGAGAGATCGCGGTGGCGCATCTCGGGAGCACCGTGGTGCTCCCGGCCGTCGACCTCGATGATGAGTCGGCCGTCGACCACGAAGTCGACGCGGCCGACACCGGGGATCGAGACCTGCGTCGCGAGGTGCACGCCGAGGATGTGGAGACGGAGGCGCAGGAGGGATTCCAGACCGCTGTCCGCGTCGGAACGGGCGAAGTCCACGAGCCAACGCGCGGACCGGGGCAGCGCGGCGCGGATCCGGGCTCGTGACGCGCTGCCGATCAGACCCAGGCGCCAGGCGGACTCGAACGAGACGAAGAACGACTCGTCACCCTCGCAGGCGTGCAGATGCCGGAGCGCGTCCTCGACAGCCACGATGCCGAACCGGGTGCGTCCCTCGAAATGATGCGGGATGCACCGGCACTCGATGTGCGGGTGCGCGCGGCCGTTGCGCCCGAGCCAGACGTGCGGCGCATCGCTCTCCGACAGCACCCAGACTCCGTGGGCACGTAGCGCGGTGCCGCAGCTGATGGCCCCTCCGTGGGCAGCCGCCGTGAGCACCGTCGCGTCGAGGTCGTGGGTGGCGAACACCCCCGCGCGGACCCGATGGATCCGGCCGGCGCGCACCGCGCGGGACAAGGCGGAGCGGGAGATTCCGAAAGCCCCGAGGTCGCGACCGCGGGCGATGCCTCCGAGACGGTGAAGGGTCGAGACGGGATCGAGCACTCGCCGATTCTGCGTCCTCCGGCGTCACGGCGGGGGCCGAAGGACGTCGTGGGAACGAGTCGGGGTGTCCGCGGATCCGTGGAGGAAGAGTCACCTGCACGATCCGGAGCCGCGGGTAGTCCTGATCCGGGGATTCCGTCGTGCAGACGGAACGTGGTCGTGCATCCGAGGTGGGAACCGAGACGGACGGAAAACGGGAACGGGGCCGGGACGGTGCCGGAAACGACGGATGCCGCGGGGACCGAGGTCCTCGCGGCATCCGTCTTCGAGCGTGGATCAGCCCGGGTGGGTCATCGACAGCAGGTCGAGCTTCTCGTCCAGCTGCTCGAGGGTGAGCTCGCCGCGCTCGACGTAGCCGAGGTCGATCACGGCGTCGCGCACCGTGATGCCCTTGGCGACCGAGTGCTTGGCGATCTTCGCCGCGGCTTCGTAGCCGATGAGCTTGTTCAGGGGCGTCACGATCGACGGGCTCATACCCGCGAAGGCCGCCGCCCGCTCGACGTTCGCCTGCAGGCCGTCGATCGTCTTGTCTGCGAGCACCCGCGAGGCGTTCGACAGCAGACGGATCGACTCGAGCACCGCGGTGCCCATGACCGGGATGGCGACGTTCAGCTCGAACGAGCCGGAGGCGCCGGCCCAGGCGACCGTGGCGTCGTTGCCGATGACCCGCGCGCACACCATGAGCACGGCCTCGGGCACGACGGGGTTGACCTTGCCCGGCATGATCGACGACCCCGGCTGCAGGTCGGGGATGTGCAGCTCGCCGAGACCGGTGTTGGGGCCGGAGCCCATCCAGCGCAGGTCGTTGTTGATCTTCGTGAGCGACACGGCGATCGTGCGGAGCGCGCCGGAGGCCTCGACGAGACCGTCGCGGTTCGCCTGCGCCTCGAAGTGGTCCTTCGCCTCGGTGATCGGCAGCTCGGTCTCGGCCGCGAGCAGCTCGATGACCTTCTGCGGGAATCCGAGGGGAGTGTTGATCCCGGTGCCGACGGCGGTGCCGCCCAGGGGCACCTCGGCCACGCGGGGGAGCGCCGACTGCACGCGCTCGATGCCCAGACGGATCTGGCGGGCGTAGCCGCCGAACTCCTGGCCGAGCGTGACGGGCGTCGCGTCCATGAGGTGCGTGCGGCCGGACTTGACCGCGTCCTTCCAGAGCTCCGCCTTGGCCTCGAGCGCGACCGCGAGGTGGTCGAGCGCGGGGATCAGGGTGTCGATGAGCGCCTGGGTGACCGCGATGTGCACCGAGGTCGGGAACACGTCGTTCGACGACTGCGAGGCGTTCACGTGGTCGTTGGGGTGCACGGTCGATCCGAGGATGCGGCTCGCGAGCGTCGCCAGGACCTCGTTCATGTTCATGTTCGAGGAGGTGCCGGAGCCGGTCTGGTAGGTGTCGACCGGGAACTCGCCGTCGTGTGCGCCGGATGCGACCTGGTCGGCGGCCTGCGCGATGGCATCGGCGATGGCGCCGTCGAGGGTGCCGAGCTCCTTGTTGGCCAGGGCGGCGGCCTTCTTGATACGCGCGAGTGCGGCGATCTGCGTCGACTCCAGGCCCTTGCCGGAGATCGGGAAGTTCTCCACGGCGCGCTGTGTCTGCGCCCCGTAGAGCGCGTTCACGGGCACTCGCACCTCACCCATGGTGTCGTGTTCGATGCGGTACTCGGTGTCGGTCATTCCGAACCCTCCTTGGTTGCGGGGTCGATCCCCTCGGCTTCGATGCCGACCGTGACGACGGGCGCTGCCTCGCCCTCGGCCAGACGATAGTTGGCGCCGACGATGCCGAGACGGCCTTCGGCGACGGCGTTGCTGATGATCTCGGACGACTGCAGCAGGTCGTTGACGGTGTTGCGCAGGTGCTCGCGGCCGACGAGCTCCGCATCGATGTCGGCCACCGTGCCGCCGCCGCTCTCCGCGAGGACCTTGCGGGCGGCAGGGACGATCGGCGCGATGAGCTTCCAGATGTGCGGGGGGAGCGGGTCGGCGTCGATGGCCGTGCCGTCGATGGCGGCACGCACCGCACCGCAGGAGTCGTGCGCGAGGACCACGATGAGCGGCACCTCGAGAACGGCGACCGCGTACTCCAGGCTCGCCACGATCGACTCGCCGATCACCTGTCCGGCGTTGCGCACGACGAACAGGTCGCCGAGGCCGAGGTCGAAGATGATCTCGGCGGCGAGACGGGAGTCCGAGCAGCCGAACAGCGTCGCGACGGGGTGCTGGGCCGCGGTGAGGTCCTTGCGACGGTCGACGTTCTGGTTCGGGTGCTGGGGCTCGTCGCGGACGAAGCGACGGTTGCCGTCCTGCATCTGCTTCCAGGCGGCGGCGGGGGTCAGCGGGTGGGTCATCGGGCCTCCGAGACGGTGCGGATCTGGGGGATGAGCGACTCCGCGAGCTCGGCGGTGGAGTCCGCGGAGCGGGAGCCGTAGAGGAGCACGTAGTCGTCGCCGGCCTGGGTGCCGAGGGCATAGGTGACGTTCGCCTCGGCGCTGGCGGAGCCGGGCTGGTAGACGTCCCACTCCCGGCCGCCGATGCGCACGGTGTCGGTCGGGGCGACGCCGTTCAGCCGCTGCGGGGCCCAGGAGGCATCGGCGTCGAACGCCTGGGCGAGCTTGATGAATCCGCGCTCATCCTGCGCCGCGGGCGCGAGGGTGACCTCCCAGACCACGGGGGCTCCGCTCTGGAGTTCCGCCGCGTTCACCCGCCAGAACTCGTCCGTCTCGGGAACGATCGCCGGGCTGCCCATGGACGACTCGACGTCGGCGGCGATGGCGGCCACGTCGATCGGCTTCGCCGCGACCGGCTCACCGCGGGGGACGAGCGCGATGATGACGACGACGACCGCGAGGGTCACCACGAGGGCGGCGACGAGATTGCGGACCGTCTGGCTCGACCGATAGGCCTTGCTCGACGCGGCCTTGCGCGCTGCGGTCTCGTCAGGTGTCTCCGGCCGACCGAGGTCGGCGTTGATCGCGGGGCCCTTGCTCATGACGCGTCGCTCTCGTCGGCGGTGGCGGTGCGAGCGGCCTCGAGCCGGCGCTTCGCGCCGAGCAGCCACTCCTCGCAACGGGCGGCCAGGGCCTCGCCGCGCTCCCAGAGTGCGAGCGAGTGCTCGAGGGTCGGTGCCCCCTGTTCGAGCTCGGCGACGACCCGCACGAGCTCGTCACGGGCCGCCTCGAACGACAGCGTGTCCACGGGGGTGTCGTTCACGGCGCTCACTCCTCCATCCTACGTCGTGCCTCGGACGCCTCCCGCTCAGGCTTCCTCCGCGATCTCGCCCTCCGAGCGCACCACCAACGACCCTCGGTCCACCGTGAGCGTCAGCGCACTGCCCGCGGGCGCATCGGCTGCATCGCGGAGGATGACACCGCCCTCGAGGTGTGCGATCGCGTAGCCGCGGGCCAGGGTGGCGGCGGGGGACAGGGCGCGCAGCGAGGCGCGCAACTCGCCCGTCCGGCGGCCGGCGTCGTCGAGCTGCCGGGTGACCGCGTCGCGGCCACGGGCGAGGAGCAGGAAGGTCTCCTGCGCGCGCGTGTCGATGATCGGAGCGGGGGAGCGCAGCACGGGACGGGACCGCAGCTGCTCCAGCTGTGCGATGTCGTGCGAGAGGCGCTGGGTGAGGCGCGTCGTGGCGCGGGACCGGAGCTGCGCGATGAGCGCGCGCTGCTCCCCGACGTCCGGAACGACGCGCTTGGCGGCGTCGGTCGGCGTCGACGCGCGCAGATCGGCGACGTCGTCGAGGAGGGGATGGTCGTTCTCATGGCCGATGGCGCTGACCACCGGCGTGGAGGCCGCCGCGACGGCGCGGACCAGGCGCTCGTCGCTGAAGCCGAGGAGGGTCTGCGGGTCGCCGCCGCCGCGCGCGATGATGATGACGTCGACCTCGGGGTCGGCGTCGAGACGGGCCAACGCGGCCAGGGTGTCCGGCACGCAGCGGTCGCCCTGCACGGCGGCGTACGCGGTCTTGAACCGTACCTGCGGCCAGCGCAGCTCGGCGTTGCGGTGCACGTCCTTCTCGGCGTCGGAGCGCTCGCCGGTGATGAGGCCGATGACGTGGGGGAGGAACGGTAGGCGCTTCTTGCGGGCGGGGTCGAAGAGGCCCTCCTGGCGGAGCTGCACGCGCAGCCGCTCCAGGCGTTCGAGCTGGTCGCCGAGCCCGACGTGCTTCATGGCGGAGACCGCGAAGCTGAAGTCGCCGGAGCGGACGAAGTAGTCGGCCTTGACGGCGGCGACGACGTGATCGCCCACACCCAGGTCGGCGGGGATGCGGCCGCGCACGCTCGACCAGACGCGGATGGAGATCTGCGCGTCGGAGCGGGTGTCCTTGAGGCGGGCGAAGACGTTCCCGGCGCGGACGTTCCACGAGGTGATCTCGCCCTCGACCCAGACCGTGTTCCAGCGGGCCACGAAGTCGCGGATGGTGGCGTTCAGTCGGGCCACGGACGTCGGCGCCTGGGCGGTGGAGTCGCGCGGGGCCACGGCATCCGCCGGCGGCGTCTCGCCCGGTCCTGTCGCCGCTTCGAAGACTGTCATCTGCTCCCGTTCCTGCCCGCGCGCTCACCGGCCCCGTCCAGCCGGGCGACGGTAGAATCGAGGGGTGACTTCGACTGCCGTTCATCTTCCCGCTCCTCGCATCCCACGAGTGCGCGCCGCGGCCGGGCGGCTTCAGGATAACCCGGTGCCCGGACACAAGCGCGTCCTGCTCGCCGCCCCTCGCGGATACTGTGCAGGGGTGGACCGCGCGGTGGTCGCTGTGGAGAAGGCGCTCGAGCGCTACGGCGCCCCCGTGTACGTCCGCAAGCAGATCGTGCACAACATCCACGTCGTGACGGAGCTGGAGGCCAAGGGCGCGATCTTCGTCGAAGAGGTCGACGAGGTGCCCGAGGGGGCGCACGTCGTCTTCAGCGCGCACGGCGTCTCCCCGGCCGTCGTCAATGCCGCATCGGATCGCGGCCTGCACGCGATCGACGCGACCTGCCCGCTCGTCACCAAGGTCCACCGCGAGGCCGTGCGCTTCGCCCGGGACGACTTCGAGATCCTGCTCATCGGCCACGACGGCCACGAGGAGGTCGAGGGAACCGCGGGGGAGGCCCCGGACCACGTCACCGTCGTGAACTCGCCGGAAGAGGCCGACACCGTGCAGGTGAAGGACCCGTCGAAGGTCGTGTGGCTGTCGCAGACGACGCTCTCGGTCGACGAGACGATGGAGACGGTGAACAGGCTCCGCACGCGCTTCCCCGAGCTGCACAACCCGCCGTCCGACGACATCTGCTACGCCACGCAGAACCGGCAGGTCGCCATCAAGAAGGTCGCCCAGGGCGCCGATCTCGTGATCGTGGTCGGATCGGCCAACTCGTCCAACAGCGTCCGGCTCGTCGAGGTCGCCCTCGAGTACGGCGCCAAGGCCGCCTACCGCGTGGACTACGCCGAGGAGATCCGCCAGGAGTGGCTCGACGGGGTGGAGACCGTGGGCGTCACCAGCGGTGCGTCGGTGCCCGAGGTTCTCGTGCGCGAGGTGCTCGACGCGATCGGCGATGCCGGGTACCGCGACGTGGAAGAGGTCAAGACGGCGGAGGAGGATCTCATGTTCTCGCTGCCGAAGGAGCTCCGTCAGGATGCCGCGGGTCAGCGCGACGCGCGCGCCCTCGGCGGCCGCGCCTCCGCTGGAGGGGGTGCGTAGCGGTGAACGCCGCGGAGGCGGAGCCGACCCTCATCGGGTCCGTGCAACGCGCGCTCCGCCTCGTCGACATCGTCGCGAACTCCCCACGGCCTCTTCCGGCCAAGATGCTCTCGTCGATCACGGGACTCACGCCGGGAACGACCTACAACCTCGTGCGCACGCTGGTGCATGAGGGGTATCTGAGCGCAGAGCCGGACGGACTCGTGCTGGGAGGCCGATTTCCGTCGTTCCAGCAGCAGATCGACTCGCGCGGGGTGTTCCTGGCGCGGGTGCGCGCCGCGCTGCGCGCAGTGACGGAGGACGTCGGCGCCACGGCCTACCTCTCCCGATACGCGGACGGGGAGATGCACCTCGTCGACATCGTGGACTCCGTGCGGAATCCGCGCATCGAGCTCTGGGTGGGACTGCACGCCAGTGCCCACGCCACCGCGCTCGGCAAACAGATCCTCGCGGCGCTCTCCGAGGAGGATCGCCTGGACTACCTCTCCCGGCACCGGCTCGAAGAGCTCACGCCGCGGACGATCAGCGACCGGCGGACCCTCCTCACCCAGCTCGAGCAGACGCCGGGGTGGGCGGTCGACCGGGAGGAGTACGCGATCGGCGCGACGTGCGTCGCGGTGCCCGTCATCGCGCCCGGTGTCACGGCGTCGCTGGCGGTCTCCCTGCCCGCCGACCGGGCCGTCGTCAACCGCCGACTGGTGTCGAACCTGCAACGCACGGCGCGGCGGCTCTCGCTGCAGCTGGGGGCGGATGCCCTCGACACCGACGGGCCGGACGCGGAGTTCACCATCTGAATTCCGGGGCCTGGTGCGGGCATCGCGGGTTCCCTATGATCGAAGACGTAGTGGCTGACAACGCCCTACTGATCGCCTACGGCGTCCCCAGCGCCGGCGACCAACGGGATGAGGAGCGTCCCCAGCGCTCCACGTCCGCGGCCCCGAGAAGTCCCCACTTCTCCGGGGCCGCTATCGGTTGGGGCCCGATTTCCTGAACGGCCCGCTGAGCCCCTGCCGATACCATGGCGGGATGACCGACCAGCGCCCCCGTTACGGGGAACTCGCCACGCCAGAGGAGCAGCGGAGGGCCGCGGGTCTTCCACCCCTGGCGGAGGTGGTCGCACCGACGGCGCCGTCCCCGGCGCCGGCACCGTCGGCCGCACCGCAGACGTCCGCTCCGGCGCGCCCCCACCCTGTGGACAGGTTCGCGACGATCGCACTCCTCGCCTACGGCCTCGTCAACGTCGTGGTGACCGGTCTGTCCTACCTCGACATCGTTCCCGTCATGAACCAGACCATGGGCATGCTGGGCATCGAGGGCGAGTTCACGAATTACGCCGCGGGCCGCATGTGGGGGACCATCGCCGCCGTGGTGCTCGCTGTCGGCTGGTGCGTCACCGCGGCGCTGTCCATCCGTCGCCTGCGCCGTGGCCGCGTCACATGGTGGCTCCCGGTCGTCGGGGCGGTGGTCACGGTGGGCATCGCCGCCTTCTGTCTCGTCGTACCGATGATGGGCGATCCGGCCTTCATCGCCTACCTCGACCAGGCGACCGGGACCCGCTGACCCCGCGCGCAGACACGAAAGGGGCCCGGCATGATGCCGGGCCCCTTCGGGTTCGTGCGGACGGTCAGCTCTTCGACTGGCCGTACGAGCCGAGCTGACGGGTCGACTCGACCACGCGGGCGGCCATCGCCGTCTCGGCGATCTTGCCCCAGGCGCGCGGGTCGTACTGCTTCTTGTTGCCGACCTCGCCGTCGACCTTCAGCACGCCGTCGTAGTTCTTGAACATGTAGTCGGCGATGGCACGGGTGTAGGCGTACTGCGTGTCGGTGTCGATGTTCATCTTGATGACACCGTTGGCGACCGCGAGCGCGATCTCCTCGTCGGTCGAACCGGAGCCGCCGTGGAAGACGAGGTCGAGGGGCTTGGCGCCGGTGTTGTACTTCGCGGCGACCTCGGCCTGGATCTCGCCGAGCAGCTCGGGACGCAGCTTCACGCCGCCCGGCTTGTACACGCCGTGCACGTTTCCGAAGGTGAGGGCGGCGATGTACCGGCCCTGCTCGCCGAGGCCCAGTGCCTGCACGGCCTGGTCCACGTCGGCGAAGGTCGTGTAGAGGGCCTCGTTCGAGCCCTCGTGCTGCACGCCGTCCTCCTCGCCGCCGACGACGCCGATCTCGACCTCGAGGATGGCGTTGATGGCCTTCATGCGGGGGAGCAGCTCCTTGGCGATCTCGATGTTCTCGGCGAGCGGGACCGCCGAGCCGTCCCACATGTGGGACTGGAAGATCGGGTTGCGGCCGGCCTTGACCTCTTCCTCCGAGGCGGCGATGAGCGGCTCGACGAAGCCCGCGAGGGCGTCCTTCGGGCAGTGGTCGGTGTGCAGGGCGACGGTGACCGGGTAGTTCTTGGCGACCTCGGTGGCGTAGCGGGCGAAGGCGAGGGCGCCGGTCGCGCGCGCCTTGACCGTGTGGCCGGCGAAGTAGTCGGCGCCACCGGTGGTGACCTGGATGATGCCGTCGGAGCCGGCCTCGGTCAGGCCCTGGAGGACGGCGTTGATCGTCTGCGAGCTCGAGACGTTGAACGCGGGGTACGCGAAGCCGCCTGCCTTCGCGCGGTCGAGCATGTCGGCGTACTGATCCGGGGTGGCGACGGGCATGAGAACTCCTGCGGTAGGTGAAGCCGGGACAGCTGCCACTCTATCGGGGCGGGTGTGCGGCGTCGGCAGGGCGAGGCACGCCGTGGCGGTGGGTCTCCTTCGTCGGTGTTAAGAACCGCGATTTCTTCATAGTCTGCGAGCGGAAAACGAGCCGATCGGTGCCCTCCTCGTGGCTAGGCTGGGAATCATGGTGAGTCTGACTGCCGACCTGAGTCCGCTGCGTCCTGACCGCAACCTCGCGATGGAGTTGGTGCGCGCGACCGAGGCGGCGGCGATCCGAGCCGTGCCGTTCATCGGCCGCGGGGCGAAGGAGGCCGCTGACGGTGCGGCCGTCGACGCCATGCGGGCCTTCCTCGGGACGGTCGACTTCCAGGGCCGCGTGGTGATCGGCGAGGGCGAGAAGGACAACGCCCCGATGCTCTTCAACGGCGAGGTCGTCGGGACCGGTCGCGGGCCCCTCTGCGACATCGCGGTGGACCCCATCGACGGCACGTCGCTGACCGCCGCCGGGCGGCAGAACGCCCTCTCGGTGATCGCCGTGTCCGACCGCGACACGATGCTCGACGCCTCCAGCGTCTTCTACATGGACAAGCTCGTCACGGGGCCCGCCGGTGTGGGCGTGGTGGACATCCGTCTGCCCATCGGCGAGAACATCCGCAAGCTCGCCGGTGCGCTGGACAAGCCGGTGGACGAGATCGTGGTGTCGGTGCTCAACCGCCCCCGGCACGAGCAGCTCATCCAGGAGATCCGCGACGCCGGAGCCGGAACCCGCCTCATGAGCGACGGCGATGTCGCCGGCGGCATCAACGCCGCCCGGCACGACGCCCGCACGGACATGTGCGTGGGGGTCGGCGGCAGCCCCGAGGGCATCGTCACCGCGTGTGCGATCAAGGCCCTTGGCGGTCATATCCAGGGTCGGCTCTGGCCGCGGGACGACGACGAGCGCCAGCGCGGCATCGACGCGGGGCTCGACATGGACAAGGTCTACGAAGCCGACGACCTGGTGCAGGGGAACAACACGATCTTCGTCGCGACGGGTGTCACGGACGGCCAGCTCGTGGCCGGTGTGCGGCGCGAGCGCGGCTACGTCTACACCGAGAGCGTGGTCCTGCGAGGAGCCTCCGGAACTCTGCGCCGCATCGCGTCGGAGCACCTCGTCTCGAAGTGGCTGTGAGGCCTCTCCCGCGGTGATGATCGTGGGCCGGATTCCCGCCATCGTTACCGACCCGGTATCGCCTCCTCCACGGGTCGGCCCCGGTTCGGCGAGCCGTCGTGTCACAATTGTCACTGGGTTTGTCGCCGTCGACGGAGCCGCCAGGCACCGCAGGCACAGGAGGGCGAACGCATGACAACGCAGCACACGAGCGGCTCGAAGAGCGCCGCGCCGACCAAGATCATCACGACGAACACCGGACGCATCCTCCGGGTGAGCGCCGATGCCGAAGCGGCGGCCGTGGCCCCGCCGGCACCCGTCGCGCAGCCGGCCGTCGATCCGGCTCGCCGCGCCGACGTGCTGTTCCGCGTCCGCCGCGCCGAGGGGCACGAGGTCAGTGCCTGGTGGATGATCGGCGCCTTCCTCGCTACGAGCGGCCTCGTCATCCTGCTGCTCAGCGGCGTTCCCGGCGTCGCCTGACGCCCTCGCGGACGGTCGATCCGTCGCCGCTGTCAGTCCTCCCGGTCGGGAAGCGCGGCGGCGTGATCCAGACGCGCGCGAACCTCGCCGACATCAGCCTGCATCGCGTCGGCGGCGTCTTCGGCCTCGGTCGGGACCAGGAGCTCCGGCGCGGTGAAGCGCCGTCCGTCCGCGGTGATCGCCGGCATCGGTGCCAAGGCCTCCGCATCGACGCCGGGGAACTGGCGGGCGGTGACGAGAACCCGGGACTCCAGGGATCCGGCGAAGCGGTTGTAGCTGTCGACCGTGCGCTCGATCGCCCGACGGAGGTCGTCGGCATGACCCGCGAGCGTGCCGAGGCGCTCGTACAGCTGCGTGCCGAGCGCCAGCAGACTCCGGGCCTCGGTGGACACCTCCTGCTGCGTCCACGTGTACGCGACCGTCTTGAGGACCGCCCAGAGGTTCACGGGGGAGGCGAGCGCCACGCGGCGGCTGAAGGCGTAGTCGAGCAGCGTCGGGTCCTCGTCGATGGCGGCGGCCAGCAGCGACTCGCTCGGCAGGAAGCAGATGACGAACTCCGGGCTCGCGTCGAGGCCTGACCAGTAGGCCTTCTTGGCGAGGGCGTCGACGTGCGCGCGGACCGCACGGACGTGTTTCTGCATGTGGGCACGACGCTGCGGTTCGTGGGCGTCGCCTGCGGGCAGCGCCGACGCCTCGAGATAGGCGTCGAGCGGCACCTTCGCGTCCACGGCGATCGACGTGCCGCCCGGCAGGCGGACGACCATGTCGGGGCGCCCCTGGCCGCGGTCGGAGGTGATCGTCGCCTGCAGGTCGAAGTCGACGTGTCTGGTCAGCCCCGCGGCCTCGACGACGCGCCGCAGCTGGGTCTCGCCCCAGACGCCGCGCGTGGACGTGGAGCGCAGCGCGCCCGCGAGCGACAAGGTCGTCGCGCGGAGCGCTTCATCGGACTCCTGGGCACGTCGGAGCTGCTCGGCGAGCGTGCCGAACTGCGCCTGCCGTTCGCTCTCGATCGCAGCGACCTTGGACTGCATCTGCTGGAGGCTCTCGCGCACCGGCGCCAGGGCCTGCAGCACGGCGTTCTGCTGCTGGACACGCTGCGCTTCCGCCCGCTGCTCGGAGCGGGCGTGTTCGACCGCGTCCCGGTAGAGGTCGTACTGGCGGTCGCGGTCGTCTCGCGCCGCCGCGAGCTCAGCCTGCGTGCGCGCGATGTCGGCGGCGCTCCGTCCGGCTCGGAGGAACCAGCCGAGAGCGACGCCCGCGGCGAGGGCCACGAGCAGGAGAACGATCGACAGGGCATCCATGGCTCCATGATGCCGAGGGCCTCCGACATCGCCGGGAGGCGGCGAGGCGCGTCAGGCGACGGCGCGCTCCAGCGCCGGCACGGCGGGCTCGGTGACGCGGAGCCCGAGGGCGTCGGCGAGCCCGAACACGTCGAAGGCGCCGGCGCGGGCGGCCGCGTCGACGATGATCTGTGCGCAGGCGAGCGCATCCGCGAGCGCGTCGTGATGCGAGAACTCCGCATACCCTGCCGCCGCGGCGGCGAGCGGAAGGCGGTACGAGTCGAGCTGATAGGTCTTCCGCGCCACCTGGAGGCTGCACAGCGAACGGTACGGCGGGCAGATCTGGCCCGTGACCTCCGTCGCCCGACGCAGCACGTTGAGATCGAAGCCGGCGTTGTGAGCCACGAGCACGTCCGCTCCGGCGAAGGCGCAGAGCCGTTCGAACTGGTCGACCCACGTGGCCGCCGAGAGCACGTGCTCGGGGCGGATGCCGTGGATGCGGATGTTCCACTCCTGGAACTCGTCATGGCCGGGCGGAGGCTGGATCAGCCAGTTCGCGGTGGCGACGACCTTCCCGTCCCGCACCCGCACGAGTCCCACGGAACACGCGGAGGCCGGGCTGGAGTTCGCGGTCTCGAAGTCGATCGCAGTGAAGTCCAGTGGCACGTCCTCACTCTCTCCCGGGCCTCCGACGTCGCTGTGCAGGCTCGCCGTATGCTGGCCACATGGCGGACGAACTGGCGAGGTCCTTCGGTGCGGCGGCCGGAAGCTACGAGGCCGGACGGCCCGAGTACCCGTTCGAGGCGGTCGCCTGGATGTTGGAACCGATGGCGGACGGTGCGCGTCGGGTCGCCGACGTCGGCGCCGGGACCGGCAAGCTCACGCGGGCGCTCGTCGCGGCTGCGGACGCCGAGGTCGTGGCGATCGACCCGGACCCCGCGATGCTCGCCGCGCTTCGCGAGGCCGTACCAGGGGTCCCCACTTTCGTCGGGACCGCCGAGGAGCTCCCACTGCCGGACGCGAGCGTGGACGCCGTGGTGCTCGGTCAGGCATGGCACTGGGTCGAGCCCGTCGCCGCATCCGCGGAGATCGGTCGTGCGGTGCGGCCGGGCGGTGTACTGGGACTCGTCTGGAACCTCCGCGACGAGCGCGTGGACTGGGTGCGGCGGCTCACCGACATCATGCACGGCAGCAACGCCGAGATCATGCTCGCGGCCGGCGACCCCGTGGTGGCGGAGCCGTTCGGCTCCTTGGCGCAGGAGCGCTGGGAGTGGTCGCGCCCCATGACGCGGGAGCTCCTGCACCGCATGGCCGCGTCGCGCAGCGCCGTGATCACCGCCGACGAGGCCGAGAAGGACCGGATCCGTCGCGAGATGGACGCGCTGTTCGACGAGCTCGGCCTGCACGGGCACGACACGGTCGAGGTGCCGTACGTGACGAGGGCGTTCCGCGCGACCCGCGGCTGAACAGGCGCCCGCGCCGCATCAGGCACCTTTCGCGCACTCCCGCCTGATCCCGCGTGAGCGCTTGCCCTCCGCGAGGGTGAGGAGGGGAGAGCGGCGCAGGTAGACTCGTTCCCCGTGGCTCTCACTATCGGAATCGTCGGCCTGCCCAACGTCGGCAAGTCCACCCTCTTCAACGCTCTCACCAAGAACGACGTGCTCGCGGCGAACTACCCGTTCGCGACGATCGAGCCGAACGTCGGCGTGGTGAACCTGCCCGACCCGCGGCTCGAGAAGCTCGCCGAGATCTTCGGGAGCGAGCGCATCCTGCCCGCCGCCGTGTCGTTCGTCGACATCGCGGGCATCGTCCGAGGGGCGAGCGAGGGGGAGGGCCTGGGCAACCAGTTCCTCGCGAACATCCGCGAGGCCGACGCGATCGCCCAGGTGGTGCGTGGGTTCTCCGACGACGACGTCGTGCACGTGGACGGTGCCGTGAACCCGGCGTCGGACATGGAGACCATCAACGCGGAGCTCATGCTCGCCGACCTGCAGACCGTCGAGAAGGCCATCACGCGGTACGAGAAGGAGGTGCGGGGCAAGAAGATCGACCCGTCGGTCCTCGAAGCCGCGAAGGCCGCCAAGGATGCGCTGGAGCGCGGAATTCTGCTCTCCACCAGCGGCCTCGACCTCGAGCCGATCCGCGAACTCGGGCTCCTCACGGTCAAGCCCGTCATCTTCGTCTTCAACGTCGACGAGTCCGTGCTGACCGACGACGCCCGCAAGGCCGAGCTCGCCGCCCTCGTCGCGCCGGCGCAGGCCATCTTCCTCGACGCGAAGATCGAGTCCGAGCTCAAGGACCTCGACCCCGAGGACGCCGCCGAGCTCCTCGCCTCGACGGGGCAGGACGAGTCGGGCCTCGACCAGCTCGCCCGCATCGGCTTCGACACGCTCGGCCTGCAGACCTACCTCACCGCAGGTCCGAAGGAAGCCCGCGCCTGGACCATCCCCAAGGGGTCGAAGGCCCCGCAGGCCGCCGGCGTCATCCACACCGACTTCGAGAAGGGCTTCATCAAGGCCGAGATCGTGTCGTTCGACGACCTCGTGGAGACCGGGTCCGTGCAGGAGGCCCGCGCCAAGGGCAAGGCGCGCCTGGAGGGCAAGGACTACGTCATGCAGGACGGCGACGTCGTGGAGTTCCGCTTCAACAATTAGACCGGGGTCCTCGCGCCCTGACTGCTGACGGAGCGTCCACACGAGATTCCCGTCGTCTCCGGGGCCGGATCACGTACTCCCTCGGCGTTGATCTTCATGACCTCGTGATCGTCGCGCGTCACGCGACGGGAGGACCATCCGATTGCTGCGCCGCAGCGTCCAGCAGCTGGGACAGAGTCTCGAACGTGATCAGGGGAGATTCCCCCTTCCACTCCTGCTCTGATGTGTATGCCTGAATCCCTTCGACGACGACCAACGACAGGTCGGCGTCACGACGAAGAGCCTTCTCGACCCACTCCCGTTTCTTCCCCAGGGTGGTGCGCCAGCTGTGGCTGTCGAGTCCGAGCTTCTCTGCGATGTTCCGAATCCGACCCATCGAGAAGATGGATTTGCATTCCAACACGAAGACACCGTCGTCACGCGTCGCGAGCACGTCGATCTGGCCGGGGTTCTTCTCGTCGCAGTGGAGGCGCTCCTTGCCGGATTGCGTCGTCCACGTTCCGTTGACATCCACCGAACCGGCTCGGAACCCATGCGAACGGAGCAGGCTCACGACCTTGTCTTCGAAAGGCTGGGAGATGACGTGCTCGCGGAGTGTGGTCTGCTGAATCGCAGCCAAGAGCCACGGCGCGAGGGAGTCCGCGAGCAGATAACAGCTCGTCCAGCAGGCGCCGGCGGAGCTGATCACCGGGTACGAAGCGACTTCGTCCTCAAGGCTGATGAGGAGTGAGGTGATCTCCGCGTAACCGAGCACGATCGACTCTCCGGTTTCGGAATACAGCTGCGTGGAGAACTGCTCTGAGAGGGATGCTATGCCCGGTTCGAACGGTGCCAGGCGGATGATCAGCGACATCCGCAGATACAGAGCCAACCAGATCGGACGCGCCTCGCCCGACGCAGGTAGCCGGGACAGATGAGGGAAGTCTCCGGCGGAGAACATCTCTCCAGGGTCGGACTGCAGCGAGAGGATCTCAGCGATCGCGCGGATGCTGCCAGCCACATCGGACATCAGTGAGCGTGCATCAATCGTCGTGGGAAGGCTCGCTCCGCTGATCAGTATCGTGACGGCCTGGTCGGGGTCGGAGGACTGCCAGATCGGAGCGAGTTCCGTCATGTCGGCTTCGTGGCTGAGCCAGCATGCAGAGACCAGGTTCGCGAGATCGACGAGAGCCCTGGAGCTTCCCGAATCTGGCATCCTCTGCAAGAGCTCCAACGCCCGCTTCACGTGTGGGCGGGCAGGCTCGGTCGGCTCCCTGAGCGAGTTCCATACGGCGAGCAGTACGACAGAGGCCCAATCCGAGTCGATCGAGGCGGCGAGCTCTGCTGATCTCCCTCGGAGAAGCTCGAGGTCGACCGTCTCATCCTCTCGCCTCTTCTCGAGCACACGCGAAAGCTCCTCGGCGTCGCGGCGTGCGCGCTCTCCGACGAAACGAACATCGCTCCTCATAGGGCTCCAATCCACATCGACGTGCCGAGCAAGTAGGGCTTACCCTATGGGGTCGGCGACCCCGAGGCGCGACCGACCCGCTAGTGCCGCACGCCCGCGTCCGGGCCGTGGCGGTCCTCGAACGCACGGATCGCGCGCCTCGCGCGGCGGGTCTCGACGATCCCGACGATGATCCCCGCGGTGAACACGATGATGCTGAGAACGCGCCACAGCCCGGCGGGCGCATCGAGGAGGAACGCGACCGTCCAGCCGACCGTCATCACCGACGAGAACACGATCGCGTAGATGCCCCAGTTCCGCCGCCGTTCCAGTGCCATGCGCTGCTGGATGAGCGACGGCTCCGGTCCGCCCGCGGGCCTGCTCATACCCGGAGGGAGGTGCCCTCGCCGCTGCCGGCAGGGATCGGGACCGCAGCGCCGGAGCGGGTGCGGAACCACAGGGTGAGCTCGAACAAAGCGCGCTCCATGGTGGAGGCGTCCGCGCCGTCGACGAGGTCGTCGAAGGAGTCGCGGAAGCCCCTGGGTGCGGCCGCGCTCCCCGCGCGGAACGACCGGTAGCCCATCGACCAGTCGGAGAAGAGCCGGGTGGTGATCGGCGTCTCCAGGAGGATGCGCATCGCGCGGTGACGCGGATCGTCCGCGATCGTGTCGACGAGTCGGCGTACGGCCTCGACCGGTCCTTCGAGGACCTGGAGGAAGCGCCCCTGGCGGAACAGGAGGAGACCGGTGATGTCGCGGGCCGCGTTCGACCGACGGCACTGCTCCAGAAGCTGCTCCAGGGCGGTCTCACGGAACGGCTGCGCCGCCGTGCTGGTGTAGACGAGGCGGAGCAACCCGTCGGTCATGGCCGCCGTCACCCCTGCACCAGCTCCGGGGTTCCGAGGGCGGCATCGCCCTCTGAGGGGCCGGCGTGGGCGACGACCTCCGTGGTCGCGTCGCTCAGCGTGGCGTGCAAGCCGAGCGGCTGCGCGGACGCGGAGAATGCGGCGAAGCGGCCGTCGGGCTGACGGTCGACGTAGCCGAGGAAGTCTCCGCCGCGGCTTCCGACGTGGAAGCCGTCCTCGACGCACGCCCAGAGGACATCCGATGCGGGGTGGGGGGAATCAGGCACGGCTCCACCCTACGGTGGACGGCCGACATCGCCGCGGGCCTTGCGCGCACCCGCCTCGATATGGCACACGGACCCGGCGCGGCCTCAGTCGCCGGCGCGCGGGCGTCCCGGTTCCCGCCAGCGCGGCGGCACAGGTGCCAGGGTGAGCGGCTCGACGCGGTCCGGCGTCGGCAGGCACACGGGAACCCCGGCGTCCAGGACGAGCTCCTCGTCGGCGTGCCGGATCGTCACCGGCTCCCCGGCGCTCAGTCGGTAGGTCGTCTCCGTCGGTGCGATGTCGACGTGCAGGATGCAGCCGTGCAGCCGGACTCCGAACGCGAGGCGGGTGACGCCGTCTGGAAGCTGCGGCCGGAAGGACAGGCCGTGGTCTCCCTCCCGCATACCCCCGTAGCCGGCCGTCACGCCCGTCCAGATGCCGGCGAGTGCCGCGATGTGCAGTCCCGCGTCGGTGTTGCCGTGGAGGTCGTCCAGGTCGAGGGCAGCGAGCTCGGCCAGATAGGCCGATGCCAGTTCGAGATGCCCGACCTCGGCGGCGATCACGGCCTGGGCGGCCGCGGAGAGCGAGGAGTCTCGCACGGTGAGGGCGTCGTAATAGGCGAACGCCCTGGCCTTCTCCTCCCAGGTGAACTCCTCGTGGGAGGTGTAGAGCGCCAGCACGAGGTCGGCCTGCTTCAGCACCTGCTTGCGGTAGATGTCGAAATACGGGAAGTGGCTGTGCAGCGGATACTCGTCGGGCGCCGTGGCGTCGAAGTCCCACCGGGCGTGCGCGGTGAAGCCCGCCGACTGCGGGTGCACCTGTCGCTCTTCGTCGTAGAGCACGGTCATGGCGTCGGCCGCGGCCTCCCAGGCGGCGACCTCCTCCTCGTCCGCTCCCAGCGCCGCGGCGACCTCCGGGTGCCGTCGGGCGGCAGCCGCCGCCCCGCGGAGGTTCCGGCGCGCGGAGAGGTTCGTGTAGACGTTGTCGTCGACGACGGCGGTGTACTCGTCCGGGCCGGTGACGCCGTCGATGTGGAAGCCGCCGTCGTCATCCCCGCGCCCGAGGGACAGCCAGAGGCGCGCCGTCTCGACGAGGATCTCCGTGCCCCCCTCCCGCTCGAAGTCCTGGTCACCCGTCGTGCGGACGTAGTGCATCACGGCACCTGCGACGGCGGCGTTGATGTGGAAGGCCGCCGTGCTCGCGGGCCAGTAGCCGGAGCTCTCCCGGCCGTCGATCGTGCGCCAGGCGAAGGACGCGCCGCGCAGGCCGAGCGTGCGCGCCCGCTCCCTGGCGTGATCCAGCGTCGCGTGACGCCAGCGCAGTGCCTGGAGCGCGGCATCGGGAGCGGTCGAGGTGAGCACGGGGAGCACGAACGCCTCGAA
This sequence comes from Microbacterium meiriae, assembly GCF_040685015.1. Taxonomy (NCBI): domain Bacteria; kingdom Bacillati; phylum Actinomycetota; class Actinomycetes; order Micrococcales; family Microbacteriaceae; genus Microbacterium; species Microbacterium meiriae. Next base: position 1,186,259 of record NZ_JBFBHD010000002.1, on the reverse strand, counting down.
GTCCCAGAACGTGTGGCCCTCGTAACCGGAGCCGGTGAGGCCCTTGCCCGGCACGGATCGGGCTTCGGCTCTCGCCGACGCCTGGAACACCTGGAACAGCGCGAAGCGCACGGCCTGCTGCAGCCGCGCATCGCCGTCGATACGGACGTCACCGCACTCCCAGTACCGATCGAGGACCGCGCGCTGACCCGCCATCAGCGCCTCCCAGCCCAGACGAGCGGCTTCCTCCACGGCCTCCTCCGCGCGGTCCCGCAGCGTCTGCGGCGCGAGGGTGGCCGACCACTCGTGTCCGATGAGCTTGACGACCTCGAGCTCCTCGCCGGGCGCGAGGTCCACGCGGATGCGCGTGCGTGCCAGGTCGTCGTCGACCTCGGTCGTCACCTCCGGAGCGCCCTCTCCGGAGACGCGCACGATGTGGTCAGCGCTCACCGCGACGCGCAGGCCGCTGCGCCGGGTGCGATGCAGCAGCGTGCTCCGCGCTCGGCGCTCCGACCCCGCGACGGCTTCCAGCGGACGGGCGAGGAGCTCCTGCACGCGCGGGTCGTCGTGGGTCGTGGGAAGCGGTTCGTTCGCGAGCAGCTCTGACAGCACGGTGATCGCGAGGGCGCCGTCGACCGCTGTCACGCGGTAGCGCACGGCCGCCAGCGACCGGTGCTCGAGGGAGACCAGACGGGTCGACGTGATGTGCACGCGACGGCCCTCCGCCGATTCCCAGTCGACCTCCCGGTGCAGGGTGCCGTCGCGGAGATCGAGGCGGCGGGTGTGCGTGTGCACCGTCCCGTGCTCGACGTCGAACGGCTCGTCGCCGACCAGCAGGCGGATGAGCTGCCCGTTCGGGACATTGATCACCGTCTGTCCGGTCTCGGGGTACCCGTACCCGTCCTCGGCATACGGCATCGGATGCTCTTCGAACACGCCGTTGAGGTAGCTTCCCGCGACGCCTCGAGGGTCACCCTCGTCGAGGTTCCCGCGCCAGCCAACGTGGCCGTTGGAGAGACCGAAGACGGACTCCTCCTGCGCGAGATGGGCGGTGTCGACGCTCTCGATGCCGACGGCCCACGGTTCGATGGTGAAGCGCGCCGTCATCGGCGCGCCCGACCCTCGGGGCGCCCGTCCGAGGAGGAGGTGAGGATGCCGAGAAGCATGGAGTTCCCTTCTGCCGGAGACCGTGTGCCTCGACGGTATCCGGGCCCACGCGCCGGCACGAGGGAGTTGCGCGGCGCCGAGCCGGTCGGGTAGGTGCTCAGCGGCGCGAGCGGCGCCAGGGCACCAGTGCCGCGCCGAGGATGCCCGCGACCGCCACGGTCCGCCACCCGGGGTGCACACGCAGCCAGGCCGTGATGCTGCCCCGTCCGCGGTGCGGCAGCCCGCCCCGCTGATCGGTGTCGCGGAGCGGACCGACGAGGTTCCCGAACTGCGCAGGGGCGGTCTCGTTCGTGCGCATCATCCGGGACCCGAACCGGCCGAGCGCCGCATCGAGAAGACCGGGCGCGATCCGCTGGACCCCGGTGAGCAGCAGGGCGCCACCGCCGACGTGGATCGTGCGGGCCGGATGGACGGCGGCGTAGACGATCGCCCGCGCGACGGACCGGGCGCGGTAGTGCGGATGCGGTCCGCTCGGGCGATACGTCATGCGGCTGCGGGCGTGGCGGTAGATCGGGGTGTCGATGACGGCGGGACGGACGACGGTGATCGTGACGGGCGCGCGCTCGGCGCGCAGTTCGCGGCGGAGGGCGTCGACCGCTCCTTCCACCGCATGCTTCGAGGCGGCGTAGGCCCCGTGCAGCGGCATCGCCGCCACCGCCTCGGCCGAGCTCACCACGATGATGGTCCCGCGCGAGTGCCGGAGCACCGGCAGCGCCGCCTGGAGGCCGTTGAGCTGTCCGACGACGTTGACGTCGAGGACCTTTCGGAGCTCCTCGGGGGTGGTGTCGGCGACGGGGGCGTAGAGGAGCACCCCCGCGTTGCCCACCCAGGTGTCGATCCGGCCGAACGCATGCGTGATCTGGTCGACTGCGTCCTGCACCGCCCGGCGGTCGGAGACGTCGCACACGACGCCGCGGACGTCCCCGCCCTCCGCGGCGATCTCCTCGACCGTCTCGGTCAGCGCCTGCTCACCGCGGGCGAGCAGGACGACGGATGCCCCCGCTCGGGCGAAGCCGAAGGCCGCCTCCCGGCCGATCCCGCGGGAGCCGCCGGTGACCACCACCACCTGGGCGTCGAGGGGCGGCCGCCGTACGCGTGTGTGCGGCGACCGTCCCTTCCGCGAGACCGATGACGGCATGTCACTCCTTGTGGAGCGCGTCCTGCGCGGCGCCGGCCACCTTCTCCACGACGTTCGGCAGCTCGGTGGTGCCGTAGAAGCGTGCGTCCGGGTGAGTGGGCGGAGGCATCTCGGCCGTGGTCGTCGGGCCCTCGTGGTAGCTGAACTCGCCGTGTCCGTCCGGCGTGGGGCCGGATGCCCAGGTGCCTTCCGCGGCGGCAGGACCGTCGCTGAAGTTGAGGTACTGGTACGACACGTCGCGGTGCTCCTTGGAGAGCGGGAAGTTGCTCGGCACGGGGAGCTTCTCGGCGCCCTCGGCCTTCAGCTCCTCGGCCGCGGCGAGCCATTGGTTCTGGTGCATCGTGTCGCGCGCCAGCAGGAAGCTCAGAAGATCCCGGACGCCGTGGTCGTCGGTCATGTGGTAGAGCCGGGCGACCTGCACCCTGCCCTGCATCTCGGCGTTCGCGTTGGCCATGAAGTCGGCGAGGAGGTTGCCGCTGGCGGTGATGTACGAGCCCTGCCACGGGTTGCCGTTGCTGTCGACCGGACGCGCGCCGGCACCGGCGACGATGCCCTGCTGCACATCCGTGCCGCCCACGATGGCGGCGACCGTCGGGTCATCCTGCACGGCGTCCTCCGTGATGCCGAGCGGGGACTTCTCGAGCAGCTGCGCGATCATGACCGCGAGCATCTCGACGTGCCCCATCTCCTCGGCGCCGATGCCGAAGACGAGGTCGCGGTACTTGCCGGGGATGTGCATGTTCCACGCCTGGAACTGGTACTGCAGCGCGACGGTGATCTCGCCGTACTGCCCGCCGAGGACCTCTTGCAGCTTGCGGGCGTAGACGGCGTCCGGGGCCTCGGGCGTCGCGGAGAATTGGAGCTCCTGTCGATGGAAGAACATATCGAGCCTTTCTCTTCTGGGGATGGGCTGGCCATGCAACGCCCGGTCGGCCGATCCACGCAGGGCCTTTCCAAACCCCGACGCGCCTGGGACAATCACTCTCGGCCCGCGTGAGATCGGACCTCGTCGCGGTGATAGCCGGTCAGCGCCGACGCCGTCAACCCCCGCCCGTATCCCCGGTCCTCCGGGCAGTCTGTCCCCATGACGGAGGAGACGGCGGCAGCGCAGGACGCGATCGACGCCTTCCTCGAGTCCCACCTCGATGAGATGGTCGAGCGGCTGTCGGCCTGGGTCGAGATCCCCTCCGTCTCGGCGGCCCCCGAGCGTCGGATGGACGGGGTGCGATCCGCGCATTGGATCGCCGCAGAGCTGCGCGACGCGGGCTTCACGACGTCGCTGCTCCCGGCGGGCGATGCGGTGACCGTGTTCGCCGAGCGCGAGGGCGCGCCGGGGTCACCCACGGTCCTCGTCTACACGCACCACGACGTCCGCCACGCCAAGCCGGAGGAGTGGAGCGAGACGGCGCCGTTCGCGCCGGTGCTCCGAGAAGGGCGGCTCTACGGGCGCGGCGCGTCGGACGCGAAGGGCCAGGCCCTCGCGCACGTCTGGGCGCACCGGGCGGTCGAGGCCGTGGACGGCGTCGGAGCCGGGGTGCACCTCAAGCTGCTCATCGACGGCGAGGAGGAGATCGGCTCCCCGCACCTCAAGGACCTCCTGGAGGCCGACCCCGACCGGTTCGTGTGCGACCTCGTCGTCTTCTCCGACACCCTGCAGTGGGAGGTCGACTCCCCGGCTCCGGTCACCTCGATGCGGGGGACGCTCACCGCGACGCTCACGGTGCAGGGGCCCGACCGGGACGTGCACAGCGGTGCCGCCTCCGGCGTGACGGTGAATCCTGCCCTCGTGCTCTCCCGCGTGCTCGCGCAGCTGCACGACGAGGACGGGGGGATCGCCATCCCCGGATTCCATGACGGCGTGGCCCCGCTCAGCGACGAGCGCGCTGCGGAACTGGACGCGTTGCCGTTCGACCCCGAGGACTGGACGCGGCGTACCGAGACCAGGGTCATCGTGGGGGAGGAGGGCTTCACCCCGAAGGAGCGCCTCTGGGTGCGCCCGGCCATCGAGGTGATCTCGCTGCTCGCCGGAGACCCGGAGGGCATCGAGCGCTCCGTGATCCCGCGGGAGGCCATGGCCTCGCTGAGCATCCGAACCGTCGCCGATCAGCGTAACCACGACGTCGCCGACGCGCTCCGCGCCTTCATCGCCGACGTGATGCCCGCCGAGGCGCCGTATCGCCTCGAGGTCGACGAGGACATCGCGCAGGAACCGTATGTCTCTCGTCCCGGACCCTATCGGGACGCCCTGGAGCGGGCCCTCGCCCGCGGTTACGGTCGCGCGGTGCGGGGGAGGATGGGCAACGCCGGGGGAGGGCCGGCCGAGCTGCTGTCCCGGGAACTCGGCGCCCCGGTCGTGTTCCTCGGCACCGGGCTGCCCGAGGACCACTGGCATGCGAGCGACGAGAGCATCGATCTGCGCATGCTGGTCCGCGGCGCTGCGACCCTCGCGCATCTGTGGCGCGAGCTCGCCGCCGCCTCATGACTCCGCCGGGGGATGCGAGGAGGAGGCTCGTCCCCCGGCGGGCTACGCTGGACGCAGGCGCCACCGCCCGGTGCCCGGTCGCAGGAGCCCGGCGCGGACGGCGCCTGCGAACCTGACACCGACGGCTTGAGGAGAACGACGCCGATGACCGACACCCAGATCTTCGAGCCCGAGGGCCGCGCCATCCCCTTCGTCGACGAGGGCGATGGTCCGGTCAAGCTGGTGCTCATCCAGGAGCGCGGCCTGGCCGCCGACGTGCTCGGAGTGGTCGGTCACTACCTGGCGGAGGAGGCCGGATTCCACGTGGTGCGGATCGGCCATCGCGCGGATGACGCAGAGATCTCGGTCGAGGACCGCGTCGCGGACGCGCTCGCCGTCATCGACCACATCGGCCTCGGCGACACGTGGATCGGCGGGCACGGCTTCGGCGGCACGATCGCGCGGTCGTTCGCGCTCGTTCACCCGGAGCGCGTGAACGGTCTGGCCCTCCTCGGCGTGGAGGACGTGGACACCCCCCTCGCCCCGGTCATCCCGGTGCTGCTGATCCAGGGGACGGCCGACGAGGTCACCCCGCCCGCGAACGCCGAGAGCGTGCGCGCCATGGCTCCGGAACGCGCCAGCATCAAGGTCGTCGAGGGCGGGGATCACCTCTTCCCGATGACGCACCCCATCGAGACGGCTGTCGTGCTCGAGGAGTATCTCGACTGGGACTGAGCCCGACCCTTTGCACACGCGAACGCCGCGGCCGGATCGGCCGCGGCGTTCGAAGTCTGAGCTCTCAGGCGACCTGAGGGAGCACGGCGAAGGAGACGGAGCCCTCGTCGTCCACGCCCGCGTCGAGCACCTTGTCGTCCAGGGCGGAGGCGGCGGCCTCGTCGAGGAACAGGCGGGTGCCCGACAGCTCGACGACCTGATCGGCGGGCTCCGGGTCGGCGGTCACGGCGACGGCGAGACGGGCCGCGCCCGTGTCGTCCTGCGCCTCGGCGGTATGGATGCGCAGCCCAGCGGCCGGCGCGTCGTTCTGACGACTCACGAGGGTCGACACGATGGCGGTGGCGTTGTCGGTGAGGGTGAGCATGAGCTCTCCTTTCCGGTTGGGGCATGACGCGGTCGCGACATGTCCGGACTACGATTCCGCATCGTCCGGATCCGCTCGACCCCCTTGCGCCTGCGGGGGTGGTGCCTTTAGCCTCGCAGCCGCTTGCGGAGGAACACCTGAGCGGTGCCGTCGCCCTGCGGCACCCGCTCGCGCTCCTCGTAGCCGCAGGACTCGTACAGCCGGATGTTCGCCTCGCTGAGGCTTCCGGTGAAGAGCTCGGACTCGCGGGCGTCCGAGGCCTTCTCCGCCGCGTCGAGGAGCTTCCTCCCGATGCCCTCGCCCTGCATGTCGGGGGCGATCGCGATCCGCCCGATCAGGAGCAGGTCGTCGTCCTCGACGAACCGGATCGCCCCCACCAGGCGGCCGTCGATCCGTGCGCCGAGCCCGCTCTCCGAGGTGAGCTCTGCCTCCATCTCGGCGAGCGTCTGCGTCAGCGGCGGCATATCGACGCTGCCGTAGATCGCCGCCTCGGACACGAAGGCCGCCCGCTGGATCGTGAGCACCTCTCCGGCATCCGCCGCGGTGAGAGGCGCGATGACCACCTCGGGACGATCCTCCTGTGCTGCTGTTCCCACTGTTCCGCCTCTCTCGATGGCCCTGTCGCCTCCCTCACGTTCGGGGGTCCGCCCGGTGGGTGTCAACCCCCTCGAATCGGCTGTGCCGCGGGGCTACCGTGACAGCAGGAGGTCACACCATGGCAGACACGAAGACCAAGAAGACCGGCAGCTCCAGCAGCAAGAGCGGAGCGACGAAGGCGGGCGTCAAGACCACGCGCCAGCAGAATGCGGAGAAGGGGTTCACCGCATCCCCGACCCTCGCGGCGAACCTGCAGGCGGTGCTCGTCGACCTTCTCGAACTCTCGCTGCAGGGCAAGCAGGCCCACTGGAACGTCGTCGGACGGAACTTCCGCGACACCCACCGTCAGCTCGACGAGATCATCGAGGACGCCCGGACGTTCAGCGACACCATCGCGGAGCGCATGCGCGCCCTGCACGCCGTGCCTGACGGGCGCAGCGCCACGATCGCGAAGACGACGACGCTCCCCGAGTTCCCGACCGGTGAGGTATCGACGACGGAGACCATCGACCTCGTCACCGCGCGCCTCGAAGCCGCGGTCGGGACGATGCGCGATGTGCATGACGCCGTCGACGAGGAAGACCCCACGTCCGCGGATCTGCTGCACGCCGTCATCGAGCGCCTGGAGCAGTTCGCGTGGATGGTGAGCGCGGAGAACCGCAGCCCCGCCGGCCGCTGATCAGCCCGTTGTCCGACCGCCGCCCCCGTCGCGCTCATGCCGACGAGGGCGGCGGTCCTTCGTCTGCTCCGACCCGCGCGCGGGCGCGCCGCAGCAGGCCGGGCAGCGCCATCCACAGCCCGACCACGAGCAGGAGCGAGGCGATCAGCGCGACGATCCCGGCGGTGCGGCTGACCGTGAAGTCCACGATGAGCGTCGTGACCCCGATCGTGAGGGCGCCGATCACGAAGAGGTCGATCTTCACCAGGCGCGCCGCCGTCCGGACGAGCTCAGGCTTCAGCCGGCTGCCGAACAGGGCACGATGGATGCCGACGGGGGCGAGGGCGAGGATGGTGGCGACCGCCGCGAGTGCCACGAGCACGACATACATGTCGCGCTGGAATTCGTCCATATCGGTGAAGCGCGGCTGGAACGCCACCGCGAGGAGGAAGCCGGTGAGGATCTGCGTGCCGGTCTGCATCACCCGCAGTTCCTGCAGCAGCTCCTCCCAGTTGCGGTCCGCGCGCTCGTTCGGGGTCTCGTCACGGCCGTCATCGCGGTCGTCGCTCTCGTCGGCGCCCCCACGGGATTCTGCTGTCATGGCGATAGTCTCGTGGGCACGATCCGGCGCTGTCCAGAACCTTGCGCTGCCGGATGGACAGGCCTCAGGAAAGGACCCGAGATGACACTTCCCCCGATCGACGAATGGTGGCCCGAGCTGTCCGACGATGCGCGTCGCGCGGTCATCGACAGCGGGTCGCGGCATCTCGACGAGGACGTCCGGGAGGAGATCCGGGAGATCACCGGAGCGGTGGTGGGGATGATCGAGTCGCTGTCCGACGACGACCTCGCGTACGCCCGGGACCACGCACCCGACGAGGACTGAGACGTCAGCCCTCCGGCTGCTCGGCGGTCTCCTCGCGCAGCCGCGGCTCCGTGCGACGTTCGGGGCGCACGCCGTGCTTATCGGCGTAGAACGCGCGGATCTGGTCCATGTCGGCGGCCACGTCGCCCGTGAGGTCGATCGTCGGCCCGAGGCCCGTCGTCTTCGTGTGGCGGTCGACGAAGCCGAGAGTGACCGGCATGCCGGTGGCTCGCGCGATCCGGTAGAAGCCGCTCTTCCAGTACTCGTTGCCGCCCCGTGTGCCGTCGGGGGTGACGACGAGGCCGAACACCGTCCCGGCATGCACCTGGTCCACGACCTCGCCGACGACGCGCGCCGGATCCGCCCGGTCGACGGCGATGCCCCCGAGCCCGCGCATGATCGGCCCCCGCCAGCCACGGAACAGGCTCTTCTTGCCCAGCCAGTGCACGTCGATGCCGAGGCGCCACGCGATCGCGAGCATGAGCACGAAATCCCAGTTCGAGGTGTGCGGGGCGCCGATCAGGACGGTCGGTCGCGTTGGCGCGGTGTCGGCGACGAGGGTCCACCGGCTGACGGCCCAGTACACGCGGGCGAGGAATCGTCGGAGCATCCGTCCACATTAGGCGGAACGGCCTATCGATCGCCTGGCGGCGGGGCCCCGGTGGTCCGCGTGAGAGCCGCGGTGAGCGCCGGGTCCAGCCCAGGGACGTCCTCGACGGGCACGGCCAGCGCGAGAAGAGCCCTGCTGAAGTAGTTGCGCGCCGCCGCCGCCAGGGTGATGTCCACGATCTGCCGGTCGCTGAACCCCCGGTCTCGCAGCTCCTGCGCATCGGCGTCGGTCATCGCCCCCGGATCGGTCGACAGCCGCGTGGCGAAGCGGATCACGGCCTGCTCCTGCTCCGTGAAACCGCGGTCGTCTCCCGCGGCGAAGGCGGCGAGTCCTTCCTCGTCGACGACGCCGGCGCGCAGGGAACGGCGGCCGTGGGCGAGCAGACAGTGCGCGGATCCCAGGGCCCGCGCCGCCCCCAGGGTCGCGGCCTCGTAGATCGGCACGCCGATCGACGGGACGACCGCGCGGACGAGGGCTTCGAAGGCGGCGTGGGCGTCGGGGTTCACGGCCATGGCCTTGGTGTGAGCGAACACGATGCCGTCGTCGGCGAGGTCGCTCTCGTACATCGCGGCGACGTGGCCGGTCGCGGTGGCCCGTTCGGGAGGGTGGATGATCATGGCGCCTCCTCGGCTCCGGGGCGCGCGGCGAGGGTGCGCACCCCTCGCCGGGAACGATACGCCGCTCTCAGGCCGCAGAGAAGAGCGTGCGGCGCCCGGTGCTCCTGGCAGGCGTACGATCGAGGGATGACCGAATCGAAGCAGGAGAACACCGGGCAGGACGCGCCGCTCGGGCTGCAGCCGCTGCCGGGTGCGATCGAGCTGCTCGAGGGCGATGCCGCCGGCTACTGCAGCAACGGCGTCTGCCACATCCCCGCCCCCAAGGAGCGGTGAGCAGCAGACGCCGTCGGTGTGGCTGCGCGGTCAGTGACCGCCGTGCGCCGCGTCGCCGATGTCGTCGGCGGGCTTGCGCACCAGCGGGCTGAGCGCGACCGCCGCGAGCGAGATGATCGCCGCGATGAGGAAGGCCGTCCGCGCTCCGGGGGCACCGGCCACGGCCCGCGACAGGCCCTCGTCCTCGCCGGCGTGCAGGATCGCCGAGTACGTGACCGTGAGCAGGGCGACGCCGGCCGCCCCGCCGACCTGCTGCAGCGTGTTGAGCACCGCCGAGCCGTGCGAGTACAGCGAGCGGTGCAACGACCCGAGCGACGAGGAGAACAGCGGCGTGAACGACATCGCGAGGCCGACCGACATGGCCGCCTGCACGATGATCAGCAGCCACCACACGGTGTGCTCTCCGACCGTCGAATAGAAGAACAGCGCCGCCGAGACGAGGATCGTCCCGGGGATGAGCAGCGGACGGGTGCCCTTCGCGTCGTAGACGCGGCCCATGATCGGACCGAGCAGGCCCATCAGCACCGAACCGGGGAGCAGGATGAGGCCCGACTCCAGCGCGGTCAGTCCCGCCACGTTCTGCAGGTACTGCGGCAGCAGCGTCAGGGTGCCGAACATCGACAGCGCCAGGATCGTCATGATGATGACGGCCAGCGAGAAGTTCGCCGAGCGGAACACGCGCAGGTCGAGCAGGGCGTCGTCGACGCGCTGCAGCACGATCTGACGCCAGACGAACAGGGCGAGCGAGACGGCGCCGACCACCAGAGCGATGACGCCGGTCGTGCCGCCCGATCCGCCCTCGCCGCCGAACTGGCTGAGGCCGAAGACGATGCCGCCGAAGCCGAGCGCCGCGAGCGGGATGGACAGCACGTCGAGCGGAGCCTTGCGGGTCTCGCCGAGGTTGGTCATCCACTTCGCGCCCATGGCGAGCGAGATCAGGGCGATGGGCAGCACGATGGCGAACAGCGCGCGCCAGTTGAACGCGTCGAGCACGGCCCCCGCGAGCGTCGGGCCGATCGCGGGCGCGAGCGAGATGACGAGACCGACGCGGCCCATCATGCGACCGCGGGACTGCGCGGGCACGACGTTCATGATCGTCGTCATCAGCAGCGGCATCATGATCCCCGTGCCGGCGGCCTGGATCACGCGGCCCACGAGCAGCACCGAGAAGCCGGGCGCGACGAAAGCCACGAGCGTGCCGAGCGAGAACGCCGTCATCGCGGCGATGAAGACCTGCCGGGTCGTGAAGCGCTGCAGGATGAAGCCGGTGGTCGGGATGACCACCGCCATCGTGAGCATGAACGCGCTCGTCAGCCACTGGCCGAGCTCGGGCGGGATGCCGAGATCGGTGTTCAGGTGCGGGATCGCGATGCCCATCGTCGTCTCGTTGAGGATGGCGACGAAGGCGGCGACGAGCAGCAGCCAGATGACCCGCATGTCCTTGCGCGGGATCTCCCCGTGCGATGCGGGGGGCGTCGTGATGGAGCCGGTATCGACGGCAGACATGGGCGGCCTCCAGGGCATCGGAAGAAAAAGAGATGTGCGAGAGTTCGCGAGAGTCATTCAGCGTAACGGGTCGGCGGGACATTTCATTCCGATCCCTGCGATATCCGCCCTGAGCGGAGACGGCGGCCCGCGGTGTCCGCCGTCCTGAGTACGCTGGCGCCATGAGCATGGGCGGGATGGGCGGTGGTCCGCGGGGCGGTTTCCGCGGCGTGGACGAGGACGCCCAGCGTCGGCTCAACGCGGAGGCCCCGAAGATCGACGGGCTCGGCACCCGGGTCGTCGCTCTGTTCAGCGCCTACCGATGGCGCATCCTCTTCACCGGTGTCCTCGTCGTCGTCGGCGCGGGTATCGCGGTCATCCCGCCGCTCCTCGTGCAGCGCATCTTCGACGACGCCCTGTTCCCCGTCGACGGCGGCGGTCCGCACCTCTCGCTCCTCGGCGTCCTCGTCGGGGTGATGGTCGGCCTCTTCCTCTTCTCCGCGGTGCTCGGCGTCGTACAGACCTGGCTCACGGCCACGGTCGGCAATAGCGTCACAGGCGACCTCCGGGTGCGGCTGTTCGAGCACCTGCAGGCGATGGAGCTCGGCTTCTTCACCCGGACGAAGACCGGGGTGATCCAGTCCCGGCTGCAGAACGACGTGGGCGGTGTCTCCGGCGTGCTGACGAACACGGTCACCAGCATCCTCGGCAACGCCGTGACCGTGGTCGCCTCGCTCGTCGCGATGATCCTCATCGACTGGCGCCTCACCCTCATCGCGGTCGTGCTCATGCCGTTCCTCGTGCTCGTGCAGCGACGCGTGGGGCAGGTGCGGGCGCGCATCGCGGGGGAGACCCAGGAGTCGCTGTCCGAGTTGACCTCCATCACCCAGGAGACCCTGAGCGTCTCGGGCATGCTGCTGTCCAAGGCGTTCAACCGCCAGCGCACCGAGTCTGAGCGCTACCAGCAGGAGAACCGCAACCAGGTCCGGCTGCAGGTGCGCCGGGCCATGAGCGGTCAGGGTTTCTTCGCGGTCGTGCAGGTCATCATGGCGAGCGTGCCGGCCGTCATCTATCTGGTGTCCGGCTACCTCATCGCGGGCGGGACGGGAGCGATCACCGCGGGTACGATCGTGGCCTTCACGACGGTCCAGGCGCGGCTGCTCATGCCGCTCATGGGGCTCATGCGGGTCTCGCTCGATCTGCAGACCTCGTCCGCGCTGTTCGCCCGCATCTTCGAGTACCTCGACCTCGTACCGGAGATCACCGACGCCCCCGACGCGATCACCGTCGCCCAGGCCCCCGGGCCGCGCGGACGCGTCGAGTTTCAGGACGTCGTGTTCCGCTATCCGGATGCCGCGGTTGACTCGCGCCCCACGCTGCACGGCGTCTCGTTCGTGGCCGAGCCCGGGCAGCACATCGCCTTCGTCGGCCCGTCCGGCGCCGGCAAGACCACGATCCTCTACCTCGCGCCTCGGCTGTACGAGGCCAAGGGCGGCGCGGTGCTGTTCGCGGGGGCGGACGTGCGCACGCTCACGCAGGAGTCGATCATCGACGACGTGGGCATCGTCTCCCAGGAGACCTACCTGTTCCACGCGACGATCCGCGAGAACCTCCGCTACGCGAAGCCCGACGCGACCGACGAGGAACTGGTCGCCGCCTGCACCGCGGCCAACATCCACCACATCATCGCGGGATTCGAGAAGGGCTACGACACGGTCGTGGGGGAGCGCGGGTACCGGCTCTCCGGCGGGGAGAAGCAGCGGATCGCGATCGCCCGCGTGCTCCTGAAGGACCCGCCGGTGCTCCTGCTCGACGAGGCCACCTCCGCCCTGGACACCGTGTCCGAGCGCGTGGTGCAGGAAGCCCTCGACGAGGCGGCCAAGGGGCGCACGACCCTGTCGATCGCGCACCGCCTGTCGACGGTCATGGGGGCGGACGTCATCCATGTGCTGGAGGCCGGTCGCATCGTGGAGTCCGGCACCCACGCGGAGCTCCTCGCGCAGGGCGGCCTCTACGCCGAGCTGGCGGCACAGCAGGTGGCCGCGTCGCGGGTGTTGAACGCCGAGCTCGAAGCAGAAGCCGAGGAGGAGGCCGCGATCCGTGGCGGTGTCGAGGAGGGCGTCGATGCGGCGCTCGCCGGGCGCCGTGCGGACCGCGAGCCGGAGGACTCCGCGGCGGCCGACGCCGTCGTGGCGCTCACGACCGGCGTACCGCTGCCGACGGCATCCAGCGCCGACGCCCGACCGCGCCCGACCGACGGCTGACGGCTTCGCGGGTCAGTGGACGGAGAGCCCGCCGTCGACGAACAGCGACTGGCCGGTGACATACGCCGAGCCGGGACCCGCGAGGAAGACCGCGGCCGCGGCGAAGTCCTCCGGGAGGCCGTTGCGTCCGACCATCGTCCGGGCCGCGAGGGCCGCGATCGTGGCGGGATCCTCCTGCAGGCGGGCGTTCAGGGGAGTGAGGACGAATCCCGGGACGAGGGTGTTGCTCGTCACGCCGGTACCACCCCAGGCCTCGGCCTCCGAGCGCATGAGCGACTCGACCGCGCCCTTGGAGGCGCCGTACACCCCGCTGCCCACGAATGCCCGGTGCGCCTGCTGCGAGCTGATGTGGATGAGCCGCCCGTACCCGCGCACAGCCATGCCCTGCGCCCAGCGCTGACCGAGAAGGAACGGGGCGAGCGCGTTGACGGTCATCGTCGCGTCCCAGTCCGCCTCGGTGATCTCGGCGTAGGGCGGACGGATGTTGATGCCGGCGGAGTTGACGAGGATGTCCGGCTCGCCGAAGGGGACGGCCGCGGCCTCCGCGACCGCGTGGATGCCGTCGCGGGAGCCCAGATCGCCGACGACGCCCGCGGCCCGGCACCCCTGCGCGTTCAGCTCCTCGACGGTCTCCGCGATGCGCTCCGCGCCGCGGGCGACGATCACCGTGGCCGCGCCGGCCCGGGCGAGCGCCGTCGCGATGCCGCGGCCGATGCCCGAGCTGCCGCCGGTCACGACGGCGGTGCGGCCGTCGAGCGCGAAGAGCGAGGAGAGGTAGTCGGTCATGTGGGGGTCCTTCCGGCGGGGCTCACCACGAGAGGGCGTCGGCGAGGGTGGGGTCGGGGCGGGCGTCGGCGAATTCGGGAAGGGCGCGCAGTTCGGCCAGGAATGCGGACACCTCCGCCGCGTAGGCGGGATCCGGGTGCGTGTCCGCGATCTCCCGGAGCGGAGCGACGTCCATCGCGAGGATGAGGTCGAGTCGAGCGGTCACGGCGGCGTGCGCGCCCGCCGTCTGCAGCACACGGATGCCGCCGCGGAGCGCAGCGAGGTAGTCGCGGAGCACGGGGAGCTGCGCCTTGCCCTGGGTGATCGAGGTGCCGTCCGCTCGGACGCGCCAGCGCACCACGACGTCAGGCAGCACGTCGAAGGCGCGCGCCCGGGTGTACATCGTCTGCGCGACGACCTGGTCCTCGTAGGCGACCCCCTCGGGGAACCGCAGGTCGGACCACATCTCGGTGCGGCTCACCTTGGACCACGCGACGATGTTCGACACGGCCTGCGGATGCTCCGCGAGGGTGGTGCCGAGACGGCGAGGAGAGGTCGCCGCGGCCACCCACGGCTGTACGCGGCCGGGCACGTACCCTCGCCCCTGGGGACGCAGCCGCACGTAGGCACCGGCGGCGAAGTCGCTCTCCGTGCGTTCGAGCGTGCCCACGAGCGTCGAGAGGGCGTCCGGCATCAGCTCGTCATCCGCATCGAGGAAGCCCGTGAAGGGCGTGTCGACCCGTGCGAGGCCGACATTGCGCGCGGCGCCGAGCCCGACGGAAGCCTCATGCCGGATCAGGGTGAAGCGGGTATCCGTCGCGGCGGCGTCGGCGAAGATCGCTCCCGTGTCGTCGGTGGAGCCGTCGTCGATGAGGATCGCACGCCACCGCTCGTCCGTCTGCGCACGGAGGGAGTCGAGGGCGGCGGGGGCGAACGCGGCGATGTCGCGTCCGGGCACGATCAGCGTCACGATCGGGGCGGGGGCGGTCACTCCGCCGAGTCTAGGGCCGTCCGTCAGCCGCGGACCGCGTCGACCGCTTCCGCGACGAGTGCGGCGAGACGCTCCGGAGCGTCCGCAGGGAGGGCCGAGCGCCCGAAGGTGAAGCGCACGGCGGTCTGGGCGACCTCCGGGGCGATGCCGCACGCGAGCAGCACGGGGGAGGGCTCGTCGCTGCCGGCGGCGCAGGCGGAGCCGCTGGACGAGATCACCCCGCGGCGCTCCAGCTCCAGCAGCACCGCCTCGCCGCTCACGCCGGCGATCGTGAAGCTCGCCGTCGCGGGGAGCCGCTGCGTGGGATGCCCCGTGAGTGCGGCCACGGGCACGCGGCGCTGCACCTCGGCGATGAAACGCGCCGTCGCGGCCTCCACCCGGGTCGCGGTGTCTTCGCGCTCCCGCTCGGCGAGATCCAGTGCCGTCGCCAGGCCCACCGCTCCCGCGACGTCGACGGTGCCGGACCGCCGCCCACGCTCCTGGCCGCCGCCGTGCAGGAGCGGTTCCAGAGGGAGGCGTCCGCGGACGACGAGCGCCCCGGTGCCCTTGGGAGCGCCGAGCTTGTGCCCGGCGATCGACACCGCGTCGGCATGCAGCTCGTGCAGCGGCAGCCAGCCGGCCGACTGCACGGCGTCGACGTGGAGGGGCACGCGGCGGGCGTGGACGACCTCGCGGAGCGCCGGGATGTCCTGGACGGTGCCGATCTCGTTGTTCGCGTGTCCGAAGGACACGACGGCCGTGTCGTCGGTGAGCGCTGTGTCGAGGGCGTCCGGCGTGATCCGTCCGGTGGCGTCGACGGCGGGCATCGCGACCGTCACCCCGTGGAACCGCGCGAGGTACGCCGCCGACTCCCGGATCGACTCGTGCTCGATGGGGGACACGACGACGCGCCGCCGGCCGGAGGCGAGCGCTCCCAGGGCGAGTCCCTTCACAGCGAGGTTGTTCGCCTCCGTGCCGCCGCCGGTGAAGACGACATCCCCTGCCCGCGTCCCGAACACGCGGGCCACCCGGGCGCGGGCGTCCTCCAGCGCGCGCGCCGCGGTCTCGCCCGCGGTGTGGTGACTGGCGGGGTTGCCGAACACCTCGGTGAGGAAGGGCTCCATGGCCGCCCGCACCTCGGGGCGTACCGGAGACGTCGCGGCGTGGTCGAGGTACAGCACGGACTCAGTCGATCCGGAGGTCGAGTCCGAGGTCCAGCGCCCGCGCGGAGTGCGTGAGGGCTCCGACCGAGATCACATCCACCCCGGTCTCGGCGATGGCGCGGACGGTGGTCAGCTCGACGCCGCCCGAGGCCTCCACGATGGCGCGCTCGCCGATGAGCGCCACGCCGGCGCGCAGATCGTCGAGGGAGAAATTGTCCAGGAGCACGGTATGGGCGCCGCCGTCGAGCACCGCAGGGATCTGGTCGAGACGGTCGACCTCGACGACGACGTGGGCGGTGTGCGGCAGCCGCGAGAGTGCCTCGCGGAGAGCCGTCGCGAGATCGAGCCCGGACCTCTGGAGCACTGCGAGGTGGTTGTCCTTCGCCATGACCGCGTCGGAGAGCGAGTACCGATGGTTCCGCCCGCCGCCGGACACGACCGCGTGCCGCTCGAACGCTCGCAGACCGGGCGTGGTCTTGCGGGTGTCGGCGATGCGCGCCCGCGTTCCCTCGACTTCGCGGACGTAGGCGGCGGTGAGCGTCGCGATGCCCGACATCCGCTGCGCGAAGTTCAACGCGACGCGTTCGGCGGTGAGCACAGCGCGGGCCGGCCCTGTCACGGTGGCCAGCACGTCGGAAGCCCTGAAGGCATCGCCGTCGCCCACGTGCAGGTCGACCGTGACGTCCGGGTCGGTGAGGAGGAACGCGGCGGCGAACACCTCGCCGCCGCTGAAGACCCCGTGCTCGCGGGCGACGAGGTCGGCCGTTGCCGTCGTCTCCGCGGGGAGCAGGGTGGTGCTGGTGAGGTCGCCCCAGGGGGCGTCCTCCTCGAGCGCGGCTCCGACGACGCGGTGCAGGGTGGCGTGGGTGAGCATCAGGCGGTCTCCAGGATCGACGGGTGTCCCATGGTCGGTGCGTCGGGGGCGGGATCATCACGGTGATGGGCGCCGGCCGAGGCCGGGCGTGCCAGGGCGGCACGGAGGGTGGCGTCGGCGACCAGCAGCAGATTCCGGTCCTCGTGCGTGCGGACGTCGACCGCAGGAGGCAACCCGACGGCCCACCCGCGCACGATGCGGAGAGCGCGCTGCAGGCCGGATACGTTCCGCCGCAGGCCGACCTCGTCCCACAGCAGCCGCTGCAGAGCCGCGCGGTCGAACGGGGGGAGGGGCTCCGGTGCGACATCCGCGTCCGCGGCGTCTGTCCCGTCCGTCGATGACGGACACGGGGTGATGTCGACGGCAGCGGTGGGCCATGGCTCGTCCAGCGCGGCGGCGGCCCTGGCTCCGAACACGGCTCCTTCGAGGAGCGAGTTGGAGGCGAGCCGGTTGGCTCCGTGCACTCCTGTCCGGGCGATCTCGCCGGCGGCGTACAGCCCCGGGATGGTGGTCCGTCCGTGCCGGTCGGTGACGACGCCGCCCATGAGGTAGTGCGCGGCGGGGGTCACCGGCAGCGGCTCCCGGGACCAGTCGAAACCGCGGTCGCGCGTCACACGGTCGATGGTCGGGAAGCGGCGGGCGAGCGCATCGGCCCCCAGCCCGGTGGCATCGAGGTGCACGGGCGTCCCCTGCCGGGCTGCCTGCCCGGCGATGGCCCGGGCGACGACGTCGCGCGGGGCGAGCTCCCCGTCGGGGTGGCTGTCGAACACGAACCGTCGTCCGTCGCTGTCGCGGAGCACGGCTCCCTCACCGCGGACGGCTTCGGACAGGAGGAAGACCGGGACGCCGGGGAGGGTGGTCGGGTGGAACTGCACGAACTCCAGGTCGGCGATGGCGGCGCCGGCGCGCAGAGCCGCCGCGATGCCGTCGCCGGTCGTCTCGATCGGATTGGTCGTGTGCGCGTAGAGCTGCCCTGCCCCGCCCGTGGCGAGGATCACGGCGTCGGCCCGGATCTCGACCGCGGCGCCCTCGCGGAGGACCGTGATCCCGCGGATCCGTCCCGCCTCGACGATCAGATCGAGGAGCATCGTCCGCTCGCGGACGGACATCGGCGTGCGCTGAACGGCCGCGCATAGCGCCGCGGAGATCGCGGCCCCGGTCGCGTCGCCCCCGGCGTGGAGGATGCGGGCATGGGTGTGCGCCGCCTCCCGCCCGCGGGCGAGGGCACCGCCCGGCGCCCGGTCGAAGGCGACGCCGCGGGCCAGGAGCTCGGCGATCCGGGCGGCGCCGTCCGCCACGAGGGCGTCGACGGCGGCCGGATCGCACAGACCCGCTCCGGCGCTGATCGTGTCGGCGGCATGCGCCGCCGGTCCGTCGCCCGGCCCGTAGCCGCCGGCCACGCCGCCCTGCGCGAGCGGCGTGCATCCGCCCCCGAGCGCGCTCTTCGTCACGAGCGTCACGGCATGCCCGATCTCGTGCGCGTGCAGCGCGGCGGTGAGTCCGGCGATCCCGGAGCCGACGACGACGACGTTCATCGTGCCCCGGCGGCCACCGGCGGCTTGGCGGCGAGCATCCGCTCGAGCGCGAGGCGAGCCGGGGCGGCGACGTCAGGGGAGACCGTGATGCGGTTCGGGGTGCGGCCGGCGACCAGCTCCTCCAGGACCCACGCGAGGTAGCCGGGGTGGATGCGGTACATGGTCGAGCACGGGCAGACGACCGGGTCGAGGCAGAAGATCCGGTGCTGCGGGTACTGCGCGGCCAGGCGGCGCACGAGGTTGATCTCGGTCCCGACCGCGAACGTCGTCGGTTCCGTGGCCTCGGCGATGGCGCGGCGGATGTACTCCGTCGAGCCGGCCTCGTCGGCCGCGTCGACGACCTCCATCGGGCACTCCGGATGCACGATCACACGGACCCCCGGGTGCTCCGCGCGGGCCTGGTCGATCTGCGCCACGGTGAACCGCCGGTGCACGGAGCAGAAGCCGTGCCAGAGGATCACCTCCGCGTCGACGAGCTCCTCCGGGGTGGAGCCGCCGAGCGCTCGCCGCGGGTTCCACATCGGCATCCGGTCGAGCGGCACCCCCATGGCCTTCGCGGTGTTCCGACCCAGATGCTGGTCGGGGAAGAAGAGCACGCGACGGCCGCGGGCGAAGGCCCACTCCAGCACCGTGGCGGCGTTCGACGAGGTGCACACGATGCCGCCGTGCCGCCCGACGAAACCCTTGATCGCCGCGGAGGAGTTCATGTAGGTGACGGGGATCACCGGCACGCGGCCGTCGGAGTCGGGGGTGTCGAGGTCGCCCAGCACATCGGCGAGCTGCTCCCAGCACTCCTCCACCTGGTCGATGTCGGCCATGTCCGCCATGGAGCACCCGGCGGCGAGATTCGGCAGGATCACGGCCTGGTCGGGCTGCGACAGGAGGTCGGCGGTCTCGGCCATGAAGTGCACGCCGCAGAAGACGATCGCCTCCGCATCCGGCCGCATCGTGGCGGCGGTGGCGAGCTGGAACGAGTCACCCACCTCGTCCGCATGGGTCACGACCTCCTCGCGCTGGTAGAAGTGGCCGAGGATCACCACCCGGTCTCCGAGGGTCGCCTTGGCCGCCTCGATGCGCCGGTGGAGCTCGGCTTCGTCCGCCTCGCGGTAGGCGGCGGGGAGCTCCCCCTGCCGGGGAGCCCCGGTCGGGATGACGTCGCCCATGGAGGATCCGGGCCCGTACCCGGGGCGCGTGTCGAAGTCCCACGGGCCGACGGCGAGGTCGGTGGTGCACGTAGCGTCGGTGGAGGTCCCGCCAACGATGGCCTGGATCGCGTGATCGACGGACGGGTCGGCCGCAGGGACCACGGGGGTCGGGACGAAGGTGATGCTCATCGGGTTCTCGTTTCCTCGGGGCGGAGCGGGCCGCGGTCGGCCAGCTCGACGTCGGTGTCGTCGCGGTACAGGCGGGCCGGGCGGTGGCTGCCCGTGCGGAAGCGGTCGGTGCGGGTGAGGTTGCCCGCGGCCTCGACCTGCCGCCGGAAGTTCGCAGGGTCCAGTGGGCGCCCGAGGATCGACTCGTACGCCTCCCGCAGCTCGGCGAGCGTGAACTCGGCGGGCAGGAAGCCCTGGGCCACGCGGCTGTAGCCGACCTTGTTGCGGAGGCGCCAGAGCGCGTACTCGATGATCTCGTGATGATCGAAGGCGAGTGCGGGCAGGCCGTCGACATCGAACCACTCCACGTTCTCCGGCGCGCGACCGGACGCCCGATGCGCGGTGATCTGGGCTTCGACGTCGTCCTGACGCAGCAGTGCCCAGTACACGATCGAGACGACCCGCGTGGGGGAGCGGTCGACGGCGCCGAAGGCGTAGAGCTGCTCCAGGTAGGTGGGCGCAAGGCCCGTCGTCTCGGCGAGTGTCCGGGCCGCGGCGTCGACCGGCGACTCCTCGGGGGTGAGCCACCCGCCGGGAAGCGCCCATCGCTCTGCGAACGGCTCGCGGGTACGGCGGACGAGGGGGAGCGCGAGAACGGGAGGACCGTCGTCACCGCGGCGCAGCGTGAGGATCACCGTCGAGACGGCGACGCGGATGTCCGCACTTCGAGTCATATGCACCTTAACCTCCGCAGCCGATCTTAGTGTCATAACAACCTTTAGTGCGGGCATATGACGCGCAGGAGTGTCGAGTCCGAAACGTTATCTCCTGCCCGCAGGAAGGCTTGTTCCCCCGGAGCGGGTTTGTTAGGTTACTGTCCTAACAAACCCCTTCGAGGGCGGCCCGCAGGCCACCTCCCGGGGTTCCCGTGAACCCCGCCCGGGGTTCGGCTCCAACCGGAGAATCCCTCCTGCAGTGCAGCACCGAGAGGAAATGAAGAATGATCCGTAACGGAAAGCGCAAGATCGCGCTCACGGCGGTCGCGGGGGCCTCGGTCCTCGCCCTGGGCCTGACGGCCTGTGGTGGCGGCGGCGGTGACGGCGACGAGGGCGGCAACGCGTCCAGCGACCGTGCCCTCCGCGTCTGGGCCGGCAGCACGACGCCCATCACGACGAACTACAACCCGTTCGCCCCGAACGTGCTCCACGGCGCACTCGGCCCGATCTACGAGCCGCTGTTCTTCTACAACAAGACCAAGGACGAGGAGCCCATCGGCCTCATCGGCGAGTCCTTCGAGTACAACGAAGACGGCACGCAGATCACGGTGAAGATCAAGCCCGACCTGAAGTGGAGCGACGGCGAGCCGCTCACGGCCGCGGACGTGGCCTTCACCTTCCTGTACGAGGCGAACAACCCCGAGGGCAACCAGCTGGTCTCCGCCGAGGCCACCGACGACACCACGGTCGTGCTCACCTACGGCATCGCGCAGTACACCACGGAGTTCCAGCGGATGGGGTCGAGCTACATCCTCCCCGAGCACATCTGGAAGGACGTCGACGACTTCGCGAACTTCACGAACGAGGAGCCGGTCGGGTCGGGCCCGTACGTCGTGGACAAGACCACGAGCGAGTCCTACACGCTGGTCGCCAACGAGAACTACCGCGGCGCCGACGAGCTGGCCATCAAGAAGGTCCAGTACATCGCGGTCGACAACAACCAGACCGCGCAGGATCTCGTGACGGCGGGTGAGCTGGACTGGACCGGCATGTTCATCCCGAACCCGGACGACGCGACCGCCAACGGCAAGATCGAGTGGATCAACACGCCGCAGGACCCGACCGTCCTCTACACCTGCTCGAACGCCGAGCTCGGCTGCACGGGCCCGCAGACGGACGTGGCGGTCCGGCAGGCGCTGAACGTCGCCGTCGACCGCGCCACCATCAAGGACAAGGCGTTCGTCGGTCTCACCGCCGACGTCTCGCCCGCCTACACGCTGCTCCCGCGCGATGAGAAGTGGCTCACCGACGACGCGTACGAGGTCAGCCCGCAGGAGGCCAACGTCGAGGAGGCCGCGTCCATCCTCGAGGCTGCCGGCTACACCAAGGGCTCCTCCGGGATCTACGAGAAGGACGGCGCGCCCGTCGAGCTCAGCCTGATCTCGGTCGACGGCTGGACGGACTACAACGACGCCGCGAAGCTCATCGCCGAGCAGGCCGAGGCTGCGGGCATCAAGATCACCGCGTCGACCGTGCAGTGGCAGGAGTTCGTCGACGCCCGCCAGTCCGGCGAGTTCCAGCTGATCGTCGGCGGCGTGGTCGGCACGACCATCGCCGACCCGTTCCAGATCTACCGCGACTGGTTCGGTGGCACCGAGGTGCAGTCCACCAGCCCCGTCGGCACCGAGATCCCCCCGGGGCGCTGGAACTTCAGCCGCTACAACAACCCGACCGTCGATGCGGCCATCCAGCAGGCCATCAGCACCGAGGACGAGGCGGAGCGCAAGGAGCTCTACGCCACGATCCAGGACGCGATCGTCACTGACGTGCCCTACATCCCGCTCGTGATCAACGCCACGCAGACCTTCTACAACACGAAGGACTACACCGGTTGGCCGACCGAGGAGAACCTCTACGCGTTCCCGCCCTCCTGGGGTGCGATCGCGGCCGGGTACGTGCTGACGCAGATCAAGCCCGCCGGCTGAGTCTCGAGAGGAGCAGGGGAAGCAGGAAGTCAGGACAGGTGACATGAAGTTCTATGCACGAAGGATCGGGTTCTACGCGTTCACGCTGTGGGCCGCGATCTCCATCAACTTCCTGCTTCCCCGGCTCATGCCGGGGGATCCCGCCGACATCATGATCGCGAAGATGCAGCGGGCCGGCGGAGAGGTCTCCGAGACCACCATCCGCAACATCAAGCTCCTGCTCGGCGGTGATGATGCGTCCCTCTGGGAGCAGTACCTCGCGTACTGGGGACGCATGCTCCGCGGCGATCTCGGGGTGTCGGTGACCAAGTTCCCCACCCCGGTGGCGGAGCTGATCGCCGGCGCCCTGCCGTGGACGCTGGTGCTCGTCGGCACCGCCACGGTCATCTCCTTCCTGCTCGGCGTCGTTCTCGGTGCGTGGGCCGGGTGGAAGCGCGGCACCTGGGTCGACCACCTCATCCCGGCGACCACCGTCCTGCAGTCCATCCCGTACTTCTGGCTCGCGCTCGTCCTCATCGCCGTCTTCGCCGTCGGTCTGGGATGGTTCCCGATGTTCGGCGGGTATGACGTCTTCGACTTCCCGGACGGCCCGGAGCCGACCTGGGCGTTCTTCACCGACGCCGTCACCCACTCGCTCCTTCCCGCGATCACGATCGTGATCAGCTCGGTGGGCGGCTGGATGTTCGGCATGCGCAACATGATGGTCTCCACGCTCGCCGAGGACTACGTCCTCACCGCTGAGGCGAAGGGACTGCGGCCGCGGCGCATCATGACGACGTACGCCGCGCGGAACGCCGCCATCCCGTCGATCGCGGGCTTCTCGATCACCCTCGGCTTCGTCGTCGCCGGCTCCATCGTCATGGAGCAGGTGTTCACCTACCCGGGTGTCGGCAAGCTCATGTTCCAGGCCGTCACCAACAACGACTACGCGCTGATGCAGGGGCTGTTCCTCGTGATCACCCTCACGGTGCTCGTCGCCAACTTCTTCATGGACCTCGTCTATGGCTTCATCGACCCGAGGGCTCGCCAGAATGTCTGACACGAAGAACCCGCTCCTCGTGGAGGAGTCGCCCACCGTCGCCCCCGAGGGCACCGTCGCTCTGGCCACCCAGCGTCAGGAACGCAGACGTCGCCGCATCCTGCCCAGCACCTCGCCGAAGTTCATCGTCGGTGCCGTGCTCGTGCTCGCCATCGTGCTCTTCGCGATCATCGCGCCGTTCTTCACGCAGAACCCGCGCAGCACCGACAACCCCGCCCTCGCCGCGCCGTCGGCGGAGCACTGGCTGGGCACGACCAAGCTCGGCAACGACGTGCTCGCGCAGCTCGCGATCGGAGCGCAGGGGTCGCTGCTCATCGGCGTCACGGCCGGCGGCATCGCCATCGTGCTCTCGCTCCTCTTCGGTGTCCTGGCCGGGTACCTCGGCGGCTGGCGGGAGGACGTCCTCGCGCTGCTGACCAACGTCATGATCGTGATCCCCGGACTGCCGCTGGTCATGGTGATCGCGTCGTTCGTGCCGCAGCGCAGCTGGCAGCTCGTCGCCTTCGTCCTCGGCATCACCTCGTGGGCCGGAGCGGCGTACGTGCTGCGGCTGCAGACCCGCTCGCTCCGCACCCGCGACTACGTGTACGCGTCGAAGGTGGCGGGGGAGAAGTCCCTCCGGGTGATCCTCGTCGAGATCATGCCGAACCTGCTCCCGCTGCTGACCGCGCAGTTCCTGTTCGCGATCATCTTCGCCATCCTCGGCGAGGCGGGGCTCTCCTACCTCGGCCTCGGCCCGAACTCCTCGATCACCTGGGGCTCGATCCTCAACGACGCCCAGTCTGGTCAGGCCCTCGGCCGCGGCGCCTGGTGGTGGTTCGTGCCGCCGGGCATCATGATCGCGATCCTCGGCGCGGGACTCGCGCTGATCAACTTCGCCATCGACGAGGTCATCAACCCGAAGCTGCGCAACGCGCCCGATGCGGCCCGTCGTCTGCGCAAGGCCGCGAAGGAGAAGGGGGTCACCGCATGAGCGACGCCGTGCTCACCGCCAGGAACGTCTCGATCGAGTACGAGGTCGACCCGCCGGTCAAAGCCGTCCGCGATGTCTCACTCACTCTCCACCGGGGCGAGATCCTCGGGCTCGCGGGGGAGTCGGGCTGCGGGAAGACCACCCTCGCGTACGGGATGAACCGGCTGCTCAAGGCGCCGGCCCTGATGACCGACGGCGAGATCGTGTTCCACGACCGCGACGGCCACGACATCGACGTCGTCGGACTCGACGGCGACGGGCTGCGCGCATTCCGCTGGGACAAGATCTCGATGGTCTTCCAGGGGGCGATGAACTCCCTCAACCCGGTCATCTCGGTCCGCGCGCAGATCTTCGACATCTTCGACACCCATCGCCCCGGCATGTCGAAGAAGGCCAAGCAGGAGCGCGCCGAGGAGCTGCTCACGCTCGTCGGCGTCGACCCCGGGCGGCTGACGAGCTTCCCGCACGAGCTCTCCGGCGGCATGCGCCAGCGCATGATGATCGCGATGGCGCTGGCACTCGACCCGCAGGTCATGATCATGGACGAGCCCACGACGGCGCTCGACGTGGTCGTGCAGCGCGGCATCATCCGGGAGATCATGCGTCTGCGGGAGAAGCTCGGGTTCGCGGTGATCTTCATCACCCACGACCTGCCCATGCTCATCGAGATCAGCGACCGCATCGCCGTCATGCTGCAGGGACGGATCGTCGAGCAGGGCACGGCCGAGGAGATCTACCGCAACCCGCAGCACGAGTACACCCAGCGGCTGCTGTCGAGCTTCCCGTCCCTCACGGGCGAGCGGGGCGACTTCGTCCGCAGCGGCGGCGTGAACCAGGAGGTCATCCGATGAGCGTGGACGGGACGAGGCGTGCGGGCACCCTCGAGGCGAGGAACCTCGTCAAGGACTTCCACCTGCGGTCGGGGTTCCGCACGAGTGTGCTGCACGCGGTGAAGGACGTGTCGTTCACCCTGGAGGCGGGGCGGACCACGGCCCTCGTCGGCGAGTCCGGATCGGGGAAATCCACCATCGCCCGGATGCTGATGAAGCTGGAGACGCCGACCTCGGGGAGCATCCTCCTGGACGGCGAGGAATCCGGCACGCGGGGCTCGGCCCTGGAGCGCTACCGGTCGGACGTGCAGATGGTCTTCCAGGACCCGTTCGCCTCGCTGAATCCCTTCCACACGATCGTGCACCACCTGGAGCGTCCGATCCGGCTGCACCACCCGAAGCTCGACAGCCGCGAGGTGCGGGCGCGGGCGATCGAGCTGCTGGAGCGCGTGCGGCTCACTCCGGGGGAGAGCTTCGCCGAACGGCGCCCGCACGAGCTCTCCGGTGGGCAGCGGCAGCGCGTGGCGATCGCGCGGGCCCTCGCCCCCGGTGCCCGGTTCATCGTGGCGGACGAGCCGGTGTCGATGCTCGACGTGTCGATCCGGCTCGGCGTGCTCAACCTGGTCGCCGAGCTGCAGCGCGAGGAGAACCTCGGCGTCCTCTACATCACACACGATCTGGCGACCGCGCGGCACTTCTCCGACGACATCATGGTGCTCTTCCAGGGCGATGTCGTGGAGCGGGGAACAGCCGACGAGGTGATCCTGAACCCGCAGCACGAGTACACCAAGACGCTCCTGGCGGCGGCACCCGAACCGGAGAACCTCGGCAGGCTCCGTGACGAGGTCAGGGCGGAGCTCGCCCTGGGCTCCTGAGCGGGCGGGGGAGACCGCTAGACTGAACCCACAATCGAAGACAGGCCGAACGACCGACGCGGGAGAGCCCCGGCGCATGCAGCCGGGCACCGAAGGAGCAAGCCTCCCCGCCAATCTCTCAGGTACGCGTACCGCGGAGGTCCGGCCGCTCTGAAAAGCGATCCCGAGCACCGGGGGATCCGCCGACGGTGAAAGCCCTGTGCACGCGCGCGGGCGAAGCTCTCAGGCCCATGACAGAGGGGGAGTTCCCAGGGACGACGTCGTCGTCCCGCCCGACCCAGCCCGGGAGAACTCCATGTCCGACCCCCGCTACACCCCGTTGCGCGAGCGCCATGAGGCGCTCGGCGCCTCCTTCACCGATTTCGGCGGCTGGCAGATGCCGGTGCGCTACACGTCCGACCTCGCCGAACACCACGCGGTGCGGCAGGCGGCGGGCGTCTTCGACATCTCGCATATGGCGGAGTTCACGGTCCGCGGCACCGGTGCCGCGGCGTTCCTCGACTACGCCCTCGCCGGACGGCTGTCCGCGCTCGCGGTCGGCAAGGCGAAGTACTCGCTGCTGCTGACGCCTCAGGGCGGCATCGTCGACGATGTGATCGTCTACCGCCTGGCGGACGACGACTTCCTCATCATCTCCAACGCGGGCAACCGCGAGGCCGTGCGTCAGGCACTCACCGAGCGGGTGGCGGACGCCGACGCGGGCCCCGTGGAGGTCGCGGACGTCTCGGACGACTACGCGCTGATCGCCGTGCAGGGCCCTCGGGCCGAGGAGATCCTCGCGGCGACGGAGGGCATCGCCGACGTCAGCGTCCCGTGGGCGGAGCAGAAGTACTACGCGTGGGCGACCGCGTCTTTCGCGGGGGAGCCGCTGCTCCTCGCCCGCACCGGCTACACCGGAGAGGACGGCTTCGAACTCCTCGTCCCGGCCGCCCACGCGACCGCGCTGTGGGACGCGGTGCTCGACGCCGGTACTCCGCACGGTCTGGTTCCCGCCGGCCTCGCCGCCCGCGACACGCTCCGGCTGGAGGCCGGCATGCCGCTGTACGGCCATGAGCTCAGCCTCGCCACCGCACCCGCCCAGGCCGGCCTCGGCCGCGTCGTGGTCGCCGCGAAGGACAGTTTCGTCGGCAAGGACGCGCCGGCGCCCGCCGACGACGCCCGGATCCTCGTCGGCCTGACGGCGGAGGGGCGACGCGCCGGCCGTGCCGGCTACGCGGTCGTCGACGCCGACGGCACCCCGATCGGAGAGATCACCAGCGGCGCCCTGAGCCCGACGCTCGGCCACCCCATCGCGATGGCCTTCGTCGACCCTTCTTCCGCAGAGGAGGGAACCGCAGTATTCCTTGATGTGCGGGGGACCCGCATCCCCGCGACCGTGACCGCCCTGCCTTTCTACCGGAGGACAAAATGACCGACCTCAGCGCACTCCGCTACACCGACGAGCACGAGTGGATCGCCGGTGATGGCGACACCGTCACCATCGGCATCACCGACTACGCCGCCGAGAAGTTGGGGGACGTCGTCTTCGTCGAACTCCCCGCCGTCGGCACCGAGCTGACCGCCGGCTCCGTCGTCGGCGAGATCGAGTCCACCAAGTCGGTCGGGGAGCTCTACGCCCCGGTCGCCGGCACGGTCGTCGAGATCAACGACGCCGTCGTCGACGACCCCTCGCTCGTCAACGCCGAGCCGTTCGAGGGCGGCTGGCTGCTCAAGGTGTCCGTCGCCGCCGGCGCGCTGGACGGACTGCTGGACCGCGACGCCTACGTCGCACTCACGGAGGGCTGATCCGGAAGTGGTTGCATTCGCCGATCGTCACATCGGACCGACCGAGGCCGCCCAGCGCACGATGCTCGACGCGCTCGGTCTCGGCTCCGTCGACAGCGGGACGCTGAGCCCGGTCGAGGAGCTCATGCGTCAGGCCGTCCCCGCCTCGATCTACACGGGACCGGAGGGCGCGGTCGCCGACTCCCGCATCCCGGTCGCCGCGTCGGAGACCGAGGCGCTGGCCGAGCTGCGTGCCCTCGCCGGGCGCAACACCGTGAACCGCTCGATGATCGGCCTCGGTTACTACGGCACCGTCACCCCGCAGGTCATCCAGCGCAACGTCCTCGAGAACCCGTCCTGGTACACGGCCTACACGCCGTACCAGCCCGAGATCTCGCAGGGGCGCCTGGAAGCGCTGATCAACTTCCAGACGATGGTGGCCGAGCTCACCGGCCTCACCACCGCGAACGCGTCGATGCTCGACGAGTCCACCGCGGTCGTGGAGGCGATGCTGCTCGCGCGCCGGGCATCGAAGACCGCGTCGAACGTGTTCGCAGTGGACGCGGATGCGCTGCCCCAGACGAAGGCCATGCTCGCGTCCCGCGCCGAGGCGCTCGGCATCGAGCTCGTCGCGGTCGACTTCGCGGCGGGGGAGGAGCTCCCCGCCGAGCTCTTCGGCGTCTTCGTGCAGTATCCGGGGGCTTCGGGCCGCGTGTGGGATCCGTCCGCGGTGTTCGACGCCGCGCACGTCGCCGGCGCGCTCGCCGTCGCGGCCGCCGACCTGCTCGCGCTGACGCTCCTCACCGCGCCCGGCACCCTCGGGGCCGACGTGGCCGTGGGCACGACGCAGCGCTTCGGTGTGCCGATGGGCTTCGGCGGCCCGCACGCCGGCTACATGGCCGTGCGCGCAGGCCTGGAGCGGCAGCTGCCCGGACGCCTCGTCGGCGTCTCCGTCGACGCCGAAGGCAAGCCGGCCTACCGCCTCTCGCTGCAGACCCGCGAGCAGCACATCCGCCGCGAGAAGGCGACGTCGAACATCTGCACCGCTCAGGTGCTCCTCGCCGTGATGGCGTCGATGTACGCGGTCTACCACGGCCCGGACGGGCTTCGACAGATCGCCCGCGATGTGACCGCCAAGGCGACCCTGCTGCGCGAGTGGCTCGTCGAGGCCGGCGCCGAGGTCGTCCACGAGCACTTCTTCGACACACTGACCGTGCGCGTCCCCGGCCGGGCGGCGGAGTACGCGGACCAGGCACGGGGCGGCTACGGCATCCTCCTGCGGGTCGCCGACGTCGACACGATCGGCATCGCGGTCGACGAGACGACCACGGTGGCCGAGCTGCACCAGGTCGCGCAGGTCTTCGGAGGGAAGCAGGAGCGCGCCTTCGGCTTCGGCCTCGGCGACGCGGACGCGCTGCCGGACGCCCTCCGCCGCGAGGACGAGTACCTCACGCACCCGGTGTTCCACAGCCACCGCAGCGAGACCGCCATGATGCGGTACCTGAAGAGCCTGTCCGACCGGGACTACGCGCTCGACCGCGGAATGATCCCGCTCGGCTCGTGCACCATGAAGCTCAACGCCGCCACGGAGATGGCCGCCATCACGTGGCCGGAGTTCGCGGGCATCCACCCGTTCGCCCCGGAGGCCGACGTGCGCGGCTACCTGGAGCTCATCGACCAGCTCGAGGGCTGGCTCGCCGAGATCACCGGGTACGACGCGGTGTCGCTGCAGCCGAACGCCGGATCCCAGGGGGAGCTCGCCGGCCTCCTCGCGATCCGCGGCTACCACCGCGCGAACGGCGACGACCACCGCATCGTGTGCCTCATCCCGTCCTCCGCCCACGGCACGAACGCGGCCTCCGCCGTGCTCGCGGGCATGAAGGTCGTCGTGGTGGCGAGCGATGCGCTCGGCAACGTCGACCTGGACGACCTGCGCGCGAAGATCGCCCAGCACGCCGACGACCTGGCGGCGCTGATGATCACGTACCCGTCCACGCACGGCGTGTACGAGGAGCAGGTCGTCGAGATCACCGGGGCGGTGCACGCGGCCGGCGGTCAGGTGTACGTCGACGGCGCGAACCTCAACGCGCTCCTCGGCTACGCCCGCTTCGGCGACCTGGGCGGCGACGTCTCGCACCTCAACCTGCACAAGACGTTCGCCATCCCGCACGGCGGCGGCGGCCCGGGCATCGGTCCGGTCGCGGCGAAGGCGCACCTCGCGCCGCACCTGCCGTCGCACCCGCTCGCGCAGCGCGCCGAGCACTTCGGCGGCCACACGTTCGAGGGCGCCGTGATCTCCGCGGCACCGTACGGCTCCGCGGGCATCCTCCCGATCTCGTGGGCGTACGTGCGCATGATGGGGGCCGAGGGGCTCCGGCGCGCGACCGCCGCGGCGGTCCTCTCGGCGAACTACATCGCCGAGCGCCTCGGCGGCCACTTCCCGGTGCTCTACACGGGGGAGAACGGTCGGGTCGCGCACGAGTGCATCCTCGACCTGCGTCCGCTCAAGGAGGCCACCGGCATCTCCGTCGACGACGTCGCCAAGCGCCTGATCGACTACGGGTTCCACGCCCCGACCATGTCGTTCCCGGTCGCCGGCACCCTCATGGTGGAGCCCACCGAGTCGGAGGACTTCGACGAGATCGAGCGGTTCATCGAGGCGATGATCATGATCAAGGCCGAGGCGGACGCCGTCGCCGCGGGGCGCTGGCCCGCAGACGACAACCCGCTCGTGCACGCCCCGCACACCGCGGTCTCGCTCATCGCGGGGGAGTGGGCGCACGCCTACACCCGCGAGGAGGCCGCCTATCCGGTGCGCTCGCTGGTGGCGGCGAAGTACTGGCCGCCGGTCCGCCGGATCGACCAGGCGTACGGCGACCGCAACCTCGTCTGCGCCTGCCCGCCGATCGAGGCCTTCGCCTGACACGGACCCGCACGACGAACGGCGTCGCGCCCGCCTCCCGGCGGCGCGGCGCCGTTCGCGTTACGCCATGTTTCCGTCATGTGACAGATGGTCACCACTCAGTAACAGTTCGTTAGCCGAACGTCCTGGACTCGCGACCCCCGGGTTACGCTCAGGTATCCCTGCGCGCTCGATGATGAGCCGCGCAGAATTCCCACGTCCACAGGAGGACAAAAGTGAAGCGCAACAAGATCGCCCTCGCGGGCAGCGCACTGTTCGTGATCGGCGCCCTGACTCTCGCCGGCTGCGCGAGCGGCGGCGGCAACTCGGGAGACGACGGCAGCGGGGCGAAGGCCGACCCGGATGCCATCATCACCACGAACGGCTCCGAGCCCGAGAACCCGCTCATCCCGACCAACACCAACGAGGTCGGCGGCGGCAAGATCCTCGACGAGATCTTCGCCGGGCTCGTCTACTACGACGCCGAGGGCAAGCCGGTCAACGACATGGCCGAGGAGATCGTGACCGAAGACCCGCAGCACCTCACGGTGACGCTGAAGGAGGGGCAGACCTTCTCCGACGGCGAAGAGGTCACGGCCGACAACTTCATCAAAGCGTGGAACTACGGCGCCCAGGCGGAGAACGCGCACCTCTCGAACTACTTCTTCGAGGACATCGAGGGCTTCCAGAACACCGAAGAGGTGTACGGCGCGCAGGGCGACCTGACCGGCCTCGAGCAGGTGGACGACTACACCTTCAAGATCACCCTGAACAAGCCGGCCGCCGACTTCGCGCTGCGCCTCGGCTACTCGGCGTACTACCCGCTGCCTGACGCGGCGTTCGAGGACATGGACGCCTTCGGGGAGAACCCGATCGGCAACGGTCCGTACAAGCTCGACGGCGAGGGCGCCTGGCAGCACGACGTGCAGATCGACCTGGTCCGCAACGACGACTACGAGGGCGGGCGCCAGGCGAAGAACGGCGGTCTCACGATCAAGTTCTACGCGACCCAGGATGCGGCCTACGCGGACCTGCAGGGCAACAAGGTCGACGTCATCGACGTCATCCCCGCCGTCTCGCTGCCCACGTTCCAGGATGACCTCGGCGACCGCGCTGTGAACCAGCCGTCCGCCGTGTTCCAGTCGTTCACGATCGGGCAGTTCCTGCCGCACTTCTCGGGCGAAGAGGGCATCCTCCGTCGCCAGGCCATCTCGATGGCGTTCGACCGCGACCAGATCACCGACAAGATCTTCTTCGGCACCCGCACCACGGCCTCCGACTTCACGTCGCCGGTCATCGACGGCTGGTCGGACTCGATCTCGGGCAACGAGGTCCTGAAGTACGACCCGGAGAAGGCCAAGGAGCTGTGGGCCGAGGCCGACGCGATCTCCCCGTGGGAGGGCGAGTTCAAGATCGCCTACAACACCGACGGCGGCCACCAGGAGTGGGTCGAGGCCGTGACCAACGCGATCTCCAACACGCTGGGCATCGAGGCCTCGGGCGACCCGTACCCGACCTTCTCGGTCATCCGCGAGGAGATCAACAACAACAGCATCAAGACCGCCGCCCGCTCGGGTTGGCAGGCCGACTACCCCGGTCTGTACAACTTCCTCGGCCCGCTCTACGCGACCAACGCCGGTTCGAACGACGGCGACTACTCGAACCCCGAGTTCGACAAGCTGATCGCCGACGGCATCAGCAACACCGACACCGCGGCTCAGGTCGAGGAGTTCACCAAGGCGCAGGAGATCCTCTTCAACGATCTCCCCGCGATCCCGCTGTGGTACTCCAACGTGACCGGTGGCTACGCCGACACGGTGGACAACGTCACCTTCGGCTGGAACTCGGTGCCGCTGTACTACGAGATCACGAAGGCTGCCGAATAGGCCTGACGGAGCTCGCAACCGCGAGGCGGTGACGGTCTTCCGTCACCGCCTCGTCGGGTGCTTCCGTCCTGCCTGTTCGCGACCGCCCGAAAGCGACAGCGGATGCTCAGCTATATCCTCAGACGTCTTCTCCAGGTGATCCCCGTCTTCTTCGGGGCCACTCTGCTCATCTACTTCCTCGTCTTCGCGATGCCGGGAGACCCGATCCTCGCGCTGTTCGGCGACCGTACGCCCAGCGAGGCCCTCGTCAACGCGCTCCGCGAGGAGTACCACCTCAACGATCCGTTCCTGGTGCAGTACTGGTACTACATCACCGGTGTCTTCCAAGGTGATCTCGGCGTGACGTTCTCCGGCCGGCCGGTCTCCGACGTTCTCGTCGACACCCTGCCGGTCACGGGTCGTCTCGCGATCATGGCGATCGGCATCGAGTTCGCCCTCGCGATCTCCGTCGGAACCATCTCGGCGCTGCGCAAGGGGAAGCTCTTCGACACGACGGCCCTGCTCGTCGCGCTCGTGGCCCTCGCCATCCCGATCTTCGTGATGTGCTTCCTTGCGCAGTACTTCCTGGCGATCCAGTGGGGCTGGTTCAGCCCCACGGTCGGCTCCGACAACGACTGGGGCGGCCTGTGGCTCCCCGCGCTCGTCCTCGGGTTCAGCCTGTTCGCCGTCAGCATGCGCCTGATGCGCAGCTCGGTGATCGACACCCTCAACCAGGACTGGGTGCGCACGGCATACAGCAAGGGGCTCTCGCGGCGACGCGTCCTCCCCGTGCACGTGCTGCGCAACTCCCTCATCCCGGTCATCACCAACTCCGCCACGAACTTCGGTGTCCTTCTCGTCGGGGCCACCGTGACCGAGGGGATCTTCAACATCCCCGGTGTCGGCAACACGCTCTATCAGGCGGCGATCCGGGGCGAGGGACCGACCGTGGTCTCCTTCGTGACGGTGTTCGTCATCCTGTACGTGCTGGTGAACCTTGTCATCGACCTGCTCTACGGTCTGCTCGACCCGAGGATCCGCTATGTCTGACCCCACCACGCAGAAGCACTACGTCGCCCCGGTCGAGACCGAGACGATCTCCGTCGACGCCGTCCGCGTCGGCGAGAAGCCCAGCAACCTGTGGCGTGACGCCTGGCGGGACCTGCGCCGTCGTCCGCTGTTCTGGTTCGCCGTGTTCCTCGCCGCCGTGTTCGTGCTGATGTCGTTCTGGCCGACGCTGTTCACACAGGTCAATCCGCGCGTGTGCGAATTGACGTACAGCAACGAGGGCCCCACCGCGGGTCATCCGCTCGGCTACAACTTCCAGGGATGCGACATCTACGCGCGTGTCGTGTGGGGTGCGCAGACCTCGCTCGCCGTCGGACTGATCGCGACCGTGATCTCCGCGGTCCTCGGCCTGATCATGGGAGCGATCGCCGGTTTCTACGGCGGCTGGCTCGATGCCCTCCTCTCCCGCGTGGGCGACATCTTCTTCGCGATCCCGTACATCCTCGCCGCGCTCGTCGTGATGACGGTGCTGTCGGACTACCGGTCGGTGTGGACGCTCGCGCTCGCCATCGGCGGGTTCTCCTGGGCCTCGACGGCTCGCGTCGTGCGTGCCGAGATCCTGCGGGTGCGTCAGGCGGACTTCGTCATGGCATCGCGCGCCCTGGGGTTGTCGCAGTTCAAGACGCTGGTGACCCACGTCGTTCCCAACGGGATCGCACCGCTGCTGGTCGTGTCGACGCTCGGCCTCGCCGCCGCCATCGTGGCCGAGGCGACGCTGTCGTTCCTGGGCGTCGGGCTCGACGGCACCGTCGTCTCCTGGGGTAAGGACATCAGCCAGGCGCAGGCGGCTCTGCGCGTCGCTCCGATGTCCCTCATCTATCCGTCGATCGCGCTCACCCTCGCGGTGCTCGCTTTCGTGAGCCTCGGCGAGCTCATCCGAGACGCCATCGACCCGAAGGCGAGGGCTCGCCGATGAGCGACCGCAACACCCCACAGATCCCATTGCTGAGCGTGCGCGACCTCACCGTCGCATTCCGCACGCAGGACGGGATGCGCGAGGTCCTGCACGGGATCACGTTCGATGTGATGCCCGGTGAGACCGTGGCCATCGTCGGCGAGTCCGGCTCGGGCAAGTCGACCACGGCGACCGCCATCGTCGACCTGCTCCCGGGCACGGGGACGATCACGGGCGGGTCCATCACGCTGGAGGGACGCCCGCTGACCGGGTTGAGCCGGCGCGACATGGAGGCGGTGCGCGGTCGAGACATCGGCTTCGTCCCGCAGGACCCGATGTCGAGCCTGAACCCCGTGTGGAGCATCGGCTTCCAGGTGAAGGAGGCCGTCCGCGCGAACGGCGTCGCCCAGGGGCGCGCCGCCGCGAAGGCGCGGACGATCGAGGTGCTGCAGCAGGCCGGGCTGGCGGATGCCGAGCGTCGCCTGCACCAGTATCCGCACCAGTTCTCCGGCGGTATGCGCCAGCGGGCGCTGATCGGGATCGGTCTCGCGGCCGACCCGAAGCTCCTCATCGCCGACGAGCCGACCTCGGCTCTCGACGTGACGGTGCAGCGGGTCATCCTCGACCACATGGCGTCGCTCACGCGCGATAAGGGTACCTCGGTGCTGCTGATCACGCACGACCTGGGACTCGCGGCCGAACGCGCCGAGAAGATCATCGTGATGAACGGCGGCAACATCGTCGAGGCGGGCCCCAGCCGGCAGATCCTGGAGAACCCGCAGCACCCGTACACGAAGCGACTGGTCGCTGCAGCGCCCAGCGTCGCCTCGCAGCGGATCCAGGCGGTGGTGGAGGACCGGGGCATCGAGACGCTCGACGACCTGGCCGACATCCCGCCGACGGTCCGCGTGGCCGGCCTGACCAAGGACTACAAGATCCGGCAGGGCAACTTCCGCAGCGAGGCGTTCCGGGCGGTGGACGACGTGTCGTTCGAGATCCCGCGCGGAAAGACGCTGGCCCTCGTCGGCGAGTCGGGTTCGGGGAAGTCCACGGTCGCGAAGATGGTCCTCAAGCTGGAGGAGCCGACGAGCGGGACGATCGAGATCGACGGGCAGGACGTGTCCCACCTGTCGAACGCGCAGTCGTTCGGACTCCGCCGGCGGATGCAGCCGGTGTTCCAGGACCCCTATGGGTCCCTGGATCCGCTGCGGAACATCGGCAACACCATCGCGGAGCCGCTGCAGATCCACGGCGTCGGCGACCGGGCCTCGCATCGCGCCCGTGTGGAGGAGCTCCTGGAGCAGGTCGCCCTGCCGCAGGCGCTGGCCACGCGCTATCCGAACGAGCTCTCCGGCGGACAGCGTCAGCGCGTCGCGATCGCGCGTGCGCTGGCGCTCAAGCCCGACATCATCGTCCTCGACGAGGCGGTGTCGGCGCTCGACGTGCTCGTGCAGGATCAGATCCTGAAGCTCCTCGCCGACCTGCAGTCCGAGCTCGACCTCACCTACCTCTTCATCACGCACGACCTCGCGGTCGTCCGGGTCTCCAGTGACCTGGTCTGCGTCATGGAGAAGGGCAAGGTGGTCGAGCAGGGGACGGTCGACGAGATCTTCGCGAACCCGCAGGAGGAGTACACGGATCGTCTGCTGCAGGCGATCCCGGGTGCGTCGATCCCGCTCGGCGGCCTCTGAGGTGGCGTCTCCCGGACACCCCGAGGGCGCACGGACCTTCCGTGCGCCCTCGGGCACCGTCGTCTTCGTGCTCAGCATCCTGCTCGTGCTGTTCCTGCTGGGCGACACCGTCGTCAACGGCAGCATCGTGCAGGCGCTGCTCGTGGCGCCCTGGCTGCTGCTCGGCCTGTGGATCGTGTACGAGACGGCCTTCGTCTCCTTCGTCCGCGTGGATCAGGAGGGGGCCGTGGTGCAGAACCTGCTGCGTCGCACGACCTTCGGCTGGGCGCACGTGCAGGACATCGACATGCGGTGGCAGCTCGAGTTCACGCTGGACGACGGCCGTACCCTGAGCTGCTGGGGCGGACCGGCCAAGGCGCGTCCGCCTCGTCGCTCCCGCGAGGAGGACGCCGAGCCGGAGGTGCCGTCCGCGCTCCGGGTGCTCACGGGCATCCGCGATCTGTGGACCGCGGCTCCCTCGACGGCGGACGCGCCGATCCGACGCAGCTGGGACGGCCCGGCCCTCATCGCCCTCGCGGTGATCGTGCTGTGGGCCGTCGCGGCGCTCGTCGTCGTCAACCTCGGCTGAGCGGGCCTCAGCCGGGAAGACCGAACAGGGCGGGCCAGGTGGCCGCGGCCCAGGGGTAGCCGACGAAGGCCGCCGCGTCGATGAGGAAGTGCGCCACCAGGAACGGCAGTAGCCGACCGGTGCGGTGGTAGAGCCATCCGAAGAGCAGCCCCATCGCGAGGTTGCCGATGAAGGCGCCGGGCCCCTGATAGAGGTGGTACGTCGCGCGGAGCACCGAGGTCGAGACGATGATCGTCCATGGCGACCACCCCAGCTGCCGCAGGCGGGCGAACAGGTACCCGAGCACGACGAACTCCTCCTGCAGCGACGCGCGCGCGGCGGCGAGCAGCAGGATCGGCACGGTCCACCAATGGGCGTCGAGGCCCGCCGGGTTCACGGCGACGAAGAGTCCGAGGGCCCGGCCGCCGAAGTAGAGCGCCAGTCCCGGCACGCCGATCGCGAGGACGAGGAGCGCGCCGCGGCCGATGTCGGCCGCCACCCGGGTGCCGTCGAGTCCCAGCCGCTCCAGGTGGGGGCGGCGGCGCTGCCACAACAGGAAGCAGACGAGGAGCACAGGCACCAGCCCGAAGCCGATCGACAGCACCTGATAGATGAGGTCGAAGACCTCCCGGTCGCTGCGGGAGGGGTTGAGGGTGGCCGTCTGATCCGCGAGGGGCGTGTCGTCCGTGAGTCGATAGGCGAGCTGCACGATCGCGTAGATCGCGGACTGACCGAGACCCAGGGCCAGCACGATGGCGATCTCCCACCACAGCCGCCCTGAGCCTTCGCGCGGCTCGTCGCTCCGCCTCGGCGCGGTCGAGGACGTCTGCGGGACCGGGGGAGTCGGGTCGGGGAGGGTCACGGGACGATGGTACGACGTGCGTTCAGGAACCCGATCCGCGCGTACGTTATCCTGGAACGTCGGCTTCCCGGCGCAACCCCACACTCTTTGAGGACCCTTGTATGGCGCACGCCCTCCGCTCTGACCTCCGCAACGTCGCAATCGTCGCCCACGTCGACCACGGCAAGACCACGCTCGTCGACGCGATGCTCCGCCAGACGGGCTCCTTCGGCGACCACTCGCACGTGGAGGAGCGCGCGATGGACTCCAACGACCTGGAGCGCGAGAAGGGCATCACGATCCTCGCCAAGAACACGGCGATCACCTACAAGGGCAAGCACGCCGACGGCAAGGAGATCACGATCAACGTGATCGACACCCCCGGCCACGCCGACTTCGGTGGTGAGGTCGAGCGCGGCCTGTCGATGGTCGACGGCGTCGTGCTCCTCGTCGACGCGAGCGAGGGCCCGCTGCCGCAGACCCGCTTCGTGCTGCGCAAGGCGCTCGAGGCCAAGCTCCCCGTCATCCTCCTGGTCAACAAGACCGACCGTCCGGACGCCCGGATCGCCGAGGTCGAGGAGGAGGCGCACGACCTGCTGCTGGGCCTCGCCTCCGACCTGGTCGACGACGTGCCGGACCTCGACGTCGACGCGCTGCTCGACGTGCCGGTGGTCTACGCCTCCGGTCGCGCCGGCGCTGCATCGCGGAACCGTCCCGCCGATGGAGCGCTGCCCGACAACGACGACCTCGAGCCCCTGTTCGAAGCGATCCTCGAGCACGTCCCCGCTCCGGCGTACGACGACGAGGCTCCGCTGCAGGCCTGGGTCACGAACCTCGACTCCAGCCCGTTCCTCGGCCGCCTCGCCCTGCTGCGCGTCTTCAACGGCACGCTCAAGAAGGGCCAGACGGTGGCCTGGGTGCGTGCCGACGGCACCACGAGCAACGCGCGCGTCACCGAGCTGCTCAAGACCCGCGCTCTCGAGCGCTACCCGGCCGAGTCGGCCGGCCCCGGCGACATCGTCGCGATCGCCGGTTTCGAGAACATCACCATCGGCGAGACCATCGCCGACCCGGAGGACGTCCGCCCGCTTCCCGCGATCACGGTCGACGACCCCGCCATCTCGATGACGATCGGCACCAACACCTCGCCCCTCATGGGCAAGGTCAAGGGGCACAAGCTCACGGCGCGCATGGTCAAGGACCGTCTCGACAAGGAGCTCATCGGAAACGTCTCGCTCAAGGTCGTCGACATCGGGCGCCCGGATGCGTGGGAGGTGCAGGGCCGCGGCGAGCTGGCCCTCGCCATCCTCGTCGAGAACATGCGTCGGGAGGGCTTCGAGCTCACCGTGGGCAAGCCGCAGGTGGTCACCAAGAAGATCGACGGCAAGACCTATGAGCCGTTCGAGCACCTGACCATCGACACGCCGGAGGAGCACCTCGGCGCGATCACGCAGCTCCTCGCGAACCGCAAGGGCCGCATGGAGAACATGACCAACCACGGCACCGGCTGGGTGCGCATGGAGTTCATCGTCCCGTCGCGCGGTCTGATCGGCTTCCGCAGCGAGTTCCTCACCACGACCCGCGGCACCGGCATCGCGAACGCGATCTCGCACGGCTACGAGCCGTGGGCCGGTTCCATCACGACGCGCCAGAACGGCTCGATCGTCGCCGACCGCCAGGGTGTCGTCACCCCGTTCGCGATGATCGCCCTGCAGGAGCGCATGTCGTTCTTCGTGCAGCCCACGCAGGAGGTCTACGAGGGCATGGTCATCGGCGAGAACTCCCGCGCCGACGACATGGACGTGAACATCACCAAGGAGAAGAAGCTCACCAACATGCGTGCGGCCAGCTCCGACACGTTCGAGTCGATGACGCCCCCGCGCGTGCTGACCCTCGAGGAGAGCCTCGAGTTCGCCCGTGACGACGAATGCGTCGAGGTCACGCCCGAGGTCGTCCGCATCCGCAAGGTGATCCTCGACCAGACCGTCCGTGGTCGCGAGGCCTCGCGCCTCAAGCGTCAGGACGCGAACGCCTGATCGTCTCGCACTCCTCTCGAGAGGGCCCCACGCCGCCATCTGGCCGCGGGGGGCCCTCTCTCATGAAAATCCCAGGTGAGGGCTAGTTTTTGTTCAGGTTGATGGCGCAGAATCGTTCACTTGCGCCCGGGGCGAGCTCCCGATGAGTCCCCTGAAAGGGCGTACGACGACCCGAAAGTCACAGCCTTGCTTCAGAAGACCCGTGCGCTCCGGCGCGCCTCCGACGCGGCAGCCGCCCGCGCCACTGTCACCCGTACACCCGTGATCGCCCTCGGTGCCGCCACGGCCGCGCTCGTCGGCATCACCCTCAGCGTCGGCCTCGCCTCCGCCCCGGCAGCCGGGGCCGAGCGCTCCGACACCGCCTCTGCCGTCACGAGCCAGAACCTGGGCTCCGAGCCGCTCACCCGCATCGCCGACCAGGCCGTCATGACGGTCTCTGACGGCACCGACGCGGTCGCCGCGGCGAAGAGCCTGACCGCGGAGGTCGCCGAGTCGGGCCTCGACGTGAGCGCCGCGGCGCCCGTCGACACCACCGCGCTCGAAGACGACCTGGAGACCCTCGCCGACCGATCCACGCTCCCGCTGGTCCTGATCACCGTGACGGCCGAGCAGGCCGAGGCGGAGACCGAGAAGGTCGTGACCGCCACGGCTGACCTCCAGAAGGCCTTCACCGCCGCGCAGGAGAAGAAGGCGGCCGACGACGCCGCCCGCGCGGCCGAGGAGAAGGCGGCGGCTGCGGCGGCTGCACTCGCCTCCGCGAACACCCCGGACGGCGCTCGGGCCACGGCGCAGCAGATGATGGCGGACCGCTACGGCTGGGGTGGCGACCAGTTCTCCTGCCTGAACTCGCTGTGGAACAAGGAGTCCGGCTGGAACTACCAGGCGTACAACAACGACGGGGGAGCGACCGGCATCCCGCAGGCGCTGCCCGGCAGCAAGATGGCCACGGCGGGCGCCGACTGGCAGACGAACGCCGCCACCCAGATCGCCTGGGGCCTGAAGTACATCGCCGACGCCTACGGCACCCCGTGCAGCGCCTGGGGACACTCCCAGGCCATGAACTGGTACTGAGCCGCAGAGCCGGCTCCTCGCGGAGGATCTGCCCCTAGCCGTCACCCGACACGGGCGCTACCGTGTCAGGGAGACGGCTGGGGGCGTCGCGATTCCGAGGAGGAGTGGTGCTCGATCCCACCGTCTGGCTCGATGTCCCTCAGGAGGTCTCCACGGGCACGCTGCCCGGGTGGGAGCGGGTGGACGAGCTCGTCCGCGAGGCCCACGCCCGGTACGCGGACGAGGTGTCCGGCCAGGTGGCGGACTACATCCCCGTGCTCGCCGCGGTCGATCCGGAGCTCTTCGGGCTCGCGGTGATCGAGGTGGGCGGCGGCATCCACGACGCCGGAGACGCCCTGCACCCGTTCTCCATCCAGTCGATCTCGAAGATGTTCGTCTATGCGCTGGCCATCCAGGAGCACGGCCACGAGCGGGTCCGCGAGATCGTGGGTGTGAACAACACCGGGCTCGCCTTCAACTCGGTCGTGGCGCTGGAGCTCAACGACGGGCATCCGCGCAACCCGATGGTCAACGCCGGGGCGATCGCCACCACGGCGCTCATGCCGGGCGCCACGGCGGTGGAGCAGTGGGAGCGTGTCCGCGAGGGGCTGTCCGCCTTCGCCGGACGGCCCCTGAGCCTGGACGGCGAGGTCTACGCGTCCGAGGCGGGGTCGAACGAGCGCAACCGGGCCCTGGGCTGGTTGCTGCGCAGCTACGGCCGGCTCGCCGGCGACCCCGATGAGATCGTCGACGTCTACACCCGGCAGTGCGCGCTGGCGGTCACCGCGCACGACCTCGCCGTCATGGGGGCCACGCTCGCCGACGGCGGAGTGAACCCGGTGACGGGGGAGCGGGTGGTCTCCGCGGACGTCTGCCGTGACACGCTGGCCGTCGTCGCGGCGAGCGGGCTGTACGAGCGGTCGGGCGACTGGCTGTTCGAGATCGGTCTGCCCGCCAAGTCGGGTGTCGCCGGCGGCCTCGTCGCGGTCTCTCCTGGCAAGGGCGCCGTCGCCGGGTTCTCACCCCGCCTGGACGAGGCGGGCAACTCGATCCGGTCGCAGATGGCGATCGGACACCTGTCGCGGTCGCTCGGGCTGAACCTCTTCGCCTCCGCGCCCGCCCGTGAGCATGCCGGCGGGGCGGGCGCCTCGTCGTCGTCGGAAGGAGAGCGCTCATGACCCGCACGGCTCCCGCACCCGTGAAGACGTCCTGGCTGCCGATGGTCAGCCTGTTCCTCGCGCAGGTGCTCATGTCCTTCAACGTCGCGGCGCTGCCGATCTCGCTCGGCGGCATGGTGGCCGACTTCGGCGTACCGCCGACCATCGCGAGCACGACGATCGTGATGTACGGCCTCGCCGTCGCCGCGCTCGTGATGACCGGTGCCAAACTCGGGCAGCGCGTCGGCTGGGTGCTGATCTTCCGCGTCGTCGTCGCGCTCTTCGCCGGGTCCGCCGTGATGATGCTCCTCGCCCCGACCGTCTGGTGGGCCATCGCCGGGCAGGCTGTCGCGGGTGCGGCCGCCGCGATCATCGTCCCCTCGATCGTGGCCCTGATCGCCGAGAACTACCGGGGACCGCAGCAGGCCACCGCGATCGGAGCGATCGGCTCGGCACGCGCGATCTCCGGCGTCAGCGCCTTCCTCATCGGAGGGACGCTCGGCACCCTCGTCGGGTGGCGTCCGCTGTTCGTCATCGTGCTGGCGATCGCCGTGGCGGTCTTCGCCCTGAGCTTCACGCTGCGCGGCGACCGCGGGGACGCGGCGATCCGCATCGATCTCGTCGCCGCCCTCCTCATCGGCGCGGCGATCGTGCTGCTCACCCTCGGGTTCAACAACCTGAACAGCTGGGGAGCACTCGCGGCGGCGCCGTCCGCGCCGTTCTCCGTCCTCGGACTCTCGCCCGCCCCGATCTTCATCGTCCTGGGCATCATCCTGGGCCAGGGGTTCTTCCTGTGGACCCGGCGGCGGATGGCCGAGGGGAAGGTGCCGCTGATCGACCTGACCGTGCTGGGCTCGTCGCGGGAGCGCGCCGCGGTGTACGCCATGTTCATCGTCGTCGCCCTCGAGGCCTGCGTGAACTTCACGGTGCCGCTGTACATCCAGATCGTCCAGGGACGCACGCCGTTCGATACGGCCCTGGCGATGATGCCGTTCAACCTCACGGTGTTCATCACGGCGACGCTCGTCGTGCGCTTCTACAGGCGATATCCGCCGCGGACGATCGGCGTGTTCGGGTTCATCCTCACCACGGCGGCGCTCGTCTGGCTGTCGGTCGTGGTGACGAACAACTGGGAGACGGTGCCGACCATCGCCGGGCTCGTCGTGTTCGGCATCGGCCAGGGCGCCCTCGTCACCCTGGTGTTCAACGTACTGGTGACGGCGGCGCCGCCCGAGCTCGCCGGCGACGTCGGGTCGCTGCGCGGCACCACGCAGAACCTGGCCTCCGCCGTGGGGACCGCGCTCGCCGGGGCGCTGCTGGTGTCCCTGCTCGCGCTCAACGTCGGCCGCGCGGTCGTGGAGCATCCCGAGCTGCCGCCGTCGCTGGTGTCGCAGGTCGATCTGAACGAGGTGAACTTCATCAGCAACGACGAACTGCGCGCGGTGCTGGAGACCACGGACGCGACGCCGGAACAGGTCGACGCCGCGGTCGCCGTGAACGAGGAGTCGCGGCTGCGCACGCTCAAGCTCGGCCTTCTGATCCTCGCCGCGGTGAGCGCGCTCGCGATCCTGCCCGCGTCGCGCCTGCCGCAGTACCGACCGCACGAGATCCCCGACCCGTCGCCGACGGGGCCGGGGGAGTGAACCTCAGCGCAGCTCGGAGATGAGGACGGCGCTCGTGCCGGGCTCGACCGCCTCGAAGACGTGCGCGACGTCGCCGGCATAGGTCAGATAGTCGCCGGGGTTCAGCACCACGGCATCGTCGGGGGGACCGACCCGTGCCTGCCCGGCGATGAGGATCACGTGCTCGACCGTGCCCGCGTGGTGGGGGTCGGACCGGCGGGGGTCGCCGGGCTCCGCCTGGATCAGGTAGACGTCCCTCCGGGCACCCGGAGGGCTCGCGGAGAGCAGGGTGGCGCTGTAGGCCGCGGCGGAGGACGGCACGCCCGCGAGGTCGTCGGCGCGGATGAGGGTCGGGGCGTTGGCCTGCTGGTCGACGAGCACCGCGAAGGGCACGCCGAGCGCGACGCCCAGCGCCCACAGCGTCTCCACGCTCGGATTGCCGGCACCGCTCTCGAGCTGCGAGACCGTGGCCTTCGAGATCCCGGCCCGTCGGGCGAGTTCGGAGACGGACAGGTTCGCGGCCTCGCGCTCGCGGCGGAGCGTGCGGGCGATGCGGGTGCGGAGATCCTCCATGCGTTCATCATGGCAAACGATCGTTCGCTTGACTATACGGATCGCCATGTTCAGAATGATGATCGTGTGTTCAGTGAAGCGAACGTCGCGGTGGAGTGGGACCCGGTGACCGCTGAGCGTGAGGTATGGCGCGAGGCGCTCGGCGTCGTGCTCGCCACGAGCGCCTACGGCATCTCCTTCGGCGCGCTCGCCGTCGCCGCGGGACTCGACGTCTGGCAGACGTGCGTGCTCAGCCTCCTGATGTTCACCGGGGGATCGCAGTTCGCGTTCGTGGGGGTGTTCGCCGCCGGTGGCCTGGCCGCCCTGCCTTCGGCGATCGCATCGGCGGCACTCCTCGGCGTGCGCAACGTCGCCTACGGGATGCGCATGTCGCCGCTCATCGGGGGCGGACCGGCACGGCGAGCGGCCGCCGCGCACTTCACCATCGACGAGTCCACCGCCGTGGCGATCGCGCAGGACGATCAGCGCCTGCGCCGGGTGGGCTTCTGGGTCACGGGGGTCGGCATCTTCCTCGGCTGGAACCTCACCACCCTCGTCGGCGCGCTGGTCGGCGACGTGC
Organism: Microbacterium meiriae; assembly: GCF_040685015.1. Lineage (NCBI taxonomy): Bacteria > Bacillati > Actinomycetota > Actinomycetes > Micrococcales > Microbacteriaceae > Microbacterium > Microbacterium meiriae. The sequence goes on along the minus strand of NZ_JBFBHD010000002.1, from coordinate 1,141,438 downwards.
TCGGCGACCCGAAGGCCTGGGGGCTGGACGCCGCGGCGGCTGCGGCCTTCCTCGCCCTGCTGTGGCCGCGTCTGCGTCAGCGGCAGGCCGTCGCCGTCGGGATCGCGGCCGCCGTGATCGCGGCAGCCCTCACGCCGTTCCTCATGCCGGGGCTCCCGGTGCTCGTCGCCGCTGTCGTCGCGATCGTCGTCGGGTGGTTGAACTGGCTGGGGACACCGCGTCCCGCGAGCGTCGGCGAAGGGGAGGGGGGCGCATGAGCCTCTGGAGCGCCATCCTCCTCGCCGCCCTGATCTGCCTCGCGCTGAAGGCCGTGGGCTATCTCGTGCCGCCGAAGGTGCTCGAGGCGCCGCGCCCCGCCCGCATCTCCGACCTCCTCACCGTCGCGCTGCTCGCCGCCCTCGTCGCGGTGCAGTCCCTCGGTGACGGGCAGGCGATCACCGTGGACGCGCGCGTGCCCGCCCTGCTCGTCGCGGCGGGACTCCTCTGGCTGCGGCAGTCGTTCCTCGTGGTGGTGGCGTCCGCCGCCCTCGTCGCCGCGCTGCTGCGGCTGTCCGGTCTCGCCGCCTGAGCCGTCGTCTCGCCGGGCACCGCCCGGGTAGGATCGGGGGGTGCGCGGGAAGTGGTTGTCGAGGGTGCTGTCCTGGGTGGCCGCTGCCCTGGTGGGCGGGGTCTACGGCGTCGCGGGAACCATCGCGCACAGCGTCATGTGGGGGCCGATCCCGATCGGCCTGATCGTCGCCGCTGTCGCATGTGCCGCGATCCTCATCGCCGTGCGGGCGCTCACCCACGACCGGGGGGCCGCGGTCGCCGCCGGTCTCGGGATGCTGGCCATGATCGTGCTCATCTCGGGCGTCGGTCCCGGTGGCTCCGTCGTCGTGCAGGACACCCTCGCCGGGCGCATCTGGACCTATCTCGCCGCCGGCATCGTGCTGCTCGTCATCGCGTGGCCGTCGTTCTCCCGGCAGCCGGTCCGCCCCGCCACGCCGTCCTCGGAGGAATCCGAGGTCCACGGGTCGTAGACTGAGGGGGTGACGTATGTGATCGCCCTCCCGTGCGTCGATGTCAAGGATCGCGCCTGCATCGACGAGTGCCCCGTTGACTGCATCTATGAGGGGGAGCGGTCGCTCTACATCCACCCGGACGAGTGCGTGGACTGCGGGGCGTGCGAGCCGGTGTGTCCCGTCGAGGCGATCTATTACGAGGACGACCTCCCCGACGAGTGGCAGGACTACTACAAGGCCAACGTCGAGTTCTTCGACGAGATCGGCTCGCCCGGCGGCGCCGCCAAGGTCGGCGTGTACCCGTTCGACCACCCGATCATCGCCGCGCTCCCGCCGCAGGGCGAGTAGGCACGCTCCGTGAGCGTCCGCGACCTCGCCGACTACCCCTGGGACGCCGTGGTCCCCTACCGCGAGCGCGCCGCCCGGTACCCGGACGGTCTCGTCGACCTCTCCGTCGGCTCGCCGGTCGATCCCACGCCGGAGGTCGTCCGTCAGGCCCTCGCCGAGGCGACCGACGCCCACGCATATCCACAGACCGTCGGCACCCCCGCGCTCCGGGAGGCGATCGTCGACTGGTATGCCCGCCGCCGCGGCGTCCCGGACCTCCGGGTCGACAACGTGCTGCCGACGATCGGCTCCAAGGAGCTCGTCGCGCTCCTGCCCACGCTGCTGGGGCTCGGTGCCGGAGACATCGTCGTGCATCCCCGCGTCGCCTACCCGACGTACGAGGTCGGCGCGCGGGTGGCGGGGGCGACGCCCCTGGCGGCCGACGACCCGGCGGAGTGGCCGGAGGGCGCGAAGCTCATCTGGATCAACACCCCCGGCAACCCGGACGGCCGCACGTGGACCGTCGACGAGCTCGCCGTGGCCGTGCAGCGGGCGCGGGAGCTCGGCGCCGTGCTGGCGAGCGACGAGTGCTATGCCGAGCTCGGCTGGGACGGCCCCTGGGCGGACGAGCCCATCCCGTCCGTGCTCGACCCCCGGGTGACCGGCGGCACACGGGCGAACCTCCTCAGCGTCTATTCGTTGAGCAAGCAGTCCAACCTCGCGGGATACCGCGCGGCCTTCGTCGCCGGATGCGCCCGCGTGGTCGGCGAGCTCCTCACCGCGCGCAAGCATCTCGGCCTCATGCCGCCTGCGCCCGTCCAGCAGGCGATGGTCGTCGCCCTCGGTGACGAGGCGCACGTCGTGGCGCAGAAGGAGCTCTACCGTGAGCGGCGCGCCCTGCTGCTCCCCGCCGTCGAGGCGGCCGGCTTCCGCATCGACGGGTCGCAGGCCGGGCTCTACCTCTGGGCGACGGAGGGACGCGACGCCTGGGAGTCGATGGCGCGTCTCGCCGACCTCGGCATCCTCGCCGGACCAGGGCACTTCTACGGAGCGTCGTCCCCCGAGCATGTGCGGCTGTCGCTGACGGCGCCGACGGACCTCGTCGCCGAGGCGGCTCGGCGTCTGCGCGGAGCGGATCTGTAGGAACCCTCCCTGCTGTGCCGATCCCTTTGGCGGTTGTCACAGTAGGCCTGTGTGACGACTAGGCTGTAAAGGCGATTCGGTCGGCACCCGGCCAGGCGCTCAGCGCCCGAGAGATCGCCAGTTCCGGCTTGATCAAGAACTTGCTGACGCCCGCGACGCCGGGGCGATCAGACAGAAGGAGGAGGTCCGCGTGAGCGCTGCGGCAGACCAGACGGCGAAGCTGACGATCGGCGACACCACCGCCGAATTCCCCCTGGTCCGCGGCACCGCGGGCCACGACAGCATCGACTTCTCGACGCTGACCCGTCAGACCGGCCTCACGGGGCTCGACTACGGCTTCGTCAACACGGCCTCCACCAAGTCGGACATCACGTTCATCGACGGTGACAAGGGCATCCTGCGGTACCGCGGCTATCCGATCGAGCAGCTCGCCGGCAGCACCAGCTACCTCGAGGTCGCCTGGCTGCTCATCTACGGAGAGCTGCCGTCCGCCACGGAGCTGGCCGAGTTCGACGAGAAGATCCGTCGCCACACACTGCTGCACGAAGACCTCAAGCGCTTCTTCTCCGCGCTGCCGCACACCGCGCACCCCATGTCGGTGCTGTCGTCCGCCGTCGCCGCTCTGTCGACGTACTACGAGGGCCAGACCGACCCGCACAACCCCGAGCACGTCGAGCTGAACACCATCCGCATGCTCGCCAAGCTCCCGGTGATCGCCGCCTACGCGCACAAGAAGAGCGTCGGCCAGGCGTTCCTCTACCCGGACAACTCGCTCGGCTTCGTGGAGAACTTCCTGAAGCTGAACTTCGGCGTGAACTCCGAGCCGTACGAGATCAACCCGACCATGGTGAAGGCCCTCGAACTGCTGCTCATCCTGCACGAGGACCACGAGCAGAACGCCTCGACCTCCACCGTCCGTCTCGTCGGCTCGACCGGTGCCAACCAGTTCGCCTCCGTCTCGGCCGGCATCCAGGCCCTGTCCGGACCCCTGCACGGCGGTGCGAACGAGGCCGTCCTCACCATGCTCGGGCAGATCCGCGACTCGGGTCAGAGCGTCTCCCGGTTCGTCGAGCGGGTGAAGAACAAGGAAGAGGGCGTGAAGCTGATGGGCTTCGGGCACCGGGTCTACAAGAACTACGACCCGCGCGCCAAGCTCGTCAAGGAGGCCGCAGACGAGGTGCTGAGCTCGCTCGGCGTCACGGATCCGCTCCTGGACCTCGCGAAGGAGCTCGAGGAGATCGCCCTCGCCGACGACTACTTCCGTGAGCGGCGCCTGTATCCGAACGTCGACTTCTACACCGGCGTGATCTACAAGGCGATGGGATTCCCCACGCGCATGTTCACCGTCCTCTTCGCGATCGGCCGTCTTCCCGGCTGGCTCGCCCAGTGGCGCGAGCTGCAGCTCGACCCGCAGACCAAGATCGGCCGCCCGCAGCAGCTCTACACCGGGTCGCCGGAGCGCGCGTTCCCGACGCGCTGAGCGCTGCGCCGCAGACGCCGAAGGCCCCCTCGCACCGGAGTGCGAGGGGGCCTTCGCTGTTGTCAGGCGCGAGCCGGGATCAGCGTCCCTGGGCTCCACGCGTGCCCTGACGGCCCTGGCCGCCCTGACGCTGCGAGCCCGGCGCGCCGCCCTGGCCCGCGGCGCGGGGACGACGACGGCGGCGGGACGGCGGGGTGGTCGCGGTGCTCCTCTCGCCACCCGCCGGCCGCTGCTTCGCGGAGCGCTGCTGCTGCTGCGGCTGCGGGGGCGCGGGCCGCACGTGCGGTGCCCGCTCCGGGACGAGCTCGGTGACGGCGTCGGTGGTGAGGTTCTCCAGCGGTGCCGTGATCGCGGCCTTGCGCAGGAGATCCTTCACGTCGCGGCGCTGCTCGGGCAGGACGACGGTGACGACGGTGCCGGCCGCGCCGGCCCGAGCCGTGCGTCCGGAACGGTGCAGGTACGCCTTGTGCTCGACGGGCGGGTCGACATGGACGACGAGGTCGACGTTGTCGACGTGCACACCGCGGGCCGCGACGTCGGTCGCGACGAGGACGCGGACGCCGCCGTCCTCAGGAGCGGCGGAGAAGGCGCCGAGGTTGCGCTCGCGCGCGTTCTGGGACAGGTTGCCGTGCAGGTCGACGGCCGGGATGCCGGCGGCGGTGAGCTGCTTGGCGAGCTTCTTCGCCTGGTGCTTGGTGCGCGTGAAGAGGATGCGGCGGCCCGTGCCGGAGGCGAGGTCGCGCACCAGCACGGTCTTGTTCTCCGGGGAGTCGACGACGAGCACCCGGTGGGTCATCTCGCCGACGGGCACGCTCGCCTCGTCGACCTCGTGGCTGACGGCGTTCGTGAGGAACCGGCGGGCGAGGGTGTCGATGCCGCGGTCCAGCGTCGCGCTGAACAGCAGGCGCTGACCGTCGGCGGGGGTCGCCGAGAGGATGCGGGTGACGCCGGGGAGGAAGCCGAGGTCGGCCATGTGGTCGGCCTCGTCGAGCACGGTGACCTCGATCGCGCTGAGACGCACGATCTGCTGCTTCATGAGGTCTTCCAGACGGCCGGGGCAGGCGACGACGATGTCGACGCCGCCCTGCAGCGCCTGCTCCTGCGGACGCTGGCTGACGCCGCCGAACACGGTGGTGACGCGCAGCCCGACGGCCTCGGCCAGGGGGGCGACGGTCGCGGCGATCTGGGTGGCCAGCTCGCGGGTGGGGGCGAGCACGAGGCCGCGCGGCAGGCCGGAGCGGCGCTTGTGGCCGGAGGCAGCCAGGCGGGCGACGAGCGGGAGCGCGAAGGCGATGGTCTTGCCGCTGCCCGTGCGTCCGCGGCCGAGGAGGTCACGGCCGGCGAGCGAGTCGGGCAGGGTGTCGCGCTGGATGGCGAACGCCTCGGTCTTTCCGGAGGCGGCGAGAACGGTGGCGAGCTCGGCGGGAACGCCGAGATCGAGGAAGGAAGACATGCAGAGAACTCCGTCAGCGCACGAGAACGGCGCGGGATAGTGGGGTGAGGTGGGCGAAGACGCAGCGAGTGCGCGTCCGTTCGCCGTGCGAATGGCCAGTTCGGGCTGGAGAGGGGAGCGCGGGCGCTCGCTTCGGTCCTCGGAGACCCCTAGACGACGACGATGCTGACCGGCCGGCGGCGCGGGCAACGACCCCAGTCTACCAGCGGCGACCGGTCGAAGGCTGCAGGTGCGCTGTCAGGCGTGGAGCGCTTCGTTGAGCGTCACGCCGACGCCGGCCCGGCGGACGGCCTCGACGGCGCCCGTGAGGGAGTTGCGACGGAAGAGCAGGCCGTCCTCACCCGAGAGATCGGCGCCCTTGACGGTCTTCCGTCCGCCGTCGGCGGTCGCGGGGCCGTCGGCGAGGACGATCTTCGTGCCGGCGGTGACGTAGAGCCCGGCCTCCACGACGCAGTCGTCGCCGAGGGAGATGCCGATGCCGGCGTTCGCGCCGAGCAGCGTGCGGGCGCCGATCGACACACGGTGCGACCCGCCACCGGAGAGCGTGCCCATGATCGAGGCCCCGCCGCCGATGTCGCTGCCGTCGCCGACCACCACGCCCTGCGAGATACGACCCTCGACCATCGAGGCGCCGAGGGTTCCGGCGTTGAAGTTCACGAAGCCCTCGTGCATGACGGTGGTGCCCGGGGAGAGGTGGGCGCCCAGCCGCACGCGCGAGGCGTCGGCGATGCGCACCCCGGAGGGCTGCACGTAGTCGGTGAGGCGGGGGAACTTGTCCAGACCCTGGATCTGGATCCCGGCGCGCTGGAGCTGCGGGCGCAGGCGCGCCGCATCGGCGGGGAGCAGGGGGCCGGCATTGGTCCAGGCGACGTTCGGCAGATGACCGAAGATGCCGTCCAGGTTGAGGGCGTTCGGCCGCACGAGCAGGTGCGACAGGGCGTGCAGGCGCAGATAGGCGTCCGCCGTGGAGGCCGGAGCCGCGTCCAGATCGATCGTGAGCTCGACGACCGCGATGGTCACGTCGCGCCGCTCGTCCTGGCCCGTCTGCGCGTCGAGCGCGGTGCGGGCGGTGGCGACCTCGTCCGCGGACGGCGCGGACGAGCGGACCTCCGGGTACCACGCGTCGAGGACCGTGCCGTCGCTCGCGGTGGTCGTCAGGCCCAGTCCCCAGACAGATCGTGCGTCGCTCATGCCTCCACGGTATCGCGCCGACGACGGTGTCCCGTCCCGCATGACGGGCATCAGTAGGCTGGGGGCATGGTGCTCGATCTGACCGCGTCCTCCGCCGACATCACCCGCGCGATCTGCGATGTCCCGAGCGTCTCCGGCGATGAGAAGACCCTGGCCGACCTGATCGAGGAGGCCGTGTCCGGTCTGCCGCACCTGGAGGTCATCCGCCACGGCAACACGGTGGTCGCCCGCACGGATCTCGGCCGAGCGCAGCGCGTGGCGATCGCCGGGCACATCGACACCGTGCCCCTCAACGACAACCTGCCCACGCGCGACGTCGAGATCGACGGCGTGCCGCATCTGTGGGGAAGGGGCACCGTCGACATGAAAGCCGGGGTCGCGGTGCAGCTCAAGCTCGCCGCCGAGCTCACCGACCCCGCGATCGACGTGACCTGGATGTGGTACGACAACGAGGAGGTCGCGGCCTCCCTGAACGGCCTCGGGCTTCTCGCCGCGGCACGGCCCGACCTGTTCCAGGCCGACTTCGCCATCCTCGGGGAGCCGTCGAACGGACAGGTCGAGGGTGGGTGCAACGGCACGCTGCGGGCGATCGTGCGGACCACGGGCGTCCGCGCGCACAGTGCCAGGGCCTGGATCGGCGAGAACGCGATCCATCGCGCGGCCCCCATCCTCACTCGGCTGTCCGAGTACCGGGCGCGCGAGGTGATGGTCGAGGGACTGCTCTACCGGGAGGGGCTCAGCGCGGTCCGCATCGCAGGCGGGGTCGCGGGCAACGTCATCCCGGACGCCTGCGAGGTCGAGGTCAACTACCGCTTCGCGCCGAACAAGTCCGCGGCCGACGCCGAGGCCCACGTCCGGGCGGTCCTCGCCGGATTCGACGTCGAGATCACGGATGCCGCCGAGGGCGCGCGCCCCGGTCTGGACGCCGACATCGCGCGCCGCTTCGTCGCGGCCGTCGGCGCGGAGCCGCAGCCGAAGTACGGGTGGACCGACGTGGCCCGCTTCTCGGCCCTCGGCATCCCGGCCGTGAACTACGGACCCGGCGACCCGCATCTCGCCCATCACGACGAGGAGCGCGTGCCGCTCGCCCAGATCGACGCCGTCGAGCGGGGTCTGCGCGCATGGCTCACGTCGCACTGACGCTCACGCGGCGCTGGGCGCGGATGCCGCTCGCCCTGCGCATCGGCATCGTCTACGTCCTCGCACGGCTCGTGACGACCGGATTCCTCATCGCCGCGGCCTCCCTGTCCACGGTGTTCTCCCGCTTCGGCGATGACGCGGGACTCGTCGACTTCGTCCTCGGATGGGATGCGCAGTGGTACTGGCAGGTGGCCGTGCACGGCTATCCCTCGGACCTCCCGCTGACCGACGACGGGCAGGTGGCCGAGAACGCCTGGGCGTTCATGCCGGTGTTCGCGTACGCCGCGAAGGCGTTGGGCTTCGTGCTCGGTTCCTGGGCGGCCGGCGCCCTCGTGCTCTCGCTCGGAGCCGGCTACCTGGCCTGTCTCGCCCTGCATCGGCTGCTCCGCGACCGCGTCGGGAACGCGGCCGCGTTGTGGGCCGTCGTCTTCTTCGCATCCGGTCCGCTCGCCGCCCTGTTCCAGGTCGGATACGCCGAGACGCTCTTCCTGCTGCTGCTGTTCCTCGCCCTGGACGCGACGATCCGGCGGAACTACGCCTGGCTGTACGTGCTGATCCCCGTTCTGGGGTTCACCCGCCCCGGCGTGCTCGCCTTCGCGCTGTACCTCGGCCTGCACGGGATCCTTCGCTGGAGGAACCGCCGCACCGATCCGCTGGGCGCCAGGGAAGTGGTGCACATCGTGGCCCTCGGCGCGCTGGCGACGGCCACCGGATTCGCCTGGCAGCTGATCGCGGGCGTCGTGACCGGCGACCCCGGCGCCTACCTCGCCACGGAGCTCGCGTGGCGTCGGCACTGGATCGTCGGCGGCGTGGAGGGCTTCGTGCCCTTCGAGGGATGGGTGCAGGCGTCGCACTTCTGGTTCGAGCTCTGGGGTCTGCCGTCGGGATGGGGGCCGGTCGCCCTCGTCGTGCTCGTGGTCGCCGCGGCCGCCGCGCTGCTGCTGTCCCCGCAGGTGCGCGCGCTCGGCCCCGACCTCCGTCTCTGGAGCGCGAGCTACCTGCTCTATCTGCTCGCGGTGTTCTTCCCCCAGTCGAGCACCTTCCGTCTCTTGCTGCCGCTCAGCCCGGCGTGGGGAGCGGTCGCGATCCCGCGCTCCCGTGCCTGGCGGCTGGGCGTGCTCGCGCTGTGCCTGCTGGGCCAGTGGGTCTGGATCTATCACGTGTATGCCCTCGGCAGTACGTTCTGGCAGGTGCCCTGACGACGCGGCGACGCGGATTGTGTCCGGTGACGTCCACGGCGCGGCCGCACCCGATAAACTCGTCCCATACCACCGGAGGAAAGGGAGCCACGATGGCAGCGATGAAGCCGAGGACCGGAGACGGACCCATGGAGGCCGTGAAAGAGGGACGACTCATCATCGTGCGTGTTCCGCTCGAAGGAGGAGGCCGCCTGGTCGTCTCCGTGAACGACGCCGAGGCCAAGGAGCTTCACGACGTGCTCGGTGCCGTCGTGGCCCCGGCCTGATCGAATCTGGTCCGCTGCGGCGGAACCGAGAGGGCGATGGATCCGCGGATCCCTCGCCCTCTTCGCGTGAGCGGCGTCCGATCAGGCGCGGTCGTCGAGGCGGATCAGCTGCAGCAGACCCTCGCCCGCGGGGGAGACGGTCGCCAGCACCGCCGACGACTCCTGGGTCTCCTGCACGAGCGACCGGTAGGCGGATGTGATGTCGTCGCGCTGGACGGGGTCGGCCACGCGGCCCCCGGCGAGGATGCGGGGCACGAGGACCAGGCCGCCCGTGCGGGCGAGGCGGAGGCCGTGCGAGACGTACTCGATGACGTTCTCGGGGTCGGCGTCCACGAGGACGATGTCGTACGACGCCTCGTTCATCCGGGGGAGCACGTCGATCGCGCGACCGGCGATGAACCGGGCACGAGTGGCGGGCACCTTCGCGTCCGCGAACGCCTGGCGGGCGGCGGCGAGGTGCTCGGGCTCGTTGTCGATCGAGGTCAGCACCGCGGTCGGCGCGCCGCGCAGCAGCCAGAGTCCGGAGACGCCGGCGCCGGTGCCGATCTCGACGATGGAGCGGGCGGTGCCTGCGGCGGCGAGCACGGCGATCTGCGAGCCGACGACCGCGCTGATCGGGGCGGCCCCCAGCTCGACGGCGTGGGCGCGAGCGCGGGCGATGGTCTCCGGCTCGACGATGGACTCCCGAAGGAAGCGCGCGTTGGCGTCGTGCTCGCTCATGACCTGCCTCTCCTGCGTGCATGGCTGATGTCTCCAGGGTATTCGCTCACCGCGCGCAGAGCCTGCAGGCGCGGCGGTAGCCTGGTCACATGACGTTCGGCCTCACCTTCGAGAAGCTGCTGCTCATCGGCCTGATCGCCGTGCTGATCATCGGCCCCGAGCGTCTGCCGCGTGCCGCGGAGGGCTTCGCGCGCATCGTGCGCAAGGCCGGTGAATACCTCCGCGACACGAAGTCCCGCGTGCGCGAGGAGATGGGTCCGGAGCTCGACGACGTGGACTGGCGCAAGCTCGACCCGCGGCAGTACGACCCTCGGCGCATCATCCGCGACGCGCTCCTGGAGGAGCCGGAGCCCGCGACCCCCGCGCAGGCCACGGCGACGATCGCGGAGCCGGTGGCCCCGCGCACCGCGCCGCCGACCTTCAGCGCGGAGAACCGTCCGCCGTTCGACACCGAGGCGACCTGAGCCGCCCGGGTCACGAGATCCGCGTCCGCAGCGTCGCCAACTCTTCGTCGCTGAAGAGGGAACGCGGAATGGCGGTGGCGACGGAGGCATCGCGGACTTTGAAGATCACCGCGTCCCGGCCGACGCGCAGGCTCTGGAACGTGCGGTAGGGGATCTCGGAACGGCGGCGATCGCTGCCCAGCTGCAGACGATCCTCGTCGAGCGCGACCCACACCACGCTCTCCACCGGCATTGCGGCGCGCACGGCCCGACGGGCGCTCGAGGTGGTGAGGATCACCGCATACGCTCCCAGAGCGATGGTCACCGCGGGCATCCAGGCGACGAGCGCGCTCACCTCCTCTCCGGCGGCGAGACGGTCGTTGAGGGTGAGGACGGAGAGCACGAGGCCCGCCGCCAGCGCGACCCACATCACGATCGCGACAGGCCTGGTCAGCGCGTAGACGGCCGCGTCTCTGGCCATCCTCCGCAGAAGCCCTTCATCCACGGTCACGGAGCGATGCGGCATCCGTCCATCCTCCCACGCGCCCTCACCCGATCGACATGGGCAGCGTTCGGCCGGCCAGGCCTCGCCCTCGACGCGCGAGCGCCTCCGCCAGCGCGCGGATCGCCCCCGCGGCGGCATCGTCCGGCGCGGAGGTGACGACCGGAACGCCCTCGTCCCCGCCCTGGCGGAGGGCCGGGCTGAGCGGGATGGAGGCCAGCAGCGGCACCGCAGCGTCGGGCACGGACAGGGCCTCCGCGACAGATGCGCCGCCGCCGGCCCCGAAGAGATCGACGACGGTGCCGTCGGGGAGCGTGTATGCGGCCATGTTCTCGACCACGCCGATCACGCGCTGTCCGGTCTGGCGTGCCACGAGCCCGCTGCGGATGGCCACGTCGGAGGCCGCCGCCTGGGGTGTGGTGACCACGAGCACCTCGGCGTGGGGGAGGAGCTGCCCGATCGAGATGGCGATGTCCCCGGTGCCAGGGGGCATGTCGATGAGCAGGACGTCGAGGTCGCCGAAGAAGACGTCGGTGAGGAACTGCGAGACCGTGCGGTGCAGCATCGGTCCGCGCCAGGCCACCACGGACTCCCCGTCGCGCAGGAACATCCCGATCGAGATGGTCTTCACCCCGTGGGCCACCGGCGGCAGCATGAGGTCGTCGATGCGCGTCGGCTGCGTGCCGGAGGGGATCCCGAGCAGTCCGGGGATCGAGAAGCCGTGCACGTCCGCATCCACCAGGCCGACGGCGAGGCCCTGGTCGGCGAGGGCGACCGCGAGGTTCGCGGTGACCGTCGACTTGCCGACGCCGCCCTTCCCGCTGGAGACGAGGATCACGCGGGTGAGCGAGTCGGGCCCGAACGGCATGTGCCGCGCCGGGCGGCCGGCGCGGAGCCGTTCGGTGAGGGCCTTGCGCTCGGCAGGCGTCATCACGCCCACCTCGACCGCGACGTCCGTGATGCCGGGGACCGCGGCGGCGGCGCCGCGCACGTCGCGCTCGATGCGGTCGGCGGCGGGGCATCCGACGATCGTCAGCACGATGCCCACACGCGCCACCCCGTCTTCGACCGTGATGTCGCGCACCATGTCGAGGTCGCCGATCGGTCGCCGCAGCTCCGGGTCGGTCACCGCCGCCACTGCGGCTCTGACGTTCTCGGCCGCGGTCATGAGGCGGCGCCGCCCGCGGACTTCTCCTCGGTGTCGCCCAGCTCTGCCAGCAGGGCACGGAGCTCCTGCCGCAGCACGTCGCGGGTGACCACCTGCGCGTTGCGCTCCTCCAGCGACATCCGCAGTGCGACGATCTCACGGGCCAGGTACTCGGTGTCCGCGAGGTTCCGCTCGGCGCGCTGCCGGTCCTGCTCGATCTGCACGCGGTCGCGGTCGTCCTGGCGGTTCTGCGCGAGGAGGATGAGCGGCGCGGCGTACGACGCCTGCAGCGACAGCATGAGGGTGAGCGCGGTGAAGCCGAGCGCGGCGTCGTCGAAGCGGACCTCGCGCGGCATCAGCGTGTTCCAGCCGATCCAGAGGATGCAGAAGAGACTGAGGATGACGAGGAACGCGGGAGTTCCCATCGCGCGGGCGACCCACTCCGTGAAGCGGCCGAAGCGGTCGCGCGAGGTGGAACGGGGGCGGGTGCTCGTCCGTCCTGGCGCGTCGAGGCGGGCGGCCCGCTCCTTGCGCGCCATCAGTGCGTCTCCGTCACGGGCGGCGCCACGTCGTCGCTGTCGTGGGTGCGCCAGTCGTCCGGCAGCAGGTAGTCGAGGACGTCGTCGATGCTGATCGCGCCGACGAGGCGGTGCGCGGCGTCGATGACCGGCAGCGAGACGAGGTCGTAGCTGGCGAGCATGCGGGCGACCTCGGCCGCGGAGGCGGTGACCGGCACCGGCTCGAGGCTGTCGTCGAGGATGGCGCCGAGACGCTCGTGCGGCGGGTAGCGCAGCATCCGCTGGAAGTGCACGAGCCCGAGCAGGCGGCCGGTGGGGGTCTCGAACGGCGGGAGCGTGACGAACACGGCCGCGGCGAGGGCCGGATGCAGCTCGTGACGGCGGATGAGCGCCAGCGCCTCGGCGACCGTGGCGTCGGCGGAGAGGATGATCGGCTCCGGGGTCATCAGACCGCCCGCCGTGTCCGGGCCGTAGCGCAGGAGCATCCGCACGTCCTCCGCCCTCTCCGGCTCCATCCGCTGGAGCAGCTCCTCCAGCTGGGTGGGTGGGAGCTGGGCCAGCAGGTCGGCGGCGTCGTCCGGCTCCATCTGGTCGAGGATGTCGGCCGCGCGCTCCTCGCCGAGGCGGTCGAGGATGTGCACCTGCTCGTCCTCGGGCATCTCCTCGAGGGCGTCGGCGAGGCGGTCGTCGGAGAGCTCCTCCGCCACCTCGATCATCCGCTGCTGCGGGAGGTCGAGGAGCGTGTTGGCGAGGTCGGCGGCGTGCAGCTCGGAGTAGGAGGCGACGAGCTGCTCGGCGGACTGGGACTCGCCCGGCGCCTGTTCCTCGGTCACCTCGCTCCAGGCGGCGAACGTCGTCGGGCCCTTGGCGAACGGCGACGCGCCGGTCTTCGGGCGACGCAGGAAGAGCTGGCTGATCGCCCACTCGCCGAGGCGGTTGGGTTCGATCGCCACGTCCTCGATCACGGCCGTGCCGCTGCCGTCGGTGAGGCTCACCCGTCGGCCCAGCATCTCGGCGAGGACGCGCACCTCGCCGGCACGCGGGGAGAAGCGGCGGACGTTGATGAGACCGGTGGTGATGACCTGCCCGGACCGGATGGACGTCACCCGGCCGATCGAGAGGAACACGTGCCGGCGGCCGGGGATCTCCACGACCAGCCCGATGACACGCGGGGCCGCGGTACTTCGATACACGACGACGACATCCCGGACCTTGCCGAGGCGGTCGCCGACGGGATCGAAGACGGCGCACCCTGCCAGGCGCGCGGCGAAAACCCGTTGTGTGCTCACTCGACCAGCGTAGCCCGCGGCGTGCCGGGGCGGCGGCTGCGGCGGTCGCTCGGCCGGCCGCGGGGCACGACGTGGAAGAATAGCCGGATGAGCATGCTGAATCGCCCCGCGAGCGGCACGGACACCGGTGAGATCGTCGCCTCCATGCGCGACTACGAGAGCGCGCAGAAGGCGGTGTCGAAGCTGATCGCCGGAGAGGTCCCCGCGCGCGACATCGCGATCGTCGGGCAGAGCGTGCGGACGGTCGAGCGGGTGACCGGACGGCTCGGCTACGCCGCCGCGGCGCGCTCGGGAGCGATCAACGGGGTGCTCATCGGACTCTTCCTGTCGGCGATCCTCGTCCTCGGCAACCCCGAGGTGCCGATCCAGCTGTTCGTCGGCTTCGTCCTCATCGGCGTCGCGGTGGGCATGCTGCTCAGCCTCATCACCTACGCCATCGTGCGCCGCCGCCGGGACTTCGCGAGCGTGACGCAGTTCGCCGCGGATCACTACGAGGTGACCGTGCAGCCCGGCTCGCTGGCGAAGGCGCGGCAGGTCCTCGGCGCGCAGCGGGTCGCCCCCGTGCGTCCTCCGGTGAACCTGGACGAGCCGCCGAAGTACGGCGAGCGGATCCCGCAGGGCGCTCCGGCTCCCGCTCCTGAGCCTGCTCCGGAGCCCGCTCCCGCTCCCGACCCGGCACCGGCTCCCGCTCCCGCTCCCGAGCCTGCCCCCGCTCCGGAGCCGGCACCGTCTCCGGAGCCGGCACCGGCTCCCGAGCCGGGTCTTCCGCCGCGGCCGGCCGACCCGGAGACGGGCACCCCCGGGTCCGTGCGGTGACCACGGGGGCCACCGCCCTGCGCATCGAGGTCGCTCTGCCCGCCGGGGCGACCACGGTGTCCGCCGAGTGGACGCCGGGTACCCGTGATGACGTCGTCCTGATCGCGCACGGGGCGGGGGCCGCGAAGGACCACCCGTTCCTCGTCGGGTTCGACCGCGCACTCGCGGCGCTCGGGTACTCGACTCTGCGCTTCAACTTCCCGTACATCGAGCAGGGGCGTCGCATGCCCGGTCCTGCCGCCCACGCGGTCGCGACCTGGGAGGCCGCGGTCGCCGAGGCCCGCGCGCGGGCGCCGCGATCCGCCGTGTGGGCCACCGGGAAGTCCTACGGCGGCCGCATGGCGTCCATGGCCGTCGCCGAGGGCCTTGCCGTGGACGGCCTCGTCTACCTCGGCTATCCGCTGCATCCGCCGGGCCGCCCGGATAAGCCCCGCATCGCCCACCTGCCATCGATCACCGTCCCGCAGCTCTTCGTGGAGGGCACCGCGGACCCGTTCATCCAGCCGATCGCCCAACTCGACGAGGCCGTCGCCGGCTGTCAGGACGCGCGGGTGCACTGGGTCGAGGGCGGCGGGCACTCCTTCGAGGTGAAGGGGCGGAGGCGTCCGGCGGCGGAGGTCGCTGCGGACCTCGCACCGGTGGTCGACGCCTTCGTCACCGGGCAGCGGGACTGAGCGGGGCGGCCGCCCCGCTCCCGCCCGTCGTCAGCCCTGCAGACGCGCCATCCACGCCTCGACCGCGTCGGCCGTGCGGGGGATGCCCGCGGAGAGATTGACCGGGCCGTCCTCGGTCATCAGGATGTCGTCCTCGATCCGGACGCCGATCCCGCGCAGCTCGGCGGGAACCGTGAGGTCGTCGATCTGGAAGTACAGTCCCGGCTCGATCGTGAAGACCATGCCGGGCGTGAGGATGCCGTCGTAGTACATCTCGCGGCGCGCCTGCGCGCAGTCGTGCACGTCGATGCCGAGATGGTGCGACGTGCCGTGCACCATGTAGCGACGGTGCTGGCCGCCCTTGTCCGCGTCCAGGGCTTCCTCCGGGGTGACGGGGAGGAGGCCCCACTCCGCGGTGCGCTCAGCGATCACGGCCATGGCCGCCGCGTGCACGTCGCGGAAGCGGACGCCGACCTTCGCCGCCGCGAGAGCCGCGTCCGCGGCCTCGCGCACCGTCTCGTAGACCCGGCGCTGCACCTCGGTGAACGTCCCGGACACCGGGAGCGTGCGGGTGATGTCGGCGGTATAGAGGCTGTCGGCCTCCACACCCGCATCGACGAGGATGAGGTCTCCTGGCACGACGGCGCCGTCGTTGCGCGTCCAGTGCAGGTAGCAGGCGTGCGGTCCGGACGCGGCGATCGTGTCATAGCCTTCGCCGTTGCCGTCCTCGCGGGCGCGGCGGTGGAAGACGCCCTCGACGACGCGCTCGCCACGGGCATGTGCCACCGCGGCGGGGAGCTCGCGGATGATGTCGTCGAAGCCCTGCGCCGTGATCTCCACGGCCCGGCGCATCTCGGCGATCTCGAAGTCGTCCTTGATGAGGCGCAGCTCCGAGACGACACGGGTGAGGGTCTCGTCCTCCTCGAGGACCAGCTCGCCCTCGACCGGGGCGAACTCGTGCAGGTGCGCCGTGGCCAGCTGCAGGTCGGCGGCGACACCGGCGAGCGACGGACGCGGCCCGATCCAGAATTCGCCGACCGTGGCGTCGGCGAAGAACTCCGTCGTGGTGCGGTCGGCGCGCTCGCGGAAGTACAGCGTGACGTCATGCCCGTCGTCGGTCGGCTCGAAGACGAGCACCGAGTCCGGTTCGGCGTCGGACGCCCAGCCGGTGAGGTGCGCGAAGGCGGAGTGCGCGCGGAAGACGTAGTCGGTGTCGTTGCTGCGCTGCTTGAGCGAACCGGCGGGGATCACGAGCCGCGTGCCGGGGAACGCGGCCGAGACGGCAGCGCGGCGGCGCTCGGCGTACGGAGCCTGGGCGCGCGGCGCGGGCAGCGTCTCCGGACGCTCGGCCCACCCGGTGGAGATGGTGTCGAGGAAGCCCTGCGGGAAGGGCTGCTTGCGATTGGTCGAGCTGTTCTCGACGGGGGTTTCGACGGTCTCGTCAGCGATCGTGTCGTTTTCTCCGGTGCTCATCCGTCCAGTCTCTCACCTGGAGGCCGCGCAGCGTGATCAGCCGGCCGGCTCGAGCTGCACGATGAGGGCGCGGTGGTCGCTCCCGCCGGCATCCTCGAGGACGGCAGAGCCGGTGGGGCGCCAGTTGGCGGACGCCATCACGTGATCGATGGGGGCACCGGCGAGGGCGGGGAACGAGCTCGGCCAGGTGCCGGACATCCCGTTGCCGGTCCGGGAGGCGACGTCCCGGCAGTAGCCGATGTCGCCGCCGTCGACGCCGAGGGAGGCCATGTGATCCACGGTCGCGTTGAAGTCTCCGGCGAGGATGAAGTCACCCGCAGGGCACTGGTCGGCGATCCACTGCAGATCGCTCTGCCATTGCTGCATCTCCTCCATGCGCGGCGCGACGGCGTGCACGGCGACGATCGTGGGGCCGTCCCCGTCGATCGGCATGAGCACGGCGCTCGGCACGGATCCGGTGTTGTTGCTTCCGTCCTTGGAGGACTCGATCACGGAGTACTCGCCGAGCTCGGGAGCCACCAGGACCGTGGTCTGCCACGACTGCGGGCCGTCCTCCACGTCCGGGCGGAACTGCACGTGGTGCACCCACATCGGATGGCCCTGCTCGCGCAGCATGAGCGCGATCCGCTCGCCGACCTCTTCGGTGGTCTCCGGCAGCGCCACCACGTCGGCCTCCTGCTCGAGGATCTCCTGGGCGATCTGTTCGGCGGAGACGGCCTCACCCGCCGTGTTCCAGGTGAGCACCCGCAGACTCGTGTCCGTCCGCTCAGGCAGGGCCGCCACCCCGAAGCCGCGGGTCGCTCCGATCGCACCCGTCGCCGCAGCACCGAGGAGGGCGACGATCAGGACCGAGGCCGCGAACCCGCGCAGCGGTCGGGCGAGGAGGAGCAGCAGCGCCAGCACCGCGATGACCAGGAACCCGCCGAGTACGAGGCCGCGGGCGGCGACGAGCTGAGCGAACGGGTAGGTCTGCTCGAGGTGGAAGAACTGCGGCCACACCACGATCGCCGACGCGATCGCGAAGAGCACGGTGAGCAGGATCCCCAGGAGACGAAACATCCCCTCCAGCCTAGAAGCGCCGCCTGTGAAGTCCCTGCCTCGCATCGCCGGTCCGTCCACGCGATACGGGTCCGGTTTCCGCGCCACGCGCGTCGACGCTCGGTACGCTCGGAGGATGCCCGTTCCACCCGCCGGTCCTGCCGACCTGCACCTGCACTCCAACCACTCCGACGGCACCGAGTCGCCCGCCGAGGTCATGAGGCAGGCGCATCGGCACGGCGTACGGACCGCCGCGCTCACGGACCACGACCGCACCACGGGCTGGACGGAGGCCGGCGACGCCGCCGTCGCGCTCGGCATGACCTTCCTCCCCGGGATGGAGCTGTCAGCCAAACACGAGTGGCGCAGCGTGCACGTGCTCGGCTATCTCTTCGATCCGGAGGATGCGGCGCTGCGGGCGGAGACCGACCGGATCCGGAACGACCGGATCGGACGAGCGGAGCGCATCGTCCGCAACATCGGCCGCGATTACGACCTGCACTGGGATGACGTCCTCGCCCAGACGACGCTCGACGCGACGGTCGGCCGGCCCCACATCGCGGACGCGCTGGTGGCGCGCGGCATCGTACGCGACCGCGGCGAGGCCTTCGACGGCATCCTCCACCCGCGGGAGGGCTACTATGAGCCGCACTACGCCCCGGACCCGCTGACCGCCGTGAGGCTTCTCACCGAGGCGGGCGGCGTGGCGATCATCGCGCACCCTGTGACGGCGGGCCGTGATCGGATGATGCCGGTGCCGTACATCGAGCGTCTGATCAACGCGGGGCTGGCCGGATTCGAGGTGGACCACCGGGAGAACACCGCCGCCGGCAAGCGGCTGCTGCGCGAACTGGCAGCCCGGCACGACCTCATCGTCACCGGGTCCAGCGATTACCACGGCACCGGAAAACCGAACGTGCCGGGGGAGAACACCACCGCGGCGGACATGGTCGCCCGGATCATCGATCGCGCCTCCGGCTCCGGCCCGCGGCGTCCCTGACCCCGGCGGACTGTCGGCGGTCTCCCGGCATTCTGTCGAGGCGGACCGATACGGTCCGAGGCATGCAACGTGCCACCTCCCTGGAGCGCCGCGTCGACGCGATCGCTCGCCGACTCCTCCGTGCGGTGCCGACATCGGGCTTCCGCGCCGGGCTGGCCGAGTTCCTCGTCTTCGTGCTGAAGCAGGCCTGGGCCTGCGTGTTCGGTGCGGCGCTGCTGGTGGTGATCGTCGCCGCCCGCCTCTGGTACCCCGACGACGCCGCGCTCGCCCGCAACGACGCGCTGACGATCGCGGCCGTGCTCATCCAGGTGGCCATGCTCGTGTTCCGCCTCGAGAGCGGGCGGGAGCTCTGGGTGATCGTGCTCTTCCACATCACCGGCACGGCGATGGAGCTGTTCAAGACCGACGTCGGTTCCTGGGCGTATGCCGCGGACGGCATCCTCCGCATCGGGGGAGTCCCGCTGTTCAGCGGGTTCATGTACGCGGCGGTCGGCTCCTACATGGTGCGCGTGTACCGGCTGTTCGACCTCGGGTTCACCCGCTACCCGCGCCGGTGGTTGACGGCCGTCCTGGCCGCCGCCATCTACGTCAACTTCTTCACCCACCACTGGTGGTGGGATGCCAGGTGGCTGCTCCTCGCCGGGGTGGTGGTGCTGTGGCTGCCCACCGTCATGCACGCCCGCGTATGGCGCCGCACCATCCGGCTGCCGCTCCTCGCGGTCTTCGCCGGGGTGGCGGTGTTCATCTACCTGGCCGAGAACATCGGCACCTGGGCAGGCGCGTGGGCGTATCCCGACCAGGCGGCGGGGTGGCAGCCCGTGTCCCTGAGCAAGCTCAGCTCCTGGTTCCTGCTGATGATCATCTCGGTGGTGCTCGTCGCCTGGGTCTACCCGCCGCAGGTTCCGGCCGACCTCCTGCACGACGAAGGGCGCCCCACGGTAGACCGTGCGGGCGCCCCTCGGACGACGATGACGCGGATCAGGCGCCGGTGACGGGTGCCGCCCCGGTGCCGGAGCCGCCGCGACGACGGCGGCGACGGCGGGCGGGGGCGGGCTTGCCGTCGTGGTGCTCCTTGCCGGCGCCGTCGTGGGTGCCGGCGCCCTCGGCGCCGCGGTCGGCGGTCTGCGCGGCGGAACCCTCGCCGGACGACCCTTCGGGCGTGCCCTCCGCGAACGTGGAGCCGACAGACGACGAGCCGGTGCGGCGGCGGCGACGGCGGCGCGTGCCGCCCTCTCCGGTGCCCTCTTCGGCGGCGTCCGCGGCGCGCTCCGGACGACGGGTGCGCTCCGTCTTGACCGCTTCCTTCTTCGGCGCGCTCACGAGCCGCCCCTTCGTCCCCTCGGGGATGTCGAGGTCGGTGTACAGGTGCGGGCTCGACGAGTAGGTCTCGACCGGTTCGGGCTGACCGAACTCGAGCGCGCGGTTGATGAGGGCCCACTTGTGCAGGTCCTCCCAGTCCACGAACGTCACCGCGATCCCGGTCTTGCCCGCGCGGCCCGTGCGTCCCGCGCGGTGGAGGTAGGTCTTCTCCTCGTCGGGGATGGTGTGGTTGATGACGTGGGTGACGTCGTCGACGTCGATACCGCGGGCCGCCACGTCCGTCGCCACGAGGACGTCCTTCTTGCCGGCCTTGAACGCGGCCATGGAGCGCTCACGCTGGTCCTGTCCCATGTCGCCGTGGACGCCGCCCACGTTGAAGCCGCGGTCGCTCAGCTCGTCCACCAGACGCTGCGCTGCGCGCTTCGTGCGCGTGAAGATGACCGTCTTCCCCCGGCCCTCGGCCTGCAGGATGCGAGCGATGACCTCGTCCTTGTCCAGCGAGTGGGCGCGGTAGACGAGGTGCTTGATGTTCGCCTGCGTCAGGCCCTCGTCCGGGTCGTTGGCGCGGATGTGGATCGGGTTGGTCATGAACCGCCGTGCCAGCGCGACGATCGGACCGGGCATGGTCGCGGAGAACAGCTGCGTGTGCCGCACCGCGGGGACCTTCTGGAAGATCTTCTCGATGTCGGCGAGGAAGCCGAGGTCGAGCATCTTGTCGGCCTCGTCGAGCACGACCTCGGTCGCGTTCGAGAGGTCGAGGAGGCGCTGGCCGGCGAGGTCGATGAGGCGCCCCGGCGTGCCGACGACGATCTGCGCTCCGGCCTTGAGCTGGTCGATCTGCCCTTCGTACGCCTTGCCGCCGTAGATGGCGACGACGCTGGTGGAGCGGTTGCTCGTGAGCAGATCGATGTCCTCGTAGACCTGCACCGCGAGCTCGCGGGTCGGGACGACGATGAGGGCCTTGACCCCGTGCTCCGGATCCTTCCCGAGGCGCTGCACGACCGGGATGCCGAAGCCGAAGGTCTTGCCGGTACCGGTCTTCGCCTGTCCGATGATGTCCTGCCCCGGGAGCCCGAGGGGGATGGTCTGCTCCTGGATCGGGAAGGCATCGACGATGCCCTTCGCGGCCAGTGCGTCGACGATGTCCTGATCGATGCCGAGTTCGGCGAAAGTTGTC
The DNA here is from genome assembly GCF_040685015.1 of Microbacterium meiriae. NCBI lineage: Bacteria > Bacillati > Actinomycetota > Actinomycetes > Micrococcales > Microbacteriaceae > Microbacterium > Microbacterium meiriae. The sequence continues at coordinate 1,120,142 of NZ_JBFBHD010000002.1, read as the reverse complement.
ACTGTTGTTCAGATGCCTGTCCGGCGACCATGCGCGATCGCCTCGTAAACGGAGCCACGCCGTCTCGTGTGCCACAGGCGCGGGGCCCCGCTCCGACGGCGGGGACACGCCCAGCCTACCGGAGGGGCGGCTCCGGGCAGGGAGGACGTCTTCTGCCGAGTATTGTGAACGACGTGGCCGACTCGGGAGGAACACCTCGTGGTTAAGTGGTTCTGGCAGCGCGACGCCGCGCCGCGACGCACCCTGGCGCTGCGCAGCCGCGGCGAGCAGAGCGATGCGACGCGTGTCGACTTCGCGGAGCTGGCGCCGGAGCTCGACCGATTCCTCGGCCAGGCGGCCTACCTCCAGCTCGGCTACTTCGAGACGCTGACGCGGCTCATCCGCGCGACTCCCGAGCTGGCCGAGAAGGAGTCGCTGTCCCGGGCAGCCGGTGCGGCGCTCACCAAGCACCGGGGCATCGTCGACATCATCGCGGCGCGCGGTCAGGACCCGACGCAGCTCATGCTCCCGTTCCGCGAGCACCTGGACGCGTTCCGGCGCAAGACCATCGGGGCGCGCCCGCGCGAGACCCTGCTCGCGGTCTACATCACGGCGGGCATGCTCGACGACTTCTATCTCGCGCTCGCTTCGAGCTACGGCGAGACGGGGCGGCGGGTCGCGGAGATCCTGCGCGAGGACGACGCGCGCCACGAGATCGTCGCAATCATCCAGGAGACGATCGAGAGCGACGAGGAGTGGCGCTCACTGCTCTCCATGTGGGCGCGACGTCTCGTGGGCGACACGATCCTCGTCTGCCGCGCGGCCCTGCGGCCGGAGCTCCTCGCCGTGGAGGAGGCCCGCATCGAGCCGGTGTATACCGAGCTCATGGGAGCGCACGCCCGTCGCATGGATGCGATGGGCCTCGCGTCCTAGGTCAGATCCCGAGCGCGGCTCTCCGCTGCGCGTCACCGCGTCGACGCGCTGCGGTGAGAGCCGCGGCGGCGAGCGCCGCGACCGCGGCGGCTCCGAGGGTGCTCGCCAGCCACAGCCAGACGCTGTCCTCGCCCACGCCGGACCACTGCAGAGCCGTGTAGATGATCGCCGAGACGGCCGTCGCGATCGCCGGGGCGAGTGCGACGCCGCGCCGTTCGCGACCGCCGATCAGGAAGTGCGCGGCGATGCCGAGCACGCAGGCGCCGACGAGGGCGAGGAGGATGTACATGCGCGGGTCAGGCGACGAAGCCCACGCGACGCGACTCCTCGGTGCCCAGCTCGATGTAGGCGAGGTTCGCGGTCGGCACGATGTAGGAGTTGCCCTTCACGTCGGCGAAGCTCAGGTGCGAGGCGCTCTGCTCGAGCGCGGCGGAGACCTGGGTGCGGACCTCGTCCGCCGTGGCAGCGGTGTCGAAGCTCAGCTCGCGGCCGGTGTTGATGATGCCGATGCGGATTTCCACGGGTGCTCCTTGCAGGTCGTCGGACTCGGCCAACTCTATCGCGCACCGAGCGGGGGAGACCGGCGGCGTCGGTCGTTTCGCCCTGAGCGCACAACCCGCGAGGAGGTTCGCCCTCGACGCCGATGTCCGCGCCTCCCGATAGCGTGGAGGGATGATGTCGGATGCCGCGCAGCGAGCCGTGATCACGGCGCCGCCGACCGCGTCGGGCGTCGTGATCGGTGCCCCCGGTACCGGTAAGACGCGCACGCTCGTCGACCGTGTGGTGCAGCTCCTCGAGGTCGAAGGGCTGCGGCCGGAAGAGGTGCTGGCGCTCACGCCGAGCCGACAGGCGGCCACCGCGCTGCGCGACCGGATCGGCGTGCGCATCGGCCAGGCGACGCCGGGACCGCTGGCCCGGTCGCTCGGGTCGTTCGCGTTCCAGCTCGTCCGCGGCGCGATGGTGAGGGAGGGCGCGGAGCCGCCGGCTCTGCTCACCGGCGCCGATCAGGACCGCATCATCGCCGAACTGCTCGCCGGCGATGCCGAAGACGCCCGCATCGCCTGGCCTCCGGCGCTCAGCGAGCCCGTCCGCGCCTCGAAGGGCTTCCGCTCCGAACTCCGCGCCTTCCTCGCGGAGTGCACGGAGCTGGGGGCGAGCCCGGCCGAACTGCGCGCCACCGGCGATGCGGTGTGGACGGCGGCGGCCGACTTCGTGGAGGAGTACCGCGCGGTGCTCGATGCCCTACGGGCCGCGCACCGCGACGCCGCCGATCTGCTCAGCGAGGCAGCGGGGATCCTCCGCACGGCTGACAGCGCGACCCTCGGGCCACTGTCGCCCCTGCGGGTGGTGCTCATCGACGACGCCCAGGAGCTGACGCGCGGAGGCATCGGCGTGGTGCAGGCGCTCCTCGACCGGGGCATCGCGGTCCACGCATTCGGCGACCCCGACATCTCCTCCGGTGCCTTCCGCGGAGCCAGCCCCGAGCTTTTCGCGCAACTCGCCGGCGCGCTCACCACCGTGCACGTGCTCGACGGCGCCCACCGTCAGCGCCCGCTGCTGACCGCGTTGACGCGCACGGTGACGCAGGCGATCGGCGTCTCGGGACGCGTCGAGCATCGGCGCGCCCCGGCGCCCACCGCGGGGGACGACAGCGCGGAGGTCTCGACCTTCCTCGCGCCGTCGCCCTACGAGGAGTTCGACCGCATCGCGGGAGTCATGCGCGACTGGCATCTGAGCGCCGGCATCCCGTGGGAGCGGATGGCGGTCATCGCCCACGACACCCGTCAGGTCACAGCCTTGGAGACCGAGCTGGCCGCGCGCGAGATCCCGACGAGGGCCGCCGGGGTGCAGCGCCCGCTCGGGAGCGAGGGGATCGTGCGCGACATCGTCGGCATCGTGCGGCTCGCGCTGACTCCGGACGAGGACCGCACCGTGCAGGCCTGGGAGGAGGCGCTGCGGACGCCGTTCGGTGGAATGGACGCGATCGCGCTCCGTCGGCTGCGCGCGCGGCTCCGCCACCTCGAACTCGGTCAGGGCGGGTCGACTCCCGCGCGCGAGCTGCTGCGCGCGGCGATGTCGGCGCCGGCCACCCTCACGCTCATCGATGCACCGGAGTCGCGGACCGCCGAGCGCTTCGCCGAGACGGTCGCCGGCGTCGCTCGTGCGGCGGCGGAAGGCGAGACGATCCACGACCTCCTGTGGCGCATCTGGGAGCAGGCCAGGGCCGTCGACGGGCGGCGGCTGCAGGTCGCGTGGCGGGAGATCTCGCTGCTGCCGACCGGAGCCGAGACGGCGCGATCGCTGGATGCTCTCGTGGCTCTGTTCGACGCGGCCAAGCGCTTCGTCGAGCGCACACCCGACGAGCGCCCCGAGGTCTTCGTGCGCGACATCCTCGACAGCGAGGTGCCGGAGGACACGCTGTCGTCGCCGGACCGGCCGGGGACGGTCACCCTGCTCACGCCGGCCACCGCGCTCGGCACGGAGTTCGACGCGGTGGTCGTCGCCGGTGTGCAGGACGGCGTCTGGCCCAACGTACGGCTGCGTGGCGGGCTGCTCCAGACCTGGCGGCTCGCCGACGCGCTGACCGCGGCGCGCTCCGGCCTCCCGGCGGAGGTCCCGGGCGTGCTCGACCGGCGTCGGGCGGCGCTCCATGACGAGTTGCGGCTGTTCGTGCGGGCACTCTCGCGGGCGCGCCATCGCCTCCTCATCACCGCGGTGGACGATGACGACCTGTCGCCCAGCGCCTTCTTCGGATTCCTTCCCCCTCCGGAGCCGCCGGAGCGTCATGCCTCCGCGGAGCACCCGCTCACGCTGCGCGGGCTGGTCGCGCGGCACCGTCGGGTGCTCACCACGACACACGCCGAACCCGCGAGGCGCGAGGCGGCCGCCCAACTCGCCATCCTCGCCCGGGAGGGCGTGCCGGGAGCGCATCCGCACGACTGGTACGGCGTCACGGCGCCCTCGACGGCGGCGCCGCTGCGCGATCTCGCTGCGAGCGGAGCCCGGGTGTCGCCCTCGGCGGTGGAGTCGTACGAGGAATGCGGGCTCAACTGGGTCGTCTCGGCTCTCGGCGGCGACACCGTCATGCCGCCGACGGCGGGCATCGGCACGATCGTCCACGAGGCGATGGAGCGCGTGCCGGACGGCGACCTCGCGCGCATGCGGGAGATCGTCGAGGAGCATTGGCCGGAGCTCGACTTCGAGACGGCCTGGATCGGGCGCAAGGAGCGTCGTCGCGCCGACCTGTTCGTCGACCGGCTGCACAGCTACCTCGGTGAGGTGACGAGGGACGGCGGGCGCGTCCTCGGCAGCGAGGTGGAGTTCCGGTTCGCCGTCGACGTGTCCGGCGAGACCGCCGAGCCGAGCGTCTACCCGGTGGGGGAGGACCGCGGTCACCGCGCCATCGTGCACGGCTACATCGACCGGGTCGAGGCGTATCCGCCCGGCGCGGGCGAACACGGACCGGCGCGCGGCCGCGGCTGGCAGTCGATGGCCGGTGGGCCGGAGGGGACCACGGTGGTCGTCGACCTCAAGACCGGGAAGACCGATCCGGAGGCGGACGGCGGCGTCGTCGACCATGCCCAGCTCGCGGCCTATCAGATCGCTGTGCAGGAGGGGCTCGTGCCCGGTGCCGCGCCCGGTTCGCTCGGGGGCGCGCGTCTGGTGATCGTCTCGAAGACCCTGGCGAAGAGCGACTACCGCGTCGCGCACCAGCACGCCTTGGACGCCGAGGCCCGGTCGCAGTTCCTGCACCGGGTCGCCGAGGTCGCCCGCGGCATGTCGGCGGCGAGCTTCACGGCTCAGGTGGAGGCCCACTGCGCCGACACGCAGCGCCGGGTCCATCCCTGCCGCATCCACACCGTGCCGGCGGTGAGCGCATGACCGCAGGAACCCCGGACGCCGTGCTCTCGGCGACCGACATCGCCGCCGCGCTCGGACTGCCGACCCCGACGCCCGCCCAGCAGCATGTGATCGAGGCGCCGCTGGAGCCGGCGCTCGTCGTCGCCGGGGCGGGCAGCGGCAAGACGGAGACCATGTCGGCCCGGGTGGTCTGGCTCGTCGCGAACGGGCTCGTCCGCCGGGACGAGGTCCTCGGCCTCACGTTCACCCGCAAGGCGGCGGGGGAGCTCGCGGAGCGCATCGGCGCCCGCCTCGCCGTCGTTGACGAATACGGTCGGCGGGGCCTGCTCCCGCATCTCCCGGAGATCGTCGCCGGAGGGGCACTGCGTCGAGTGGCGGAGGCCGCGCCGGGGCGGCAGCGCGAACTCGTGCGCAGCCATGTCCTCGACGAGCTCGCCCAGCACTACGGCACGGCCGGGGAGCCCGGGGCGCTCCGCACCGCCGACGACCTCCTCATCCGTCCCCGCGTCTCGACCTACAACGCCTTCGCCGACGGCATCGTGCGCGAGCACGCCGCACGCATCGGCCGGGATCCCGATGTGGCGATGCTCAGCCAGGCGGCGTCCTGGATGCTGGCGCGGGAGGTCGTGCTCCGCAGCGATCTGCCGGAGCTGGAGGAGGTCGACTACGCCCTCGGAACAGTCATCGACGCCGTGCAGCGGCTCGCCGGCGCGGCGCTCGACCATCGCGTCGACCTCGCCGAGGCCGAGCGTCTCGCGGCAGCACAGGCCGCGGCGTTCGAGCCCTACCGCTCCCATGCCGATGTCGAGAAGGCGGCGGTCAACCTGCGCACCCTCCCGACTCTGACCAGCCTCGTGCGCGACTACATCGCCGAGAAGGACCGGCGCGGCGTGCTCGACTTCGCCGACCAGGTGTCCGGAGCGTACGACATCGTCGAGTCCGCGCCGGACGTCCGCGCCGAGCTCCGGGAGCAGCACCGGGTCGTCCTCCTCGACGAGTACCAGGACACCTCCGTGATCCAGACGCGCTTCCTCGCGGAGCTGTTCCGCGACACGGCGGTCATGGCCGTCGGCGATCCGCACCAGTCGATCTACGGGTGGCGCGGAGCCAGCGCCGACAACCTCTACGCGTTCCCCCGATCCTTCTCTAGCGCCGGAGAGGTACGCACCTACAGCCTCATGACGAGCTGGCGCAACGACCGCCGGATCCTCGACGTCGCCAACCGGGTGTTGGAGCCTCTGCAGCGCCCCGGACTCGACGTGCCGCCGCTGGAGCCGCGGCCGGGCGCGGGGGAGGGCACGGTCGCCGTGCGCTACCCGTTCACCGTCGACGACGAGGCCGCCGAGGTCGCGGCCTGGTTCGCCGAACGTCGCGCCGCCCACGAGGAGGCCTCGACCTCCCCGCACACCGGCGCCATCCTGTTCCGGTCCAAACGCCACATGCAGACCTTCGCCGGCGCGCTCGCCGCGCGAGGCATCCCGCACCGCATCCTCGGACTCGGGGGCCTGCTCGCCACGCCCGAGGTCGTCGACGTGGTCTCGACCCTGCGGGTGGTGCACGACCCGACGGCCGGTTCGGCGCTGATCCGGCTCCTGACGGGCCCGCGCTTCGGCGTCGGGGTGGCGGATATGGCGGCGCTGTACGAGCTGGGACGCGCGCTCGCGGAGCGCGACACCGCCCTCATGCCCCTGCCGGAAGAGGTGCGGGCGCGGCTGCGCTCCTCCCGCGGTGCCGACGAGGCCGTCTCCATCGTGGACGCGGTCGACATCGTGCGCGCGGTCCGCGACGACTATCGCCTGCTGGAGGGCATCACCCCGGAGGGCCGCTCACGGATCCGCGCCGCGGGGGAGATGCTGGAGCGCCTGCGTCGCGCGTCGTCCCAGCCGATCCCGGAACTCATCCGGCTCATCGAGCTGGAGCTGCGATTGGATATCGAGCTCGCCGCCAACGAGACCCGGGGACCCGCGCGGGTCGCAGCCACCCAGCTGCGGGCGTTCGCCGACGAGGTGCGCGCGTTCCTCGCCGCCGACGAGCGCGGCACGATCGGCAGCCTGCTGGCCTGGCTCGACAAGGCGGAGAGCACCGACGAACTCATGCCCCGACCGGAGCCCCCGGAGCCCGGGGTCGTGCAACTGCTCACGATCCACGGGTCGAAGGGCCTGGAGTGGGACGCCGTCGCGGTCGTGCGCCTCGTCGTCGACGAGCTGCCTGGGCGGGTGTCCGACACCTCGGGATGGTTCGGGTTCGGCGTCGTGCCGTTCGCGCTGCGCGGAGACCGCGACGCGCTCCCGCGTTTCGTCTGGGACCCGGAGGAGGCGATGGAGGGCGAGGCCGACCCCGGCAAGCGGCAGAAGCTCGCACAGGCGTCGCTGTCGGGCGGGGCGACGAAAGCGAACCCCCACGGCGGCGCGCTCAAGCGCTTCAAGGACGCCTACCGGGAGTATCAGCGCCAGGAGGAGCGTCGCCTCGCTTACGTGGCGATCACCCGCGCCAAGAGCGACCTGCTGCTGAGCGGCGCCCACTGGGCGGGTCAGAAGGCGCCGCGCACGCCGAGTCCGTACCTCCTGGAGGCCATCGACGTCCTCGGGCTCGACGCGATCCCTCCGGTCGACCCGGACGAGAACCCGTACGACGGTCCCGGCGCCACGCTGCACTGGCCGCTCGACCCGCTCGGCGGACGGCGCCCCGTGGTGAGCGCCGCGGCGGCGGTCGTCGAGGAGGCCCTCCAGGGCGATACCCTCGAGCCGACCGAGGAGTTGCGCCGGCTCCTCGACGAGCGCGCCGCCCGCCAGCGCGGGACGGACGCGGAGGCACCCACGCGAGTGCCCGCCTCCCGGTTCAAGGACTACGTCACGGACTACACCGGGACCCTGTCCTCGCTCGTGCGCCCGATGCCCGAACGCCCGTACCGCCAGACCCGTCTGGGGACCCTGTTCCACGCGTGGGTTGAGCAGCGCTCCGAGCTCGTCGGTGTCGGAACCCGGGTGGACGAGGCGCTCTGGGAGGTCGACGAGGACGAGCCCGAGGACGACGGTGCACCGGATGCTCCGGCATCCGGTGCCGCTGCGGACGCCGCCGACCTCGCCGCACTGCAGGAGACCTTCGAGCGGAGCGAGTGGGGGCTGTTGCAGCCGCTCGCCGTGGAGATCGAGATCGACTTCGCGCTGGGAGCCGGTCTCCCCGGAGTGCGCCCCGACGCGACGGAAGCCCACATCGTCATCTGCAAGCTCGACGCGGTGTACCGACGCGCCGACCGCGGCGGACGGATCGAGATCGTCGACTGGAAGACCGGGCGGGCGCCACGCACACCGCAGGAGCGCGAGGAGCGCATGCTGCAGCTGGCCCTCTACCGGCTCGCGTACCACCGGCGTTTCGGCGTCCCGCTCGAGGAGATCGACGTGGCGCTGTACTACGTGGCCGACGACCTCGTCATCCGCGGGGACCGCGTCTACTCCGAGGAGGAGCTCTTCCAGCGCTGGAGCGCCGCCCGCGCCGCGCGCTGAGCCTCTTCGGAATCGTCGTCGTCCGCCGAGGGGGAGGAGGGGAAGGAAGTCTCGACCCGTCCGCTTCCGCGCGTCTCGGCGAACGCGTGCGCGACGCCGGAGAGGTCCTCGGTCTCGATGCTCGCCACGGCGGCACGATGTTCCGCGTCGGGCTGCGACGGCGCGCCCGCGGGCTCGCCCGCCCCCGCCACCGACGACCCGGTGCGCGCGGCGTCGAGATCCACGTCGTCCGCCTCCGCCGCCCAGAGCTCTTCCGGGTTGTAGGCATCGGTCTGCATCGAGGTGTCCACCTCGGGAGCGGCCGCCACCGGCACGCGGTCGAGCGCGTCCATCGCCGAGTCCACGTCCGAGCGGCGATCACCGGGCACGCCGAGATCGTCGTGGCGCAGGCCGTCGGCGAGAGCCTCCAGCAGCGCGGCCGCGTCCTCCACGATGTCCTCGCGCCGCAGCGCGTCCCCGTGGACGAGCCAGCGGGCGAACTCCAGCTCGGCGAGCAGCCGCGCACGGATCTCGAGACCGGCGTCGGGAGTTCGATCCATCGCACGGGCGTACGCGCCGTGCACGTCGGCCGCGGCGTCGGGCGCGGCCGACAGCCAGGACAGGTCGAGCGCCGGATCGCCGACCGCGAGACCGTGCCAGCCGATCACGCCGGTGACCTCGGGGCCGCGCTCGGGATGATCGTCGAAGAGGAACGACGTGGCCTGCGCGCCGCCGAGCACGACCGTCGACTCGAAGCGCCAGAGGTCGTCGTCGGCGACGGCCTCCCGCCACCGCACCGTGAGGCGGGCGGGGACGCGTCCCGTGGCTGCGGCGGTGTCGACGAGCCGCTCCAGCTCGGCGCGGCTCTCCTCCGCACTGCGCATCACGAGTCCGGCACCGCGGACGACCGACGTCGGCAGCGCGTGCACGGCGGCGATCGCGGCCCCCATGGACTCCGCGGCGCCGCGTCCGGCGGGAACCATCGACGCCTCGATCTGGAAGCCGGGGAGCAGTTCGGTCACGAGCGCTCGGCCCTCGCCCACCCTCGTCTCGCCGATGTATCCGGGAGCGCGGAACGGGAGCATGGCGCGCGCGCCGTCGGTGAGGGCGCGGAGCGCGAGGGCTTCGGCCGCCAGCTCGCGCGCGGCGTCATCATCGTCCGCCACGCGGATCGCGAGCTCCCGGCCGTCGGCGAGGGAGGCGACGGCGGAGTCGAAGCGCCCGTCGCCGTTCGCGGTGAGCGCCCGGGTGCCCGTGACCTCCGCGCCGGGAAGTGCGGCCGTCACCGCCGCGGCTAGAGTGAATGGAGAGCGTCCCATGCCCCCAGGGTAGGTCGGCTCAGGGGCGGTCCCGCCTCCGCCACGCCCGTGAGAGAGGGAGTCGATGAGCATTCCGCGCCCGTTCTTCGACCGCGCCGCCGAACTCCGCGAGGAGGAGGGCGTGATCGAGCGTCTCCGCGGCCTCGCGGCCTCGCGCGTCATCGTCGTCCGGGAGGGGCGTGTGCGCGTCGCGGCCTCGGCGCTGCTGCGCGTCTCGGCGGACGACGTCACGGACGGGACATGGGCGCTGCTCGGTCGGGAAGCCGACGGCTCCGCGCTCCTGCTCGCCGCGCTCCCGCCGGAGACCGATGCTCTGGACACGGCGCCGGACGAGATCTGGCTCGGCCTCCGCGACCTCGGCGGGCGCCTGGACGCCGGGGAGTCCGAGGTGCTCGTCGCCGCGGTCGCGCTGGCCGGCTGGCTCCGCGACGCCCCGTTCTGCCCCACCTGCGGCGGAGGGACGGAGCTGCGCAACGCGGGCTGGTCGCGGCGGTGCCTGGTCTGCGGCCGCGAGCACTTCCCGCGGACCGACCCCGCGGTGATCGTCGCCGTCGAGAGCGCGGACGGCGAGCGGTTGCTGCTCGGTGCCAATGCGAACTGGGGCGGTCGCATGTACTCCTGCTTCGCCGGTTTCACGGAGGCGGGCGAATCCCTCGAGGCCACCGTGCACCGGGAGATCGAGGAGGAGTCCGGCGTGCGCCTCTCGACGCTGCGCTACATCTCCTCGCAGGCGTGGCCCTTCCCCCGCTCGCTCATGGTCGGGTTCCGCGCCGCGGTCGAAGACGAAGCCGCGGCCAGACCCGACGGCGAGGAGATCATCGACGTGCGCTGGTTCACGCGGGAGGAGATCGGCTCCGCGCTCGCCGGGGACGGTCCCGTCGGGTTGCCGGGACCCGCCTCGATCGCGCGCGCTCTCATCGTCGACTGGTTCGAGGAGCGCCCGTGAGCGCACTCGATGCCCTCGACGAGCGGCAGCGAGCGGCGGCTTCGGTCCTGCGGGGGCCGGTGGCGGTGCTCGCGGGGGCCGGAACCGGGAAGACCAGGGTCATCACGCACCGCATCGCGCACGGGGTGGACACCGGTGCCTACTCGCCGTCCCGGGTGATGGCGGTGACGTTCACCGCGAAGGCCGCCGGTGAGCTCCGCGGACGCCTCCGTGCACTGGGCGTCGAAGGCGTCGCCGCCCGCACCTTCCACGCGGCCGCGCTCGCCCAGCTCAACTTCTTCTGGCCCACGCTGGCGGGGGCCCCCGCGCCGTCGATCATCGACAACAAGGTGCGCATGCTCGGTCAGGCCGCCGACGCCCTCCGCCTGCGTCCCCGCACGGCGACCCTGCGCGACATCGCCTCGGAGATCGAGTGGCGGAAGGTGTCGATGATCTCGATCGACCGGTACGCCGAGCTGGGCCGTCCGATCACCGGGATCGACCCCACCCAGCTCGTGGAGCTGATGCGTGGCTACGAGGCGCTGAAGGACGAGCGTCATCAGCTCGACTTCGAGGACGTGCTGCTCGCCTGTGCGGGGATGCTGGAGACCGAGCCACGGGTCGCAGCCGCCGTTCACGAGCAGTACCGGCACTTCACCGTGGACGAGTTCCAGGACGTGTCGCCGCTCCAGAACCGGCTCCTGGAGCTGTGGCTGGGCGATCGGCACGACATCTGCGTGGTGGGCGACGCCAGCCAGACGATCTACTCGTTCGCGGGGGCGGAGCAGCGGTTCCTCCTCGAGTTCGAGCGGCGGCACCCCGACGCGACGGTCATCCGGCTGGAGACGAACTACCGGTCCCAGGCCCCCATCCTGACGGCGGCGAACGCGCTGATGCACGGTCGCCGCGGGGCGCTGGAGCTGGTCCCCGCGCGGGAGCACTTCACCGCCGAGCCGCCGACGGTCACGGCGTACGACTCGGAGGCGGAGGAGGCCGCGGGGATCGCGGCCGGTGTCGCGGCCCGTATCGCCGACGGCGCCTCCCCGTCCGAGATCGCCGTGCTGTATCGGGCCCATGCGCAGTCCGCGGTGCTCCAGCAGGCGCTCGCCGCCGAGGGGATCGCCACCTCGGTGCTCGGCGGCACGCGATTCTTCGCCATGCCGGAGGTACGCCAGGCGATCCTCGCGCTCCGTGCGGCGGCGGTCGCGCCGACCGAGCACGGATTCCTGCCAGGGGTGCGGCGGGTGCTTCGCGAGCTGGGACTCACCGAGGAGCCGCCGGCCGCCGGGGGAGCTCAGCGCGACGGCTGGGAGGCGCGACGGGCCATCCTGCGGCTCGCGGAGGATGCCGGACCGGAAGCGACCCTGCGATCGTTCAGCGACGAGCTCATGGCCCGCGCGAAGGATCAGCACGAGCCGACGATGCGGACGGTGACACTGTCGACGCTGCATGCGGCCAAGGGCCTCGAATGGCCGCACGTCTACCTCGCGGGGTGGGCGGAGGGGTCGCTGCCCATCTCGTATGCCACGACGTTCGAGGCCGTGGACGAGGAGCGTCGCCTCGCCTACGTCGGGGTCACGCGGGCTGCGCGTACGCTGGAGCTGTCCTGGGCACGATCGGCGGGGCGCGGCGAACGGGCGCCCTCGCGGTTCCTGGCGGAGATGGGGACGACGGGTCGCGGCACAGGCATTCTGCGCGAAACCGCACCGAACGCCACCCGATCGCGCCGTCCGCGCTGATCCGGGCGATGCGGGCGGCCTCGGGGTCCGCAAGGAGACGCGCAGCGACCGCTCCGGCCGCAGCCACCCTGGCGAGTGTGATGCGTCCGGGGTCGCGGCCGACGAGCTGACCGTGGAGCAGCGGCCAGGCAGGGTCCCGAGCGGTGTCCTCGGCATCCCGGCAGGTCAGACACGGCGTGAGCCCCGGCACGACCAGCGGTCCCACGGTGATGCGCGCCGGCTCGACGGCGATCGGCAGGTGCGGGGAGTCCGTGCGCAGGAACGGCGCGAACTGCACGGCGGCCGCCGCACCGGGAACGAGGACGACGGCGACCACCGTCGATGACGGCGCCGAGGTCGTCGCGAGCGACACCCCTTCGTCGGCGAGCGCCTCGCACAGCCGCCCTTCGGCGCGGGTGTCGGTGAGCCCGAGCGTGGACACCCGGGAGGCGAGCGGGCGGGCGGGCTCGTCCTGCAGCGCCGGTTCGACGATGGCCAGCAGCCGTCTGGCCTCCTCCCGCGGCGCTCCCGCGCGGTGCGCGATGACATCGAAGGCGCTGCGTCGGAACCCTCGGCGCATGCGGCTGAGGAGCCGTTCGACCCAGGGCGCGGACGCCGGGACCCGGATGGCGGGATCGTCGCCGACCTGGAGGGTCATCCCGTCGCGCCAGAGCAGCGGGAATGCGGGGTCGAGACGGGTCAGGGTCGTCGGGGTGAGCGGCACCCCTCGATTCTGCGGAGCATCGTGGAGCCGCAGGCCGATTCGGGGGATCGGTGGAGAAGTCGGCGGTCCGTCCGTGGTCGGGGAGGGAGAGTGATCGTCCGTCCCCGACCCGGATGGCCGGACTCAGACCGGGCGCTCGCCCTCCGGAGTGTCGTCGTCGCCGTCGGTGCGCGGATCCGTGTCGCCGTCCTCGGCGGGCGCCTCCGCGGAGAAGTCGTCGCCGTCCAGCAGGCGGGCGAGTGCCTCGTCGAATTCGTCGGCCTCGGGCTGCTCCCCGCGCTCCGCGGCCTGCAGACGCGCGATCAGGGCCGTCGGGTCGTCGATGTCCTCGGCGGTGGGCATGAGGTCCGGGTAGTCCCAGAGGGAGTCCCGGGCGGCGACGCCGACCGCGTCCGTGACCGCCCGCCACATGGCCGAGGCCTCGCGGATGCGTCGCGGTCGGAGCTTGAGCCCGACCAGCGCACCCAGAGCGTCCTCCGCGGGGCCGCCGACGGCACGGCGACGACGGGCCGCCTCGGCGATCCGGCCGCCGTCCGGCAGTCGGGAGGTGGCCTCCGCCGTGACGACGTCGACCCACCCGTCGATCGTCGCGATGAGGTTCTCCAGGCGGGCGAGGGCCTCGCGCTGCGCCTCGGTCTGGGTCGGGAGCAGGGCTCCGCCCTCGATCGCCGCGCGCAGCTCCTCGGGGTTCGAGGGGTCGAGGCGGCTCGCCACGTCCTCCAGGGCATCGACGTCCACCGTCACGCCGCGGGCGAAGTCGGTGATCTGCGCCATCACGTGCAGGTGCAGCCACTTGGCGTGCCGATACAGGCGGGCGTAGGCGAGCTCGCGCGTCGCGACGTAGAGGGCGATCTGGTCTGCCGGGATCTCGAGCCCCTCGCCGAACGCGGTGAGGTTCTGCGGGATCACGGCGGCCGTACCCGCGGGGAGCACCGGGATGCCCACGTCGCCCCCGGAGACGACCTCGAGGGAGAGGTTGCCGAGGACCTGACCGAACTGGGCGGCGAACACCGATCCGCCGAGGCCCCGCATCAAGCGTCCCGCGCCCTGCACCACGCTGCGCATCTCCTCGGGCACCTGGGTGTCGAGGGCGGACGTCAGCGCGTCGGCGATGCTCGTCGAGACGGGGCTGGCGATCTCCTTCCACACCGGAAGGGTCCTCTCGACCCACTCGCCGCGGGTCATCGCCACCGGCGGCTCTGCGAGCTCGGAGATGGTGGTCGCCTCGCTCAGCCAGAGACCTGCGAGTGCGAACGAGTCGGCGAGGGAGGAGCGGGAGCCGTCGCCGATGCCCTGACCCTCGCGGTTGGCGATGTGCAGGGCCTGCCGGAGCGAGTTCTCCCACGGATCACCGCCGAAGGCGCCCTGGAGCTGCGACATGATCGTCTGCATCATCGCCGGGTCGAAGGCGAAGCCGTCCATCCCCTGGAAGGCGCCGCGCAGCGCCTCGGGGTCGATGTCTCCACCGCCCTGGTTCGAGAGCATCCGTCGCAGGAACTCCTGGAAGTCCTCCGGGTTCGGTTCGTTGTCTGCCATGTCGCTCGCCCTCTCAGCACGTCTGAAGCCGTGGCATCTACGCTAGTCACAGGTTTCAGTGCGCGTCCCCGAAGCGGGCAGATCGCTGTACGCCGCTCGCGAACGACGGAGGATTGCTGTGGAACGACCGCGTGCAGGGAAGCTCGGACTCGGGGTCTGGGCGCTGGTGGTCGCGCTCGCCGCGCTCGCCGTCCTCACCTTCCTGCCCTCGCCGTACGTGATCCAGCGTCCGGGCCCGGTGTACGACACCCTCGGTACCGCGAAGAACGCGGACGGCGAGCAGGTCCCGCTCATCAGCGTGGAGGGGACCGAGACGTACGAGACGGGCGGCACGCTCGACCTGACGACCGTCCAGGTCGTCGGCAACAGGGAGCGCACGCCGAGCTGGTTCGAGCTCGCGCTCGCCTGGACGGACGCCTCGCGCGCCGTCGTGCCGCTGGACGCGGTGTTCCCCGAGGGCGTCACGACCGAGCAGCGCGACGAGCGCAACGCGATGCTCATGGTCGACTCGCAGCACGAGGCGACGGCCGCCGCGCTGAACGAGCTCGGCTACGACACCGGAGCCGAGGTCGTGGTGGTCGACGCGGTCGAGGGCTCTCCTGCCGACGGCCTGCTCGAGGCGGACGACGTGATCACGGCGATCGACGGCACGCCCGTGACGTCGGCGACCGCGCTGCGCGAGGCCATCCAGGAGGCGGGCGGGGATCCGGTCGCGCTCACGGTGCGCCGCGACGGCGCGGAGCAGACGGTCGAGATCACGCCGGAGGAGCAGACCCAGGACGGCACGACGACGTGGCTGATCGGCATCACGCTGCGCACCGATTACGACTTCGAGGTCGACGTCACGATCCAGCTCGACAACGTCGGCGGCCCCAGCGCGGGCATGATGTTCGCCCTCGGGATCATCGACACCCTGACCCCGGGCGAGCTGAACGGCGGCAAGGAGGTCGCGGGCACCGGGACGATCGACGCCGAGGGGACCGTCGGACCGATCGGCGGCATCCGCCAGAAGCTCTACGGCGCCCGTGACGCCGGCGCGGACTACTTCCTCGCACCGGAGGCGAACTGCGACGAGGTCGTGGGGCATGTGCCGGACGGCCTGCAGGTCATCCGCACCGCGACCCTCGACGAATCCCTCGCGGCGCTCGAGGTCATCGCGGAGGACGGCGACGTCGACGCGCTGCCGACCTGCGACGTCCCCGCCACCTGAGCCCGCGCGGTCGTGACACCGCCGTGACCGGTGTGACAGCCCGCCCACAGCGAGCGGTGCCTAGGATGGAGGGGTGACCTCGACCCCAGCCCAGCCCCCGGCCACGCCTCGAACCTCCCGACGCATCCTCGGAATCTCCCTGGTGATCATCGCCGCGCTCATCGCGGCGTTCTTCGTCTTCGCGTCGCTCTACACCGAATTCCTCTGGTTCGACCAGGTCGGGTTCACCGGCGTGCTCACCACGCAGTGGATCGCGACGGCGGTGATGTTCGTCATCGGCTTCCTCGGCATGGCGGTTCCGCTGTTCGTCGTCATCCAGCTCGCCTACCGGCTCCGTCCGGTCTACGTGCGGCTGAGCTCCCAGCTCGACCGCTACCAGGAGGTCATCGAGCCGCTGCGGCGCCTCGCGATGTGGGGCATGCCGATCTTCTTCGGCCTCTTCGCGGGATTCGCAGCGGCCGGCAACTGGAAGACCGTGTGGCTGTGGGCCAACGGCGTCGCCACCGGTGAGGTCGACCCGCAGTTCAAGGTCGACACCGGTTTCTACATGTTCGCGATGCCGTTCTACTCGATCCTCCTCGCGTTCGTCTCGGCGGTCCTGCTGCTGAGCCTTCTCGTCACCGCGCTCGTGTCCTACCTCTACGGCTCCGTGCGCATCGGCCAGGGCGAGCTGCGCATCTCGAAGCCGGCCCGCATCCAGCTCGCGGTCATCGCAGGGCTGTACCTGCTCGTGCAGGCGGCGAGCCTGTGGCTGGACCGCTACAAGACCCTCGTCGAACCGGACGACCGGATCACCGGTGCCGCCTACACGGGCGCCAACGCGACCATCCCCGGCCTCGGCATCCTCGCGATCATCGCCGCCGTCGTCGCCATCCTGTTCTTCATCACGGCCGTCATCGGCCGCTGGCGCTTCCCCCTCGCGGCGACCGCGCTGCTGATCGTGGCCTCGCTGGTCATCGGCATCGGCTACCCGTGGGTGGTCACGACCTTCCAGGTGAAGCCGAACCAGAACGCCTATCAGGCCGAGTACTACCAGCGGAACATCGACGGCACGAAGGAGGCCTACGGCGTCGCCGACCTGGAGACCACGGCCTTCGAGGCTGAGACGGACGCCGAGGCCGGTCAGCTCCGCGCCGACGCGGAGACCACCGCGTCGATCCGCATCATGGACCCGAAGGTCATCCCGCCGACGGTCCGCCAGCTCGAGCAGTACCGCGGCTACTACCAGTTCCAGACGACCATGGACGTCGACCGCTACGAGATCGACGGCGTGAAGCAGGACACGGTCGTCTCTGTCCGCGACCTCGACATGTCGGGTCTGGGCGACGGCGACAACTGGAACAACCGCGTCGCGGTCTACACGCACGGCTACGGTCTCGTCGCCGCGGCCGGAAACCAGCGCACGACGGACGGCGAGCCCGTCTTCCTCGAGCGCGGCATCCCGACCTCGGGCTTCCTGTCCGAGCAGGGCGACTTCGAGCCGCGGGTCTACTTCGGCGAGAATTCCCCGGAGTACTCCATCGTCGGCGCCCCCGAGGGGGCCGACCCGGTCGAGATCGACTACCCGCGGGGCAAGGACGGATCGAGCGAGACGAAGACCACGTTCTCCGGGAACGGCGGACCGAAGATCGGCGACAGCTTCACCAAGTTGCTCTACGCGCTGAAGTTCCAGTCGGAGCAGATCCTCTTCTCCAACCTCGTCAACGACGACTCGCAGATCCTCTACGACCGCGACCCGAAGACCCGCGTGCAGAAGGTCGCGCCGTACCTCGAGCTCGACAGCGACCCGTACCCGAGCGTCGTGGACGGCCGCATCGTCTGGATCGTGGACGGGTACACGACCAGCTCGACGTACCCGTACTCGACCAGCGTGAGCCTGTCCGACGCGATCGCCGACTCGAACGTGCCGACGCCGTCGCTCGCGATCGACGACATCAACTACATCCGCAACTCGGTCAAGGCCACGGTCGACGCCTACGACGGCTCGGTCACGCTGTACGCCTGGGACGAGGAGGACCCGGTCCTGAAGACCTGGCAGAAGGTCTACCCGTCGACCCTCAAGCCGATCAGCGAGATGTCCGGGGAGCTCATGAGCCACGTCCGGTACCCGACCGACCTGTTCAAGGTGCAGCGCGACATCCTCGGCATCTACCACGTCGACAAGGCCGGCTCGTTCGCCCAGCAGGACAACCGCTGGCAGACGCCGAACGACCCGCGCAGCGACGCGATGCTGCAGCCGCCGTACTACCTGACCATGCAGATGCCAGGGCAGGAGGAACCGCGGTTCTCGATGTTCTCGACGTTCATCCCCGCCTCCCAGGGCGCGGGCGGCAGCCGCGACGTGTTGATGGGCTACCTGGCCGTCGACTCGGATGCGGGCGCCGAGAAGGGCGTCAAGGCCGAAGGCTACGGGCAGCTGCGCATGCTGGAGATCGACACCGACACCACGGTGCCCGGCCCCGGCCAGGTGCAGAACACCTACAACTCGGACACGGCCGTGGTGCCGCAGCTCAACCTGCTCCAGCAGGGGGAGTCCGAGGTCATCTACGGCAACCTGTTGACCCTGCCCGTCGGTGGCGGTCTGCTCTACGTCCAGCCGGTCTACGTGCAGTCGTCCGAGGGGACGCAGCTGCCGCGTCTGCAGAAGGTGCTCGTCGCCTTCGGTGACCGGGTGGCCTTCGAGAACACCCTCACCGAGGCGCTGGACACGCTGTTCGGCGGCGACTCCGGCGCGACCGGTGGCGATGACGAGGTCGAACCCACCGACCCGGAGGCGACCGATCCCGACACGGGGGAGACGCCGACCACGCCGACGCCGACGGATGAGCAGGCCGACGCCCTGGCGAAGGCGCAGCAGGCGCTCCTCGACCGCCAGGCGGCCCTCACCGAGGGTGACCTGGAGAAGTTCGGTGAGGCGGACAAGCGGCTCACCGCGGCCGTTGAGAAGCTCCTGGAGCTGGAGGCCGCCGCAGAGTAATCTCGCCACGCACACGAAAGGGCACCCCCGGGGTGCCCTTTCGCATTCCCCGCCACTCCCGCGTCCCTCACGCATGTCCGCCGCATCAGGCGCTCGCGCCGTTTCAGGCGACATCCTGCAGGCGTGCCTGCTGTCGCGCGGGTGCCTGCGTGCGCGCATGGCGCGCCGGGACAGGCGTTCTCGCGGCAGCAGGCGGGCGCGCGAGGTCAGGCGCCCTCCTGGTAGGAAGCCTGATCTGGCGCGAGTGCCTGAGCGGCGGAGGGTTTTGTCCGGGACGAACCGTCGCGCGAGGAGGGGATGGCATGGGAGGGTGGAGGCGAACAGGGAGGTCGCCGTGGCTGAGCGCATCGTTGTAGGAGTGGTGGACACGTCGGCGGGACGACGAGCACTGGAGTGGGCCGCGCAACGCGCACGGTCCCGGAAGGCTACTCTGCTCCTCGCGAGCGTCGTCGGGGGAGCGGTCGGTGCCGTCGGGGAGGGCCCTGTGGTGGATGCGGCGATCGCGGCTGCCCGGAGTCTGCTGGAGGAGCACGCGGAGACGCTGAAGGCCCAGGGCCTGGACGTCGACATCGTCGTGCTCCGCGGCGACCCGGTCCGCCAGCTCGTCTCGACCACCGCGGGCGCGAACCTCCTGGTGATCGGAAGCGACTTCCGACCCGATGACGCGGACAGCCCGCGGCGCGGGGCGCACGGGCTGCGCATCGTCGCCGACTCGTCCTGCCCCGTCGTGGTGATCCCGGATATCGAGGCGGGAGACCGCCGCGGTGTCGTCGTCGGAGTGGACGGGTCGCCGATCTCGGAAGCCGCCGTCGCCTTCGCCGCTGCCGAAGCCGACCGCCTCGGCGAGCCCCTCATCGCGGTGACGGTATGGACGCCCGTGCCCCTTCCGCGCGGAGCGAGGTCGTATCCCGAGCAGTACCTCTCCTCCATGCAGGAGCTGGCCGAAGAGACTCTCGCCGTCGCTCTCGCCGGGCTGCGCCAGACGTATCCGGATCTCGAGCTGCAGCCCCGGGTCGAGCGCGGGTACCCGTCCGAGGTCATCAACCGGGCGGCCGCCGCCGCGAGCCTCGCCGTGGTGGGCTCACATGGGCGGGGGGCCGTCGCCCGGTTCCTGCTCGGGTCGATCAGCCACGAGGTCCTCGCGGCGCTCGTCGCGCCCACCGCCGTCGTCCGCTGACCGGCGGGGCGGCATCCGCGGCCTAGAGCGGGCTGGTCAGCACCTCGTGAAGCACGCGTCGGCTGTCGTCTCCGCCCGGTCCTGACCCGCCCGAGAGGGTCACCAGCGCTTTCCAGAGCGCCCAGCCGCGAGCCCGTCGCCACGTCGCGTCGTCGAGTCCGACAGCGTCGCGGAACGCGTCACGCGCGTCCCCCTCGAAGTACGTCCACGCCATGACGAGGTCGCAGGCAGGATCGCCGACGCCGCAGGTGCCGAAATCGATGATCGCCGACAGGCTGCCGTCGCTGATGAGGAGGTTCCCGACGGCGACATCGCCGTGGAACCAGACGGGCGAGGACTCCCAGACGCTGCTCGTCGCCGCGAGCCAGACGCTCCGGCAGTTCTCCGTGTCCACGGTGTCGTCCAGCCGCTGCAGCGCGGCGTGGACGTCATCGCTGTAGACGCTCGGATGCGAACCGCGCAAGAACGAGTGCCGGCCGGCGGCCTGCCCCGCGTGCACGGGAAGAGACCTCAGGACGCGGAGGAGGCCCCCGAGATCGACGGCGAGGCGGACACGATCGAGCCCCGCGACGCGGTCGACCGTGTCGCCGTCGAGCCACCGGCGGATGGACCACGGAAACGGATAGCCGCGGCCGGGTTCGCCGAGCGCAACGACGGAGGGAACGGCGACCGGGAGCCGTCCGGCGAGGAACTCGAGCGCTCTGCTCTCCTTCTGCACGGCCGTCGCGTAGGACTCGGCAACGGGAAGGCGAACCGACAGATCCTCACCCAGGCGGAAAGTCCTGTTGTCCCACCCCTGACGCGCCACGGCGCGGACGGGCAGGTGCGCCCAGCGGGGGAACTGCTCTTCGACGAGCTCAGCTACCACGGCTGCATCGATGTCGACCGGTCGGCTCACCCCTCGATACTCCCAGAGGTCGGCTCCCGCCACATGCGAAAGGCCCTCTGGCTTGGGATTTCTCCCGGCCAGAGGGCCTTCCATTTGTTGCGGGGACAGGATTTGAACCTGCGACCTCCGGGTTATGAGCCCGGCGAGCTACCGAACTGCTCCACCCCGCGGCACAAGAGATAACTTATCACGGATCTGGAAAGGCGTCGAATCGAGCGCGGCAGCGACGGGTGCGAGAGGATGGCGTCATGCCTGAGAACGCCGCCGTCCCCGTCGCCGTGTGCCAGTTCGCTCCCACCGATTCGCGCGAGGCCAACAGGGAGCGGATCGCCGAGCTCGCGACGGACGCCGCCCGACTGGGGGCGAAGCTCATCGTGTTCCCGGAGTACTCGAGCTTCTTCGTCGATCCGATGGACGAACGCCTCGCGGCGAATGCGGAGGGTCTCGACGGTGAGTTCGTGACCGGACTGATCGGCCTGGCCTCGGAGCTCGCCGTCGTCATCGTCGCGGGCGTCACGGAGAAGGCCTCGGACGAGGGGCGCGTGCGCAACACGGTCGTCGCCGTGCGCGGCGACGGCATCCTCGCGGTCTACCGCAAGCAGCACCTGTACGACGCGTTCGGGCAGAGCGAGTCGGACTGGGTGGAGCCGGGGGAGATCGGCGAGCCCGCGGTCTTCGAGCTCGGAGGTCTGCGCTTCGGGCTGATGACCTGTTACGACCTGCGGTTCCCCGAGCTGTCGCGGCGCCTCGCGGTCGCCGGTGCCGACGCGCTCGTGGTGCCGGCGGAATGGGTGCGCGGGCCGCTCAAGGAGCACCACTGGACCACGCTGCTCGCCGCGCGGGCCATCGAGAACACGGTGTTCGTCATCGCCGCCGACCACCCGGCGCCGATCGGTGTGGGGCACTCGCGCATCGTGGACCCGCAGGGGGTCGTCCGCGCGGGGATCGGGCCCGAGCCGGGGCTGGCCATCGGAGTGGTCGACGGAGCGGCCGTCACCAGGGTCCGGGAGACGAACCCCTCGCTGCGTGCACGACGTTACGCCGTGGTCCCGCGCTGACCGACCTGACTCAGGCGCGCAGACCGGAGAGACGGGCGGCCGCCTCCTCCAGGACATCGACGCGTTTGCACGCCGCGAAGCGGACGAGGCCCGCGTACGCCGGGCGTCGCGCGGGCGACACGAAGGCGGTGAGGGGGATCGCCACGACCCCGGCCCGTTCCGGAAGCGCGCGGCAGAAGGCCGCCGCATCGGCGCCGCCGAGAGCCGTCGCGTCGGCCACCGTGAAGTAGCCGCCCTGTGGGGCATGGACGGTGAAGCCGGCCGCGCGCAGACCGTCGCCGAGGATCGCGTGCTTGCGGGCGAGCAGGGAGGCGGCATCGGCGAAGAACGCATCGTCGAGGCGCAGGCCGACGGCCACGGCGGGCTGGAAAGGCGCGCCGTTGACGTAGGTGAGGTACTGCTTCACCGTCAGCACGGCCGTGATGAGCGCGGCGGGGCCGTGCACCCAGCCGATCTTCCACCCCGTGGTCGAGAAGGTCTTCCCGGCCGAGGAGATGGTCAGCGTCCGCTCCGCAGCGCCGGGCAGCGTGGCGATGGGCACGTGCGGGCCGCGGAAGGTGAGGTGCTCGTAGACCTCGTCGGTGACGATCACGGCATCGTGCTTCTCGGCCAGACGCACGACCTCCCGGCGGACCTCCTCGTCGAAGACCGCTCCCGTGGGGTTGTGCGGGTCGTTGACGAGGATGATCCGCGTCCGATCCGTGACCGCCTCCGCGAGCTGCTGCAGGTCGGGCTGGAAGTCCGGCGCCCGCAGCGGCACGGTCCGGAGCCGAGCGCCCGCGAGCGCGACCGCCGCGGCGTACGAGTCGTAGTAGGGCTCGAAGACGACGACCTCGTCCTCCGGCCCGTCGATGAGCGCGAGCAGGGTCGCCGTCAGCGCCTCGGTCGCCCCGGCCGTCACGATGACCTCGGTGCCCGGGTCGACGGCGAGCCCGTAGAACCGCTGCTGATGCTCGGCGATCGCCTGCAGGAGATCGGGGGAGCCGCGCCCCGGCGGGTACTGGTTGACGCCCTCGGCGATCGCGGCGCGTGCGGCGGCGAGGACCACCTCCGGGCCGTCCTCGTCCGGGAAGCCCTGCCCCAGATTGATGGAGCCGGTTCTGACCGCCGCGGCGGACATCTCTGCGAAGATGGTGGGCGCGACGGTACCGTCCGCGTCGAGCAGACCGGCACCGGCCGCCGTGCGACGCCATGCGCCGGGGATGACACTCATGAAGAACAGGCTAAGGCCATAGCTGAAACTCAAGCTCGGCATAAGGAACGCACAGGGATGCGGGGCATCCTGGAGGAGCGTTGAAGGAGCACACCATGAACCAGGACAACCCGCAGGACCGCCCGGCACCGGCGTCGGACGACGCCGTGTCGGCCGGACACACCCCCCAGACCCCTCAGACCCCCGAGGCCGCGCCGAGCGCGCCGTCTCCGGCCGCCGACGGCACCCTCACGGGCACCCCGGCCGCTTCCGCCCCGGTCGCCCCGCAGGGCCACCACATGCCGCCGACGTTCGCGTCGCACGCCGCCGGTGCCCCGACCGTGGCACCCGTGCCGCACGGGCTGGCCGCGCCCGGTCCCGCCGCGGCGGGCGTCCCCGGCGCCGCATTCGGCGTCCCGGCGCACGACACCCGGCCGCTCGACGGCACGGTGCCGCCGGCCGAGGGCACCCCGACCGCGACGAAGGAGAAGTCGCGCGGCGGCACCCGCGTCGCGGCGTTCATCGTCGCAGCCGCCCTCGTCGGCGGCGTCGCCGGCTTCGGCGGAGGCGCGTTGCTCACCGGGCTGCAGGACTCCCCGTCCTCCGGCACGGCGCAGGGACCGCAGACCGTCACGGTCAACAACCCCGGCTCGGTCAACGAGACCACCGCGGTCGCGACCGAGGCGCTTCCCTCCGTCGTCACCATCGAGGTGGCCGGGTCGCAGGAGGCCGGCAGCGGCTCGGGCGTCATCATCAGCAAGGACGGCTACGTCCTCACCAACACCCACGTCGTGACCCTCGGCGGCGCGGCGGCTGATCCGACGATCCGCGTCACGACCTCCGACGGCCGCATCTACGAGGCGACCGTGGTCGGCACCGACCCGATCTACGACCTCGCGGTGATCAAGCTCACGGACGCCGAGGGCCTGACTCCGATCGAGTTCGCCGACTCGTCGAAGCTCAACGTCGGCGATACCGCCGTGGCGCTCGGCGCCCCGCTGGGCCTGGCCAACTCGGTCACCACCGGCATCGTGAGCGCGCTGAACCGCAGCATCCAGATCGCCTCCTCCGCGCTGCCCGACTCCTCTTCCGAGGACGCCCCGCAGGAGCAGGCACCGGAGGACGGCCAGGGCGAGGGGCCCTTCCAGTTCGATCTGCCCGGCAACAGCGGGCAGCAGGCCACCGAGTCGATCTCGATCGCCGTGATCCAGACCGACGCGGCGATCAACCACGGCAATTCCGGCGGTGCCCTCGTCAACAGCAAGGGCGAGCTGATCGGCATCAACGTCGCGATCGCGAGCTCGGGCAACTCGGAGGAGTCGGGTTCGATCGGCATCGGCTTCGCCATCCCGTCCAACATCGCCCAGCGCGTCGCCGATGAGATCATCGCCGATGGCGCGGCCACGCACGGCCTCCTGGGTGCCTCGGTCCGCGATGCCTCCGGCGTCGAGGGCGCGACGGTGGCCGGCGCCTACATCGCCGAGGTCACCGACGGGGGCGCCGCCGAGGCCGCCGGTCTCCAGGCCGGTGACGTCGTGACGCGTTTCAACGGCGTCCCGATCACGAGCGCGACCGACCTCACGGCGCAGGTGCGCGCAGCGGCCGCCGACAGCAAGGCCGACGTGACCTACGTCCGCGACGGCAAGGAGAGCGACATCGAGGTGACGCTCGGCACGCTCGCCGGCTGATCCCCACGTCAGAGAAGGACGCCACCTGCGCGATAGGCTCGCCGGGTGGCGTCCTTCTCTTTCGGCACCGGCAACGCGGCCAAGCTGCTCCGGATCCCGCTGTACGCCCTCGGCCGTCTCGGCACCCTTCTCGTGCCGCGCGGTCCGCGCTGGGTCTTCGGGTGCGGCGCCGGCGTCGGGGACGGCGCCCTCGCCCTGCAGCGGTACGCAGCGGAGGCGGGCCATGACACCCTGTGGCTGGCCGGGTCCCCGCGCGAAGCGGCGGACGCCGCGGCCCTCGGTCTGCGGAGCGTGCCACGGGGCGGTCTGCGCGGCTGGTGGGCGACCGCGCGCGCCGGGGTGCTGATCGTGACCCACGGCCTCGGCGACGTGAACCGCTACGGCAACGGCGGCGCGTTCGTGGTGCAGCTCTGGCACGGCATCCCGCTCAAACGCATCGGCCTCGACTCTCCCGCCACGACCCAGGTGCCGGCCGTGCCCGGTGCGCCGGTCCTGCGTCGGCTCGTCGGTTGGATGTACCGGGGTGCCGCGCAGCGCATCCGGGTCCTCCCTGCCGCCTCGCACCGCGCCAGAGCACGCCTCGAGTCCGCGTTCGGGCTGGGCGATGATCGCGTGGTGGTGACCGGGGAGCCGCGCGTCGACGTGCTCTCGAGCGGTTCGCCCGAGGAACGCCGCGCCCATGCACGGGGGCTGCTCGCCGAGGCCGTGGGCGCGATCGGCGACACCGACCGGATCGTCCTCTACGCGCCGACCTGGCGCGACGGCGCTCCCGACCCGTCCGTCCCGACGGCTGAGGAATGGGTGCGGATCATCCGGGTGCTCGAATTCCACGACGCCGTCCTCCTCGTGCGCTCCCACCCCCTCGGCGACGGCAGCTACGCGCCGCCGGTGCCGACGACGCGGGTGCGGGCGCTGCCCAGCACGGTCGTCAGCGATGTGACGCCGGTGCTGCCCGCCGTCGACATCCTCATCACGGACTACTCGTCGCTCGCGTACGACGTGGGGCTCCTCGCCCTGCCGGTCGTCTTCCTCGCACCGGATGTCGCCGAGTACGCCCGCACCCGCGGCTTCTACGGCCGCTTCGAGGAGGTCGCCGCGTCCGGCGTCGCCACGGGGTGGGAAGACGCCCTCGTCCGGCTGGCGTCGCTGCTCGGCGATGCGGCCGCGTTCGACGAGGCCGCCGAGCGTTCCGCTACGCTCAGCGCGGAGATGCACGCGTTCCGTGACGGTCAGAACACTCGTCGGGTATACCGGGCGATCCGTGCGCGGGGGGTCCCCGCGCCGAAGGGAGCAGCATGACGACGGCCCGCATCGATGACACGGCACAGGCGCTGGTCATCGCAGGGACCGGGCAGCGTCCGGAGAGCGCCGAGCTCACCGGACCGCGGGCGCGGGTGAAGGCCCGCCTCACCGGTGGGGGGAAGACCTGGAAGGCGACGTTCGCGCTCCGCGCGTCGCGATGGGGCGGTCCGGAGCTGCCTCTGCCGTCCGGGGAGTACGACCTGCGGATCGACGGCGTCGATCTGGCCGAGCTGCGTCTCGCGCCGGTGCTCCTCCCGGGGGTGCGGATCGCCGTCGACGGTGCCGTCGTCCACATCGCGGCGCCCGTGGACCCCGTGTACGACACCGCCGAGGGGCGTTCCACGCTCGAGGAGCGCTACGTGGCGCAGGCAGGCGGCACCGAGAACGCCGTGTTCTTCGAGAGCTTCTACGGCCGGAGCGTCGGCTGCAACCCGCGCGCCATCGATCGGGAGCTCGCACGGCGCGCGCCGGGAGTGCGCCGGTATTGGAGCGTCGCCGACCTGTCGGTCGAGGTGCCGGACGGAGCGATCGCCGTGATCGAGGGCAGCCCGGAATGGTGGCACGCCCGCGGGGCCGCGCGCCTGCTCGTCGTGAACGACTGGCTGCGACGGCGCTTCGCGCGGAAGCCCGGGCAGAAGGTGGTGCAGACCTGGCACGGCACGCCCCTCAAGCGCCTGGCGCTGCACCGCCCCGGGTTCGATCCCCGGCGGATGGCGGCGGTGGTCAAGGAGTCCCGGCGGTGGGACGTGCTGCTCGCGCAGAACACGTACGCCGCGCGGATCCTGCGCAAGGCTTATGCGTTCTTCGGGCGGCCGATCTGGGTCGACGGCTATCCGCGCAACGATGCGCTGCGTACCGGGGACCCGGTCGCCGTTCGCGCGGCGCTCGGCATCGGGGCCGACGAGCGCGTCCTCCTCTACGCCCCGACCTGGCGCGACGACCGGGCGGAGATGGTCGACTTCGTCGATCCCGAACTCCTCGCGCGGCAGACGAACGCCGTCGTGCTGGTGCGCGGCCACTCGCGCACGCTGGGCGAGGGCAGGGATCGCGCCGGCGCCCGGGTGATCGATGTGACGGGCTACCCCGAGACGTCGCAGCTCCTGCTCGCCGCCGACGCCCTCGTCACGGACTACTCCTCCGTCATGTTCGACTACTCGGTGACCGGCAAGCCGATGTACTTCCTCGTGCCCGACCTCGACCACTACCGCGGTCAGCTCCGCGGCTTCTACTTCGATCTGGCGGAGCGGGCGCCGGGGCCCTTGCTCGGTACGCAGGACGAACTCGTGGCCGCGCTGGAGGATGCGGGGCACCGGGAGAGGTACGCCGAGCGCTATGCCGCCTGGCAGCGGCAGTTCAACACCCTCGACGACGGTCGGGCCGCGCAGCGGGTGGTCGACCGGATCCTCGACCTCGGATTCGTCACGCCGTAGTCGTCGGACGTCAGGGCAGGGGGGTGTTCCGCGTGCCGAGCCGGGACGCGTCCACCGTGTCGCCGGCTCCGCGCAGCACGCCGCCGAGGAAGCCGAGACCCCACGAGAGGTGCATCGTGGGCAGCACGAGGAGCGTCCACAGGCGTTGCCGCACGCCGCCCCCGCCGGGAGCGAGGGCCACGCCGACCACGAGCAGCACGTAGAGCGCGAGCGGGACGTAGACCAGGCACGAGGCGATGAGGGAGGCGGTTCCCGACACCGCACCGGACAGCTGCAAGGCCCCGAGGACCACGGCGAGTGCGACGAACAGCAGCAGGACCGGCGGCGCGAAGTAGCGAAGACCGTTGCGACGACCGAAGCGCCGCACCAGCTCCCCTCGCCAGGCGCCGGTCGCGCGGAACTGCCTGGCCAGGCGCGGCCAGCTCTCGCGGGGCCAGTAGGTCACCGACAGCTCGGGGTCGAACCACACGCGGTGCCCGGCCTGGCGGATGCGCAGGTTCAGCTCCCAGTCCTCGCCGCGGCGGATCGTCTCGTCGAACAGACCGACCTCGTCGAGGACGTCCCGACGGATCACGCCGAGGTAGGCGGACTCCGCCTCTCCTTCGACGCGGCCGCCGTGATACGCCCCGCCGCCGAGGCCGACGGGGGAGTTGTACAGCCGGGCGACGGCCTTCTGGAAGGGCGTCCGGCCCTCGGCGTGCATGACGCCGCCGACGTTGGCGGCCCCCGTGCGCTGCAGGGTCTGCAGGGCCCTGGCCGCGTAGCCGGGAGCGAGCTCGGAGTGGGCATCGACCCGGATGACCGTGGGGTAGCGGCTGGCCCGGATCGCGGCGTTGAGGCCGACCGGGATGTGCGCGGCCGGGTTGTCGACGAGACGGATCCGGTCGTCGGCCGCGGCCAGTCGGCGGGCGAGGGCGGTGGTGCCGTCCGATGACGGTCCCAGCGCGAGGATGAGCTCGGCGGGGACGCCGACCTCCTGGGCGAGCACCGATGCGACGGCGTGCTCCAGGTAGGCGCGTTCGTTGAGCACCGGCATCACGAAGGACACCCCGGTGACGGGGGTGGGGGATCCGTTGGCTGGCACACGTCGATCATGTCACGCCGCTCCTGCCGCTCTCTCTCAGGCGGCGTCCGCCTGTCCGCCGCCGCGGATGCCGGGACAGGACGAACTATCCTGGAGGGATGGGTGCACTGTCTGACGCGAAGAAGGCCTACCGTCTCCTGCAGCGGGCGCTCGCTTCGCGCTCGGCGGTGCAGCGCGTCCGCCGCCGGCTGGCGGATCAGGTGCCGTACCCGGCCGAGCACTTCCAGGTCGCGGTGTACTTCGCGGACGGCGCCGTGAACATGTACCAGATGCGGCAGTGGTACCGCCCGCTGGCCGCGCTCGCCGAGCGGTGGCCCGTCGTGGTGCTGGCACGCCAGGCGACCGGCGCGGAGAAGCTCCTCGAGGAGGACGGCCCGCCCGTCGCCTTCGTGCCGAAGGTGCGCGATCTCGAGCGCTTCCTGGCCACGCAGGACATCCGCGTGGTGCTGTACGTGAACCAGAACACCCGCAACTTCCAGATGTTCCGGTACGGCCGCCGGTGGCACGTGTTCATCAACCACGGCGAGTCCGACAAGATGTACATGACCACGAATCAGTACAAGGCCTACGATTACGCCTTCGTCGCCGGTCAGGCGGCGAGGGACCGGCTGTCGCGGACGCTGTGGGACTACGACGTGGAGAGCCGGACGATCGAGATCGGACGCCCCCAGGCGGACCACTACTCCGGCTCGCTCCCGTACACACCGGACGACCGTCTCGTCGTGCTGTACGCGCCGACCTGGGAGGGAGACCGGCCCAGCGCGCACTACGGCTCCATCGCCTCGCACGGCGAGCGCCTCGTGGCGCGACTCCTCGCGACGGGGGAGCACCGTGTCATCTACCGTCCGCACCCGCGAAGCGGTGTCGTCGACGAGGCCTACGGGGCGGCGCACCGGCGCATCATCGCGGCCATCGCCGCCGCGAACGCGGCCGATCCGACCGCCCAGCATGTGTATGACGACGGTCCAGAGCTCGGATGGCAGCTGGCCGCCGCCGACGTCGCCGTCGTGGACATCTCGGCCATGGTGTACGACCGCCTCGCGGCGGGAAAGCCGCTCATGATCACGCGACCGGTCGACGAGGAGGCCGCCGTCGACACCACCGGCTACCTCTCGGACTGCGAGTGGCTGTCCGCGGAGGCGGCGGACGACATCGTCGCCGAGGTGGAGCGCGTGCGGCAGGACGAGGCGGCCGTCGCGCGGCTGCAGATGTGGGTGCGCCACTACTTCGGCGACACCACCCCCGGTGTCGCGACGCAGAAGTTCCACGCGGCCGTCGACCATCTCATGGGGGAGTGGGAGCGGTGGCGCGACCGCGAGATCGGCGCCGTCCGCGGTGACGCGGACGATGACGACGACGAAGCCGACGACGAGGACGTATGAGCGGCGACTTCCCGCGCTCCGCCGCGCTCGCACCGCGTCTCGAGGTGGTCGACGCGGCGGGGTCGACCAACGCCGACCTCCGTGGGCATGCGGACGACGCCGACGGCTGGCCGCACCTCTCGGTCCTCCTGACCCGGCACCAGACCGCCGGACGGGGGCGACTGGATCGCCGGTGGGTGGCCCCGGCGGGGTCGGCGCTCGCGGTGAGCGTCCTCCTCCGCGATCTGCCCGCCGAACCCGCGGCGCGAGGCTGGATCCCGCTCGCCGCCGGAGCGGCCATGACCGAGGCCGTCGCCGCGCAACTGCCCGCCGCCACCGTCGCCCTCAAGTGGCCGAACGACGTCCTCGTCGACGGCCGCAAGATCTGCGGCATCCTCGCCGAGGCGACCCCGCACGCTGTCATCGTCGGCGCGGGGGTCAACACGTCCATGACCGCGACGCAGCTTCCGGTGCCCACGGCCACCTCGTTCGCGGTGCACGGCGTGGTCGTCGACGAGGACGAGCTGCTCCACTCCTACCTCTCGGCGCTCGACGGTCACCTGACCGCGCTCACCGCGGCGGACGACGCGATCGCGAGCGGTCTCCATGCGGCGGTCGCCGCACGGTGCGCGACGGTGGGACAGGCCGTGCGGGTCTCGCTCCCCGGCGGCTCCCTGCTCGACGGGACGGCCGTCGGCATCGACGCCGAGGGACGCCTGCGCGTCGAGGCGGAGGGCACCGTGCACGCGGTCTCGGCCGGCGACGTCGTGCACGTCCGCCCCGCGTGAGGCGGGGACACGCCGCCGCACGGACGGTGTTGTCGGCGATCCCGGGCACAATGGGGGTGTGACCCAGCCCGTGACGCTCGGCGGACGCCCGCTGATGCCGCCGCCCGGCACTCCCGCCGAGGAGTTGCTGATCGCGCGCTTCCGTGGCCACGCGCGTCGGCTCTTCTGGTCGGCGCTCGTGCTCATCGCCGTCTTCGGGGCCACCGCCTACTTCTACGGCAACCTGCCGGCCGGCTTCGAGGACTGGATGCTGCTCGCGGCTGCCGGGACCGTCGTCCTCGTCGCCGTCGTGATCCCCTTCATCGTCTGGTACTCCCGGACGACGACGATCACGACCCGTCGCGTCATCGCCGCCCAGGGCCTGGGCGCGCGCAACCGCCGCGAGATGTCGCACGCACGCGGTTACACGATCGGCGTCCGTCGCGGCCCGCTGCAGCGGATGTGGGGCTGCGGGACCATCACGCTCTCAAACGGCGTGGACGCGCCTCTGCGTCTGGTGAACGTGCCGAACGTCACCCTCGTGCACGAGACCCTCGCCGACCAGATCGAGGTCGGTCAGATCCTGGCCCACCGCGACGCCCAGGCGAGCGGCGACGACTTCGCCTGAGCGCGGCCGACGTGCCCGGTCCGTCCGGGGTGCACCTGCGTTCCCCGGGCGCTCGCGCGTGCGGAAGAATGGGCATGACGAATGGAGGCGGCACATGGCGCTGCGCGTGGGCGTGATCGGCGGAGGACAGCTGGCACGGATGATGATCGCTCCGGCGGTCGAGCTCGGTCTCGATCTGCGGGTGCTCGCCGAAGAGGAGGGTATGGCCGCGGGCCTCGCCGCCACAGCGGTGGGTGACTACCGTGACCTCGAGACCGTGCGTGCCTTCGCCGCCGACGTCGACGTCATCACGTTCGACCACGAGCATGTGCCGCAGGACGTGCTCTGCGCTCTCGTCGCCGAGGGCGTCGCCGTGCACCCCGGCCCGGATGCGCTCCAGTTCGCCCAGGACAAGCTCGTCATGCGCTCCCGGCTGGCGGAGCTCGGCGTGCCGCAGCCCGAGTGGGCTCCGGTCCGCTCCGCTGACGACCTGCAGCGCTTCCTCGACGAGCACGACGGTGCCGCGGTGGTCAAGACGCCGCGGGGCGGGTACGACGGCAAGGGTGTGCGGGTGGTGCGCTCGGGCGCCGAAGCGCAGGACTGGCTCGATACGCTGCAGGGCTCTGACGCCCTGCTCGTCGAGGAGCTCGTCCCCTTCGTCCGTGAGCTCGCCCAGCAGGTCGCACGCCGACCCGGGGGAGAGATGATCCCGTATCCGGTCGTCGAGACGGTGCAGCGCGACGGCGTCTGCGCCGAGGTGATCGCCCCGGCGCCCGCGGCGACCGAGCGTCTCGCCGAGGTCGCTGAGGACATCGGCCGTCGTATCGCGGAGGGCCTGGGCGTGACCGGGATGCTCGCGGTCGAGCTCTTCGAGACGGACGACGAGCGCATCCTCGTGAACGAGCTCGCCATGCGACCGCACAACAGCGGACATTGGAGCCAGGACGGAGCCGTCACCGGACAGTTCGAGCAGCATCTGCGTGCCGTGGCGGATCTGCCCCTGGGGAACACCCAGCCCCGCGCGGCATGGTCGGTCATGGTGAACATCCTCGGCGGCCCGACGGACGGCACTCTCGGAGACCGTTTCGAGGCGGCGATGACCGCGCACCCCGATGCCAAGATCCACACGTACGGCAAGGCGCCGCGGCCCGGCCGCAAGGTGGGGCACGTGAACGTCGCCGGGGACGACCTCGACGACGCGGTGTACGAGGCCAGGGCCGCCGCAGCGGCCTTCGCCTGAGGATTCCCGCGGCGGCACACGGAAAAGACGTGTGCCGCTCGGGGGTTCTCCCAGCGCGAGACCGTAGCCTGATCTGGTGACCGAGCCACTGCACTCCTCCGCCGCTCCTCTGGTCGGCGTCGTCATGGGATCCGACTCCGACTGGCGCGTCATGAGCGACGCGTCCCAAGCGCTCACCGACTTCGGGGTCCCTCACGAGGTCGAGGTGGTCTCGGCCCACCGTACGCCGGACAAGCTCATGTCGTACGCGCGTGAGGCGCGGTCTCGTGGCCTGCGCGTCATCATCGCGGGCGCCGGCGGTGCCGCCCACCTGCCCGGCATGCTCGCGTCGATGACGGCGCTCCCGGTCATCGGCGTCCCCGTGCCGCTCGCGTACCTGGACGGCATGGACTCCCTGCTGTCGATCGTGCAGATGCCCGCGGGTATCCCGGTCGCGACGGTGTCGATCGGCGGCGCGCGCAACGCCGGCCTGCTCGCGGCCCGGATCCTCGCTGCCGCGGACGACGATCTGGCGGACCGCGTCGAAGCCTACGCCGCCGACCTCGAGGCGCAGGTCGAGGAGAAGAACGATCGGCTGAAGGGCTCGCTGTGACCCTTGCGCCCCCGCGCGCGACACGACGTCCGCTCATCGAGACGCGGCCGCTGCGACACCCGGACCCGGCCGATCCGGGCCTCATGTCGAAGCGCGCCTGGTGGCTCGTCGGGCTCAACCTCCTCATCCCGGGCTCCGCGCAGGTGCTCGCGGGCAATCGCCGCCTGGGCAGGTTCGGACTCGGCGTCACGCTGACGACGTGGGTCCTGGCCGTCCTCGCCCTCGCCCTCGCCCTGTTCGCGCGCCCCGTCTTCCTCTGGCTCACGATCGGCGGCGGCTTCGTCTCGGCGGTACTGCTCACCCTCGTGCAGGTGCTGCTCGTGGGTGTCGTGGTGCTCTGGATCGTCCTCACCTTCGACACGCTCCGGCTCGTCCGTCTGGTCAAGGTCCCCGCGCCGTCGCGCTTCGTCCTCCCGGTCGTCGCCCTCCTCCTGTTGGGGCTGGTCGGCGGCATGACCGGGTACGCGGCCACGGCGGTGGGCTCGGTGCGGGGCAGCGTCGGGGCCATCTTCGGGCAGAGCGGGCCGAGCCTGCCGCCCAGCGACGGCTACTACAACATCCTGCTGCTCGGCGCGGACAGTGGAGACGGTCGCGACTCGATGCGGTTCGACAGCATCTCCGTCGTCTCCGTCAATGCCGAGACCGGCGCGGTCACCATCACCGGCATCCCCCGTGAGCTCCCGCATGCGCCGTTCAGCGACGGCAGCCCGATGCAGGAGCTGTATCCCGACGGCTTCCAGGGACAGGGCTCGTCCACCTGCGGCTGGAACGGCTGGATGAACCATGTGCGCAACGCCGCGGAGGTGTGCCGGGAGGACAAGGGGACCGGGCTCTATCCGGACGCGGACGCCACGGGCTCGGCACCGGGCATCGAGGCGACCAAGGACGCCGCGGAGGGCGTGCTCGGCATCGAGATCCCGTACTACGTGTTCGTCGACATGCACGGCTTCGCCGACCTCGTGGACGCCCTCGGCGGCGTGGACATCACCGTCACCGAGCGCCTCCCCAAGGGCGGTCCGCCCGAGGGGTGGTCCGGGACCGACGTGAACGAGTGGGCGATCGGGTGGATCGAGCCCGGGCAGCAGCACATGGATGGCGACACCGCGCAGTGGTACGCCCGCTCGCGGTACACGACCAGCGACTGGGACCGCATGAAGCGGCAGCGCGAGCTGCAGGAGGCGATCCTCGCCCAGTTCACGCCGCAGACCGTGCTCACGCGTTTCAACGAGGTGGCTGCCGCGGGCACGGCGCTCATCGACACGGATCTTCCGCAGGGCAAGCTGCCGGAGTTCTTCGATCTCATGCTCAAGGCCAAGGAGCAGCCGGTCCAGACGGTCGAACTGACGCCGGAGAACGGTGTCGACGAGTTCGACCCGAACTACGACTTCATCCACGAGCTCATGCAGCAGAAACTGCATCCGCCGACGGACACCCCTACCCCCGCCCCGTGAGTCCGCGGGGGACGACGCAGCCCACGGGCGATGTTCCCGGGAACATCGCCCGTGGGCCGTCCGGTGCATGACCGGATTCGCCAGACGACGGTGATCGGAGGGGGAGGGATCACCGTCGTCCAGCCGGCCACCGCACAAGGCGGCGACCTGGCTCAGGCGCGCGTGCCGCGCGCGACTCAGGCGCGCTTGCGGCGCGCGGCTCCGACGGCGACGAGGCCACCACCGGCGACCAGAGCGACTGCGGCGCCGCCGACGATCCACGGCGACACCGATCCGCCGGTGAGGGCGAGCTCCGTGCCGCCTGTGAGCGGCAGCTCGGTCCCGGCGGGAGCAGCGGTGCCGGGGTCGTGGTCGCAGCTGGAAGCGGCGGCGTTCCCGTGCGAGACCGTCACCGTGGCGGTGTATGTCCGAGAACCGGCGAAGTCGAGGGCGTAGGCCCCCTGCCCGTCGGAGGGCGGGCGGAACGTGACCCTCAGGCTGCCGTCGGACGCGGCGGTGTTGCCCGAGATGGCGGCGGCGCCGGCGTTCTGTCCCGAGACGGACACTCCGACGGTCTCCGAGGGCTCGAAGTACCCGGCGCCGAAGGCGACGGTCGAGACCTCACAGGTGTCGATGATCGCGTCGCCCACCTTCGCGCCCGGAGGCGAGGGGTAGGAGTCGCTCGGTGCCGCAGAGGCGACGGTCGGCGCGGCCAAGATGAGCGCGCCAGCGGTAAGGCTGATGGCAGCCAGTTTCTTCAGCATGATTTCTCCCCAGAATTTCACGCGGAATCGCCTCCGGACACACCCCTGCGTCCGACTGCGCGAGATCCTCTGCCCCCACGGCAGGTTCACGGACCCCGGTTATTCCCCAGTGAGATGACAGTACCTCATCCGTCGGCGATTGTCACGAGCCGCACTGCAGGGTGTCGCGGGTCAGCTTCGGACCCACGATCAGCGGGGTGTGCTCCACCTCGGTGAGACGTGCTCCGGCGCCGTCGCCCTGGAACTCCACGGTGATCGTCGTGGAGGCGCCGGGGGCGAGGAGCACCTCGTGCTGCACGACGGAGCGATCGCCGATGGTCGTCGTCTGCACGCCCTCTTCCGAGCCGTCCCGGTCGATGTGCGACGGCAGGGCGCCTTCCGGACCGTAGACGGCGATCAGAGTGCGCACGCTGCCGGCCGGCACGCCGTACACGCCGTCGCCGGTGACGTACGGGGGCAGGGAGGTGGCGGCGTCGGCGGGGGCCGTGTTCGACCACGTGACGCGCACCTGGGTCGTCGGCACCCCTGCGCAGGTGCCCACCGCCGTCGCGATGGACGCGCGGGTGTAATAGTCCATCTTCCCGCCGGTGCCGTCGTTCATCAGGACGCCGACCACCGCGGCGTCCTCGTCATCCTGCGGCATGGCGCCGCCGAGCGCGCTGGCGGCGAGGAGCGACTCCTCCGCCTCACGCGCGCTCCAGATCCGGATGCGGCCTTCGCCGGCGGCGTCGGCGAGCGCGCGGACGAGGGCCTGCGGCTCGGCATGGGACAGAGCAGCCGAGAACAGTCCGCCGGCGGCCTGAGCGAAGATCGCGTCCTGAGCCGCGGGATCGGGGATCGCTGCGTAGATCTCGGAGAGGAGCAGGTCGGTCACGGTCTCCGCGGTCGCCGTGAACGGCCCGAAGGACAGGTCTCCGGTGGCCCGCATGAGGTGCGCGGCCACCACGGCGTCCACCGCGATCACCCCGTCGACCTTTCCCCCGTACCGCCCTTCCCACCGGGCGGCGATGGTCTGCCCGGCCTCCCGGAAATCGGGGATGCTGGTGATGTTCTGCAGATAGCGGCCGGGGCGGTCCTCGAAGAGCGCGACGGTGCTGTCGCTGAGCGGGAGCGCCGTGTCCAGCGGGGGGAAGTCGCGCGTCGACGCCTGCCGCTGCAGCGTGACCTTGCCGTTCTCCGCGCGCAGGAGCGCGATCGATCCGATGATGCCGCCCGATGACCGCAGCTCGGCGTTGTTCTGCATCGCGAGCACGTAGGTGCGCGGGCCCTCACCCCCGAGCATGGTCGGCAGCAGGACGGAGGCGCCGTGCAGCGCGCCGACGGCCGTCGCAGCCTGGGTGACGGCCCCGCGCATCTCCCGGACGGCGTCGGCCAGAGGGGGGAGGGTGGCGTCGGCATCGATGCGCCGCGCCCGCTCCTCCGCGGCAGCCAAGGCCGAGCTCGCGGTGCCGAGTGGCTTCTCGACGGTCGCGAAGGGGGCGAGGTCGATCGCCCCGCCCGAGAAGCCGAGGCTCGTGATGTCGACGTCGGCGGCGACGTCGAGCAGCGGACCGAGCGCGTCCGTGGAGACGTCGTCGGCGATCTCGGCGACATCGCTCACCGCGCGGAAGTTGGGCCCGATCCAGGGCAGCACCCCGAACGCGTGCCAGATCGGGTCCCCGGTCAGCGACCGGGCCGACTCCGCGTTGCGGGAGATGCGGTCGGCGATCGGGGCTGCCCCGTCGAGATCTCCGTCGGCGATGGACTGCTTCAGCTGACTGGTCGCCTTCGCGATCTGCTGCAGGTTGTCGACCGCGCCGATGCCGCGCACCGTGACCCAGCCCAGTGCGAGGACGAGGAGCACGAGGACGAGGCCGACGGTCCACCCGACCCATCGGCGGCGGACGGGAAGGCGACCATCGCTCACCCTGGCATTCAAGCACGGCGAAGCTGCCGGGCGCTCTCCCGATGCTGTGGGAACGCTGAGTAGCGGTGCGGACAGGTGATGCGCTCCCGGGGTCGTCGGCATCCCGCGGTTAGCCTGATCGCATGGGTGCTCGACTGCGTGTTGTTCTGGATCAGCTCGTGCACGTCGTCGACCCCGATCAGGCGGCGGCATCGCGAGATCTCGCCGCCGGGCTCGTCCAGACGGCGCCGCCGAACTGCACGGTCGATGCGATCGTGCCTTCGGGGGCAGAGGTGCCGCTCCGTGGGATCGGAGAAGTGCGCACGCTCGCGGTCGGACGGCGCGAGCTCGCCGCGTCCTGGCAACTCGGCATCGCCCCTGGCGTCGGCGGCGGCCTCATCCACGCGCCGACGCTGCTCGCCCCACTGGTCCGCCACGACCGGGTGCACGACAACGATCAGACCACCGTCACGCTGTGGGACCTGCGGGCCTGGGAGGCGCCGTCTCAGCTGTCGCGCGGCGCCGTCGCCTGGCAACGAGGCATGCTCCGACGTGCCGTGAAACACGCAGATGCCGTGGTCGTTCCGTCCCACTCCATGGCGGAGCGCCTGTCCGGTCTCGCGAAGCTCGGTGACCGCATCCGCGTCATCGCCGGCGCGCCACCTCAGGACCTCCTGCGTCCCGCGGACGTCGCCTCGCGTCGGGCCGACCTCGGTGTCCCCGCGGACTACCTCGTCCTCTCCGGGCCGGAGGACGCGCTGGCCGCCGGTTTCCGCGGCGCCGCCGCGGCGAACCTCGACGCCGTGGTGATCGGAGCGGCTGAGGGGGCGGAACCGCGAATCGCCGAGATCGCCGCCGCCGCCGGGCTGCCCGAGCGGCGCGCGCACATCCGGGGGACGCTCGA
Source organism: Microbacterium meiriae (assembly GCF_040685015.1). NCBI lineage: Bacteria > Bacillati > Actinomycetota > Actinomycetes > Micrococcales > Microbacteriaceae > Microbacterium > Microbacterium meiriae. The sequence goes on along the minus strand of NZ_JBFBHD010000002.1, from coordinate 1,082,108 downwards.
GGTCTCGGATCGCGCCGCCGTCGTCGCCGGGGCCCGCGTCTTCGTGTCGACCGATGCCGTCTCCGGGTGGCCGTGGCGCGCTGTGGAGGCGATGTCGCTCGGCGTCCCCGTGGTCGCCGTGGAGTCCGGGTGTCATCACGACGTCCTCGCCGACGGGGGAGCGGTGGTCAGCGAGAGTGCTCTGCCGGAGGCCGTGGAGGACGCGGCGACGACAGGGAGGGAGCGCCTGCGCGTGCTCGCCGCCGACCGGTCGCGGGCGTTCTCCTGGGCGAGTTCGGCGGAGCGCGTGTGGAGTCTGCACGCGGACCTCTGATCACCTGAACGCCAGCTTCGCATCGGCGCGACACGCCGAGAGCTGATCGCATTTCCGTGGCAACAGTGGCATCATCCCGCAACTTCCGTCACACTGGTCACATGTCTCGACGTGCCCCACGCTCTCGAAACACCACGAAGGTCACCCGCCTTCTCACCTGTTTCCTCGCTGCCTCCGCCCTGGTGATCGGCACGGTGGTCCCCGCCACCGCCGCCTCCGCCGCTGTGACGTCCGCCGTCGGCGGTTCCGTGAGCAGGGTCGTCGGCGACCCCGCGGCCGCCGGGATCGTGAAATCGTCGCTGGTCGGGTTCACGCCCGGCAACATCATCAGCGACGCTGTCTTCACCGACAGCAGCACCATGACCGAGGCGCAGATCCAGAGCTTCTTCAACAGCAAGGTCTCGAAGTGCCAGAGCGGATACGTCTGCCTCAAGGACTTCAAGATCACGTCGGTCACCCGCCCTGCCGATGCGTACTGCGACGGATACACCGGTGCGAAGAACGAGTCGGCAGCTCGCATCATCTACCGCGTCGCCAAGGCCTGCGACATCAACCCGCGGGTCCTCATCGTCATGCTCCAGAAGGAGCAGGGCCTCGTGACGCATACGTGGCCCAGCGCATGGCGCTACAACATCGCGCTCGGCCAGGGGTGCCCGGACACGGCACCGTGTGACCCGAACTTCGTGGGATTCTTCCATCAGATCTACGGCGCTGCGCGTCAGATGCAGATCTACATGGAGGGGAAATGGTTCCAGTGGTATGCCCCCGGCAAGACCTGGAACATCCTCTACAACCCGAACAAGTCGTGCGGCTCCTCGCCCGTCTACATCGCCAACGCGGCCACGGCGGCGCTCTACTACTACACGCCGTACCAGCCGAACGCGGCGGCGCTCCGCGCCGGCTACGGCACGGGTGACAGCTGCTCCGCCTACGGCAACCGAAACTTCTACAACTACTTCACCGACTGGTTCGGCGCCACGAAGTACACGGTCTCCGGAGCGATCCTGACGGCCTGGAACGCCCAGGGCGGAGCGACCGGCCGGTACGGCCAGCCCACCGGCAACGCCGTGTACGTGTCGGCGAACGGCGGCGGCTACGTGCAGCAGTTCGCCAAGGGCACGATCTGGAAGCCGGCGTCCTCTTCGCATGCGTACCCGATGAGCAGTGGGCCCTTCCGCGCGAACTACCTCGCCGCCGGCGGCGAGAAGGGCTCATGGGGGTGGCCCACCGGCAATGCGGTATGCCAGCTGGCGGACGGCGGCTGCAAGATGGTCTTCCAGAAGGGCACCGTCTACTACTCGGCAGCGACCGCCTCGGCGCTGGTGCCTACCGCTTTCGCGGCCCTCTACGAGACGTTGGGAGCCGAATCGAGCCGGTTCGGGTACCCGACCAAGGCCGCTGTCGCCGGACCCGATGCCGGATTCGAGCAGACGTTCCAGAACGGCGTGATCGCCTACTCTCCGGCGACGCGGCTCGTCGAGGTCAGCGGGTCCTTCCTGACCTTCTGGCGGGCGGCCGGCGGCGTCAAGAGCGTCTACGGGTATCCGAAGACCGCCGTGCTGTCCGTCACCGCGAACGGCGGTGGCCAGGTGCAGGAGTACACCAAGGGCAAGATCTGGTCCTCGTCCACCGGCACCTTCGGAATGAAGACCGGTGGGATGCTCACCGACTATCTCGCCGCCCAGGGTGAAGCCGGCGAGTGGGGCTGGCCGATCTCGGCACAGAACTGCTCGACGACGGCCGGTGGCTGCGCGATGTCGTTCCAGAAGGGCGTCGTGGGGTGGTCTTCGGCCACGGGCTCGGTCATGGTGAGCGCGAAGGTCGGTGCGGAGTGGACGCGGTACGGGGGCGCGGC